>CAKPHC010000008.1 GCA_934155645.1 uncultured Bacilli bacterium | reverse complement strand
GTAATATTAGATAAAGATAAATTATTTATATCAGACCATTATATAGAAGATGGGTTTAATGATTATATAGATAGAGATAATTTAATTAAAGAATTAGATAGATTGTTTTAGTGTCTACGAGTGCTTCGGCACTCTTTTTTCTTGACTTATTATTCAATAAAAATTACAATAGAATTAGATGTTAAACGTATAATATAAATTTAACATATATAGAAATGGAGGAAGAAATATGGATTTAATATTCTCCATTTTGCTAGTCGTAATTGGATTATCAACGGGTATAGCTGGAAGTTTTTTAATAAACAATATGAAAGAAAAAAACTCTAGTAAAAAAGCAGAAGAAATAATTGAAAAAGCTAAAAAAGATGCTGAAAAGGCAAAAAGAGATTCTTTATTAGAAGCAAAAGAAGAAATGCACAAACTAAAAATAGAGACAGATAAAGAAATTAAAGAAAGAAAAAATGAATTAAAGATTTCTGAGGATCGACTTATTCAACGTGAAAATAACATGGATAAGAGAGAAGAGTTATATCAAAAAAGAGATATTGCTCTAGATGAAAGAGAAAATAATTTGTTAGCAAAACAAGAAGAGATCCAAAACGAACGTGCAAAAGTGGAAGACTTAAAACAAGAACAACTAGATTTATTGAGCAAAATTTCAGGACTTAGTAAAGATAAAGCTCATGACTTAATGATGAAAAAAGTAGAAGAACAAATGACAAATGAAATAGCAACTTACATAAAAGAACAAGAAAACGAGGCAAAGTTAGTTGCTGATAAAAAAGCAAAAGATTTAATAGTATTGTCAATGCAAAGATATGCATCAGATCTTGCTAATGAACAAACTGTTACCGTAGTAACACTACCTAATGATGAAATGAAAGGTAGAATTATTGGTAGAGAAGGTCGAAACATTAGAACTATTGAAGCAATAACAGGAGTTGATTTAATAATTGATGATACTCCAGAGGCAGTAGTATTATCTAGCTTTGACCCACTTCGTAGAGAGATGGCTAGAGTTACACTAGAGACATTAATCAAAGATGGTAGAATTCACCCTACGAGAATTGAAGAATTATATGATAAAGTAAGTAAAGAAATGAAAGCTAAAATTATCGAATATGGTAATGATGCTTTATTTGAATTAGGAATTACTAAAGTTGACCCAGCTTTAATTGAAATAATAGGTAGACTATATTTTAGAACTAGTTTTGGTCAAAATGCATTAGAGCATTCTAAACAAGTAGCTCACTTATCAGGGTTAATTGCTGGAGAATTAGGTGAAAATGTAGCGCTTGCTAAAAGAGCAGGACTATTACATGATATTGGTAAAGCAGTAGACCATGAGATAGAAGGAAGCCACGTAGAAATAGGTGTAGATTTAGCTAAGAAATATAACGAAAACAACGTTGTTATTAATGCTATAGCATCTCATCATGGTGATACTGAAGCAACTTCTATTATCTCAGTAATAGTAGCAATAGCAGATGCATTATCAGCATCTCGTCCAGGTGCTAGAAACGATTCATTAGAAAACTACATTAAGAGATTAGAACAACTTGAAAATGTTGCAAATGAAATGGATGGAATCGAGAAAACATTTGCAGTACAAGCAGGACGTGAGTTAAGAGTAATAGTTAAACCAGAAGAAATAGATGATTTAGCAGCTCATAGAGTTGCAAGAGAAATCAAAGAAAAGATTGAATCTACTATGCAATATCCTGGTACTATTAAAGTAACAGTAGTAAGAGAAACAAGGGCACAAGAAGAGGCTAAATAATTAGCTTCTTTTAATTTACACTTTAATTTACATCTCCAAGTATACATGTTATAATAATTATGGAAAATCATATTGAAAGAGGTACCATACAATGAAGAAAAAAATCTTATTCACAACGTATAGTTTAGATATAGGTGGAATCGAAAGTGCGCTTATTAATATGCTAAAAATGTTTGATTATAATAAATATGATGTTACTCTGCTATTAGAGAAAAAAGAAGGAATATTTTTAGATGACGTTCCAAAGGAAGTAAAAATAGAAGAATATAAAATTAGTGATAATAAAAATCCTATTATTAGAAAAATAAAAAATAGATTAAAATTGATAAAATGGATAGTAAAAAATCATAATAAATATGACTTTGCTGGTTGTTTTGCAACGTATTCAATTCCAGGTACAATTCTAAGCCGCTATGCATCTAAACATAATGCTTTATGGATACACAGTAACTATTATTATGTTTATCATGAAAATGTTCAAAAAATGAAAAACTTTTTTACTGAGCGAAAAACCGAAAAATTTGAAAACTTGGTCTTTGTTTCAAACGAAGCAAAAGAAGACTTCTTTAAAGTTTTACCAAATATAAAATCCAATGCAATTGTTTTGAACAATATTTTAGATGATAAAAAAATAGAAGAAAAAAGCAATGAATTAATTGAAGAAAAAGAATTAGTAAAAGAAAGCAAAACAATCTTTACTTTTGTTGGAAGGTTAGAAGAAGAATCAAAACGTTTAACTAGATTGTTTGAAAGTTTTAAATTGTTTTTAGATAATCACGATGCAGTATTATGGATAATAGGTGATGGTCCATCTAAAAAAGATTATGAAGAAAAAGTAAAAGAATTAAAATTATCCAAAAATGTTTTATTTTTAGGACGAAAAAAGAATCCATACCCGTATATTAAAGCATCAGATTTAATTGTATTAACATCAGATTACGAAGGATTCCCAGTTGTGTGTGTTGAATCAATGATACTAAAAAGACCATTTTTATCAACAATAAGCATATCAGACCCATATATTAAATTATCGGATTATGGAAGAATAGTAGATAAAGATGTAATTAAAATAAAAGAAGAATTAGATAAATTCGTTAATGGAGAAAACTTTATCAAAAAAGAGTTTTCTTACTATAAATATCAAAAACAATTAAAAAAAGACTTAATAACATTAATAGAAGGGAAGTAATCGCATGGGTAAAGTTCGCTATAGTATTTTAATACCTGCATACCAAGCTGCATCTACAATTGAAAGATGTCTAGATTCCGTTATAAAGCAACAAGCTGACTATGAAATTATTGTCTTTGATGATGGATCAACTGATAATTTAGCCGAGATATTATTAAAATATAAAGATAAAATTAAATATTATAAACAAGAGAATAAAGGTGTCGCAGAAACTAGAAATGAATTAATAAAAAAAGCAACAGGTAATTATTTATTATTCATTGACTCAGATGATTATATCAAAGATAATTTTTTTGAAATATTGGATAAATACTTAAATAAAAACAAAAATGTTGATGTTATCAGTTTTGGAATAGAAGTGGTAGATGAAAATGGTAAAACATTATCATACATGTCAAAACCAGAACTAAAAAAAGAATGCCTAGGTGAAGAAGCGTTCAAATTATTTGTAGAAACAAAAGCCACTTTTGATACTCCAGTAGGTTATGTATATAATAGAAATTACTTTTTGTCTAATAAATTTAGTTATGTAGAAGGACATAATCATGAAGATTTTGGATTAACACCTTTAACTATTGTAAAAGCAAAAAGAGTTGTTTCTATAAAAGATAATTTATATTGTTATGTTCAAACAAGTAATAGTATTACTAGAGGTAATTCTAAAGAAAAAATAAGAAAAAATGCATATGACATACTATATCATTACGACAATTTAAAAAACATTATAGATAGTGATAACGAACTAAGTAAAGAAAGCAAAAAATATTTTTATTCTTTCCTAGCTAACAGTGTAATACTACAGTTAAATGTTTTAGAAGGTAATGATTATAAAGAATTTAAAAAAGAATTGCAGAAAAGAAATGTTACTAAGTATTTATTAAATGATACTTTAAAAAGAAAATTAAAAAAAATGTTTTTAAAATTAAAGATATCTATATGAAAGGCGAAAATATGAAGAAAGTAAGTGTAATAGTTCCATGTTATAATTCTAGTTCATACATTGAACGTTCGGTTAATTCTTTGATTAATCAGACTTTAGATGACATTGAGATACTTTTAATAGATGATGGAAGTACTGATAATACATTAAGCAAATTAAAGGAGTACGAAAAAAAATATAAAAGTAAAATTAAAGTAGTTGCATTAGAAAAAAATGGTGGACTTGGTAATGCCAGAAACGTTGGAATGAAAAAATCAACAGGAGAGTATATAGGCTTTGTTGATTCAGATGATTATGTTGATAAAGAAATGTTTGAAGAAATGTACAACAAAGCAAAAGCAACCGATAGCGATGTTGTAGAATGTGATTTTATATGGGAATATCCAAATAAAAATAGAATTGATTCTGGAATAGAGTATTCAAAAGGTAAAGACATGTTAATTAATGTAAGAGTAATGGCGTGCAATAAGATATACAAAAGAGAATGGCTAAATAAAATTAAACCACAATTTGCTGTTGGATTAAAATATGAAGATGTTTTATTTACATATCAATACGTACCTTACGTTAATAAAATAGAATTCGTTCATAAAAACTTTTATCATTATATCCAAAGGTCAACTTCTCTTGCTAATCATCAAACTAAGCGAGTAAGAGAAATATATGAGATTTTAAATCAAGTAGAAGAATACTATAAAAAGAAAAAAATATATAACAATTATAAAGAAGAATTAGAATACTTATTTACTCGTTATATATTGGGAAGTTCATATAAAAGAGCATGTAGAATAAAAGACAAAGAAACTAGAAAAGAAGTATTAAAAGAAGGTTGGGTTTTCTTAAATCAAAAATATCCTAATTGGAAGAAAAGTAAATATCTAAAAAAAGGTTTAAAGAACAAGTATTTTAAAATGTTAAACTATGCATTTTATAATATAAATACAATTTTCTTTAGATAGGATTAAGTTATGAAACGATTATGTACAAAAGAAAATTTTCTCTATCTTTTCATTCTTATTAGTCCTATCCTAGATTTATGTAGTTCTCTTTGTAGAGTAGATAATCATTCAATATCATTAATATTAAGACCGATTATTCCTTGTGCTTTATTGATGTATATTTTTATTACTGATAAATCAACAAGAAAAAAACTTATAACTAGTGGGTTTGTATATTTGACATATATGGTGATACATCTACTTTTATATAAAAATTTAATAACAGATTATTCATATGGTGGAATTAATTATGAAGCGAGTTATGTTGCTAATTATACATATCTAATATTTACTTTATATTTATTTATATATGTATTTAAAAAGATAGATACCTCTAATTTAAAAAAATATTTCTTAATTTATATAATAATGTATATAGTGAGTATTTATCTTGCAATTATCACTAAAACCTCATTTTCAACTTATGTTGAAGGATATGGTTATCGTGGATGGTTCAATACCGGGGGAGCAGTTGGTTCCATTTTAATTGGAGCATTATTTGTTTTAATCCCTTATTTATTCGAAAGCAAAGATAGAATTATTTTAAAAGTAATAATGCTAGCATCAATTATATTTTATTTGACTTTCCTACTAGGTACTAGAACAGGTTTATTTGGAACACTAGTAGCATTAGGTAGTTACTTTGGAATTCAATTAATCAATTTCTTGTTTTTTTCAAATAAAAATAATATAAAAACAATAATTATTAGTTTTTTAATTATAATAGCATTAATTGTTAGTGTTACTATCTTTGGTTCTGGCACTTTATCAAGAAGATATCATCTTAAAGACATAGATGGACAAGTTCCTGATGGTAGCAGTACTGAAACAATTTACATGGCATATGACTTGGTTATATTAAAAAAGCAAATGGATAATAACGAAATACCAAAAACTTATATGACTGATGCAGAAAAAACAGCTATTATTAAACTAGATAAGTATAGCAAAGATAAAAAATTATCAAGTACAGATTTAAGAAAGCAACAATTAATATACCATCATTACTTATATAATGCACAACACGATTTTTTATTAAAAATATTTGGTAATGGGTACTTAACTAATATGGGAATGCTCACTTTAGAAATGGAAACGATTGCTTTATTTTATAATTTTGGTATTTTAGGATTCGTTTTATTTATGGGACCATTCTTTTCTATATTTATTTATAGTTTTATTAAAGGACTAAAATATATTAAGAAAACCGATGTTACCTATTGGACAATTATGGCGGGATGTTTTATGACTTACGTAATTTCCACTTTAGCAGGCCATACTTATTTTAATACTTCCGTTATGATTGTAATCATTGTTTTACATACATTGTTGTATATAAATGCATCTAAATTGAAAGGAGAATGTGAATAATGAAAAAAGTATTATTTGCTATTACTAATTTAGATATTGGTGGTGCAGAAAAAGTTTTAGTTAATTTAGTTAATAATTTAAAAAATGACTATGATATTACTGTTTTAACCTTATATAATGGTGGACAATTGGAAGAAACAATCAATAAAAAAGTTAAAATCAAATCGATTCTTAATAATAGATATGATAATATGAGTTTTATTAGCAAAAAACTATTTGCACTTAAAATAAGAATGCCATTTTTTAAAAAGAAAATATATAAACAAATAAATATTGCTTCATATGATACTGTTATATCATTTTTGGAAGGACCTATAACAGAACTTTTAAAAGAGGCTTCTAACAAAAAAATAGCGTGGATTCATACTGATTTAACAGAACATTATCCTAAAACCAAATATAATTACTTAATAAATGTTTACAAAAAATATGATGAATTAATTTTTGTAAGTCAAAATAGTTTGGATAAATTTCTCGTTATAGATAAAGACAACGAATGTAAAGCTACAAAGAAAATCATTTATAATTACATAGATGAAAAAAATATACTAAAAAATAGTAAAGAAAGTATTGATATAGAACTCAGTAAATCTAAAAACTTTGTAGTTGTAGCACGCCTTGTAGAAGCTAAAGGAATAGATAGGTTGATGATGGTACATAAAAGGTTAATAGACAATGGCTATATGCATCACATATATGTTATTGGAGATGGTCCACTTAGAATTAAATTAGAAGAATTGCAAAAAGAATACAAAATAGAAGATACTTTTCATTTATTAGGTAAAAAAATGAATCCATATCCTTACATTATTAAAGGAGATTATTTTCTGTTACCATCTTATTATGAAGGATATCCTGTATCTTTGATAGAAGCTGAAATTCTTAATCAGTACATATTAATTACTGATATAGCTAGTAAAGAAGTAGTAAAAGATTATCCTAATAAAGAGATATTTCCAAATACTGAAGAGGGAATATATAATGGTTTAAAAAAGATTATAGAAGAGAAAAAAATAAGAAGTAAAGAACACTATACTGTAACAAATAACGAGAAAATAATAGAAAGTATAAAGCAACTAATAGGTGGTGAAAAATAATGATATCGATAATTACTGCAACTTATAATAGAGCATACATTTTACCTCAATTATATGAAAGTCTACTAAAAAATAAAAAAACATATTCAGATTTTGAATGGGTTATAGTAGATGATGGAAGTACAGATGATACTAAAACACTAGTTGAAAAATGGATAAAGGATAATAAAATAAAAATAAAATATTATAAGAAAAAAAACGGTGGTAAAATGTCTGCTCTTAATTATGGAATTCCTAAGACAAAAGGTGAAATAATAATAGAAGTAGATTCTGATGATTATTTAAACGATATATGTTTTAAGAATGTTAATGACAATTTTTCTAAGGTTGAAAATGATGATGATTTATATGGAATTCTTTTTAGAAGAGCCTTCTCCGATGAAAAGCTTGATGCCAAGAACTCATTTCCATTTGATGAAAAAGTAAGTACAATGTTTGACTTGTATATGAAAAGTAACTTTGATAAAGATGCGTGTATTGTATTTAAAGGTGATATAAGAAGAAAATTTTCTCATAAGTTAGAAAACAATGAAAAGTTTGTAACAGAAGCAAGAATGTATAATGAAATGGATAAAAAATATAAAGGGTTATTATGTATTAATAAACCAATTATTGTAAGTGAATATTTAGAAGACGGATATTCTAAAAACATAGAGAAATTATTTATTAATAATCCGTATGGTTACTACCACTATTTTAAAGAATGTTTAGAGATGAATTTATCTAAAATACCATTCAAAAAATATTTATATTTGTTAAAACATTATATTTTATTCTCTTACCTAACTAAAAAGAAAAAGAGTGAAGCAATAAGGAATGTAAAAGGTCTAAATAAGTTAATGATTTTAATTTTAATTATCCCTGGATACTACGTTAGTAAAAAGAGATTTGGCAAAGTACAATAGTTTATTGTACTTTTTATCTCATATTTGATATAATAAATATAGTCGAATTAAGAAAGCGTAGGGTGAAGGATTTGAAAAAAGTCTTATTTATATCAAGTGCAGGGGGGCACCTTTCTGAAATGTTAGAGTTAAAAGAACTATTTAAAAAGTACGATTATCATATTATTACAGAAAAGACAAAATCAACTGATTATCTAAAAAAAGAATATCCCCAAAAGGTTAACTATTTAATTTATGGTACAAAAGACCATATGCTTACATATCCTTTTAAATTAATAGCTAACTGTTTTAAAAGTTTATATTATTACTTCAAGCTTAGACCTAAAGTAATAATAACTACAGGAGCCCATACAGCAGGGCCAATGTGTTGTATTGGTAAAATTTTTGGAAGTAAAATCATTTATATAGAAAGTTTTGCCAATATTCATACCAAAACAATTACTGGTAGAATAATATATCATTTTGCTGATTTATTTATTGTACAATGGGAAAGTATGTTAAAACTTTATCCTAAAGCAGTATACGGAGGGTGGATATATCAATGATTTTAGTATTATTAGGAACTCAAGATAAAAGCTTTCATAGATTATTAGAACAAATTGATAAATCTATCGAAAAAGGAACAATAAAAGAAGAAGTAATTGTTCAAGCAGGATATACAAAATATGAAAGCAAAAATATGAAAATATTTGATTTTGTATCTAAAAAAGAACTAGAAAAATATGTTGAAGAAAGTTCAATTATTATTACTCATGCAGGAGTAGGTTCAATTCTTGATGGAATAAGAAAAGGTAAAAAAATGATTGTAGCTCCAAGATTAAAAAAATATAAAGAGCATACTAATGACCATCAATTACAAATTTTAAAAGAGTTTGCTTCACTTGGATATATTATTCCATTATATGACTTTAATAAATTGGACAAGATGTTAGTTAAAGCTAAAACATTTGAACCTAAAGAATTTAAAAGTGGTAATAAAATAATAGATTTAATTACTGACTATATTGGCAAAAACGTAAAGGACGTGAAATGATGAAAAAGCAACAAAAAGATATAGCAATTGAAGTCAAACATGTAAGTAAAGACTTTAAATTGTTTTATGATAAGGCAAATACCTTAAAAGAGAAACTATTATTTTGGAATAGAAGTAAGAATGATGTTCTTCATATTCTAAAAGATATAAACCTAGACATATATAGAGGTGAAACAGTAGGATTAGTAGGAGTTAATGGAAGTGGTAAAAGTACTTTATTAAAATTAATGACTAAAATAATTTATCCTAACAAAGGAACTATTAAAACTTATGGTAAATTGACATCACTATTAGAACTTGGAGCTGGCTTTCACCCAGACTTTTCAGGACGTGAAAACATCTATTTTAATGCTTCAATTTTTGGATTAACAAAAAAAGAAATAGATGCTAGATTAGAAAAAATAATTAAGTTTTCTGAACTTGAAGAATTTATTGATAATCCAGTACGTACATACTCTTCAGGAATGTATATGCGTCTTGCATTTGCAGTAGCAATTAATGTAGATGCTGATATTCTCCTAATCGATGAAATACTAGCTGTAGGAGATCATCATTTCCAAGAAAAATGTTATAAAAGACTTGATGAACTTAAAGAAGAAGGAAAAACAATTGTTATCGTTACACATAATATGAACGTTGTTAAATCTTTTTGTACTAGAGCAATATGGTTAGAAGAAGGAAATATAGTTATGGACGATAATCCTAAAAAAGTTGTTGATGAATACATGAAAAAATGTGGATAGAGGTGTAATGATGATAAATAAAATAAAAGAAATATATAGTTATCGTGAACTATTAAAAACTAACGTTCAAAAAGAAATAAGAGGAAAATATAAAGGAGCATGGCTTGGTGTATTATGGTCATTCTTAAATCCATTATTACAATTACTTGTTTACTCAATTATTTTCCCAATAATCTTAAAATTTCAAATACCACATTATCCTGTATTCCTATTCGTTGCATTAATTCCTTGGACATTCTTTACAAATGCAATTACTCAAGGTGCAACCTGTGTTATACAAGATGCTAATATTATAAAAAAAGTTTACTTTCCACGTGAAATATTACCAATTTCAGTAGTAGCTGGAGCAGCAGTTAACTTTTTAATCTCATGTGCCATAATAGTTGCTGTTTTATTGATAAGTGGTATGGGTATTTCTTGGCACATTATTTTGTTGCCAGTTATAGTTCTAGTTCAAACTACAATTTTACTAGGGATTGACTTAATAATTTCTGCACTTACAGTTTACTTACAAGACTTACAACATTTAATAAGTGTAGCAATAATGATGTTATTCTATGCAACACCAATAGTTTATACACTAGAATCTATTCCTCAAAACTTTATTTGGGTATTCTATTTAAACCCTATGGCATCAATTATAACAGCATATAGAGATATATTCTATTATCAACAAATGCCTAATATGTTAATGCTAGGATTACTATTCCTAATAGGATTAGTTTTAATAGTTATTGGAATGAAAATATTTGATAAACTACAACGTAATTTTGCTGAAGAATTATAGTTATACTAAAACGTTTTTATAAAAGAGAAAAGGGTAAACAAATGAAAAAGAAATTAATAATTTTAATTATATTGATATCTGTTATTGCGGTAATAACGGGTGGAGCATTAATTGTTTTTTCAAAACCAACAGATAAAAAAAATAAAGATGAACCTAAAGTTATTGATTTAACAGAAGTTAAAAGCAAATATCAACCATATGTTAAAGTAACCAAAGAAACGTCTTTATATAAGAATATAGATGGTAAATATATAAAACATGGAACAACAGGCGAAAACGTAACTCTTTCTTTAAATATGGAAAGAGAATTACCTTTAAATGAGGATGCATTTTATTTTCAACTAAAAGATTTAGATTACTATGTCTATTACAAGGATGTGGAACCCACAGAAGCATCTATTGAAGACTATTCATATAAAAATTATATATTGTTTAACGAAAATGTAATTACACAAGATAAGACTAGTTTTTATAAAGATAATAATTTAATATTTACATTAGATGAAAGTATTAATCTACCAATCATAATAAAAGATAAAGAGTATTATTATGTAGAATATGCTAATCAATTATTAGGGGTAAAAATATCTGAAGTAAGCGTTCAAGAAACTAATAACAGTAGTGAAGAACGTGCTTCCAGTATTGCTGTTTTAAATTATCATTTTTTCTATGATGATACTAATAGAAATGAATGTCAACAAATCATTTGCCATAGTGTTAATCAGTTTAAAAGTCATCTCGACTATATGAAAAGCAATAATTTTTATACACTTAAAATGAAAGATATGGAGTTATTTGTTGATGGTAAAATTAATTTACCAAAGAAATCAGTACTTATAACAATAGATGATGGTTGGCTAGCCGAGAAGGGAATAGCATTATTAAACGAATATCAAATGAATGCTACAGTATTTTTAATAACCTCTGCTTATTTGCCAGAAGGTTTTGAATCCGAATATGTAGAAGCTCATTCACATGGTGATAATCTTCACTTTCAAGGTGCTTGTCCAGGAGGACAGGGAGGCGCTATAAAGTGTTACGAGGAAGAAAAACTTTTAAAAGATTTAGAAACAAGTCGTAATAAATTACATGGCAGTACTGTATTTTGTTATCCATTTTATGAATACAATGATTACTCAATATCAGTTTTACAAAAAGCAGGTTTTACAATGGCCTTTATAGGTGGAAACAGAAAAGTTAGAGTAGGCGATAACAAAATGAAATTAACAAGGTATCCAATTGTTTCTAGTACAAATGTAAACAGTTTAGCAAAAATATTAAATTCTTAAAGTTACTTTATGTAACTTTTTTTAATTGCTGCAACACTTGTAATTTAATACTTATCTTTGATATAATGATATTGGAAATACTGTATAAGTATTAATAATTTAATTTCAAGGAGGTTTTATGAAAGGAATTATTTTAGCAGGTGGAAAGGGTACTAGACTATATCCAATGACATTGGCTACTTCAAAACAATTATTACCAATATATGATAAACCAATGATTTATTATCCACTTTCAGTATTACTTTTAGCAGGAATTAAAGATGTATTAATTATATCTACTCCTGAAGATTTACCATCATATGAAAAACTATTAGGAGACGGTAGTAATTATGGTATAAAACTATCATATAAAGTTCAAGAAAAACCTAGAGGATTAGCAGATGCTTTTATCTTAGGAGAAGAATTTATTGGTAAAGATAAAGTATGCTTAATATTAGGCGACAATGTATTCTATGGAGGCGGAATTACCCTTGCTTTAGAAGAAGCCAAAAATCAAAAAGAAGGAGCTACAATATTTGGCTATCCAGTAATGAATCCTACAGCTTTTGGTGTAGTAGAATTTGATAACGATGGAAATGTTTTGTCAATTGAAGAAAAACCAGAACATCCAAAATCAAATTATGCGGTACCAGGACTATATTTCTATGATAATGATGTTGTAGAAATTGCAAAAAATGTCAAACCTTCTGCACGTGGTGAAATAGAAATTACTTCAATTAATAATGAATATTTAAAACGTAAAAAACTTAAAGTTAGCCTTTTAGGTAGAGGAATGGCATGGCTTGATACAGGAACTCCTAAAAACATGCAACGTGCTTCTTCATTTGTTGAAGCAGTACAATCACAACAAGGATTCTATGTAGCATGTCTTGAAGAAATTGCATATCGTGAAGGATTCATTACTTTAGATGAATTAAAAGCACGCGGTGAAGCTCTAAAAATGAGTGAATATGGTAAATATATATTATCAATAGTAGAAGAAGAGAGCAAATAAGCTCTTTTTTAAATTTTAATTCATTAAAATGGCCGTTTTCCTTTTAAATAACGGGTGAAACGTGTTATAATGAAGATAGACAGAATGATATGTCATATGAGGAGGTATAGGTATATATGAAAATTTTAGTTACTGGAGGAGCAGGTTTTATTGGTAGTAATTATCTACACTATGTAGTTAATAAATATCCAGAAGATGAATATGTATGTCTAGATGCACTTACATATGCAGGTAATTATGAAAATCTTCTTCCAATTGCTGACAAAAAGAATTTTAAATTCGTAAAAGGGGATATCACAGATAAAGAATTTGTAGATAAATTATTTGAACAAGAAAAATTTGATGCTGTAATTAATTTTGCTGCAGAAAGTCATGTTGATAATTCAATTAAAAATCCAAGCGTATTCTTAACAACTAATATAATTGGGACACAAACATTAATGGATGCTTCCAGAAAATATGGTGTAAAAAGATATCACCAAGTTTCTACTGATGAAGTTTATGGAGATTTACCACTCGATAGAAAAGATTTACTTTTCACAGAAGAAAATCCAATTCATACATCAAGCCCATATTCAGCTTCTAAAGCTAGTGCTGATTTATTAGTAATGGCTTATTATAGAACATTTGGATTCCCAGCTACAATCTCAAGATGTTCTAATAACTATGGAGCATACCAGTTCCCAGAAAAACTAATTCCAGTAGTAATTAGTAAAGCGTTAAACGATGAGAATGTTCCAGTTTATGGAAAAGGTGAAAACGTTCGTGACTGGATACATGTACATGACCATAACGTTGGTGTAGATATGATTCTTAGAAATGGTAAAATAGGTGAAGTATATAACTTAGGTGGCCATTCAGAAAGAACAAACTTAGAAGTTGTTAAAATCATTTTAAAACAACTAGGAAAGCCAGAAAGTTTAATAACTTTTGTAACTGATAGACCAGGACATGACTTAAGATATGCAATTGACTCTACAAAAGTAGAAAAAGAACTTGGTTGGGATAGAACTTATACTTTTGAAGAAGGAATAAAAGATACTATTGATTGGTACGTTAACAATCAAGAATGGATTAATGATATAAAAACAGGAAAATATAGAGAAAGTTATAAATAGGAAGGATGTAAACAAATGATAAATGTTACAAAAAGTTTTATGCCTCCTTTCGAGGAATATGAAAAATATTTAAAAAAAATTTGGGAATCAGGTTATTTAACTAATCAAGGACCTTGCGTTCAAGAATTGGAAGCAAAATTAAAGGAATTCTTAGGTGTAGAATATTTTCATTATGTAAATAATGGAACTATTGCTTTACAACTTGCTTTACATGCTCTTGATATCTTAGATGGCGAAGTTATTACAACACCTTTTTCCTTTGCTGCTACAACAACATCTATCTTATGGGAGCATTGTACCCCTGTATTTGTTGATATAGATGAAAATACTTTAGAAATTGACCCAAATAAAATAGAAGAAAAAATAACAGATAAAACTAGAGCAATAATGGCTGTTCATGTTTTCGGATACCCATGTGATGTTAAAAAGATTAAAGAAATAGCAGATAAGCACAATCTAAAGGTTATTTATGATGCTGCTCATGCTTTTGGCACTAAATATATGGGACAATCTCTTTTATCATATGGAGATATTTCTACATGTAGTTTTCATGCTACAAAGGTTTATCACACTGTAGAAGGTGGTGCCTGTGTTACAAGTTCTCCTATAGTAAATGAAAAATTAGACCTTATGAAACGTTTTGGTTTTAATAAAGAAGATTACAAAGAAGTAGGAATAAATGCTAAGTCATCAGAATTCCATGCTGCTATGGGATTAGCAAATTATCCATACATTAATGAAGTTATTCAAAAAAGAAAAAATATTTCAGAACTATATGATTCGTTATTAACTGGATTAGTAAAAAGACCAGCAGTAGTTGATGATTTAGAGTATAACTATGCATACTACCCAGTTATATTTAAAGATGAAGAAGAATTATTAACAGTATTTAAAGAATTAAATAGTCAAGATATATATCCACGTAGATACTTCTATCCTTCCTTAAATACATTGCCATACTTAGAGTATGTAAATTGTCCAATATCAGAGGATATTTCTAAACGTATTGCATGTTTACCATTATATCCTGATTTACAAGAAGAAGAAGTTAAGGTGATTTGTAAAACATTAAAAAATAATTTGAGAAAGTAGGTGATATTATGACGACAAAACCCAAAATAGAAATACCTATTATGTTTTGTTTTGATAAAAATTATGTTATTCCAGCAGCAGTTACTTTTTATTCTCTATTAGAGCACGCTGATAAAAATTACCATTATCATTTCTATGTATTGCACTCTGACATATCAAAATTACAACAAGAAAAGTTGCAAGAAACAATTAAAGACTTTGGTGAAATGGCAGAGTTAGAATTTATTGATATGGCTCATAGATTCGATGAAATATGGAAAAGGATTTATAAAGGCGGTCATTTTGCAAAAGAAGTTATGTATAAATTACTAATTGCCTCTATATTTCCGCAATATGATAAGTTAATAGTAACAGATGTTGATGTTGTATTCCTTGGAGATGTTTCTAAAAGTTATACTGAATTAGATTGTAATGATGATATATATATAGCAGGAGTTCGCCCTATAGGAAAGATAAATTCTTATATGGATAATTATAAAGAGCAATGGAGCGATGAAGAAATACAAAAATTAGGACACATTTGTGGTGGTTACTTAGTAGCTAATCTAAAGAAAATTAGAGAAGACAATATGGAAGAAAAATTCATTAATTGTTTTAAAGAAAATGGATATAGACTTAATCAAATGGAACAGGATATTCTAAATATTTGTTGCTATCCAAAATTTAAGTATTTACCATTATCCTATGTGGCATGTAGTTACATGTGGGATTACTTTCCAAATGATGCTAGCAGAAAAACAGATGAAAATTATTCATATGAACAAATATGTGAAGCAATGGATAATACAATTCAATTGCATTATGCTACAAGTATTAAACCTTGGAAGAATGTAAATTGTACTAGGTCTGAAGAATGGTTTAAATATTTAGCAAAGACTCCATTTTTAGCAGAATTCTTAGATAATCTGGGAAGAAAAATGGAAAATACTAAGCGTAAAGCAGCACTAAATAATACTAAAACACGAGGACCAGTATATAGATTATTAAGATATATTAAACATAATCCTACATTTATGTTTAAAAAAGACTTCTATCATAGAATACTAGTTAAAATACGTAATAAAATATATTTCCATAGTAAAAAAGATATTTTATATATTTGTGATAATGTTTTTCCTAGTAAGTATTCTGGTTTTAGATATGAAGAATTTGTTAGTTATTGGAATAAATTTAATGATGTTACAGTATTAACTTCTAAAAATCAAATTGAAGCACTAGAGCACACTGAAAATGCTGATAAATTAATCAATGATTTTAAAAAGAGTAATGCTAAAAAACACCATAGTATTATGACTTTTCCTTTTGATGATAAATTTAGAGAACAAGAATTCACTATGCAATTAAAGAATTATAAGAAGAAACTAGCATATGTTATTTTCCTTAACAATTTAATTGATAAAGATTTTAGCTATTTAAATTTACTAGAAAAATATCAAATACCTTTTGTATTTACTTTATATCCTGGTGGTGGATTTGCATTAGATAATAATATTACTGATGAAAAGTTACAACGTGTATTTAATTCACCAATGTTTAGAAAAGTAATAGTTACTCAAAAAGTAACTAGAGATTATTTGATTAATAATAATTTCTGCAATGAAAAATATATTGAATTAATATATGGTGTAGTTGTACCAGAAAAGCAATTATCTGTTGATACCTCTAAGAAAATTTATTATGGTAAAGATAAAGATACTTTAGATATCTGCTTTGTAGCATATAAATACATGAAAGAAGGTAAAGACAAAGGATATGACTTATTTATTTCATCAGCCAAGAAAATATGTCAAAGCCATGATAATGTAAGATTTCATGTAGTGGGTAACTTTGATGAAAATGACATAGATGTATCATCAATTAAAGATAAGATTACTTTCTATGGACCTCAAAAAACAGAATGGTTTTCAGATTTTTATAAAGATAAAGACATTATTATTTCACCAAATAGAAATAATCAATTAACTACTGGTGCTTTTGATGGATTTCCTACAGGAAGTGCTATTGAAGCTGTGTTAAATAAAGTAATGCTTATGGCTACTGATTGCCTAAAGCAAAATATTGTTTTCAAAGATAAAGAAGATATATTATTAATCAAACCAGAAGTGGATGATATCGTAAAAAAAGTTGAAGATTGTTATAAGAAACCAGAAAAAATGATTAAAATTATTGAAAATGGATATAAAGTTGCTCAGGAAAACTATTCTTATGACAAACAGATTTCTTCTAGAATAAATATTATTGAAGAAGAGTTAAAAAAATAGTTTTGTGGAGGTATTATGAATAGTTTTTATACAAGAGAAGAATTAGAAAAAATAGGATTTAAAGCTCTTGGAGAAGAAGTTTTAATAAGTAGAAATGCTAGTATTTATGGAGCTTCTAATATGACTATAGGAAATCATGTTCGTATTGATGATTTCTGTATTTTATCAGGAAATATTACTTTAGGTAATTACGTTCACATTTCAGCATACACTGCTCTTTATGGGAAGGGCGGTATAGAAATAGGTAACTACTGTGGTTGTTCACCTAGGTCTACAATTTTTAGTCAAACAGATGATTTTTCGGGTGAATTCATGATTGGTCCAATGATTCCGGAGGAATTAACTAATGTTAAAACTGGAAAAGTTACTTTAGAAGATTATGCCCAATTAGGTGCAAATACAGTGGTCCTTCCTGGCGTAACTTTAAAAGAAGGTGCGGTTACTGGTAGTATGTCTTTAGTAACCAATTCTTTAGAAGAATGGACGATTAATGTAGGAATTCCTTGTAAAAAACTTAAAAATAGAAGTACAAAAGCTAAATTATTATCAAAAGAAATTAGGTGAGAACATGAAATATAAACTAACTGTAGCAACAACAACTTATAATCAAGAAAAGTATATTGGAGAATGCTTAGATGGTATAGTAAATCAAAAAACTAATTTTCCATTTCAAGTAATAGTAAGTGATGATGGTTCAACTGATAATACAAGAAAGATATTAAAAGAATATAATAAAAAATATCCAGATATAGTTAAGCCTATATTTAGAGAAAAAAATTTAGGACCAATGGATAATTTTATTGAAACATTAAATAGCATTGACACTGAATATGTAGCACTATGTGATGGTGATGATTTCTGGACTGATTATGATAAATTACAAAAACAAGTTGATTTTTTAGATAATAACAAAGATTATACTATTTGTTTCCATCAAACTAAGATTTTCTTTCAAGATGGAAGTAGAAAAGAAGAACTTTCACCACAGAGTAATGCGGTTGAAGACACTACAGAATTCTCTGATTTAGCTAAAGAGTGCTATATACCGGCTAACACTGTTATGTATCGTTGGCAATTTAGTAAAAAAGATTCATTTAAAAAGAAGTTTCCTACTAATGTAGTTCCTGGTGATTATTTTGTTCACTTACTACATGCTAGAAGTGGGAAAATCAAATTTATGAAAGAAGTTATGTCATGTTATAGAAGGCATGAAGCAGGTATGTGGTGGTTATCATCGCAACCAGACAAACAGGAAGAATTTCACTTAAAGTATGGAGTAAAGTATTTAAATTTCTTCAAGGCTGTTGAAAAAGAATTTGGCTTATCAGATGACTTTTATATTAATCAAAAACGTTATTTAGTATATCAAATAGCTAGAGCATATTTAAATCATCATATGTGGGAAAAACTGGCAATCTTAGAAAAAGAAAACAAGGACTTAGTACAAGATTATTTTAAAACTATTAACTTTAATCAGTTATATTATAGTCTATCAAAACCCAAAAAGATGCTATACCTATTACTATTTGACCGTAGCATTTTAAATCAAAAAATCAAAGATAGATTAGAAAAAAGACCTAAGTTATTTAAAATATATAAAATGATAACTAAGTATAAGAAAATCTTTTTATATTTAATATTTGGAGTATTAACTACTTTAATAAATATTATAACGTATTTATTATTAACAAGGACATTTTCAGTAAATATTTATCTATCAAATGCTATTGCTTGGATTATATCTGTTCTATTCGCATTTGTTACAAATAAAACGCTTGTATTTGAAAGTAAAGATAAAAGTGGAAAGACAGTAACAAGAGAAATAATATCATTCTTTGCATGTAGACTAATGTCTTTAGGCATTGATATGGCAAGTATGTATGCAATGGTAACTATATTAAAATGGAATGATTTTGTTGGTAAAATAATTGCTAATGTTATCGTTATCATACTTAATTATGTGTTTAGTAAATTATTAGTTTTTAGAAAGAAGAAATAGGATATGAGACAAAAATGTTATTTAGTATTTAACACAGTATTTGTAATACTGTTTTTTCTAATATTTATAGGTTCTATAATATCTAATCAAAGTATTTGTTTCACAACCTCTAATCCGCTATTTCTCATATTAAGCGTGTTAATAGTAATTGCTTTATGGACAATTTTTTATAAATTGCTTTCAAAAATAAAAAAGTGGAGTACAAAAACAGAATTAATCGTAGTAATATTAATTTTTACATTAATTATTGGACTTCAAGTATTTTTTGCACATTTTTTAAAGGTAAAACCGTCATGGGACTTTGGAATGATTTATGATAATGCTGTAAACTATGCTAAATTGGGTAGTCAGGCAAAAATTTCAGAATATTTTGCAATGTGTCCAAACAATACTTTCCCACTTTATGTGTTGACAATTATATATAAAATATTGGCAAAATTACATTTCTATAATTTTATGTCTTTTAGTATTGGACTAAATATATTATCTATAGATGTTGCTTTGTTAGGAATGTATTTAATAATTAGGAAACTAATAAATGTTAAAACAGCCATATTCTCTATGATTGTAACTATATTTATAAGCCCGCTTTTCTTATATACTCCTGTATTTTATACAGATACATTATCTATAGCTTTTCCAATATGGTTATTCTACTTGTATCTTAATCGACCAAAAGATGATGCACCACTAAAGAAAATAATGATGCATTCTATAATATTTTCATTTTTATTATTTCTGGGTTTTGAAATGAAAATGACATGTATTATTATTGTTATTGCTATATTAATCGAAGAAATATTATCAAAAGAAGTTCTTTTAAATAAAAAGCTATATGTATGTATTGGTATTTTCTTTATAGTAGTACTGGGAATTTATTCTATTATTAATAACAAACTAACAAGTAGCTGGGATAGAGATAAATCATTACCATATATTCATTATGTTATGATGGGAACCTCTAAAACTCCTTTAAAGAACAATAAGTATGCATATGGTATATATAATGTTGACGATTTGGGATACACCAATTCTTTTGATACCGAAGAAGAAAAGATAGAGAACGATAAGAAATTGCTAAAAGAAAGGTTAAAAAATTATGGATTTGTTGGAAGTATTGATTTTTTCTATAAAAAGGCACTTCAAACATTCGGAGATGGAACTTATTTTGCACCAGAAAAATTAAGACGTTCACCAATAGAAAAAAATTATCTTCACAATATATATTTAGTTGATGGTAAGTATTTTTCATATTATTTTTATTATGCAGAAGGTGTTCAGTTAAGTTTATTATTGCTACTAAGCACATCGGGATTATCAGCACTAAAGAAAAAAGAAGATAAAACCAATATAATTAGAGTCGCCATATTTGGTTTGTTATTGTTTTTAACGATATGGGAAGCACGCTCTAGATATTTAATTAATTATATACCTATTATAGTGATTGGAGCTATAGTTGGATTTACAGATATATATAATTATATAGAAAAGAAAGTAGGTAAGTAAGATGGAGAAAATATCAATTATTGTCCCTTGTTATAACGAAGAAGAGGCTTTGCCACATTTTTATTCTGAAATTGACAAGATAAGTAAAAAAATGAAAAACGTTGATTTTGAATTTATGTTTGTTAACGACGGGAGTAGAGACAATACATTAGAAGAATTTAGAAAATTAGCGAAAAAAGATAAAAGAGTTAGGTACATTTCTTTCTCACGCAACTTTGGTAAAGAAGCAGCAATGTATGCTGGTCTTGAAAATGCTACAGGTGATTATTTAACAGTTATGGATGCAGATTTACAAGACCCACCAGCACTTTTACCAGATATGTATAATTACATAAAAAACGATGGTTATGATTGTGTAGGTACAAGAAGAGTTACAAGAAAAGGTGAACCACCAATAAGAAGTTTCTTTGCAAGATGTTTTTATAAAATAATTAATAAAATGAGTAAAGTTGAAATGGTTGATGGTGCTAGAGACTTTAGATTAATGACCAGACAAATGGTAGATGCCATTCTTTCTATGAAAGAGTATAACCGATATTCTAAAGGGATATTTAGCTTCGTTGGTTTTAAAACTAAGTGGTTAGAATATGAAAATATTCAAAGAGTAGCAGGGGAGACAAAATGGAATTTTTGGAAATTACTTGTTTATGCCTTTGAAGGAATAATTGCTTTTACAACAGTACCTTTAACAATTTCATTAATTACAGGTACAGTATTTAGTGGTGTATCATTGATAGGAATTATAGTCATGTTAATAAAATTATGTTTAGGACATGCAGTAAGTGCTACAGCAGCAATTATTTTCTCTTTATTCCTTGTTGGAGGATTAATACTAATTAGTATAGGAATTGCTAGTGAATACTTAGCTAGGGCTTATTTAGAAGTAAAGAATAGACCAATTTATATAGTTAAAGAGACAGAAAAAAACTCACATTAACTTGTGAGCTTTTTTTATTTTTTAATATCCAATATTACAGGTAATATAATTGGTTTTCTACCTGTCGTTTCATATATAAATGGGAATAAATCTGTTGTGATTTGACTCTTAATATCATTGAAATTAGCATTAGGTTCTTGTAATTTCTTTTGAATAGCAGCAGCGGCGATAGATTCAATTCTTTTTATTAGTTCTTCGTTTTCATTTATTAGAATGAATCCACGAGTAGTTATATTTGGTTTTATTAATAATGTTCTGTTTTTCATATCAATATTAGCAATAACTACTAAAATACCATCGCTTGCCATTATTTTTCTATCTCTTAAAACAGCTCCATTTATTTCTCCTAATCTATTACCATCTACATAAATGTCACTTGCAATTACAGGTTCTCCTTTAGTAATTACGTGGTCTTTTAATATTAGTACATCACCGTTTTGCAATACAAAAGTATTTTCTTTAGGAATACCACATTCAATACCTATATTAGCATGATTTTTAAGCATTCTATAGTCGCCATGGAAAGGCATTAAATACTTAGGCATAATTAATCTAATCATTAGTTTTAACTCTTCCATGTTAGCATGTCCAGATGTATGAATATCATTTAGAGAAGTATTAGTATAAACTTTAACACCTTGTAAATATAATTTATTAATTGTTCTTCCAATTGCTAAAGCATTTCCAGGAATAGCTGAAGAAGAGAATACAACTACATCATCAGGTCTTAATTTTATTTGCTTATGAGTATTATTAGCAATTCTAGATAATGCAGCTAGAGGTTCACCTTGCGAACCAGTACATAAAATTGCTACTTCTTTAGGTTTTAATCCATTAGCTTCCTCAGGAGTTACTAATATTTCTTTATGATTGATATATCCTCCTTTAATAGATATCTCAATGTTATTTTCCATACTTCTACCAAATACACAAAGTTTTCTACCATGATTGTAACAAGTTTCAATAATATGTTTTAATCTATAAATATTTGATGCAAATGTAGCAATAATAATACGATTATTCTCATGCTTATCAAAAATTTCATTTAAAGCATTATCAACTTTAGTTTCACTAGTAGATATTCCCTCATTTAAAGCATTAGTAGAGTCACTTATAAGTAAATCAACACCTTTTTTACCAATTTCAGCCATTTTATGTAAATCAGCCATTGGTCCAATAGGAGTAAAATCAAACTTAAAGTCACCAGTAGTTACTATTCTTCCATTAGGAGTAGATACTACTATTCCATGTGAATCAGGGATAGAGTGGGTAGTTCTAAAAAATTCCACTTCTATATTTTTAAACTTTAATATATCCTTATCTGTATAAACAAATAAATTATCATATCTAATATTACGGTCTTCTAATTTTAATGCGATAAGTTCTTTGGCTTGATTAGGTGCATATATAGCCGGAACATTAACAGATTGCAATAGGAAAGGAATACCACCAATATGGTCTTCATGTCCATGCGTTATAATTAAAGCTTTAATTTTATCTTGATTTTGTTTTAAAAAAGTATAATCTGGAAATACATAATCGATTCCCAACATACCACCGTCTGGGAAAGAAATACCCGAATCAATAATAATAATCTCGTCTTCATGCATTACACAATACATGTTTTTTCCGACTTCACCTAAACCACCTAAAACTATTATCTTAGTTTCACTTTGGTTATTATTCATAATTTCTCCTTTCTATATATTAAAGAACTAACTAGGCAATTATACTATAAAATTGTCTTTTTGTCTATATTATGGGAATAATTAACAATTACTTTACATGAAAAAAAGAAGTTATTCTTCACTTTCAACTTCTTTCTCATCTTCATTATTTGATTCGTTATCTTCAATATTTTTCATATATTTAGACATTTTTTTCATTTTTTCTTTCTTTTTTTTCCTACTATTACTGATAATTACAATCAATAATATAAAGTATGTGATTATAAGTAGGGAACCTAAACCAATAATTATATATTGATACAATTCTTCTTTTTGAACTGAATCTTTTAAAAGTTCCTCACCATTATATCGTTGAATTGTTTCTTCATTGCTGTCATAAACATATAAATTCTTTTTACCAGTTTCAACATTAACACCGTATAATAAGTAGAATTTAGATGTTTTATCTAATTTATAAGCGGTTACATTATCTTTACCAATTTTAACAGTAGCTTTGCTATAACCATCAGGTATCTTATTAGTGTCATCTAATATACAAATAATTGATGACTTAAAGTTATATTCTTTATATAGAGTATAAGTATTGTTCTTTTCATCATATATGTATAAATTAATATTAGCATCACTATCTTTTAGTCCTACTAAAGTATATCCTAGTTTCTTATTTTCAAAAGCAGGTACTTCTAAATCATTAATTTTAATTACTTTTTCAGTATAAGTAGAGTTAGGAGCAGTAATTTGTTCCTTCTTTCTAACAACATTGTATTCCTTGCCATCTACTTTAACTAAAATAGGGTCTAATTCTTTAACTTTAACATTTAATACATAAGTCTTAACAGAACCATTTTGTGCTGTAACTTTTATCTCAAATCTATTAGCACCTTCAACTACGTCAACACTACCAGCACCTTGAATATTCGCTTTACTATCTTCTTTGTTAGCAATTATATTAATTTTAGTAGTACCATTGGGAAGTTCTACACTGTATTCTAAAGTGTTTTTATTAAAAGCAGGGGATAGTTGATATCCTTCAATTGCCAAACTAGATAAATTATTATTCTTACTATAACTTGCTTCTAACTGTGCTTGAGTAATTATATTAACATATTTATCTAAAGTACCACCAATACCCATTGGGTTTTCATTAACATCATATATATTACTTAATCTAAATGAGAAAGCAGCATTACCACTAGCTTTAGCACGATAAGTAAATTGATAACTAACCGATTTAGTAGTTTTATTTGGTGGTAAGATACCAGTTTTTAAAACAGGGCTACCACTAATATATGTAAGATTACTTGAAGCACTAGTTCCATAATCCCATACTCCTAAAGGACTATCACCAGATACTGTGACGTAAAAAGTAACGTTATTTCCAACAACGATAGTAGAAGCACTACTACTAATTGATACATAAGCACTAGCAGCTTCAACATTTGTCCTGAATCCTATAGTAAATACAAAAGTAAATACTATTAAACATAAAACCTTTCTTATTCTTTTCATCTTTACCTCCTAATTTTGAGATATAATTATATCTTTCCAAATATGTCTTTGAACTCTTAATAAGTCCAAGTTAGTAATTTTACCATCTTTATAAACATCAGCAGCTTTAAAATGTGCACCTGCTAAAACTATATCACCCCATAAATGTCTTTGAACTCTTAATAAATCCAAGTTAGTAATAACACCATCACCATTAACATCACCATATAAGACAAGCTCAAATGTTTTAGTTTCTTTATTACTAGTTATAGTTATTTTATCTCCAGTTCCAAGGGCACCGGTTGTTTTAACAACATCCTGGTTATTCTTTACTTGAACAACTGCAAATGGATTAAATTCTAATAATTGATTAGTAAGTGTATCTGTACCTAATCCAAAAGTTATACCACTTATATAAGTATCATCTATGGTTAATTTTGCTTTATCTATTATTTCTTCTATAGTAGGTTCATCAGTAGGTGGCATTTTTTCTCTAGTTACTTTTAATGTATAAGTCTTAGTATCTCCGTTTCCAGCAGTAACAACGATGTTAAAGTTATTTTCTCCTTCTACCAAGGAAACTTGTTTAGATGTTGTTTTTATTACACTTTCACTACCATCAATAGAAACATATGAAGTTTTAGCAACAGTAGTACTATTGATTGTAATACTATCTATATTACTAGCTACGTTTAGTTGATAATCTGTTTTACTACCGTCAAAGTTAGATACTGAATTAGTACTATCACCAATTTTAACAGTTAATGAAGTTAACCAGTTATTTGGATTTCCTAACTTAGGTAATTTAGTTTCACTAGGCATATTATTGTATATAGGAATATAGAAAGTATAACCACTTCTTAAAATATTATTGTTAGCATATATTTCTCTAAGATTAGTACCTTGAGATTTAGGATCTTCTATATTAGTCATATATTGATGCCATATAGCAGTATTAGCATTAGCAGTATTGAATTTTTGAAAATAATTAGTATATTGTGTTCCATTAACATAACGATTAGCAATCCATTTAATACCACCTTCAAGTGCACGGTCCTTAGTATTCCAAGGCAATAAATAAGTCTCATCAGTAGTACCAGCATAACATAAACCATTCAAATCAGCATTTTTTGGACTAGTGAAAGCACCTATATTAAAGAAATTATAAAGAGGAGCATACCTTGTTGCAACAATTTCATTAGCAATTTCAGTATATCCATTTTTAGAATTACATGTAACGTTAATTGTACCAAGAGTAGGCCTGTTATTTAAAGTGCCTTCTTGTCTAATTTTAACAGCTATAGCTAGAGGAGAGTAGTTATATTTTTCTCCGTTGCTATAAATAAGTTCGTTATATTCATCAGTTCCTAAAATAGGAGTTATTTTATCTTTAGTTTGATAAGAACCATTGAATTGTAACCCTTCAAACATAAATATAGTTGATTCATTTAAGAAATTTCTAGGGTCTAAGAAATAAGCAACAGTAGGTTCGTTGGCTAGAAAAAAAGTTCCATCATAACCTGTATACATATTAGTGTACCAATCGTAGTGACTCTCTGTACTTAAGTAGGCTTCATGTCCAGCTGATTCTCTTATAGGATTTATATAATAAGTACTATAACCAATTTGACTTTCCTCTTTTAAAGTCGCATTCCAATCTCTACCAGTTTTAACACCTTTAAATATCCACATTGGATACCTTTGATGCAATTCTTTTAATTTTACTTTATAAGTTTCATCAAAGCCTTGTTCTGTTAAATAAGCATCAAATTCTTCATCAGTCATTTTTGACATATCATTTTCTATATCATTAATCTCTTCAGTTGCAATTACTTGAGTCCACTGCTTACATACGTATCCATTTTTACCTGATACATAAATCCATTCATTACATGAATCACTATCATTTTTTACAATATCACTATCTTTGTATTTGAAAGTTGCTTTGTATCCTAAAGTATTAATAATAGTTGAATTAGTAGAGGCAGCGCTTCTTACATTAAGACCAGCAGTTGCAATAACCTCAGCAGTATACTCATTATAATTAGAAGCGTGTACTATCATAATAGGAGAAAGAATCATCATCATGATAATTAAACAATTTATTAATTTAATAAAGCTCTTCTTCAAGATATCACTCCTTCCATTATAAGATTAATATAATTATACAATATATAGGGGCTCTTTTAAATTCAAAAGTCGAATTTTGTAGGTAATATACAAAACTTTACATGTGATTTTCGAAAGGATTAAAAGTAATCAAAATAATTAAAAATAAAAAAAGTAATGTCAATTATTGTCTAATTAAGTCCGTTTTGTTGAAAAGAAATGTAAAGAGGAGTATTCTAATAATAGGGAGTGTGATAAAGTGATTTACCCATCAATTGATAAACTTTTAAATATTGTTGATTCAAAATATCAACTAGTTCACATTGCTGCTAGACGCAGTAAGGATATGACTAGAACTGACTACTATCAAATGCCTATTAATAAGTATGTTTCAAAAAAGAATATAGGAAGAGCATTAGAAGAAGTAGCAGAGGGTCTAATAACTGTTAAGGAAGAATCAAAATAGATTCTTTTTCTTTTGGGTATATACAAAAGAATACCTGATAAAAATCATAATTAAAAAACATGAATTTGCGTTGACAAACATTTGTTTGCAAGTTATAATGATGGTTAGAGAGACAGGATAACTATATAAAACCTATCGGGGGGCATGACCATGAAAATAGAAAAATATACAAAACTTAAAAATGGACAATATAAATTAAATTTTGATAATAATACCAACGCTATTCTTCATGAAGATTTAATCCTAAAATATAATCTTTTAATTCATAAAGAAGTAGATGAATCATCTTTAGAAAAAATGTTAGAAGAGAATACATCTTATCTTGCATATGATTTAGCAATAAGTTATTTAAAATCTAAAATGCGTAGTGAAAAAGAAATAAAAGAATATTTAATTAAGAAGGGTGTTAAAGAAGATTTAGCGAATGATGCCATTAAATTATTACAAAAGCAAAATTACTTGAATGATAATGTTTATTGCAAGGCATTTATAAATGACAAACTTAATTTAAGTAGTGATGGTCCATATAAAATAAAAGAATCATTAAGAAAACTAGGTATTAGTGATGAGATAATATTAAAAAACATTGATATATTTACTACTGATTTAGAAAAAGAACGTATAAAAAAGTTAATATCTAAACAGATTAAAACTAATCATAATAAAAGTACTTATGTCTTAAAAAGAAAAATAACCGATTATTTAGTTAATCTAGGATATTCTAAAGAAATAGTTATTAGAGAAGTAAATAATATAAATATAGATGATAAAGACATAGTAAAAAAAGAATATGAGAAAATATATAGTAAATTATCAAAAAAGTATTCAGGTAAAGAATTAGAATATAAAATTAAACAGAAAATGTATCAAAAAGGCTTCTTTCAAGAATAAAATTTGACTTTTTTTACTTTTTGTGGTAAAATGTCCTTACTTTTCTAAAGAGGGGGATATTATGGAAAAGAAAGAAATTAAAAATGTAGACACAAGAAACGGTATTTATACTGAAAACATTTGTATTGGTGTTGTTTCTCTTATAAAAGTAGCTGATAAAGATGAAAATACAAAGGGTAGTGTAATAGATCAAAGTACTACTAAGAAAGTAGTAGCATTAGATATAAGAAAAATTGCTTTTTCAGCTAACTATGGTGCTGGTAAAGATTTATTCTATAGCTTAAGTAGAAATAATCCTTATTGTTATGAATATATTGATAATAATGATTTTGTTAATAATACATTAGTTATTAGAAAAACTTCACAAGTTAATGGTGTTTTAAATTATGCTGGATTTGATGAAGAGTTAGATTCATCTGATTTAAGAGGAATAAAGAAAATGCTATTATCAAAAGGTAATACAATTCTTATAAAAGAACATGAAGTAGAATTACCAGAATTAATAGTACCTAGTACAATTGAATTAATTAACGATCAAGCAGGTCAATTAAGTAAGTTTAAAAAATTATCATTACCTACAAGACCACAAAGAATAGAAAAAGTCTACAATAAATACTTTAAATAAAAAAATCCTAGTTTGATATGAACCCCGTTTCTTGGACAAAATAGAAACGAGGTTTTTATATGGGAAAATTATCATTTGAAGATAAAAT
>CAKPHC010000007.1 GCA_934155645.1 uncultured Bacilli bacterium | reverse complement strand
GTCTCCTGTGAATTACAGGTTACAATCCTCTAATTAGAAACTATTTATAAACTGTCCAACTTTTGGGGTTCAGTTCATTGTGGATTTTTTTAATTTGTAATACTTTCAATATAGTTTTTATATTGTTTGTTTAAAGTATCATCTTGAATTTCAACTTTCATTTCTTTTCTTAAATTGATTAATGCTTTATTTTGTAAGTTAGAATCTGCATTTTTCTTTTCTTCTGCTAAAGTATCAATAATATCTTCTTTAACATCTTTTAATTTAGGTTTATCCTTTTGGTCAGTTTTAAGAATGATATGGTAACCAAACTTAGTTTTTACTGGCTCAGTAGTATATTTACCTTTCTCTAACTTTATAGCAGCTTCTTCAAATTCATTAACCATTTCACCACGGTTAAACCATCCTAAGTCACCACCATCATCTTTAGTACCATCTTGTGAATATTCTTTTGCTAAATCAGCAAATTTTTCTCCATTATTTAATTTTGATAAAACTTCATTAGCTTTCTTTAATGCTTCTTCATAAGCCTTATTCTTTTCTTCTTCAGTAGCATTATCACTATAATCAGCTTTAATTAAGATGTGACTAGCTTTAATATCACCAATAGTCTTATCATTGTAGTATGATTCGATTTCTTTATCAGTAACTAAAGTTTTAGCATAATCATCTAAATAAGTTTGTCTTTTGTATTGTAATGCTAAAGTTTTATTAACTGCATCCATATCTGATACCCCAAAATAAGCAATTGCAAATGAATTGAAATTAGAATAATAATTTACATAATAACTATTTTTATATGTATATTCCAATTGCTCTAATTGAGCTTTAATATATTCTTTTTCTTCATCTCCACTTGGATATTTTTTTTCTAATAGTTTAGTATCAATCATGTTAATAAGAGTAGTTAAAGCATAAGTATTCTTCATCTCTTTATATAAATCATCTACTGATATTTCACCACTACCAGATGTTATAACAGCTTCGGTACCATCTTTTAGTTTAGGAACTTTACCACAACTAGTAACTAGTAACAAAACTATGCACATACAAAGCAATAATTTTTTCTTCATATTTTTCTCCTCTCCTTTAAACGTACATATTTATAATAACAAATATACCTTTAAATTACAATTGTTTTGTCTATTTTTTGACAATAAGAAAGAACACTTTTTTAGTTTTTCCATAAAATACTGTGAGTAAACAAAAAAGGAGGATTAAAATATGGGAAATTATGTATCATCTTCAGCAATCGTTTTAGTGTTATTTATTTTACTAGTAATCATACTAGGTGCTTATATTTAAGTTAAGGAGGTGCAATAATGTCTTGTCAAAATAATAATCCAACACAAACTTGTGGAGGAAACAACGGCTTTGTAATAGTAATAGTATTATATATTTTACTTGCTATTATCTTAGGCGCATGGGTTTCATGTTAAAGAAAGAGAACAATATGTTCTTTTTTTCTTGCTATAATAAGTAATAAATATGTATAATTAATATAGGTGATAAAATGAAAAAGATATTTATATTATTAATAGCACTATTTTTAATAACGGCATGTGGTAAAGAAGTTGATTTAATAGGAACTTGGGTATCAAATGACAATGCTACATACACGTTTTTAAGTGATGGAACTTGTGAAAAAAGGGACAGCGTAAACATATATCCATGTACTTATTCTAAAGAAAATGGAGTAGTTAATATTTACTTAAAAGAAAGTCCTAATGAAATTTATGAATCAGGTCAAATCAATCCTGACCGTATCATAATAGGAAGCGACGTTTACAAAAAAGGAGAGTAATGTTACTCTCCTTTAATAATTTTAAATACTTCTTCGATTGGTTTAAGCATATTCTTATTATATTCATGACTCAATAAATCGTTTTTATATCTTGGAGTCAAATGAACATGGTAATGCTTTATTTCTTGGCCATAATCATTATTTTGAATAACAGTCATACCATCACAATGAAGTTTTTCTTTTAATAATTCATACATTTCTTTAACGATTTTATTGATGTGATTAAGAACATCTAAAGGTATATCAACCACATTAGTAAAATGCTTTTTAGGAATAATTAACAAATCTCCATTAGTTTTAGGTGAAATATCTAGAAATACTTTCACTATTTCATCTTCATATACAGTATAACTTGGTATTTCATTATTTATAATCTTACAAAAAATACAATCCATTTTATCATCTCCTAAAGATATTTTACCAAAAAAATAAAAATGCATAAAGCATTTTTGGTGAATCAGCAAATATTCATTAATATTGTGATATAACTTTAATAAATTTATACACAATAAGTATATTTTTCGATTAAATATATACCTGTTTGTGTTATAATAAGAATATCTCATGGAGGGAATTATGCTAGAAATAAAAAACTTAACAGCTAAAGTAGGAGATAAAACTATTTTAGATAAATTCAATATAAATATTAAAGATGGTGAAGTACATGCTATCATGGGACCAAACGGAACAGGAAAAAGTACTTTATCAAAAGTTATAATGGGTAGTCCTGAATATCAAGTAATAGATGGAACTATTTCTTTTAATGGTGAAATAATCAATAATATGAGTCCAGATGAAAGAGCAAGAAAAGGATTATTTTTATCATTTCAAAGTCCACTTAGTATTGAAGGTGTATCTAATAGTGAATTTTTAAGAACGGCTATAAATGCGAAAAATGAAACTCCAATTGGATTATACGAATTTATCAAACAATTAGATAAAGGAGTAGAAGATTTAAAAATGAGTAACGATATGTTACATAGGTCTATAAATAGTGGCGCTTCAGGTGGAGAGAGAAAAAAGAACGAAATTTTACAAATGAAACTACTAAAGCCTAAATTCTTAATACTAGACGAACTAGACTCTGGACTTGATGTAGATAGCCTAAAAATAGTTTGTGATAATATAAATGCTTACTTAAATGAAAATCCTAATACTTCAGTTTTAATAATTACTCATTATCCAAGAATATTAGAATATATAAAACCTAAGTATGTTCATGTCCTAAATCATGGAAATATAGTAGCGACAGGTAACTACGAATTAGCACTTGAAATAGAAAAAAATGGTTATATCAAGATAAATAATATAGGTGGTTCTGTTAATAATGAATAAACTAATAATAGATAATGTAGATGAATTAAGTGATTTAATAATAACTGAAGATACAGCACTTTTAATTAATTTAAAAGATGAATCAGGTTTTGTACATATAGATGTAATGGATAATATGTGTTTATATGTATTAGAATTTGGTAACAATACTAAAAATGAAATTATATATAATCTAAAAGATAATAGTAAAGTTATAATAAATAAAATATCTTATAATACAAGTGATAATATTAATATTAACTTAAATGGTAAAGATGCCAATATAATTTACAACAGTAGTATTATTAATGATGTAAATAATAATTATTATGAAAGAATTAATCATAATGCTTCAAATACTATTAGTTCTATATCAAATCATGCTATAAACATGAAAGATGCTGATTTCGTCTTTGATATAGACGCTAAGGTTTTAAATGATAGCAATGACTGTAATACAAGTCAAGATAACCGAATTATTAACTTAGGTAGTGGAAAAAACGAAATAAAACCAAATCTACTTGTGGATAATAATTTAATAACTGCAACTCATTCAGCGTATATTGGTAACTTTAATAAAGACATTATATTCTATTTACAAACTAGGGGAATAATGCTTGATGAAATAAAAGAATTATTAATGTTAGGATTTTTACTAGAAAAAATGGAATTAACTAATGATGAAAAGGACAAAGTAAATGCGTTCATCAAAAATTATATATAGGAGGTGACAAAGTGAATAGAAATGATTTTGAAATGTTAAATGACAATATCATTTACTTTGACAATGGTGCAACCACATTAAAACCTAAATGTGTAGTTGATGAAGTAATTGATTACTATACAAAATATACCTCTAATGCTCATAGAGGTGACTATAATATAAGTCAAATAGTAGATAACAAATACGAAGGAGTACGAGATAAAGTCAAAAATTTTATTAAAGCGTCTAATAGAGATGAAATAATTTTTACTAAAGGAACTACTGAATCATTAAATACCATCGTATTTGGATTTATGGATAATTATTTAAAAACTGGCGATGAAGTATTAATTACTAAAAGTGAACATGCTTCTAATGTACTTCCTTGGCTTGAATTATCTAAAAGAAAAGGAGTTATAGTTAAATATATTCCACTGAATAGTAATCATGAATTAACTATTGAAAACTTAAACAACGTAATAACTAGTAATACTAAAGTTATTTCAATTGCTCATGTAACTAATGCAATAGGTGATATTAGACCAATAAAAGAAATAGGGCAAATTTGTAAAGAAAAAAACATTGTATTTGTAGTAGATGCTGCTCAAAGTATAGGACATATTCCAATTAATGTTGTTGAAGATAATATCTCTTTCCTAGGCTTTTCTGCTCATAAGATGCTAGGACCAACTGGAGTAGGAGTTTTATATGGTAAATACGAACTTTTAAATAAATTAATCCCTCTAGAATATGGTGGCGGAATGAATTCTTTCTTTGAGAGTGATGGTCAATTAGAGTACAAAATGCTTCCGGAAAGATTAGAAGCGGGAACTCAAAATATTGCTGGTGTCTTAGGAATGGGAAAAGCAATAGAATATCTAGAAACAATAGGACTAGAAAATATACATAAGCATGAACTTGAATTAAAAGAGTATGCAGTAAAAAGATTGGAAGAAGTACCTAATATTAAAATTTATAACAAATATTCTAAATCAGGTATTGTTATATTTAACCTTGATAAAATATTTAGTCAAGATACAGCAGTATTCTTAAATCATTTTAATATATGTGTAAGAGCTGGGAATCATTGCGCTAAAATAGTGAAAGATGAAATAAATGTAACTAATACATGTAGAGCTAGTTTTTATTTATACAATACCAAAGAAGAAATTGACTTACTAGTAGATGCATTAAAAAAACAAAAAGATATATTTAATATTATTTTATAAAAAGAGGTGTAATAATGGACGAAAAACTAAAAAGAGATATTATTCTAGATAATTATCAAAATCCCGTTAATAGAGGATTAACTGATAGTAGTGGATATATTAAAGTTAATACAAGAAATTCATCTTGTGTAGATAACATTGACGTAATGGCCAAACTAGAAAATGGTGTATTTATAGACATAAGATTTGATGGAGAAGCATGTGCTATATCTACTTCAGCTACATCTATTATGATAAGAACTTTGATTGGAAAAACAGTTGCTGAAGTTAAAAATATCATCGATAATTATGAAAAAATGATTAACGAAGAGGAATACGATAAAGCAGTATTAGGAGATTTAATCGTATATGATACTATCTCTAAACAACCTAGTAGAAAGAAATGCGCAACATTACCTTTTGAATCAATAAAACGTATTATAGATGAAATAAATAACTAGGAGGGTTATATGAAATATCAGGGAGTAAAAGAAATAGTTGGATTATCAGTAAGAGAGTATTTAGGAGTACGTGATGGTACTGATGCATGGGTTCATATTAAATATGCTATAGGAGTTATAGTAGATAATGCAGTTTATGACTACCGCAGTGGACAACAATATGATTTTATAGGAAGAGATAAAGATGGTAGCTTAAATGCATATCGTAGTGATATTAAAATTGGAAATGTTTATGCTGTTCAAGATAATGTGATTAGACTTTCTGACAGTAAAAAATATAGTGATTATGATATTGAAAGAATTATTAGAAATTCAGGATTCTTTGGTGAAGAATACATAAAAAAAGATAAAGCAAAAGTACTTCAAAAAAACAAATAATAAAGGAGGGCAATATGGAGATTGTAGGAATAGACGAAGCAAAAGTAAAAGAAATATCTAAGGTAAAACAAGAAGATGAATGGATATTAAACTACCGACTTGATAGTTATAAAAAGTTCTGCAATTTAGGTATGCCTTCTTTTGGACCAAAGTATGATATTGATTTTGATAAAATAATTTATTATAAAAAAACAGACGAAAAACTAGAAAATAGTTGGGATAAAGTAAATTCTAATATTAAATGTGAATTTAGTAATCTAGGTGTTATTGATAGTGAAAAAAAAGTTGATGGTATAGGTGTTCAATATGAAAGTGAAGTAATCTATCATAACATGATAGAGGAACTAGAAAAAAAGAACGTAATATTTACATCAATTGAAGATGCAATGAAGAAATACCCTGATTTAGTAAAGAAATATTTCTCAACTATTGTAAAAAATGATGAAAACAAATTTGCTGCTTTAAATAGTGCAGTCTTTAGTGGAGGCAGTTTTATATATATACCTAAAAACACAAAGTTAGATAGACCACTACATAGTTATTTTAGAATTAATTCTAGAAGTATGGGCCAATTCGAAAGAACTTTAATTATTGTAGATGATAATAGTGAACTTCATTATATAGAAGGTTGTACCGCACCAAATTATAGTGATTCATCTCTTCATGCCGCCGTAGTAGAAATATACGTTGGGAAAAATAGTAAATGTCGTTACAGTACTATTCAAAACTGGGCTCATAATGTTTTGAACTTAGTTACTAAACGAGCTTTAGTAGAAGAAAATGGTACCATGGAATGGATTGATGGCAATATTGGTTCTAAAGTTACTATGAAATATCCTGCTTGTATCTTAAAAGGTGATTATTCACAAGGAACATGCATTACTATAAGTGTTGCAACTAATAATCAACAACAAGATAGTGGTGCTAGAATGATTCATTTGGGTAAAAATACTAAAAGTACCATTATTTCTAAGAGTATAGCAAGAAGTGGTGGTAATGCTAGTTATAGAGGTAAAGTAGATATTAAGAAGACTGCTTTAAATAGTGAAGCAATAGTTAAGTGTGATACTCTTATATTAGATGAATTATCAAAAAGTGATACTTTTCCTACTAATATATGTTCTAACTCATCAAGTAACTTAGAACATGAGGCAACAGTATCTAAAATTAGTGATGACAAACTATTCTATTTTGCAACAAGAGGTATTGAAAAAGAAAAAGCGATTGAATTAATTGTTCTAGGATTTATTGAAAAATTTAGAGAAGAATTGCCAATGGAATATGCAGTAGAATTAAATCAATTATTAAAACAAAATTTATAAATTTATTAGTTTTAAGACATTATTACTATTTTATTTTGGAATATCAATTTTTGTGTAATTGCAAAAGTTAATATTCTTTTTTTATTTGCTTATCAAAACCTAATTTTAGCAATTTGAGTAGTTAAATCTATTATGATACATTACATTTGAAAGGAGGTAAGAGCATGTTAAATCAGGTGGTTTTAGTTGGAAGATTAACAAAAGATCCGATAGTTAACAAGTCGGATAACAATAAGGATTATTCTTATATTACTTTAGCAGTACCTAGAAGTTTTAAAAACATAAACGGTGAATATGAAACAGATTTCGTTGATTGCATTATGTGGGATAGTGTAGCGCGTTCTACTGCAAAATATTGTCATAAAGGTGATATAGTAGGTATAAAAGGTAGAATTCAGAGTAGAACAATCGAAAAAGAAGATGGAACAAAAAAATATTGCTTAGATGTTATAGCAGAAAGAACTACATTTCTATCAAGTAATAACAGTTCAAAGAAGGAGGCAGAATAATCTGCTTCTTTTTAGTATCATCTAACAAATTTAGTACACACTATTAAAAGTTACTATTTAGTTAACTTCGGCCAAACTTAAGTAGTAATTAATTATAATGATGGTACTTGGGAGTGATGGTATGACTGTTATTGGACAAAGAATTAAAGATCTACGTAAAGCTAATAATATGACACAACTAGAATTAGGTAAAAGACTAAATGTAACCAAAGTAAGTGTTTGTTGTTATGAAAAAGGAACGAGAATTCCATCACTAGACACATTAATAGATTTATCAAACATATTTAATGTAGGATTAGATTATTTTGTTGGTAATGACACATTTGCTATATCAGAAGAAAATGACAAATATGGAATTTCTAAAGAAGAAATAGCAATAATTAATGAATTAAGAAAAACAAATAATGAAGATTTATATAACAAGTTAATAAACGACCCTAAAAGAACAATAGAATTAATAAATAAAAAATTAAGATAAAAGATACTAAAGGTATCTTTTTTTTGATATACTTAATATGGTGATAATATGAATTATAAAGATATTTGTAAAAAACTAATAGAAAACGGCGTTAATATAATAGATATTAATAATACTTATATTGATGAAGAAGTAGTAATAAAAAAAGGAACTATAATATATCCTAACACAGCTATAAGAGGAAACACCATAATAGGTGAAAACAATACAATTGATATGGGGTCTATCATTATAAATAGTAATATAGGAACTAATAACGTGATAATTAATTCTTATATTGAAAACTCAACAATAGGTAATAACAACAATATAGGACCTTATGCTAGATTAAGAGGAAATGCAATTATTAAGGATAACGTTGTAATTGGAAACTTTGTAGAGATTAAGAATAGTACTTTAAACGAAAATGTCAAAGCAAAACATCTATCATATTTAGGTGATGCTACTATAGGAAATAATGTTAATATTGGCGGTGGTACAATAACTGCTAATCTAAATGGTAAAGATAAAGTAAAAAATAAAACTGTTATATGTGACAATAGTTATATTGGAGCAAATACTGTTCTAGTAGCGCCACTTGTTTTAAATAAAAATTGTTTAATAGGAGCAGGTTCAGTAATTACTAGAGATGTAGAAGAAGATGCTTTAGCTATAGCAAGAGAAAGACAAGTAAATAAATTAAACTTTAATAAGAAAGAAGGTAATGTATGAATATAATTGATATTATTAATAAAAAAAGAGTTGGAAAGTCTCTAAGTTATGAAGAATTAGAATACAGTTTCATGGGATACTTAAATGATGAAATCACAAACTATCAAATGTCCGCTCTTTTAATGGCAATATGTATTAATGGAATGCAAGATGAAGAAATAATTAATTTAACAAAAATATTTATAGATAGTGGTGAAATATTAGATTTAAGTGATATTGAAGGAGTAAAAGTAGATAAGCATTCAACCGGAGGAGTAGGAGATAAAACTACTTTAGTAATCGCACCAATCGTTGCTAGTTGTGGAGTAAAAGTAGCCAAGATGTCTGGAAGAGGACTAGGTTATACCGGTGGTACTATTGATAAATTAGAAAGTATTCCAGGATTTGTTACTTCCCTTGAAACAGATGAATTTATGAATGAAATAAAACAAGTAGGAATGGTTATATCTAGTCAAACTAAGGATTTAGCACCATTAGATAAAAAAATATATGCCTTAAGAGATGTTACTGGAACAGTTGAATCTTATCCTTTAATCGCATCGTCTATAATGAGTAAAAAAATAGCTAGTGGTGCTGATAAGATATTAATAGATTTAAAATTAGGTACTGGAGCATTAATTCATACTTTAGAAGATGCTAACAAATTAAAAGAGATATTGATTAAAATAGGTAAAGGTTTTAATAAAGAAACAAGAGTTATTATTACAGAAATGAATACACCATTAGGTAGATGTATAGGAAACAGTGTTGAAGTACTAGAAGCTATTGATACGTTAAAAGGTAATATTTCTAATGACTTCGGTGAATTGTGTATTGAACTATCTAGCAATATGGTTAGTATGGGTAAAGATATAAGCTTAGAAAAAGCAAAAGAAGAAGTATTAGATTCTATTAAAACAGGAAAGGCGTATAATAAATTCATTGAATTTGTTGAATATCAACATGGTGATTTATCTAAGCTAACAATTAGTAATAAAATGATAAAAATTAAAAGTGATAAAAAAGGAACAATTACAGGAATAGACGCTAAAATAGTAGGAGAAGTATCAATGCTATTAGGAGCAGGAAGAATAACTAAAGACGATGAAATAGACCACACAGTTGGAATTGTTCTTCATAAAAAAGTAGGGGACAAAGTAGATATAGGAGATGTACTTTGTACATTACATGTAAATAAAAAAGAAGAAGAGTTTAATATAAAAGAAGCTTTTACTATAGATTAGTAATCGCTTCTTTTTACTTTGCAATATATTTAAAATAATATTCTTCGTATGTCATATTATTCTCATGAATTAAAGCTGCTATCTCAACACCTACATAACGATAATGCCATGCTTCATACATATAACCAGTTATATCTTCTTTGCCTTTGGGGTATCTTAAAATAAAACCATATTTATAAGCGTTATCAAGTAACCATTTATACTCTTTAGTGTTTTCAAAGTTATTAAAACTACTTTTACCATTATCAACATCAACTGCTAATCCTGTTTGATGCTCAGAAAATCCAGGTCTTGCTGAATACTTATCAGCATTACTAACACCATCTTGTTTTACATAATTATCATATAAGTTTGATTGATAAGAATAACTTCTATATGTTGATGCTGCTCTAATGCTATATCCTTCACTTTCGGCTTTTTTAGCAAGATGTTCAAATGATATTCTAGCAACATTTACTAACTTTTTACCGGGAACTGAATATTTAGAGTCAATAACTTCCAAATTTTTTGGAACATAATCGCTATCTAAATTATAATACTTGTTAACTAATACATAGGTTGTATCTATATTTAAAGCTTTTTTAAAATTAGTATAAAATTCCTGATCAAGACCAATATTAACCCTTAAAACAATATCAAAATTCGATAAATCTTTATTCTTTTTTTTATATTCCAAATACCTATCTATGTAATCGTCATTAAAATAATTAATTTTTTTATTGATGTTGCCAAGTAATTTATATTTTTCTTTTAAAGTTATTTCTTCACCTTTAGAATTTCCACTTTTACTTTTAGAAAAAACTTTAGTACTAATAAGGATACTACCTACAAGAACTGCTATTACTACTGCTATAGTAATTTTCTTTGTCATTAGATAACCTCCGTAAAAATAATTATATGGTTACTAAATTATATGTCAACCGATTACTGTTTATATTACAAAATAAGACAAAAATAAAATAGAAATATAAGTCAGATGTATTACATAATAATTTAATAGAGGTGAAATAATGTTAAAGAAATTATTTATTATATTATTAATGACGATTCTTTTATTTCCATTAAGTACTAAAGCGGAAGAGTTATTACCAAATGCTAAAAATGGATTATTAATAGAAGCTAGTACTGGTGAAATATTATATGAAAAAAACAAAAATGAAAAAGTATCAGTTGCTTCTATGACTAAAATGGTTGCACAAATTATAATTCTAGAAAACATCGAAAAAGGGACCTTAACTTGGGATGAAAAAATAAAAGTAAGTAGTAATGCCGCAGGTATGGGCGGTTCCCAAATATGGTTACAACCAGGTGAAGAAATGACTGTAAGAGATTTAATGAAAGGTATTACTATGGCAAGTGCTAATGATGCAACAGTAGCAATGGCAGAACGAATAGCAGGAACTGAAGATGCATTTGTAAAACAGATGAACGACAAAGTTAAAGAACTAGGATTAAAAAACACTCATTTTGTTAATCCAACTGGTCTAGATGAAGAAAATCATTATTCAAGTGCATACGATATGGGATTAATTGCTAAGGAATTATTAAAACATGAACAAATATTAGAATTTTCCAAAGTATATGAAGATTATATAAGACAAGATACTCCTAATAAATACTGGGTTGTTAATACTAATAAATTAGTAAGATTCTATGAAGGTGCCGATGGCTTAAAAACAGGATTTACTGACAATGCTGGATATTGTATGGCTGTTACTGCCAAAAGAGATGGTATGCGTTTAGTTGCAATCGTATTAGGGGAAGTATCAGGAAAAGTAAGGAATCAAGAGACTTCAGAATTACTGGATTATGGATTTAATTTATATAAAGTAGATGTGGTAAAGAATAAAAGTGATATTATTCAAGAAATAAAAATAGATAAAGGTACTAAAAATAAGGTTAGTTTATCACCTAAAGAAGATATAGTAGTATTAAAGAAAAAATCTGAGATAAGTAAAAAATATGATTTAGATGTTAAACTAGAAGAAATAAAATTACCTCTTAAAAAAGGTGATGTAATAGGTAAAGTATTAGTTAAAGATAATAATAAAACAATAAAAAAAGTTGATTTAATTGTAAACGAAGATGTAAAAAAACTAGGATACTTTAAAACAATACTAGTAACATTAAAAGACATACTACTAGGAAATATGATTTAAAAAAGGAACACTTAGAATAACAATTCTAGGTGTTTTTTTTATTTTCAAAACCATGATATAATACATTAATAAGAAATTGGTTTAAAAGGAGTAATTATTAATGCAAATAATTGAATATGAAGATAAGTATTTAGGAGATATTAAAGATTTATTAGTAGAATTAGAAGAATATATTATCAGTATAGATGAAGATAGCTTAGATAGACTTCATCCAGAATATAGAGATAAAATGGCTGTTTTAGATTTAGAAAAAGTCAAAAATAATAATGGTAAATGTTATTTAGTAGTTGAAAACGAAAAAGCAATCGGATTAATTATGGGATATGTTAGAACTTATGATGAGTATGATTATTTAGATTACAAGTGTCCAAAAAGTGGTGAAATATCAGAATTAATTATTTCTAAAGAAGCTAGAGGTAAAGGAATTGGAAAACAATTAATGAAGAAAATGGAAAACTATTTTAAATCAATTAATTGTGAATATGTTTTTTTAGATGTTTTCGCATATAACAAAAATGCTGTTGAATTTTATAAAAAAGATGGGTATCACTCACGAATGTTGATTGATGTAAAGAGGTTATAAAATGAAAATAATTACTTTATGTGGAAGTTTAAAATTTCAAAAGGAAATGATGACAATTGCTGAAAAGATGGCGTTAGAAGGAAATTGTGTTCTTACACCAATTTATCCTGTGTTGGAAAACTATCAAAGAACAGATGAACAATTAAATAACTTGAAAAATGAACACTTAAAAAGAATAGAATTAGCAGATGCTATCTTAGTAGTAAATGTTAATGATTATATTGGCGATAGTACAAACTCTGAAATAGAGTATGCGAAAAAGCTAGGCAAAGAAATTATTTACTACAGCAATTTAAAATAATATTATATCGAAAAAGAAAAAATCTTTTTCTTTTTTTTAGGAAAACACTTCATAAATGTTTTATATATTATTGAGGTGATTTTATGAAGAAAATATTTTTATTTGCTTTTCTTTTTCTAATGTTCATAATACCGCAAGAAGTAAAAGGAGAAGTTTATTATTTTAATGAAAGTGAATACGAATATGCTGACTTTGAAATAGAAGAAAGCTATGATGTGGAAGTAGAAAAAGACTATGAATTTGGCTTCTTAAGATATAAATATAGGTATAGAAGATTTATAGAAATTCCTGATGAATTTGTTGTATATTCTAAAGATGTTGACCCCAAAAGTTATTTATATACTAATATTCCACTAGAAGAAATAGATGTAATACTATATTATGATTTAGATACAATGAATCATTGTGAATCTTCAATAGATTTTATCTATCAAGGTACAGTTATGTCTAAGAAGGTTTTAATTGAAAAGGCTGAGTATTTAATAATACCAGAAGTAATAATTGTCAACGATTATGACTTTGACATTTATAGTTATATGAACACTAATTTTAAGAAAGATGAAATAAAAATAAAAGGAGAATATGATTTAAAGAAAAATGATATATATGAATTAGTAATATCGGCTTCTGATATAGAAAGAAAGGTATCTTTAGTTGTAAATATTTCTAAAAATGATGTTAAAGAACCGATTGTTACTGAGCCAGTAAATAACATTACAAATAATTATACAGAAAACAAATATATTAGTGAATATTATCCTGAAGAGACAATTAAAATAGTAGAAACTCCTTTAAAAATAGAACCAATTACTTTACCAAAAATAATTTATTGTAAGAGTGATATAACATGGTTTTATTATAGTACTTGTGCCTTTTATGTAATCTTTTTAATTCTAATGTCGATTTTTGTCGTACGAAAAAAATAAATAGTTTTGTCGAATTGGTATAAAATAAAACAAATATAAACTATATTTAATAGCGAGGAGATAATATGCTTAAAATAGAATTTGAATTTAAAAGAGGAATACTATTTGTAAGATTGATAGGAGAATTAAATAAAAGTACAGCATCTAAATTAAAAATAATTGATGATACTATAAGGAAAGCTGGTATTAAGTATTTATTAATAAACTTAGAAAAAACTACTATTATAAATAACAATGAATTAAATAATATGGTTGAGCGTTATAAAATGCTAATTGGAAAAGATGGAAGATTATTAATATGTGGTTATTATAGTCCACTAAAGCTTAATATAAAACAAGGAGAATTAAATAAAATATATTTATCAGAAAGAGAAATTAGTGCATTTAATATAATTAATATTTAAGGAGATAATATGAACGGACAAGATTATGAAAAAATGATTTACAGTATTGCACACAAGTATAGTTTTGGTAATGATTTTGAAGATTTGTGCCAACAAGGAAGAATTGGTTGCATGAAAGCTATGGAAAATTATGATGCAAGTAAGGGAAGTAATAACTTATCTTCATATGTATATTTGTATATAAAAGGAGAAATACTTAAATATATAAGAGAGAATAATGTAATAAAAATAAGTAAAGATTTGATTTCTTTAAACAATTCTATTACTAAGGCAAGAGAAGTTTTAGCACAAAAAATGATGAGGACTCCAACGGATGAAGAATTATCACTTTTCTTGGAAATACCATTAGAAAAAATAAATGAAGCATCAATTGCTAGTGAATATGTAAAAAGCTTAGATTATGAATTAAATGATGATGGTAAAGAAATGACTTTATATGATTCAATAAGTTACAATGAAAAAGGTTATGATGACAACATCTTAGATTTAAGAGAAGAAATATCAAAACTATCAGAAGAAGAAAAGAAATTAATAAAAGCTAGGTATTATGATGACAAAAGTCAACAAGAAACATCTGAAATTCTAGGGATGAGTCAAGTTCAAGTATCTAGAAATGAAACTAAAATACTAACAAAGCTAAGAACTAAATTAGCAAGTTAGTATTTTTTTGTATAAAAATATCAATATTAGAGAAAATATTGATAGGTGATAAAAATGGAAAAGAAAGAATACCAAAAAATTGTTGATAGACATAAACCAAAAGAAAATAGGGTACAAAATGCCTTTATAAGTTTTTTAGTAGGTGGATTAGTAGGAATAATTGGGCAAGGATTAATTGATTTTTATTCAACATGGTTAGAGATATCTACCAAAGATGCTTCAGTTTTTATGATTGTTACGTTAGTATTTATAGCATCACTATTTACAGCCTTAGGCTTTTTTGATAAATGGGTAACATTTGCAAGATGTGGATTAATAATACCTATTACAGGTTTTGCTCATTCAATGACAAGTGCTGGAATAGAATACCGCAAAGAAGGACCAATATATGGACTTGGTATGAATATCTTCAAACTTGCAGGTTCAGTAATACTATATGGAATAGTAGCAGCATGGATTTTTGGAACACTAAGATATTTATTGTTAGGAGGACTATAACATGACATACGAATATAACAATGTATACGTTGGAGGATATTCAACAGTAACTGGACCATACGAAAAAGATGGACCATTATCAAAGGGTTTTGATAAATGTTATTCCAATTTATATAATGGCGAAGAAACATGGGAACAAGCAGAAGTTAGATTGCTTACTGACAGTATTGATATCTTGTTAAAAAAAGTAAATAAAGATAAGAAAAATATAGATGTATTAATATCTGGAGATTTATTAAATCAAGTAACATCATCAAGTTATGCTGCTTTAAAGTTTGACATACCTTTCTTTGGAATATATAGTGCTTGCGCATCTAGTGCTGAAGGAATAATATTAGGTTCTAGTTTAATTGATGGAGGTAAAGTAAAAAATTGTATAGCAGCAACTTCGTCTCATAATATGTCTAGCGAAAAACAATTTAGAAATCCTACTGAGTATGGTGCTCCAAAACCTAAAACAGCAACTTTTACTTCGACAGGTGGAGCAAGTATTTATCTAACTAATGAAAAAGGAAAAATTAAAATTGAATCTTCCACAATAGGAAGAGTAGCTGATATGGGTCAAACAGACCCGTTTAATATGGGAGCAGTTATGGCAGTAGCAGCAGGCAACACAATATATGAACATTTAAAAGCATTAAAAAGAGAACCAAATTATTATGACCTAATTATTACAGGAGACCTAGGAGTATATGGAAAAGAAATTCTAATTGATTATATGCACAGTGAGTATGGCATGGATATTAGTAATAATTATGATGATGCTGGAACAATGCTTTATGATTTATCTAAACAAGAAGAAGTAATGGCAGGTGGCTCAGGTCCAGTCTGTAGTGCTTTAGTAAATTATTCAAAAATATTACCTAAAATGGAAAAAGGGGAACTTGATAGAGTTTTATTTGTAGCAACTGGAGCATTATTTTCTCCAACATTTGTATATCAACATGAACATATAAATTCAATTGCACATGCAATTAGTTTGGAGGCGATAAGATGATTTACGTTTATTCATTTCTCTTTGCGGGATTAGTATCTATGGCTGGGCAAATAATACTTGATAACACCAAATTAACTGCAGGTCACATTACAAGTTTATTTGTAGTTATAGGGGCCGCCTTAGATACTTTTAACATTTATGATAAAATTATTATGTGCGTTGGTGGAGGAGCAATGGTACCAATTACTAGTTTCGGACACTCCCTAATCCATGGAGCATTAGCTAAAGCAAGTGAGTATGGCATTATTGGAATACTAATGGGAATGTTTGATTTAACTGCATCCGGAATAACAGCAGCAATTATCTTTACTTTTGTATTCTCATTATTCTGTAGGCCTAAAAATTAAGAGTTCGTAAGAACTTTTTTCTTTTGCCTAAAAGCAAGTTGTGTTATAATTGTATTAACAATTGGAAGTGGTAAGATGAATATAGAAATTAAAATCAATGAGTTTGAAGGTCCATTAGACTTATTATTACATCTAATAAAAGAGTCAAAAATGGATATTTTTGATTTAAAAATAGAAGTAATTACAGACCAGTATTTAGAATATATAAATAAAATGGAAGAAATGAATTTAGATATTGCAAGCAGTTACTTAGTGATGGCTGCAGAACTTATTGAAATGAAATCAAGGATGCTCTTACCAAGACATGATGAAGATGAAGAACAAGAAGAAGACCCACAAGAACAATTGGTAAATAGACTTATTGAATATCAAAGATATAAAGATTTAACTAAAGAGTTTAAAGAATTAGAAGAAGAACGACACAAAGTATATACTAAGTCACCAGAAAATATTAAAGAATATCTACCAGAAGTAGAAGTGATTAGTAATACAGATGTAACTTTAGATGACTTAATTAAGGCTTTTCAAAAGTTTTTAGAAAGGCAAAAAGAAAACGAACCTTTATCTACAAAAGTTACAAAAAAAGAAATGTCAGTAGAGGATAGAAGAAAATCCATAAGAAATATTTTAAAGAAAAAACATAAATTTAATTTCTTAGAATTATTTGATGTATTAACCAAAGAATATGTAGTAGTAACGTTTCTAGCTATTTTAGAGATGGCAAGACAAAATGAATTAATTATTGTACAAGAATCAAACTTTGGTGAAATTATGTGTGAGGGGATATAGATGAATTTAGAAGCAGTTTTAGAAGGACTTTTATTTGTAGTAGGTGATGATGGATTAACAATGCAACAAATAAAAGATATAATGTCACTAAATGATGATGAAGCAAAAGAATTAATAATGTCATTAAAAGAAAAATATGAAAAAGATGATAGGGGAATCAGAATTAATTTTCTAGGTAATACATTTAAACTTACTACTAAGAAGGAGCATAAGGAATATTATCAAAAACTAATTGAAAATCCAGAGACTAATGTTTTATCTCAGTCGGCATTAGAAACTCTAGCAATTATTGCTTATAATGAACCAATTACACGTTTAATGGTTGATGAGATAAGAGGAGTAAGTAGTAGAGAAATGATAAAAAAACTAGTTGCTAAAGGACTAGTTAAAGAAGTAGGAAGAAGCGAATTACCAGGTAGGCCAATACTATATCAAACTACTAGTGAGTTTTTAGATTATTTTGGATTATCGTCTAAGGATGAATTACCAAAATTCGATAATATTGTAGAAGAAGCTACTACTGATTCTGTTGATTTATATGATTCAAAGTATAAAGAAGAAATTGACGATGCGAATTAATTATTGTATAATAATATTCGTACTTGCCTGAATGGTGGAATGGTAGACGCGTCGGACTCAAAATCCGATGGTAGCAATACTGTGTGGGTTCAAGTCCCACTTCAGGCACCAAATTGATTTTAAAACGACTTGTAAAAAAGTCGTTTTTATGTTATTATGTATCTAGCAAGAAAGTTTGCATAAAATAAAAAGAGGAACATTCGATATTGCAGTGTTGAGTGTTACCTTATTAATTGGGTAATCACCTAAATCATTGCTGAGTTAGGTGATTTTTCTTTTATATTAATACTACAAATAGTAATAATAATAAAAGGAAGATAATTATTACTAGAGATAGAATTAAAAAGTCCTTCTTATTCATAATATCGCCTCCCTTCTTTTTGAAGTTCGGCTCCACCCAACTTATCAAACGTTCCTAAAAAAGATTATATCAAACATTTGTTTTAAAAACAATGATTTATATTAAAATTTTAATAATCAAAATAAAAGAAAATGAAGGTGATATCATGATATTAAACGTAAGTGGTAGAACGGATATAATTGCTTTTTACTCTAATTGGTTTATGAATAGATTAGAAGAAGGCTTTGCTGATGTAAGAAACCCTTTTAATCCTAAATTAGTTAGCAGAATATATTTTGAAGATGTTGATTTAATTCTATTTTGTACAAAAAATCCTATTCCTATTTTAGATAAAATAAACAAGATAAATAAACCAATACTATTCCATGTAACTGTAACTCCTTACAATAAAGATATAGAACCTTACGTACCATCTAAAAGAGAAATAATAGATGCTGTTAAAAAATTATCTAATATCATAGGAAAAGAAAATTTATGTATAAGATATGACCCAATATTTCTAAGCAATAAATATAATGTTGATTATCATATTAAAGCCTTTGATAAGTTGTGTTCTTTATTAGATGGCTATGTAAACACTATAATAGTATCTTTTATTGATGATTATAAAAACGTTAGGAATAATAGAAAAGTTTTAAATTATAGAGAATTTAATGAAGAAGATTACAAAATAATAGGAGAAAATTTTAGTAGAATAGCAAAACTTCATAATATGACAGTTCAAACATGTTTTGAAGATAGAAATTTAGTGGAATATGGTTTTACTAAAGGAGAGTGCCTATCACACGAGTTAGCATACAAATTAACTGGTAAAACTTATAAAAATTGGACAGCAAGAAAAGAGAAAAAATGTAATTGTGTTCAAATGGTAGATATCGGAGCATATAATTCGTGTATGCATTTTTGTAAATATTGTTATGCTAATTATGATGAAAAACAGATAAAAAATAACTTTAAAAATCATAATCCTAAATCAAGTCTATTGATTGGCGAGCTAGAAAGTGATGATATCATTAAAAGGAGAACTAAATAGTTATAAAAGCCTGAAAAAGGCTTTTTTGCTTTTTTTAGCCATTTGTGGTATAATAACAGAACTCAAAGGGGATGGGTTTTGTGAGTGAATTAAGAGAGCGTAATAAATATGTGTTAAAGCGTTGCTATAATTTTATACAAGCACAAGATTTGGCAATTCCATTATTAGTATCATCAGATGATAATTATATAAATGGACTAAATAGAAAAATCTTATATATTGGTCAAGAAACAAATTGCTGGTTGAATCATGAAAATATTAATTATATGCCTGATGTAGAGAAAGTTGAACAAGAATACTTTGACTTCTTAGCCCAAAGATGCGCTAATAACAAGGACTTTTGGAGATTTATTAGAGATTGCTTGGAAATATCAAGAGAAGAGTTATCTAAAAATGTTATTTGGAATAACACTATTATCTCTAGTAAAAGAACTAGTATCGGTAATCCTAAAATGACTCAAGAACTAGAAGATATAAGTATTAAATATTTAATTTATTTACATGATTATTTTAAACCAGAATATACAATATTTGTAAATGGACCTAAAAAGCCTTATTTGACAATAACAAATGAAGTCTTAAAAAATCTTAGTTCAGATTTAGTAGATAATCGTCCAACTGTTCAAAATCCAGTATTAATAGATAGTAACAAAGGAGTAATATGGACATATCATCCAAATTACTTGAATAAAAGCCATTTAAAAGATGAAGTAATTCAAAAAGTTAAAAAGAAAATTTTGTAAAGTTTCTATAATTTAGAAACTTTTTTTAGTTATATCTTGAATTTTAAACTTAAAAGTATTAATATATAAGTATATAGATGTTCATCTATATAGATTAGAGGATAACTATGACAAATTTATCTGAATTATTTAAAATTTTAGCTGATGAGAATAGGTTAAAGATAATAGAAATATTATCAAAACACAATGTCTGCGGTTGCAATATTCTGGAAAATTTGAACGTAACTCAGCCAACATTGTCGCATCATATGAAAGCTTTAACAGATGCTAGATTAGTTATGCCAATTAAAAAAGGAAACAAAGTAGTATATCAACTAGAAAAAGAAAATTTTGCAAGAATAAGCAAATACATAGAAAAAATAATTGGAGGTGAAATTATGGAAATGGAAAAAGATAAAAAATGTGATGAAAACTGCACTTGTGGTTGTCATGAAGGAAAGGAATGCACATGTGATGACAATTGCCAATGCGGAAGCGAATGCACTTGTGGTTGCAATGATAATAAAGAAGAAAATTGCGATGAAGAGTGTACATGCGGTTGCCACGAAGGTAAAAAATGTACTTGTGAATAAGAACAGCGTGAGCCGTTCTTTTTTTGGTTGAAAAGTTGTGCTTAAATGCACAAAAAGTGCTTTTTTTCGTCAAAAAATACATTTGCCAGCCAAATATTAACATTTGAGCCACGTTTTCATATTTTTTAAAAATGCTATGATACAATCTTTTTTGAAAAGCGAAGGTGTACATAATGATTAATTTTGTGTTATATGAAGATGGCAAAGAAATGCGTGAAAGATACAAAAAAATAATTTTAAAACTAATTGGTGCTAATAACAATAATTTCAAAATTATAGAAATAGATAAATATGACCAAGAGGCAGAGAAGAAACTAAATAACATTGATGGTAACAAAATATATCTATTAGATGTAGAGGTTCCAGGTAAATCAGGTCTAGATTTGGCAAGACAAATACGAAATAATGGTGATTGGAGTAGTCAAATAATAGTTATTACCAGTCATGAACAATACAGTAATATTGGATATACAAGTAAATTATTGATGTTAGATTTTATATCAAAATACTCTGATATAGAAAAAGAATTAAGAGAAACATTGGGGGTAGCTGTAGGTATTTTTACTAAACAAAAATCTATAACTTTTACACTAAATGGCGAACTATATCAAATACCATACAATCAAATTTTGTATATTGAAAAAAGCCTAAATAATAACAACTGTAAGATTGTTACTAACGATGGAGAATACTTTACAAGAGATACAATTCAACATTTAGAAGAAACGTTATCAAATGACCAACGATTCATGAAGACACATAGAAGTTGCATTGTTAACTTAAGTAATGTATCAAGTGTTGACTTAGCAAATAATATTATTTTTTTCCCAAATAAACAAATAGATTTAATTGCTAGAAATAAAAAAAGAGAATTAAAAGAAAGGTTATAGGTTTATCATGCAGCAGTTTATTTTAAGTATAATTAATGGTACTATTTTTGCTTTAACTATATTTCTAAAAAGCAAAATCATTTATCCAAAGCAGAAATTAAATCACAGCGATATAATAATAGCGTTTGTAATATATGTTACATCTTTTGTAATAAATATTTATAATTTTACACCACTATTTACTATATTTTTCTATTATATGTCAGTAGTTGTGTTTCAAAAAATTATTTTTAAACAAAAGTTAGCCAAAACATTATTAGTATCACTGTTTATATACGTAATTCGTATGTTAGTAGAAATTGTATTAATTGCATTTGGATTATTTCATCCGAGTGTTATATATGCTACAAACTTGTTGCCAATAGAAAAATTTAATTCTAATGTTTGTTCTGCCATTATCGCATTAGAAATCTTTATATTAATGCAAAGAATAATGAATAAAGTTATTAAAAAAGTTAACAATGAACCTTGCCATAGTTTTGTTATATTTACATTAATTTATTTCTCTTTAATATCTGTGTTCTTAATAAGAATGCCATACATGAAACGTGATTTTAATCTATTATATGATATTGTTATCATAGTATTAATAACTATAATTACTGGAGCCATTATCGATAAGGAAAATAAAATGGATATGATTTCAAAAATGTATGTTGAAATATCTAGCTATGCTAAATCAAATGGAACTTTAATGGAAGAATACCATCGTACTCTAAGAGAAAGGGAAAACAACTTAATAACTATAAAAAAACTCCTTAGTAAGAATAAAAAAGAAGCTAGCCAGTACGTCGACAAACTAGTTAATGAAAAAGAAAGTATTACTTCTGAGTGGCTAAAAGAATTTAATAATATTCCTATTTTAGGGATGAAAGGATTCATTAATTTAAAGATGACCGAAATGAAAACCGCCGGAATTACTCCTGAAATTTTAGTGAGTCCATCGGTCGCAAGAATGAAAGAATTATCAAAAGAAGATGTTAATGACTTATATACAATAATGGGAATCTTACTAGACAGTGCCATTGAGTCATCTAAGAATAACAAAGAAAAAATGGTAAGTATTCAAATGTATGAAGAAAACGGAAAAATTCATATTACAGTTGCCAATAGCTTTGATGATGAACCGATACCTAAACAACTCAATAAAATTAAATATTCCACAACCGAAGAAAATATAAAGAAGGAAATAATAAGAAATATAACAAAGAATAAAGATATATATCAATTAGAGACTAAAATATTTCAAAATTTCTTTGTTCAAGACATAATTATTTCCATTTAAGTAAAAAAACAGACACTTTAGCACAAAAAGATACAATCATCGACTTTATTTGTTAATATATAGAAGCAAGGAAGAGGAACTTGTAATAATAGAAAGTGGAGGTAATAATGAACAATTCAAATATTTTCACAAATACGGCAAATAAAGTTAATATAGTGCATTTTTCAACACATGAAAATTTATTAAGACCAGATGCATCTTATTACGCTGTTGGAAGAAAAAAGTATCTGAAAAATGAATGCGTTGATTTAGAACTTGCTTATGTACAATATCGAACAGTTAATGAATGTATAAAACCAATGTGTCACATTGAAATGTAGAAGACTATAAGTCTTTTTTTTCTATTTAAAAACTGTTGGAAGAGAAGAAAATATGTTATATACTAGAAGTATGAATTATGGAGTTAGTAATTATGGAACAACAGAAAAGATTTAAAATGATTGACGAAAGTTTTTTATGTGAAGTATGTGGTAAAAAAATAGAACCATTAGGTTATACAGCAAGGGACCATTGTCCTTATTGCTTATCATCAAAGCACTTAGATATTAACCCAGGTGACAGATTATCGCCTTGTCATGGTATTCTAGAACCAATAGGAGTAGAAAATGCTAAAAAGGGAAAATATAAAATCGTTTATAAATGTAATAAATGTGGTGCAATAAAGCGAAACATTATGGCTCATGATGATAATATGGATTTAGTTATTAAGATAATGGCTAATCCTTTCTAACAATATTTACGTAAATAGGAAATATTTAATAATACAATATCTTTTTGGTATTGTATTTTTTTATTGATAGCGTATAATATAATATATGAACAGTTATTCATATGAGGAGGATACATGGAAAATCAAGTAGAGTGCCAAGAAGAAAAAATTCATAATGATAACATTGAATTTGTAAGAGAAAACATGATAGATAATTACTATTCTTCAAAATTATCTTTATTATTCAAAGTTTTTGGAGATGATACAAGAGTAAGGATACTTTTATCACTTTTAAACAAGGAACTTTGTGTATGCGATATATCCAATTTACTTAATATGACTCATTCAGCAATAAGTCATCAATTAAAAGTATTAAGAGATATGGATTTGGTTAAAACTAGAAAAGAAGGAAAAGAAGTGTATTACTCATTAGGTGATAGTCACGTAGAAGTAATACTAAATATTGGAATAGAACATATAATGGAGGAGAAAAATGCTTAAATTTATTAATAAAGATTTAATTCGCATAATTATCAGCTTAATACTATATATAATTAGTTTCTTTCTAGATGAAAAACTATCTTTAATAGTATTAATAATTACATATATCATAATTGGATATGAAACATTTATAAGAGTTATCGAAAACTTTAAAAAAGGTGAAATTTTCGAAGAAAATTTTTTAATGACTCTAGCAACAATAGGTGCTTTCTTTATTAAAGAATATAAAGAAGGTGTTGCTGTTATGCTTTTCTATGAGATAGGTGAATATATTAATGACTTAGGAATAGATAAATCAAAAGATTCAATTAAAAACTTAGTTGATTTAAGAAGTGACAAAGCAACAATATTAAAAGATGGTAAAGAAGAAGTAATAAAACCAGAAAATTTAAATATTGGTGACACCATAATAGTAAGACCAGGAGAAAGAGTACCAATAGATGGAATAGTTGTAAAAGGAAACAGTAGTGTTGATACTTCTAGTATTACAGGAGAGTCTATTCCAAGAGATGTATCAAAAGATAAAGAAGTTTATTCCGGTTATATAAATTTAAATGGAATTATAGAAGTAAAAGTTACAACTTTATTTAAAGAGTCAACCGCTTCAAGAATATTAAAAGTTATCGAAGAGTCAGATGTAAAAAAATCTAGAACTCAAAAATTTATTAATAAATTTGCTAGTAAATATACACCATTTGTAGTAATATCATCACTTTTAATCTTCTTGGTTCCAGTAATATTCTTTAATGGAGAATTAAATACTTGGCTTTATCGAGCACTAATCTTTTTAGTGGCATCATGTCCATGTGCCTTAATATTATCAGTACCTTTAGGATACTTCTGTGGAATAGGTCTAGCGTCACGTCATGGAGTTTTAATTAAAAGTAGTAGTGACTTAGAACAACTAGCAAAAATAGATACTTTTGTTTTTGATAAGACAGGTACTATTACCGAAGGAAACTTTGAAGTTAAAAAGATAAATGTTAAAGAAGGAACTAAAGAAGAATTAATTAAACTAGCAGCATATAGTGAATATCATTCTAATCATCCAATTGCAAACTCTATTAAAACTTATTACAATAAAAAAATTGATAATAAAAAGATAACTGATTTTAAAGAACAAGACGGTGGTATTAAAGTAAAAATTGATAATGATGATGTCTTAATTGGTAACTACAATTATTTAAAAAAGAATAAAGTTAAAGTAGAAGAGTGTAATGATGTTGGTTCTATCGTATATGTAGTAAAAAACAATAAATATATAGGAAATATTATAATTGGTGATGTTATTAAAGCGGAAGCAAAAGAATTCTTTAAACAAATGAAAGATTTAAATAAAAATAATATAGTTGTTTTATCTGGAGATAATGAATCAATCGTTAAAGACGTTTGTAATACTCTTAATATTAGTCAGTATAAATCTGGATTAAAACCAATTGATAAGAAAGATGTAGTTAATGAATTAAGATGTGATAGTAAAGTATGCTTTGTTGGTGATGGAATTAATGACGCTATTGTGTTATTAAACTCTGACCTTGGAATATCAATGGGTAGTATCGGAAGTGATGCCGCAATTGAAGCAAGTGATATTGTAGTAATGAACGATAACCTATTAAATATAACTAAAGCCATTAAAATCAGCAATTACACAAACAAAATAGTTTGGGAAAATATTATTTTTGCTCTAATAATCAAATTTGTAGTTCTAGCTCTAGGAGCATTTGGCTTATCATCAATCATTATGGCAGTATTCGCAGATATTGGTGTAACCGTAATAACGGTATTAAATGCCACTAGAATATTCTATAAAGGGAAAAAATTGTAAAAAACGTTGTAAAAAAAATGTATATGTGTAAAATTCATATATATTTTTTTTACGCTATGATATAATTTTCTTGGATGTGAATATAATGGAAAGTATATATAATAAGAGTTTCAATGACTTAGAAGAATATTTTGTATCAATAAACGAAAAAAAATTCAAAGCCTCTCAAGTATACGAATGGTTATACAAAAAAAGAGTTACTAGCTTTGATGATATGAGTAATCTGAAGAAAGAAGTTATAGAAAAACTAAAAGAAGATTTTTGTATTGATGAATTAACTATTAAAAAAACCGAGAAAGATGTTGAAGTAAATAAATATTTATTTGAACTTAAAGATGGCAACCTAATTGAAGCAGTATTAATGATGCATGATTATGGAAAAAGCTTATGCATATCTAGCCAAGTAGGATGTAACATGGGTTGTAAATTCTGTGAAAGTGGTAGATTAAAAAAAGTACGAAATCTAGAAGCCAGTGAAATGGTTTTACAAGTATTACAAATAGAAAAAGAAATAAATGATAGAATTAGTCACATTGTTATAATGGGAATAGGTGAACCTTTTGATAACTACGATAATATTGTAAAGTTTATCGAAATAGTTAATCATGCAAAAGGACTACAAATAGGCTCTCGTCACATAACTGTATCAACTTGTGGACTTGTACCTAAAATACAAGAATTTGCATCTCTTCCATATCAAGTTAACTTAGCTATATCACTTCATGCACCTACTAATGAAAAAAGAAATTTAATAATGCCAATTAACAAAGCCTATCCAATTGAAGTATTAATAGATGCTGTAAAGAAGTATATTGCTAAGACCAACAGGAGAGTAACTTTTGAATATATAATGTTAAAAGGTGTAAACGATACTAAAGAAGATGCAATTAATCTATGTGAACTACTAAAAGGAATGAATTGTTATGTCAATTTAATTCCCTATAATGAAACTAATAACATTGAATTTAAAAGAAGTAAAAAAGATACTATTTTGGAATTTTATGATATAATAAAGAAAAGAAATATAGGGGTTACAATAAGAAGAGAATTTGGCAGTAAAATAAGTGCTGCATGTGGACAACTTAGATCTAAGAAGGAGGATTTATGAAATCGTTTTATTTAACTGATGCTGGTAAAGTAAGAACTCATAATGAAGACAGCGTTATTATAGTTAAAAATAAAGATGGAGATTATTTAATGGCTGTAGCTGATGGTATGGGTGGACACTCAGCCGGTGAAGTTGCTTCAAGCATCGCTATTAGTTATTTAGGGAAAAGCTTTAATGAAACATTTTCTAATATGGAAAAAGTAAAAGCAGTCAACTGGTTACGTGATAGTGTATTAGATATTAATGAATTAATATTTAGTTATGTAAAAGACCATCCAGAATCACGTGGTATGGGTTCAACTCTAGTAGTAGCCATAGTAACCAAAAACTATATTTTATTTGGTAACATAGGAGATTCTTCTGGTTTTGTTATTAAAGATAGTCACTTACATAAAGTTACATATGACCATACTTTAGTAAATTTACTATTAAAAGCAGGAGAACTAACTGAAGAAGAAGCAAAAGACCATCCAAAGAAAAATGTCTTAATGAAAGCTTTAGGAGCAAATGACCCAATTGACATAGATGTATTTGATTGTGATTTAGATATTTCGTCAATTTTACTATGTAGTGATGGATTAACAAATATGTTAGACCAAGAACAAATAGAAAAAGTATTATTAAGTGATTTAGATATAGAAGATAAAGTAATTAAATTAATTAGAAAAAGTAATAACCGAGGGGGAACGGACAATATATCAGTAGCTTACTTAAGTCTAGAGGAAAGTGGTGAATAATATTGATAACAAAGGGGCAAAAAATTAATGATAGATACGAAATAATTAAAAGTATCGGTGAAGGTGGTATGGCGAATGTTTATCTAGCAAGAGATGTTATTTTAGATAGACGTGTTGCTATAAAAATATTAAGAGGCGATTTAGCAAATGATGAAAAATTTATTCGTCGTTTTCAACGTGAGGCCTTATCAGCTTCTTCATTATCACACCCTAATATTGTAGAGATGTATGATGTTGGTGAAGATAATGGAAATTATTATATAGTAATGGAATATGTAGAAGGTAAGACATTAAAACAATACCTAAAGAAAAGAGCAAATGGCCGTTTAACTGTTAGTGAAGCAGTAGATATTATGTTACAACTTACTGACGGTATAGCACATGCTCATGATAGTTATATTATTCATAGAGATTTAAAACCTCAAAATATAATGATTCAAGATGATGGCAAGATAAAAATAACTGACTTTGGAATAGCTATGGCACTAAATTCAACCCAATTAACACAAACTAATTCAGTTATGGGTAGTGTTCATTACTTACCACCAGAACAAGCAACAGGTAAAGGTTCAACTATCAAATGCGATATATACTCAATGGGAATTTTGTTTTATGAATTACTAACAGGAACATTACCATTTAAAGGCGATAATGCTGTAGAAATCGCCCTAAAACACATGAAAGAACCTCTTCCTAGTGTTAGAAGACAAAATCCAAGTGTGCCACAAAGTATTGAAAATATAATATTAAAAGCAACAGCAAAAAATCCTAAGAATAGATATAACGATGTTAAAGAAATGCATAATGATTTAAAACGCGCATTAGATCCAGATGTAATGAATCAAGAACGTTATGTTTATCCTTATCCTGAACATGAACTTGACGATACAAGAGTAATACCTGCTATCAAAAAAGAGAAAAAAGAAAAAACTAAAGATAAAGAAGAAGAAATAGAAGACACTGGAGACTTTATCCAAGAAGTTCCAACTAAAGGTGAGAAAAAATTCAATGCTGTAATATGGATTCTTTCGGGAATTTTCCTAATTATTTTAATAGCAATGGCCTTAATCATATTTATAATTCCTGCCTTGACAAAAGTTCCAAATATAAAAATACCAGATGTTGCAGGACTATTAGTAGCGGATGCTGAAGAAATATTACAAGAAAAAGGTTTCAAAGTAAATGTAGAAACTGTAAAAGAAGCTAGTGATAAATATGATGTTGGAGAAGTTACAAGAACTGACCCGGGTATAGGAAGAAGTATTAAAAAGGGAAGTACAGTTACATTACATGAATCAATTGGTACTGAAACTTATGTAGTAGAAGATTATACAACACAAAACTATATTCAAATTCAAACATTACTTGAAAATGTTCATGGATTAAAAGTAAGAATTGAGAAAAAGTCAGTAACTTTAACTGATGACACAGACCCACAAGCTATAATTGACCAAAGTGTAAAAGCGGGTACTGAACTTAAAAAAGGTGATGAAATCATACTATATATTCCAGATGTATACGAAGAATATCCAGATTTCGTTAATGAAGAGTGGTCTGTTAGTGATATTGAAGAATTCTGTACTAAAAATAACATTAAACTAAATATTCAATATGAAGAAACAAGTCAATATCCAGCTGGAAAAATAATAAGTCAATCTAGAACTGGTAAAGTAGTATCTGGTGCAACATTAAAAATAGTAGTAGCAAAAGAAATAACATTACCGCCAGAAATTAATCCTAGTGATAATGGCAAACCTAGTGATGATAATAACTAATTATAAGGGGGACTAATGGAAGGACAAATAATAAAAATAATTAGTAACTTATACACTGTAAATAGTAATGGTAAAATCTATGAGTGCCACAGTAGAGGTAAATTTAGAAATGATAATATAAGTCCAATGGTTGGTGACTTTGTTAAATTTGATAAAGAAAACAACTATATATTAGAAATATTACCAAGACATAATGAATTAGAACGACCATTAGTAAGTAATATAGACCAGGGTCTAATAGTAACAAGTCTAAAAGACCCTCTTTTTTCTCCTAATCTATTAGATAAATTACTAGTAGTAATGGAATTTAATAAAATTAAACCGATTATCTGCTTAACTAAAAATGATTTATTAACTAAAGAAGAGAAAAAAGATATAAAAAAATATGTTAAATACTATAAGAAATTAGGATACAAAGTTTTATATAATACTAATCTATTCCGTATAAAAAGACTATTTAAAGGTAAAACAACTGTATTTACTGGTCAAAGTGGAGCAGGTAAAAGTACTTTAATCAATAAATTAGATAAAAAACTAAACTTAGAAACAGGAGAAATATCTAAAGCTTTAGGAAGAGGCAAACATACAACTAGATTTGTTCAATTACTAGAACTTTATGGAGGTAAAATAGTAGACACCCCAGGTTTTTCTGCTATTGAATTTAGCAAAATGACAAAAGAGGATATCAGAAACTGTTTTATAGAATTTAAAAACTATCCTTGTCCATTTAAGGACTGTATGCATTTAACAGAAAAAGAGTGTAGAATAAAGAAAGAAGTAGAAAAAGGTAATATCTTAGAATCAAGATATGAAGATTATAAAAAATTTATAAGTAGTAGGTGATAAAATGAAAATATCAGTTTCGTATTTATCTAGCAAAAACTTTAAAGAAGATTTAAGAAAATTAAATATTACAAATGCTGATTTTATTCATGTTGATGTTATGGATGGACACTTTGTAAGAAATAAGTCACTTCCATTTAAAAAGATAAAAGATATATCTGCTTATACTAATAAAAGATTAGATGTACACTTAATGGTAAAAAAACCTCTTAAATTTATAGATAATTATGCATCACTTAATACGGAATTTATAACAATTCATGTTGAAACAAAAAACATTGATAAATCTCTTGATTTAATCGAAGCTTATGGAATAAGAAAAGGCCTTGCAATAAAACCAGAAACAGATATTGAAGCATTAATTCCATACTTAGATAGAATTGATTTAATACTTGTTATGTCTGTTAATCCAGGTAAAGGTGGACAAGCATTTATTGAAGATACCATATCAAAAGTAAAGAAATTACGCAAACTATTAGATGAAAAAAATAAAAAGATTTTAATAAGCGTTGATGGTGGAATAAATGATGAAGTATCAAAAAAATTAAAAGGTGCTGATATTTTAGTAAGTGGTAGTTATATTACGTCAAGTGATGATTTTCAATATCAGATATATAAATTACGTCAATAAAATGTAAAAGGGTAGTCATTACTCTTTTTTTTTGATATAATTTTAAGAGGTGATATTAATGATATATTTAGACTATTCAGCTACAACTCCAACTAATGGTGAAGTACTAGATACATTTGTAAAAGTATCTAAAGAATTTATTGGGAATCCTAATTCACTTCATACTTTAGGAAGAAAATCAGCTGATTTAATAGATGCAGCTACTAAACAGATTGCCGATATCTTAGGAGTAAAACCAAAAGAGATTATTTATACAAGTGGTGCAAGTGAATCAAACAATACAGTTATAAAAGGTATATGCTTACAATATCAAAATAGAGGTAAACATATAATAACTACTAATTTTGAACACTCATCAATATATGGACCACTTAGTTATTTACAGACTCTAGGATTTGAAGTAGATTTTGTAAAAACAGATGAAAATGGTGTTGTTGATTTAGATGATTTAAAAAAACTATTAAGAGATGATACTATTTTAGTTTCTATAACAGCAGTAAATAGTGAAATAGGAATAATTGAACCAATTGAAGAAATTGGTGAAATATTAAAAGACTATCCAAAATGTTTCTTTCACTCTGATTTAACCCAGATAATTGGTAAGAAAAAAGTAAATTTAGAAAATATTGATTTAGCAAGTTTCTCAGCTCATAAAATATTTGGTATAAAAGGAATTGGTGGTCTTATAAAGAAAGAAAAGATTAACTTAATACCACTAATCCATGGTGGAAAAAGTACTACTATATATAGAAGTGGTACTCCAGCTGTAGCGCTAATCGCATCATTATCTAAAGCAATGCGTCTAGCATATCAAAATATAGAAGACAATTATAAATATGTAGAAAAGCTTAATAATAAATTAAGAAATGAATTAGGTAAATATTCAACTATTCATATCAATAGCAATGATAAATGTTTACCATATATATTAAATTTAAGTGTTTTAGAAGTAAAACCAGAAACTATGCTTCATGCTTTAGAAGAAAAAGAAATATATATATCAACTCAAACTGCATGTGCTAGTAGTAATAGCTATTCTAAAGCTGTATACTCATTAACTGGCAGTAAAGCACTAGCAGAAACAAGTATTCGTATCAGTATTTCATATGTTACTAAAGAAGAAGAAATAGATACGTTCTTAAAAGTATTTGTTGATACCGTAGATAGATTAATGTTAAGGAGTAAATAATGAAAATAATAAGAATTAATGCTATGTGGTGTGGTGGGTGCCTATCAATGCACAAAGTATGGAAAAAAATAGAAGAAGAGCATTCAGATATCGAAATAATTAATTATGATTATGATATGGATGAAGATATAGTAAAAACATATAATCCAGGCACTTTACTTCCAGTAGCAATTTTTTATAAAGATGATATAGAAGTAGATAGATTAAATGGTGAGAAAACAGTAAAAGAAATAGAAGAAGTAATAAACAAATATAAGTAGGTGTCACAATGAAAAAGAAATTATTATTATTTTTTATGTTTTTATTTCTATTATTACCAATAGGAGTAAAAGCAGAGGAAGAAGTTATTGATATTCATTTATTTTATTCAATTACATGTCCTCACTGCAAAGAAGAAAAAGAGTATTTATCTGAACTTGAAAAAAGTGATAAATCTATAAGAGTTCATTTATATGAAGTTACTCAAAATAAAGAAAATAGTGCATTATTAGATAAAGTACAAAAACTAATAAATGGAGAAACTCCATATGTACCATATACAGTAATAGGTAGCAAATATCGTGTAGGATTTAATAATTCAACAAAATTAGAAATTGAAAACATTATTAAGTCTTATAGAAAAGGTGGCTATATTGATATTGTAGGTGGTATTGAATTAGGTGAAATAACTGAGGAAAATGCCGAAGAGTATATAGCTCAAAGTGATGTTAAAGTAGATAATCATGTTGACTTACCGGTACTAGGAAAAGTAGATCCTAAAAAAGTTAGTTTACCATTAATCGCCGTTGTTATAGGATTGGTTGATGGCTTTAATCCTTGTGCTATGTGGGTATTAATATTCTTAATAAGTATGTTATTAGGAATGAAAGATAAAAAGAAAATGTGGTATTTAGGTTCATTATTTATAGCAACTTCAGCCGCTGTTTATTTACTATTTATGGTTGCATGGCTTAACTTCGTTATGCGAGTAACAGAGATAAGATGGATTCAAATAGTAATTGCCGTTGTAGCTTTAGTAGGAGCCTTAATAAATATAAGAAGTTATTTAAAAGAAAGAAAAAAAGATGCTGGTTGCCAAGTAGTTGATGATAAAAAGAGAAAGAAAATATTTGAAAGAATAAAGAAATTTACTCATGAAAAAAGTCTTTTATTAGCAAGCTTAGGAGTTATTGCATTAGCAGTATCTGTTAATGTTGTAGAACTAGCGTGTTCAGCAGGACTACCAGTATTATTTACTAACATTTTAGCACTTAATGAAGTAAGTACGGAAATGTCTAGTCTTTATATATTAATTTATATATTCTTCTTTATGTTAGATGATTTAATTGTATTCAATGTAGCGATGTTTACTTTAAAGGTAACAGGAGTAACTACTAAATATACAAAATATACTCACTTAATTGGAGGATTAATTATGCTTATAATAGGAATCCTTCTAATATTAAAACCAGAGTGGATAATGTTTAATTTCTAGTTTTGACATGAATAATTATTTATGTTATTATTAGTATGTAAGTAAGAAATCTTACATATAATAAAAAAGAGGAACATTCAGTTTTGTCACGTTGAATGTCATCCTCTATGATGGGGAGACACTCTACAAATACAGAGTGTCTATATTTTTATTGCTATTACCAATAAGGTAAGGAGTAATAAAATGATAGCAATAAGACAAAGGACTTTTATTATAAAAGTTCTTTTCTTCATTGTATCCCTCCTTTCTTTATCAAGATTGGAGGACGACACTCAACAACCAAATGTTCCTAAAAAGAATTATATAATAGATGTGTTTATAAAAACAATCGAACAAGTACATTTTTTTAATAAAAATTATTAAATTCATTTTGACAATATAAATAGGCAATGTTATTATTGATGTGTAAGCAATCGTCTTTGCTTACACAAAGGGAACATTCAGCTTTGCTACGTTGAATGTCGTCTCATATAGGGTGACACTTAATCAGAAATGAAAGGGGTCTATTTTCCTATTACCAATACTAGTAAAGTAGATAGTAGCAAAATTATAGAAATGAGGCAAAGGACTTTTACAATAAAAGTTCTTTTCTTCTACAAAAAATACTTCTTTGTAATTAATGTTAAACTCCTTGCATAATTTATAGTAGTGTGCTACACTTAACTAAGTGAAGAAGTTCACTGAACTTGTATTTTGACTATTATTCTCTCTTAATTTAAAAAAAGATAAAATAATGTCTCTAGAACGTTCCAATATTTAAATTAAGGAGGGAAAAAAAGATGGCTGAGTATAAAGATAAAACAATCAAATGTGTAGATTGTGGTACTGAATTTACTTTTACTGCAAGAGATCAAGAATTCTATGCTGAAAAAGGTTTTACTAATGAACCAAAAAGATGTAAAGCATGTCGTGATAAGAAAAAAGCAGAAAAAAGAAATGCAACTAATAATGCTAACTAATAAAGACTAAAAAGTCTTTTTTTTTAACAAGAAATGCCTTATAATAAAAAAGAAATATGTTGAAGGGAAGATTTATTATGAATGACAAACAAGTAAAAGAAATAACTGGTCGTGATGAAGACTTTGGAAAATGGTATACAGATGTATGCAAAAAAGCTGATTTAGTAGATTACTCATCAGTTAAAGGAAGTATGATTATTCGTCCATACGGATATGCTATATGGGAGAACATCCAAAAAGTATTAGACAAAATGTTTAAAGATACAGGACATGAAAATGTACAAATGCCTATGTTTATACCAGAAAGTCTATTAAATATTGAAAAAGAGCACGTAGAAGGTTTTGCTCCAGAAGTAGCATGGGTTACTCAAGGCGGAAGTGCAAAACTAGATGAAAAAATGTGTGTTAGACCGACTAGTGAAGTTTTATTTTGTGAACATTATAGTAAAATAATTAAATCTTATCGTGATTTACCTAAACTTTATAACCAATGGTGCACTATTGTTAGATGGGAAAAAGAAACTAGACCTTTCTTAAGAAGTAGAGAAATACTATGGCAAGAAGGTCATACAATGCATGCAACTAGCAAAGAGGCTAAAGAAGAAACACTAAAAATGCTAGGAGTATATGAAAATTTTCAAAGAAACTATCTAGCACTTCCAGTAATAGTAGGTAGAAAAACTGATAAAGAAAAATTTGCAGGTGCTGAAGAAACATACTCACTTGAAGCGATGATGTATAATGGAGTAGCACTACAAAATGGTACAAGTCATTACTTTGGAAACCATTTTGCTAAAGCATTTAATATTCAATTCTTAAACAAAGAAAATAAACTAGAAACACCATATCAAACATCATGGGGATGCTCTACTAGGATGATAGGAGCCATAATAATGACTCATGGTGATGATAGAGGACTAGTATTACCTCCTAATATCGCACCAACTCAAGTAATTGTTATACCTATCGGAAATGATTCTAGAATAGAAGAATTAACTAACAATATTACAAATCAATTAAAAGAAAACGATATAACTGTTAAAGTAGATAATACTGATAAAACACCAGGATTTAGATTTGCAGAAGCTGAGGTAAAAGGATACCCAATAAGAATAGAAATAGGTAAAAGAGATTTAGAAACTAATGTAGTAACACTTGTAAGACGTGATACTTTAGAAAAAATCCAAGTTAATACTACTGAAGTACTACCTAAAGTACAAGAATTACTAGTGACAATTCAAAAAGATATGTATGATAAAGCATTATCAAGACGTAACAGTATGATTTATACAGCAAATAATTATGAAGAAATGAAAGATATTGCAACTAATAAAAATGGATTTATCAAAGTTAATTGGTGTGGTAACCAAGCCTGCGAAGATAAAATCAAAGAAGAATTAGGAATCAAATCACGTTGTATAATTGATGATGAAGCGCCAGATGGACCTTGCGTTTGCTGTGGCGATAAAGCTGTTACTAAAATTTACTTTGGAAAACAATATTAATTAAAAGTTCGTAAGAACTTTTTTCTTTTGCCTTTTTATTCGACACATTTCGATTATCATTTTTTGTATCATAATAGTGGTGATAATATATGAATAAAAAGTTTTTAATTCTAACAATTCTAGCTATCTTATCAGGACTTATTCTAGGAAACGCCTTTTACAAACAATATGAAAAAGAACAACACCTAGACAATAAATACAATTCATATCTATTACAATTAGGTGTATATGATTCCAAGGAAGAAATGCAAAAACATATTACTAACATTGAAAACTATACAGTAATTGAAAATAATAAAAAATACTATGTATATGTAGGGATGAGTACCAAAAAAGATAATGCTAAAAAAGTAGCTAATGTCTTTCATGAACAAAATATTGATGTAACTATCAAAAAAAGTGTAATTAATAATATAGAATTTATAAGTAATTTAGAGCAATTTGATATTCTATTAGATACTGCAACAAGTAATGAAGACATAATGTCGATTAATGATGTAATTCTATCAAGTTATGAAGAAATCGTCCTAGAAGATTAGGAAATTCAAAAGATAAAGATAATAATATAATTGGGGGGATTATATGAATTATCTTATAAAAGACATAAAAGAAGAAGAACGTCCTAGAGAAAGATTGCTTAGTCAAGGAGTAAATGCTTTATCAAATGAAGAATTATTAGCAATTATCTTAAAAACAGGAACAAAAAACAAGTCGGTAAAACTACTAGCACTAGATATCTTAAATTTAGTTGACAATATAACTGATTTAAAAGAAATGACAATAAATAAATTATTAGAAGTAAAAGGAATAGGAAAAGTAAAAGCAATAGAACTTCTAGCAACAATTGAATTAGGAAAAAGAATAAATATTGAGAAAAGAACAAGTAAAATAAAATACAACAATCCTAGAGATATTTACTTAAATAATAAAAATCTCTTTCTTGATAAAAAACAAGAATATTTCTACTGCATTTATTTAAATAATAAAAATGAGTTTATTGAAAGGAAACTATTATTTATGGGAACAGTAAATCGAAGTGTAGTACATCCAAGGGAAGTATTTAAATATGCATATTTATCATCAGCAACAGGGATTATATGTATGCATAATCATCCAAGTGGAGATGTAACGCCATCTAAAGATGATATTGTATTTACTAAAGCATTAGTAGAAGTAGGAAGAATCCAAAATATTCCTATTCTTGACCACATAATAATGGGGGATGAAGATTATTACAGTTTTAATGACCATGGCATAATTTAGGAGGATTAATGAAAAAACTAGCAATTAAACGAAGAATAATTATGATTATTTTAACCGCATTATTATCTTTTATAATGCTATTTTTTTCTATTAAATATAATTGGAACTTTTCCTATATACTTAAAGATATATTTTATTTTCCCATTCATGCCATACCTAGTAATAATGAAAAAATAGTATTCTCTAAAAGAGAAAATGAATTAGAACAAGAACTAAAAGATATGAAAGAAGTATTAAAAATAGATAACACCTTAACAGAATTCGATATAGTTAATGCGACTGTAATAAATAGAAATACCTCATATTGGAATAGCGAAATTACTATTAATAAAGGAACAAAAGATAATCTAAAAGAAGGTATGGCAGTAATAGATGGTTATGGATTAGTAGGAAGAATAGAAAAACCAGGATTAACTACTTCAGTAGTAAAATTAATTACTAGTAACTTAAGTAATAATAAAATATCAGTAAAACTTTGGAGTAACAATAACAGTATCAATAAGATTTTAGAACAAGATGATAATAATAATTTAATAATTAGTGGAATAGATAATAATTATGTTTTTAACATTGGAGATATAGTAACCACTAGTGGATTAAGTGATATATATCCATCAGGTATTACAATAGGAAAAGTATCAAAAATAGAAAGTGATAAATTTGGACTAAGTAAGAAAGCCTATATAACAAGAACAAGCAATTTAGATGATATTAGATTTGTATCAGTCTTAATAAGGAAATCTAAATGAAAAAGATAATAATATTACTAATATCACTTTTATTAGATGGATTAATTCCTAACATTACTTTATATAATATAAATAATCTTACTTACTTTACTCCAATGTGTACAGTAATATGTTTAATATTCTTATATAATGACAAAGACTTTATAAAATTATATTTAGAGGTATCTATTATTTATGGAAGTCTATACATGAGTAATATATTATTATCTTTTATATTATTCTTTTGTGTAATGATAAGTATAAAACTAATGAAAAAAATATTGGAAGATAATCTTTTCATCATAATTTTAGAAATACTAATAGTAATGACTATCTTTGATGGAATATATTTTCTAATATTATCAATACTAAGCAATAACTTTATCTTTAATAATTACTTATATAAATTTACACACTCATTACTATTAAACATAGTATATGGATTAATTTTATATAAGATAACTAAAAAAAGTTCTAAATTTAACTATTAGATAATACCTTATAATGGGTGATAATAGTGGAAGAATTAAGTAAATTTTACAATAAGAAAAAGAATATTAAAGAAAGTACAAATAATCATAAATTTCTTTATAAAATGATAACTAAAATATTAATATGTCTAATTATATTCGTTAGTTTATTAATAGTAATAAAAATAAATCCAAAACTAAAAGATAAAATAGGTAAGGTTGTTTATGAAGACCAATTTTCTTTTGCTTATATCAATAACTTATATAAAAAGTATTTTGGAAATATATTACCTTTTGATAATATAGCACCTACTGATGAGAAAGTATTTAATGAGAAATTAAAATATAATGAAGCTAGTTTATACAAAGATGGAGTTAAATTAAGTGTTAATAATAATTATTTAGTACCTATTATTGAAAGTGGTATAGTAGTATTCATTGGTAATAAAGAAAACTATGGTAATACTATTATAGTACAACAAATTAATGGAATAGATGTATGGTATGGAAATGTATCAATTGGTGATATAAAAATATATGATTATGTTAGTAAAGGTGCTTTATTAGGGGAAACTATAGATGATAAACTTTACTTAGTATTTCAAAAAGAAGGGAAATATCTAGATTATAAAGACTATATTTAAAATAAGTTATATTCATCCATTATACTTAGGTATCATTATTATTTCCTTAGCATCAGGACTATTTAAAAACGTAATATTCTTTTCAAGTATAATTTTTATTCATGAATTAGGACATTATTCTATGGCCAAGTTGTTAGGATGGAACGTAGATAAAATATATTTCTATCCATATGGGGGATACACTAAATTTAATGACGATTTAAATAAACCTAAAAAAGAGGAACTGTTAATTATGTTAGCAGGACCTATTATTCAAATTATATATTTTTTTATCATGACTTTTTTTCTAGAAAACAATAATTTAGAATTATTTAAGAGTTATCATTTATCTATTTTATTTTTTAATCTATTACCTATATATCCATTAGATGGAGGAAAACTTCTTAATATAGTTTTGAATTATTTTCTATCTTTTAGAAAGAGTTTTAAAATGACTATAGGAATATCTTACTTAGTAATACTTAGTATTATTATAATTATTTTTAAAAAAGAAATGGATTTATCCTTAAGTTTATTCATGGTTATAATCCTAGTATTTTGTAAATTGACAGATGAGTTAAAAAAAGAGAAGTTTTACTTTAATAAATTCTTACTTGAAAGATATATAAAAGATTATAAATTCCCCAAAATAAAGGTTATTAAGAGTATTGGCAATATGTCAAGAGATTACAAACACGTCATATTTGATAAAAATAAAACTAGGAGTGAAAAAGAAGAATTATCTAAGTATTTTCGACAATAACTACTATTTTTTGTAAACTTTATGTAAAGAATATTGACTTTAAATTAAGACCTTTGCTAGAATTAAATTACAGTATGTATAGTAGAGGGGGAAATACTATGGAGAAAGAAAAAAATAAGAAGACAAAAATAGTCAAAGAACAAGACATAATAAAAGATAGTGATTATGAAGATTCTGACGATAAGAAAAAAATACTTATTATCATATTAATATTAGCTATCTTAATTGGAGGTTTTGCATACGTAAGAAGTTTAGATAATAAACCAAAAGACGATGATAAGAAAAATGAAGAACCTGTTGTAAAACCAGATGATGATAAGAAACCAACAGAAGAAGAAGAAGTAAAACCACCAGTAAATAATAATCCAACAACACCGAGTGTAACACCAGTAAAAGAAGAAGTGGATATCTGGTCAGATTTAAAAGACTTACCTAGTGAAGTAGAATTAGGTAGTGAATTCAACTTACCAGATGCAACTACAGATGATAATGGTAATAAAATAACTGCAACTAAAAAAATCGTATTTGAATATATGAACGAAATAGCAGAAGTAGATGAATTCTTTACTGAAACTTTAGGAGAATTTACTATTACTTATACATTTACATTTAGTGATGGTAGAGTAGAGTCTAAAGAAGTTAAAATTAAAATAGTAGATACTAAAGAACCAGTAATTAATAATATTGTTGATGGACAATACTTCAATACTGATGTAACACCAGAAATTATTGAATTTGGACCATATACAATGTTATTAAATGGACAAGAATATAATGGAGAAGCTATTACAGAAGAAGGAACTTATACATTAATAGTGGTAGAAGATAGTGAAGAAGCTAAAGCAATTCAAGTAACATTTACTATTGATAAGACTGCTCCCGTAATAAATGGACCAAGAGATGGAGAATATTACCCAGATGGTGATACAGTTCTAATCGAAGATGTTAACTTAGATACAATAGTTGTAACACGAAATGGTGAAGAAATAAGTTTCGTTAATGATGAAACAGTTTTATCAGAAGAAGGAATTTATGTTATTACTGCAACAGATAAAGCAGGAAATAAAACAATAGTTACTTTCACAATCGATAGAACAGCACCAATAATAAATGTAGAATATTCTGCTGATGGAACAGAATTAGTTGAAAAAGTAACAGTTACTATTACTTCTAATGAAAAATTACAAGAACTACAAGGATGGACATTATCAGAAGATGGATTAACTCTAACTAGAGAATATACAAGTAATACTTATGAAGAATTACAAGTATCAGACCTTGCAGGTAATAAAGTTAATGTAACAATAGATTTAAATTATATTGGAAATAAAGTTACTTATAATCCAAGCCTAACACTAGAAAACCTAGTAGCAAATAAAGTAAAAGCAACAATTACTTCATTAAAACAATTAACTCTTGATGAAGAAGGTTGGAAAGAAATAATAGAAAACGAACTATATAAATATGAAAAAATATATAGTACAAATGGTAAATATGAAGTATCTTATACTGACAGTGATAACAACACAGGTATAATTGAAATAAATATTGACATTGAATTAGATGAATTATTTGTAGAATATAAACAAGATGCTGTAACTCAAGAAGTAACTGCATATGTAACAACTCTAGAAGAAGTAAAAGATATTCCGGAAGGTTGGGCATTAGATGAAACATTATCAGATGAAAACAAATTTGTATACTACAAAAACTATAGTGAAAATGTAGAATACGAACTAGTTGAATTCTTAACTGAATCTAAACATTATGCAGCAACAATCATTATCGATTCAATTGATAAAACTGCACCAGTTGCAAATGCATCTATTACTTACTTAAAAGATGAAAATGATGATAAAACTTCAGTAATTATTACAGTAATTGCAGATGAAGAAATCCAAGCAGTTGAAGGTTGGGCATTATCAGAAGATAAAACAACTCTTACAAAAATAATTAATAGAGGTGTAGCAGAACCAACTGAAGAACAACAAGGAAGCGTTACAATAAAAGACCTAAAAGGTAATGAAACAGTTGTAGAATATAGCTATAATTGGAATTAAGACCGCAAGGTCTTTTTTTTTGAACATTTAAGTGTTATTATATTATTATTAGGAGACTGAATATGAAAAAAGAACATAATATTTTATATCGAATATTAAGACCAATTACTAAATATTTATTTCTAATATTTTATAGGCCAAGAATTCTAGGTAAAGAAAATATTCCTAAAAAAGGAAGAGTAGTAATATGTGGTAATCATACTAATATTATGGATATACCATTATTATTTTGTACTACTAAAAGAACAATTCACTTTCTTGCTAAAGATGAATTGTTTAAAGGACTAGGTAAATATTTCTTTAAAGCCATGGCGTGTATTCCTGTAAATAGAAGGACTAAAGACCATAATGCTTTAGAAAAAGCTATAGAAGTTTTAAACAAAGATGAATTAATTGGAATATTTCCAGAAGGAACATTTAATAAAACTAAAGATATAATTATGCCATTTAAATATGGAGCTGTTTCTATGGCAACTAAAACCAACAGTACTATAGTACCTTTCTCCATAACTGGTAAATATAAATTATTTAAGAAAAACAGTATAACTATATGTTTTGGAGAACCATATAAAATTAAAACAGATGATTTAACAACAGCAAATAATGAATTAATGGAAAAAGTAAAAGAATTAATTATAAAAAATAGAGGTGAAAAGTAATGAAAAAAGTATGGAATATTATATCAAAAGTATTAAGTTTCATTTTATCAATAACCTTATTTCTAGGAATAGTACTTTACTTAGTATTAACAATATCAACTAAAGTACTTACTAAAGAAAATGTAAAAGAACTAGTAGAATACTCAAATATTAATGAAATGCTAGGAGATGACTTATCAGATTCTTTATATTCTATCGCAGATGATAATAATATTGATAGAGGAATAATCGATGGAGTAGTTAATTCAAAAGAATTTAAAGAATTACTAGGAGAATATTCAGGAAGTGTAGTAGAAAATATTTTATATGGTAATGAAATAAAAAAAATAACAAGCACTGAAATAGTCAATATTGTAGAAAAAAACTTAGATATCGTTGCTAATGAAATGGGATACACTCTAAGTAAAGAACAAAAAGAAGGTATTCTAAATGAAGTAGATAAAGTAGCAAAAGAAGCAATTGCTAATATTGATATTGAAGACAATATGACTACTGAAGCACTAAACAACATCAAAGTAATAAGGACTATCTTTAGTGATACAATTAAAATAGTTACCCTAGTAATACTAATAGTAATAATTGTAATAATCGCTCTTATAAATTGGTCAACCTATAAATTTGCTATATGGATAGGAATACCAACTGCAATATCAGGAGCTATATTTACCGCACTAGGATATGCCCTTGGTAATATGATAACAATTACTAATTATCCACAAGCATTTACAGATTTCATTGCTAAAGATATTTCAGTTATCTTTAGTAAAGCAGGAGTAATTACTCTAGTAATAGGAATTATTGAAATAGTCTATTACAAAGCTATGAAAAAGTTTTTAAGCAAAGGCAATATCAATTGATATTGTTTTTTTTATGGCAAAATTTACCAACAAAATTCTCCATAATTATAGATTATAATGGGTTATATATAATAGTGAAAAAAATTTATGCTTGCAAAACTCCTAGGGGGGGGGGTATAATGAGTATAGATAAAATAAAATACGGAGAAGGAAATGGAAGAAAAGTATATGAAGAGTAAGAAAATAATTATGATAACAATGTGCTGTTTAATATGTGTAATGGCAATAGGATATGCAGCTTTTGCAACGAATCTAACTATTAATGGTACAGCAAATATTACATCAACTTGGAAAGTAGTATTTACAAAAATTGAGGAAGTATCTAAAACAAGTGGAGTAACAATAACAAGTGCTCCAACAGCAGAAGGTACAAGTGCTACTTTTGATGTTGACTTAATAAGTCCAGGGGATAAGATAGTTTACAAAATAACAGTAGCAAATCAAGGAACATTAGATGCAATAATAAATGATATAACAGCAAGTGAAACTGGAAGCGATGCTATTAAATTTGAAATAACTGGAATAAAAAAAGGAGACAAATTAGCAAAATCTCAAACCTCTACATTTAACGTAACAATTAGTTATGATTCTAATGTAACAACTCAACCAGCCTTAACAGATAATACTTTAACCATTGATATTAATTATGTACAAGATATGAGCGAAACCGTGACACCAGAAAACCCTATAATAAAAACAACAAGATTATCAGCAGCAATATTAAAAGATAATACAGCACAGCCTGATACAAATATAGATTTTTCACAAATAAGTAGTGATACAAATGGAAAAGGACTATATTATACAAGTACAAATACCGAAGATAATAAAACAACATATTACTTTAGAGGAGCAGTGGAGAATAACTATGTATCATTTGGAAAAGTAAATGTATGTACTTATAATGGAAATGAGGTTGTCTATGTTAATGGTGCAGGTGAATATCCAACGACAAATGAGAGTCAATGTAAGGAATCAAAGGTTTGTCTTGCTAGAAATGGTGTAGGTGCAATTATTTCAGGAGATGTAAATGGTGAAAAGTGTTCTCAATTTGAAGGCACAACATATACAAATGAATACGCTACATGGGGAAAAAAAGAAATTTTGTGGCGAATAGTAAGAATAAATGAAGATGGAAGTATAAGATTAATCAAACAAGATTCAATAGGTAATAGTGCGTTTAATACTAACTCTAATGATGCTACATATGTAGGGTATATGTATGGAACAACAGGTGCATCGACATATGCTGAAACTCATAAAAATACCAATTCAAGTGCAATAAAAACAACAATAGATACATGGTATAGTGCAAATTTAAGTACTTATTCATCATATTTAGTAGATATAGGATTTTGTGGAGATAGAAGTGGTGGTGATGGCGTTGATGGTCTTACTATTTATGGTGCTGATTATAGACTTTATTTAAATAAAACACCACAATTTAAATGTCCACAAAGTAATGATTTATATACAACAGCAACTTCAACAAAAGGTAATAAAGCATTAACATATCCAATAGGGTTAATAACAGCAGATGAAGTAGCATATGCGGGTGGAGTATATGGTATAGAGAATAAAAGTTATTATCTAGTAAATGGAAGTCCTTCCTGGACAATGTCGCCCTACCGCTCTGCCTCTGACGCTATCGTGTGGAACGTGGCCGGGGGTCGCGTGGACATCGACTACGTGGACATCAGGAATGGCGTGCGCCCGACCATCAATCTGAAATCTACTGCAGAAATTACAAGTGGTGATGGAACTCTTAATAATCCGTACGTTATAAAAGTTAACTAAAACATTTATCTAAAATCTAATAAATCCAGTTGCAAAACCCTTTGCAACTGGCCTTCCAAAACTATGGTATATATAAAATTTATATATATAGGGAAATGCTACAATAGGCCCGACAACTCTGACTCTAACGCTAACGTGTGGAACGTGAACGACAATGGTAACGTGAACAACGACAACGTGGACAACGAGTTGGGTGTGCGCCTCTGGAATTTCTTCAGATTGTGGATGAATTTATAACGTAAGTTATGGTAAAACGATTCTTGAAGAAACAAGTATTTTCCTAGCAGTAATGCTAAATAGAAGTAACTGAGAACAAGCGTGTTAGTAGGTAAATATTATCGAAAGGGCGTTTGTTTTTTTTATAATTTTTTCTAATGAATAAGATAAAAGAACTAAATATAGAGTAATGATTAGTGAAGAATTAAAAGATTTTGTTTACAATTATAATTAACTATAAATCACCTCTATAGGTTAATTACTTATAATATAGTGGTGATATAATGAAAAAAATAAATGAACTTTATGATTGTAAATACAATACTTTAATAAAAGATATTAAGATTAACTCTAAAGAAGTTAATCCTGGAGATTTATTTGTATGCACTAAAGGAATTAGTTGTGACCGTCATGATTTTATTGATGAAGCAGTATCTAATGGTGCATCTTTTTTAATAGTTAAAAAAACTGGTAATTACAAAGTACCATTTATAAAAGTATCTAATCCTAATAAAGAGTTAGCAACCTTATCTAGAAAGTTTTATGATTATCCTGATACTAAACTTAAACTAATAGGTATTACTGGGACCGACGGTAAAACAACAACTGCTACTATAATAAGAGATTTATTAGGTAAAGATTTATGTGGTTATATAGGTACTAATGGAGTAATGGGTAAAAAAATTAATGATAAAATATCAAATACAACTCCTGAGTGTCACATTATATATAAGTATTTATATTTGTTTAACAAAGAAGACTTAAAATATGTTGCAATGGAGACTTCTAGTGAAAGTCTTTTACATGGAAGATTAGATTCATTTCTTTTTGATATAGGAATATTAACTAATATTACAGAAGACCATTTAAATGTTCATAAAAGTATGGAAAATTATATTAATAGTAAGAAGCTTTTATTTAAAAAAATAAAAGATACTGGAATAGCTATTCTTAACATTGATGATGAACATTATAATGATTTTTCTAATATTACTAAAAATAAAATTACTTATGGAAAAAATATAAATGCTGATTTATGTATTAAAGAAATAACTGAAAAAGAGAATAGTACGGAGATAAGTTTTTCTTATAAAAATAATATTTATAATATAACAAGTCCTTTAATAGGTGAATTTAATGTTTATAACTTAATGGCAGCAATACTTTGTATGTTGTCTCTTGATTTTACTATAGAAGATATTCTACCTCGTATAGAAAACATAACAATTCCTAAGGGTAGATGTGAGTTTTTAGATTTTAATACTCCTTATAAAATAGTACTTGATTATGCCCATACTCCTAATGGTTTATTATCAATTCTTAAATATTTAAACAAAATAAAAAAGAATAGAATTATTACAATAACTGGAAGTGCTGGAGGTAGAGAAAAAGAAAAACGTAATAAAATGGGAAAAGTAGTTTTAGATAATTCTGATTTAGTTATTTTTACTACTGATGACCCTAGATATGAAAATCCCCAAGAAATAATAAATGAAATGATAAAAGATAATAAGGGTTGTTATGAGGTAATAATAGATAGAGAAGAAGCTATAAACTTTGCATTAGACCATGCTAGAAGTGGAGATATTATCTTAATAGCAGGAAAAGGTAGAGATAATTATATGGCTGTTGAAGATAAATATATTAAATATTGCGATTATGATGTAGTAGAAAACTATTTCAATAGTATTTCCAAAAGTATCTGATTTTGTCAAGTTTTGGAAAAATATTTCCAAAACTTGACTTAGAGTTAAAGCTGATATATAATTATCTAGAGGTGATTGATATGATAGAAAGACCTGAATATTTAGAAGAATTAAAAAAATGGAGAGATAAAGATTTAATCAAAGTAATCACAGGAATAAGAAGATGTGGAAAATCCACTTTATTTGAATTATTCATAAATTATCTAAAAAAAGATAATATAAGTGATGACCAAATAATTCATATAAATTTAGAAGATGTTGATTATGAATTTACTGGATATAAAGAACTTTATGATTATATAAATGCTAAAATAGATTCTGATAAACAATATTATGTTTTTTTAGATGAAGTTCAAAACGTTCCTAATTTTCAGAAAGCTGTTGATAGTTTATATATAAAGAAAAATGTCGATGTATATATTACTGGTTCTAATGCATATTTATTATCTGGTGAACTTGCGACTTTACTTTCAGGTAGATATATAGAAATAAAAATGTTACCACTATCATTTAAAGAATATGTCACTGCTTTTGATAGTGATAATTACCAAAAATTATTCTTAGAATATATGAGAAATGGTGGTATGCCTGGAAATATAAATATATTAAAAACTAATGCCGATGGTGTTGACAAATACCTAGACGGAATATTTTCTACTATTGTTTATAAAGATATAATGGCAAGAAATAATATAACCGATAAAATGCTGTTAGAAAATATTTTAAAATTTATTTTTGATAGTATTGGAAGCCCAGTATCCACTAAAAAAATAAGTGATACTTTAACAAGTAAAGGTATGTCTACAAGTAATCATACTGTAGAAAATTACCTAACATCATTTTTAGAAAGTTTCTTGATATATAAAGCTGAAAGATTTGATGTTAAAGGTAAAAATCTTCTAGTAAGAGATTATAAATACTATGCGGTTGATACAGGACTTAGAAGTTATCTTTTAGGTAAAAAAGCTGATAGTGATATGGGGCATGTATTAGAAAATATAGTGTATTTAGAATTACTAAGACGAGGATACAAAGTATATGTTGGTAAAGTAGATGACTTAGAAGTAGACTTTGTAGCTGAAAATAGAGACGGATTAAGATATTACCAAGTTGCATTATCAGTAAGAGATGAAAAAGTTCTTGAAAGAGAATTGAAATCATTACAAAAAACAGGAGACCATTATCCAAAATATTTATTAACTTTAGATATGGACTTAGATGCTGATTACGACGGAATAACTAAAATCAATGTTATCGACTGGTTATTAAATAGTGAAAAATAAATTATAAAACTAAACATATACTTTATTAGGAGGAAGTATATGTGGTTGTCATTATTAGAACTAATTAAAAGTTTAATGTTTTTTACAGCGTCCTATTCTAATAATATTTTCCCAGACCCATTAACAAAAGAAGAAGAGGATAAATATATAGAACTTGCTAAATTAGGAGATAAAGATGCTAGAAACAAGCTAATAGAACATAATCTTAGATTAGTCGCACACATCGTAAAGAAATTTGACTATAAAAATGTAGACCAAGATGACTTAATAAGTATAGGTACAATTGGACTAATAAAAGGAGTAGATTCATACTCTAATCGCCATGGTACTAGAATAACAACTTATTGTGCTAGATGTATTGAAAATGAAATACTAATGTACTTTAGAAGTAATAATAAAAACAACAAAAATATATCAATTAATGAATCAATCGGTTTTGATAAAGAAGGTAACGAAATTACTATCTTAGATGTCTTAAAAATGCCCAAACCAGATTTTGCTGAAGAAATTCAAACCAAAGATAATATTGAGTTACTAAAAGATTATATAAAAGTACTAAATAAAAGAGAAAAAGAAATACTAATAAAAAGATATGGACTTAATAATACTAGTGAACAAACTCAAAAAGAAATTGCTAAAGATTTAAAAATTTCGAGAAGTTATGTATCACGTATTGAAAAACGCGCTCTTACTAAAATATTAAGAGAATTTATGAAAAATAAGAAAATGTAACCTGTAAGATAGTTTTTACTATCTTTTTTTTGACATTTATATTCTTTAACTCTATAATATAGGTATATAAAATAGGAAAACGGTGATAAAAAGTGTTAAAAAAAAGACGAAAAGTTAAAGAAAGAAATCTTGTAATATTGCTTGTCTCTTTACTCTTAATACTTGCTATAGTATCAGTATGTTTTATATTTTTTACACCTAATGTTGAATTATTAGGTAAAAGAGTAGTTACTATTAAATTAAATGAAAAATATAGTGACAATGGAGTAAAAGCTACTTATCAAGGAAAAGATGTTACTGATGAAGTTAAAATAAATGGAAAAGTTAATTCACAAAAAATAGGAACATATAAAATATCATATACTGTAAAGAAAGGTCTTTTTAGTACTGAAGCTGAAAGAATTGTTAAAGTAATAGATGATATAAAACCTGAAATAACCTTAGAAGGTGGAAATGAAGTATCTGCATGTCCTGGTAAAAAATATAAAGAACAAGGATATAAAGCTATTGATAATTATGATGGAGACATAACTTCTAAAGTGAAAATAGAAGAAACTAATAAAAAGATAACATATACAGTAAGTGATTCTAGCGGTAATAAAACAGTTGTTACTAGAACATTAAAAAGAATAGATGATGTTAAACCTGAAATAACTTTAAAAGGAGATAAAGTTTTATATATCGAAAAAGGTGGTAAGTATATAGAGCCAGGTTATACTGCAAGTGATAACTGTGATGGAGATGTAACTTCTAAAACAGAAGTAACTGAAGAAGTGAATACTAATGAAATAGGTAGTTATAAGATAAATTATAGTGTTAAAGATACTAAAGGTAATATCGCATCAACTTCAAGAGTTGTTTATGTAAGACATACAGCTAATTCTAATGGAATATATAAGAATAGTATGATTTATTTAACTTTTGATGATGGACCTAGTAATGTAACAAGTAAAATATTAGATATTTTGAAAAAGAAAAATGTTAAAGCAACTTTCTTTGTTATTAATCACTCAGATGATTTAAATGATTTGATTAAAAGAGAATATAATGAAGGTCATACTGTAGCGCTTCACTCTTATACACATCGTTATGACATAATATATACTTCTGTTGATAAATACTTTAATGACTTAGATGCGATAAGTAAAAAAGTTCAAGGTATAACAGGAGTAAAACCTACAATAATTCGTTTTCCAGGGGGTGGTTCTAACACTATAAGTAAAAACTATTCTCATGGAATTATGAAAACGTTAACTAAAGAAGTAATAACTAAAGGATATCATTATTTCGATTGGAACGTTGATTGCGGTGATGCTGGAAGTGCTAAAAGTAAGGAAGATGTTTATAATAATGTCGTTAATCATTTAAGCCATAATCAAACAAATGTAGTTTTGATGCATGATTTTCAAAATAATGACAAGACAGTAGAGGCATTAAATGATATAATAGATTATGGAATAGCAAATGGATATCAATTTGCAGCAATAGATATGGATACACCAATGGTAAAACACAGGGTAAATAATTAAAGGAGTGTGTGTTTATGAAAAAGATTAAGGGGTTATTTTTACTGATAGTAGGAGCATTATTATTACCAATAACTGTTCTTGCTGCACCAACAACTGAATTAACAGGAGTTATATATGCTCGTCCAGGTGATACTGTAGCATATGATATTAAAATTACTTCTCCTGATGAAGAAAAAGCAATTAAATATGAAGCAGAATTATCATATGATAAAGAAATTTTAGATTTAAAAGGAGTTACTGCTAAATCATGGAACGGCAATAACTCATCTAACAATCTAACTTTTACCTATAAAGACGGTATAAGTGGAACTTCTACTATTGCTACTGTAACTTTTAAAGTTAAGAATAATGTTCCAAAGCAAACTACAATAATTACATTAAAAAATATCAAAATTACTACTTTAGATGAGAATAATAGTAAGAATTTAGTTGCTGTATCAGAAAGTGCTTCTCATAAAGTTTCACTTGCTATAAAGTCTACTGATAACTCACTAAAAGATTTAAAAGTAGATGGTGTAACTGTTGCTGAATTTAAAAGTGATGTTTATGAATACGAAATGGAAGTATCATCTGATACTGATAAAATCGAATTAAAAGCAACTCCTAACAACGCTAATGCAACATTTGTAGACGGTTTTGGTTCAAGAGAAGTAGATGTTAAGTATGGTGAAAATGAATTCTTAATTAAAGTAAAAAGTGAAGCTGGCGATATTCAAGTATATAAAATACTAGTTACTCGTGAAGATAATAGAAATACTAATAATAATTTAAAAGAAGTATTAATTAATTCAGGTAAAATAAAATTAGAATTATCTAAAAATAAAACAGATTATACAATTAAGACTTATAAATTAAAAAAATTAGAAGTAGATGCTGTAGCAGTTGATTCTAAAGCAACCGTAAAAGTAGAAATACCAGAACAAATAATTGTTGGAGAAAACGTTGTAATTATTACTGTTACTTCAGAAAATGGTGAAGAAAAGAAATACACTATAACATTTGACAATACTGATAAAGCAGTAGATACTAAGATTAAAACCTTATATATCAAAGGATACAAACTTGACTTTGATAAAAACACTATGGTTTATGAAGTAACTTTCAATAAGAAATTTAAAAAAGGCCTTGATATGAGTATTGTTACTGTATCAGGAGATAAAGCTGTAACATATACAATTTACTATAATGGTGTTAAAGTTGATGATAATACTAAAATTGATTTAAAAGTAGGAGATAAATACGAAATAAAAGTATCACCAATCGGATTAGAAGAAGGCGATGATAGCGATACTACTACTTATACAATCACAATAGTTAAAGATAAAAGAGTAAGCTTCTATTTAGTATTAGAACTATTTATTACTTTAGTACTAGTTATATTAATTGTTATTCAAATATTTAAAAGAAAAAAAATTCTTGAAAATAACAAGAAAAAAGCATCACAAAAAACTGAAAAAGTAGAAGAAGTAAAAGAAGAACAAATTAAAAATGAAATAGAAAAAACTAAAGTTATAAGTGATGATGAATTAGATAAGATTAACAATGTTAATGAAGAATAAGCTGTCTTAGTTTATTCTTTGCTTTTATAGGGGGATTTATGAAAGTACAAAGATTTGTTCCTATAATTTATAAAAAGAGTGTATTAGATATCAATTATAAAAAACTAAAAGAACAAGGAACCAAATGCTTATTATTTGACCTTGATAATACTCTTTTAGAGTTACCAGGCTATAAATTGTCTGAAGAAAGAAGAGAATTAATAGAAAAATTAAAGAAAGATTTTCAAATAATTGCAATTTCTAATAATTTTAAGAGGAAAATTAGTAATGTTTGTAGTATAATTGATATTGCCTTTATTAGTTTCTCTATGAAACCCACTTCTAGGTGTTTTAAAAAAGTAAGTAAGAAGTATGGTTATAATAAAAAAGAGATGTGTATAATAGGTGACCAATTATTAACAGATGTATTAGGTGGGAATAATTATGGTATTAAAACTATATTAGTTGAACCACTAAATAATAATGATTTAAAAATAACTAAATTAAACAGAGTAATAGAAAACTTGATTTTTAAGAAGTTAGCAGCTAAAGGATTTTTAGAAAGAGGAATTTATTATGAGTAAAGAGAAAAAATATTGTATTGGTTGTGGCGTTCTTTTACAAGATGAAAACATGACTATGGAAGGATATACAGCAAGTATTGAAAATGATATATGCGCTAGATGCTTCAGGATGAAAAACTATGGTGAATATCAAATAGTTACTAAATCTAATGAAGATTACATTAAAATTCTACAAAGCGTTGGAAAAACTAATGATTTAGTTTTATATATTGTTGACTTACTTAACTTAGATAGAGATTTAAAATATATAAGAAATTATATAAGTAATAAAGTATTACTAGTTCTAAGTAAAAGAGATGTTCTACCTAAAAGTGTAAAAGATGAAAAACTAATAGAATACTTTAAGAATCTTGATTTAGATTACCAAGATGTAGTAGTTGTAAGTCCAAATAAAAACTACAATATTGACAACTTATTACTTATGATAAAAAAATATAAAACTAGTAAAAATGTATATGTAGTAGGACATACTAACGTAGGGAAATCTACTCTTATAAATAAATTAATGAAAAACTATTCAGAAAATGAGTGTGAATTAACAATATCACCACTTCCTTCTACAACATTAAATAAAATATCAATCAAATTAAATGATGACTTAGTTTTAATAGATACTCCAGGTTTAATTGATAGAGGTAACATAGTTAATTATGTAGAACCTAGTCTATTAAAAAAGATAAATCCTAAAAAAGAAATTAAACCTAAAACATATCAAATAAAAAAAGGTCAATGCTTAGTAATTGGTGACTTTGTTAGAATAGATTATGTTGAAGGGGAAAGAAACAGTTTTACAGTATTTATGTCCAATGATATAAAAGTTCAAAGATATAATATGTATAGACAAAACAAATTAAAAGACTTGTTTCCAAATGAGATGGATGTCTTATATCATGAGGATATTGTAGTAAACGGTCTAGGTTTTGTTAAAGTAGTAGAAAAAGCTAAAGTAACAGTATACGCTGATAAAAATGTTGAAATATATACAAGACGTTCTTTAATTTAAAGTAGTGAAAACTACTTTTTTTCTTATTTTTTTTGTAATATTTTCAATGTGTGATATAATGATAATGGGTGTAAATATGAGAATAAACATTAAATCAATTGATATAAATTACATACAATATGGTGAGGGTAGTGATATAATCCTACTTCATGGTTGGGGGCAGAATATTGAAATGATGCAACCTCTTGGAGATAAACTACAAAAAAATCATAGAATAACAATTCTTGATTTGCCTGGATTCGGTAAAAGTAGTGAACCAACCGAAGAATTAACAGTATACGATTATTGTGAAATTCTAAGAGAATTTGTTACTAGATTAAAGATTAAGAATCCAACTTTAATAGGTCACTCCTTTGGTGGAAGAATATCTATTATTTATGCATCAAAATATGAAGTCGATAAGTTAGTACTTTTTGGTAGTCCTTGTTTTGCTAAAAGGAGTAATCCATCACTAAAAGTAAAAGTACTTAAATTTATGAAGAAAGTTCCTGGTATAAATAAATTAGAAGAATTTGCTAAAAAACACATTGGTTCAAGTGATTATAAAAGTGCTAGCCCAATGATGAGAAAAATACTAGTTAACACAGTTAATGCTGATTTAAGTGAGTGCTGTAAAAAGATTAAATGTCCAACACTTCTGATTTGGGGAGAAAATGATACAGCAGTAAGCGTAGATGAAGCTAAAGAAATAGAAAAACTTATTGAAGATGCGGGATTAATAATTTTACCTAATTCAACACATTATGCATATTTAGAAAACTTAAATCACGTTACTAATATTTTAAAAAACTTTTTATAGGAGGTAATTTATGGTTTTGTATTATATCTTATATTTTTTGATTATTATGTATGTTATTGATGTAAGTATGCGTTCTTATCATATGTTACAACAAAATATATATAACGAAAATAATCGATATCTTAAATGGGTATGGAAAAATAAAAAATTAATACTTAAAAATATTGATTTATATGGAATAGTATTTGCAATACTTATTATGTTTACCAAAAATGAATCACTAATTAATTTCTTCTTAGTAGTATTAATGTTTGTATATTTAGTATCTTACTTTAAATTTCAAGAACAAAAAAAGAAAGACCAAAATAAGAAACCACTTGTTGCTACTAAGAGAATAAAAAGATTAGCAATAACAACTAATATTTTATATCTTATACCAATATTAACAGCTATATTTGCTAATCAATACGCAGCTATTTGTTTATTAATTTTAACTATTATGGCTAGTCTAAATTTCTATGTAGTATTCCTAGCTTTAATAATTAATCATCCAATAGAGAGGATGGTATATCATCATTATGAAAGACTTGCAAAAGAAAAATTAAAGAGTATGCCATCATTAAAGATAGTTGGTATAACAGGTAGTTATGGTAAAACAAGTTGTAAAAATATTTTAGCCGATATTTTAAATGTAAAATATAATGCCTTACCAACTCCAAAAAGTCTAAATACTTTTAATGGACTTATGATTACAATTAATAATAAATTAAGTAAATTTGATGATATTTTTATAGCAGAGATGGGAGCATATGTTCCTGGTGAAATTCACAGATTATGTTGCCTTGTAAATCCTAAATATGGAATTATTACATCAATTGGTAAAGCCCATTTAGAAACTTTTGGAAGTGAAGAGAATATTCAAAAAGGTAAAATGGAATTAATTGAGTATTTACCTAGTGATGGAATAGGGGTATTAAATGCTGATGATAAAATGCAAAAGAGCTATAAAATAAAAAACAACTGCAAAATATTGTGGATAGGTATTGATAACAAAGATGTTGATGTATCAGCTACTAATATCAAGTGTAGTGGTGAAGGAACTATTTTTGATGTAACATTTAAAAATGATTCTAAAAGTTATAAATTTGAAACTAAATTATTAGGAAAACATAACGTTTATAACATTTTATCAGCGCTAGCACTAGGACGTGAATTTGGTGTTAGTATTAAAGATTTACAATTAGGTGTTAAAAAAGTACGTCCTATAGAGCATCGATTAGAATTAAAAAAATTAGGTAACTTCTATCAAATAGATGACGCATACAACTCTAATCCAGTTGGTGCTAAAAGTGCATTAGATGTACTTGCTATGATGGATGGAGATAAAGTAGTAATAACTCCAGGTATGGTTGAATTAGGTTCTGAAGAAAGAGAACTAAACAAAATATTTGGTGAACAAATATCGGAAGTAGCCGATAAAGTTATCCTAATTGGTGCTAAAAGAACAGAACCAATTCTTGAAGGATTAAAAGAAAAAGGTTTCAAAGAAAAAAATATTTATATTTCAAATGATGTTAGAGAAGCATATACTATTTTAAATGAATTAAAAAGTAGAAAAGACTTATATGCATTATTTGAAAATGATTTACCTGACACGTATACAGAGAAGTAGGAGGAATATATATGATTAAATTAGGTGTTATTTTTGGTGGAGAATCAGTTGAACATGAGGTTAGTATTATTTCGGCTATCCAAGCAATGAATAAAATGGATAGTGAAAAATATGAAGTAATACCAATCTATATTACTAAGGAAGGTGAGTGGTATACTGGAAAATCTTTAAAAGATATTGAAGTATATCAAGACTTAGATCTTCTAAAAAGATATAGTAAAAATGTAGTTCTATATCATAAAAAAGGGAAATTCGTATTACAATCTAAAGGTTTCTTCAAAAGAACAGTAGAAGAAATTGATATGGCTTTCCCAATAGTACATGGAACTAACGTTGAAGATGGTGTATTACAAGGATACTTAAAAAGTATAGGTATACCTTTCGTAGGAAGCGATGTATCTTCTGCTGCTATAGCTCAAGATAAAATTTTCCAAAAGCAAATTTATCAATCAGCAAACATACCAACAACAGATTTTGTATGGTTTTTCGATAGTGAATACTTAGATGACAATGACAAAATTATAAAGATGATTGAAAAATTAAAATACCCAGTAATGGTTAAGCCAGCAACTTTAGGTAGTAGTGTAGGTATTAATAAAGCACACAATCGTGATGAATTACAAAGAGCTATCGAAGACGCTATTACTTACGATAATAAAGTAATCGTTGAAGAAGTAGTTGATAATTTAGTAGAAGTTAATATAAGTGTTTTAGGAAACTATGAACATATGCAATACAGTGTTATTGAACAAGTAATGACTGGTAACGAATTATTAACATACGAAGACAAATATATTGGCTCTAGCAAAAAAACAGGTGGAGCAAGTAAAGGTATGGCTTCTGCATCAAGAAAGATACCAGCTGATATAGATGATAAATTAAAAGAAGAAGTACAATCTAATGCCTTAGAAGTATTTAGAACATTAAACTGTTCTGGAGTAGTAAGAATAGACTTCTTAATAGATAAGAAAAAGAAAAAAGTATATGTAAATGAGATTAATTCAATACCTGGTTCATTAGCGTTCTATTTATGGGAACCTATTGATAAGAATTATTCAGAATTATTAGATGAAATGATAAATGTTGCTATTAAAAACTATAAAAAGAGAATAAATAAAGTTCACTCATTTAGTACTAATATTTTACAAGGATTTTCTGGAAGTAAAGGTCTAAAAGGGTTGAAAGGTTTAAAGAAATAAATAATTAAATAAAGGGATGGTTGAAATGGTTAAGTTAATGGATTTAAATATAGAAAATAAAACTAAGTTATTATCCAACTTATCTTTTGACCACCCTTTATCTGATTCTGAACTAAGTGATTTAATAAACTTACTAGCATCACCAATTAATCTATCCCAAATATATTTTAAAGATGATATTGATATTGCGAGTATCGAAAAAGTAAAATTACTACTAGAAGGATTGCCAACTATTGATGATGCAAAAATTGAAAAATACATTTTAAAAAAGATAGATGAAAATGATGATATGATTTTATCAAATATGAGTTTCTTAAACATTGATACTTGGAATATTGCTTATTCTAAAGACGAAAATAGATGTTCTATAACTACTATGGCAAAATATCGAAAGATAAAAGAGTGGTTTAATGAGTCTAGATGTTTAAAAGATAGTGAGAATAATTTTAATGAAGTATTAAAAATGTATGATAGAGTTAAATTATTTGACTATGATGGAAAAAATAAATATGGAAGATTACCTGAAATAATAAGTGAAGGTAAAGCCAATAGTTATGGATACAATTTGTTGTTTAAAGAATTGTTAAATATGAACAATGTACCAGCAATATTAGTAAAAGTAAATGTTGATAATGAAATAAACTATGTTACTTTAGCGCATCTAAAAGATAAAGAAAATGATATTGAGGGATTATATATATTTGACCCATCATCTGATACGATATCTAAAGACCAATATCGTAATAACTTAGCAAGAAGAATTAATTATAACTTTTTTGGTATAACACTGGACAAGTTCTTAAAACAGAAAAGCAATATAAAAGAAGAGGGAATATTAAAAATATTGACTGCTCCTAATAGTTTTGAGTTTGATTACTTATTGTCACAGTATAATGAACGAAATGGTTGTAATGAGATTCGAGAAATAGAAAGAATATTTAAAACAAAACCTAAAAATTTTTATAACAAGTTACATGATACTATGGAAATAGAATGTGATATTATGTTTGGAAAAATCAGTAATAGACTAGCTCAATATAATATTGCAGGAATTGAAAAAAACTTATTTGATAAAACAGTTATTGAAAACTATATGTTAAGAGATAACGAGTTATTTAAAATAGTTCATAGTAAAAATCAGATTAAATATTATGATAAAACGAGTTTTGGTGTTGATATAGCCAGTTAGTTTTGATATAATCAATTTAGAAAATAGGAGGGTATATTATGAAAGATAAAAAAGGTTTACTAGTTGGATTGTTGTGTGCATTAATAGCAATCATGGCTGTAGGTTATGCAGCATTTGCAACAAATTTAAAGATAAACGGTACAGCAACAATCACATCAGATTGGTGTGTAAGAATTAAAGATAATCCTACTTGTGTTACAACTCCAGTAAGCGGAGGAAGTGCTGAATCAGTTACTGCTACTGCTAGTAAAGTGTCAAATAATACAGCGACAGTTTCTATGGAGTTTACCCAACCAGGAGACCAAGCAGTATGTACAATTATATTTGAAAACTGTGGAAATATAGATGCAAAATTAAGTGAATTAATAATAACTGGAATAGATGAAGAAGGACCAATAAGACTTTCTGTAACAGGTCTTACTGAAAACGCTGTTTTATCAAAAACAACTGGTACACATACAGCAGTTGTAACTGGTAAATATGATAGTAGTATTACATCACAACCTCTTGATAGCGATAAAACTAAGGAATTAAAAGTAACTGCTAATTATACTCAAAACTTTAATTAAATGTTTAAAAACATGACTTTACAGTGGTCGTGTTTTTTTGTGAAAATTTTGTGTAAAAAAATGCAAATTTATATTTTAAGTATTGTCTTTTAAAATAATGTTTGCTATAATCAATCTATAAGATAAGGAAGGAGAAAAACAAAATGAAGGATAGTAAGAATTTAGTAATTGGTATGTTATGTGCAGTTGTTTGTGTTATGGCTGTAGCTTACGCTGCATTCGCAACAACATTAACAATTAATGGTACATCAACAATCGCATCAGAATGGTGTGTAAGAATTAAGGAGGCAACTTGCCCAACTAAAACACCAGTTTCAGGTGGAGCTGCTGGTTCAGTTACTGCTGAAGCATCAGTTGCTGGTAATGCATTAGATGCTACAATCACTATGGGATTCACTCAACCTGGAGACACAGCTACTTGCCAAGTAGTATATGAAAACTGTGGTACTGTAGACGTATTATTAACTCATACAATTACTGGAGCTGATGGAACAGATGCAATTGACTTTGTTGTTACAGGAGCTACTAATAATGGAACTACAGAGTTATTAGCAAACGCTGGTAAAAATGCTACTCATGAAATCACTGTTCAAGGAACATATAAGAGTACTATAACTGAAGATCCAGCAGCAGCAGCTAAAACAGCAAAATTATCAATCACATCAGTTGCTACTCAAAAAATTAAATAAATTATAGTGTGATAAACACAAGGGAGGAAATTAGAAATGAAAGATAGCAAAAATCTTATAATCGGAATGCTATGTGCAGTAGTTTGCGTTATGGCAGTAGCTTATGCAGCATTCCAAACAACATTAACAATTAATGGTACAGCAACAATCAGTTCTACATGGAACGTTGCTATTACTGCAATCGATTGCAATGCAACTGCAGTAGAAGGTGGACAAGCAGCAGCAGTTACTAAAAGCTTTACAGCAACAACTGCTCAATTCGACTTCACTTTCAATCAACCAGGAGACACAGGACACTGTGATGTAACTATTTCTAACACTGGTTCATTAGATGCTAAAGTTAAAAGCATTGATACAGTTGTAAAAGATGGTTCAGGAGCTTCTAAAACTGTTACTGCTGATGATAATTCACTTGATGTAACAGCTGCTGACTTAATTAAATACAACTTATCAGGCATAGCTACAGGTGATACATTAGCAGCTGGTAAAACTCAAACTTACAAAATTGACGCTGCTTATGATGCTGATGCTACTGGTTCAGCAACAGAAGCTACTAAAACAAAAACTGTAACTGTAACTATCGGTTATGAACAAAAATTAGGTTAAGATTTTAACTAATAATTTGGATTAAAGATATAGTTTCCTATATCTTTTTTTTACAAAAAATATTGTATTACACTACTAAAATATGTTACAATAATTTTGTAATAATAAAGGAGGATATTATGAAGGACAAAGGCATATTAATTGTTATGTTATGTACAGTTGTTATTGTTATGGCTGTAGCATTTGCTGCATTTACAACTAACTTAACAATAAACGGTACTACTACAATTGGTTCAACTTGGAAGGTAGAATTTGATCAAGATACTACTGTTTCTAAATGTTCAGATGGAAGTGGTATTGCAATATCTGGTACAACTGCAACATTAGCTGTTTCATTAGAAACACCTGGAGACCAAGTAACATGTACAATTGGAGTTAAAAACACTGGAACTCTAGATGCTGTATTAAAATCAATCACAGCAGTTGAAACAGGAGAAGCTCCAATTACATTTACATTAACACCATCTCCAGATGATGATTTAACTAACAGAGCAAAATTAGCGGCTTCAACAGGTAGAGAAACTATTACACTAGTTGCTACTTATGATGATACAACTGGTGAACAACCTGATGAATTAACTAAAAACATTGTAGTTACTGCTAACTATCAACAATTCTTCAATGCACAAGCAGGAGCATAATAGAATTAAAAAAATAAGACTTTATAGTTTTATTTTTTTTTGTGCTGTGCTATAATTAATCTATAATAGGGGTGGTAGAGTGAACAATAAAAAAGGTCAAGCATTAGTTGAATTCATTTTAGTTTTACCAGTTCTTATTATGCTTTTATTTGCAGTAATAGATTTTGGTAGAATATTTGTAAATAAAAACGAATTAGAAACAGCTTTAGGCTATATAAATGACATTGATAGAGATTCAATTGATTACGATGCTATTAATAAAACTGTAAATCAAAATACTAAAACTAATATTGAAGTAACACTAAGTAATGCTGAAAACGGATACATGACAGTGACTTTATCAAGAAAAATAGATATAATTACACCTGGACTTAACTTGATATTATCATCACCATATAAAGTATCCACTAGTAGGGTGATTAAGTATGAATAATAAAGGTCAAGTATTAATCTTATTTGTTCTAATAATTCCAATTTTATTACTAGGTGCTGTATACATAATTGATAACACTTATCTTGCATATAACAAAAATAAATTAAATCAAATAAATGATTTAGTAATAAAAGATGCTGCAATAAGAAATATGAGTGTTGATGAAATAAAAGATTATATAAATAAAAATGATAAAGACATTGAAGTGGAATTTATATTAGTAAGTGCTGAAGAAGTACAAATTAACTTAAAAAAAGAAGTTTCAAGTTATTTTGGAAATGTAACTGGTAGAAATAACTATACAATTACTTCTAAAAGAACATTTAAAATAAATAACGATAATCCAATATATCAATAATGAGGATGTGAAAATATGCCAAAAATAAAAAAAGGGAAAATAATAACAGTAACTTCCATGAAAGGTGGAGTTGGTAAAACTTTAACTGTTTTACAACTTGCTGCTATTCTAAAAAAGGCTCAAAAAAGAGTATTAATAATGGATTTAGACTTATATAATGGCGATATTGCCTTTGCGTTAAATCTTGATGTTAAAGGAAGTATATACAATCTATGTGATGATGTTGCAAACAACCGTTACAAAGGAGATTCTAAAGAAAACTATGTTATTAAATATGATGAATACATTGATATAATTACTTCTCCAAAAGATCCTAGACAAGCATCTAAAATAGACCGTAAATATCTAGAAGTAATTTTAAGAAGTTTTTCTCACAAATATGATGTTATTCTAATAGATACTAATCATATTCTAAGCGTTACAAACATGGTTGCTTTTGAGTGTTCCAAAGTAATTTTAGATATTTTCACAAACGATTCATTTGATATAAAAAATACTAAAAACTTTATTTCAATATGTAAAAATATGGACGTAGATAACCTAGTCCTAGTACTAAATAGTGCAATTAATGAAGGTCGTGGTTACTATTCTAGTTATGATATTGAAAGTATTATAAAAAGCAAAATAAACTATACAATACCAAAAAGATTTTATATTAGGGGATTAGATAAATACGTTGTAAATGGCAACCTTCTAGAAGCATGTGAAAAAGTATTAAAAGACAATGCTAAAGAGGCAGCTAAACTTTCTAATTTTGTACTTAATCTATTAAAAGATTATAAAGGGGATGAAGCAAATGAAGAAAAATAGTTGGCTAGAAGAATTTGAAATAGAAAAAAATGAAAACGAAAAAGAATATAGCAAAGAAATAACTAACGATTATGATATTTTTAAAGATAAAGATTTACTTGACCGCTTTAGAAATACAATAATTCAAGAATTAATAGATAACCAAATACCTGATGAAAAAGTTTTAACTCAATATATTAATGAAGAAATAGATAGAATTACTGAAGGATATGACTTAACAAATGTAGAAAGAAATCACATCTTCAACTTAATAGAAAACGAAATTAATGGATATGGACCAATTACCGAATTATTGGAAGATAAAAACGTTACTGAAATAATGGTAAACGGACCAAATGAAATATATATAGAAGTAGATGGTCAATTAATTAGAGATGATTCTGTTTCATTTATCAATAATGACCATATAATTAGAACTATTCAAAGAATTGTTCAACCACTAGGTAGAACTATAGATTCAACTAATCCAATGGTTGACTCACACCTACCAGATGGTTCAAGAATCAATGCAATTATTCCACCTTTATCAGTTAAAGGTCCAGTTATGACAATTCGTAAATTCAAAGAGAGTATGAGTAATATTGAAGCTTTAATTGGTAATGGTACATTAACTCCATATATGGCTAGATTTCTAGATGCATGTGTTGAAGCTAAATTAAACATGGTAGTGTGTGGTGGAACTGGTTCTGGTAAGACAACACTATTAAATGTTTTATCAAATTTTATTAATCCTGATGAACGTATTATAACAATAGAAGATGCTGTAGAATTAAGATTAAAACAAACTCACGTAATTTCACTAGAAACAAGAAATGTTAACTATGAACGTGAAGGTGAAGTAACAATAAGAGACCTTGTAAGAAACTCATTACGTATGAGACCAGACCGTATTATAGTAGGAGAAGTTCGTGGTGAAGAAGCATTTGATATGTTACAAGCTATGAACACAGGTCATGATGGTTCACTTACTACACTACATGCTAATTCTGCAAGCGATGCTCTAAATCGATTAGAAACAATGATTTTAATGAGTGGAATAGATATTCCTTTAAAAGCAGTACGTGAATATATTGAAAAAGCCTTAGATATAGTAGTAAATATCGAAAGATTGAGCGATGGTCGCCGTAAAGTAACATCAATCTCAGAAATAACTGGATTTGATGGTGAAAATATCATTTTAAAAGATATCTTTGCTTTCCAACAAAACGGATTAACGGATAAAGGCGAAGTAAATGGTGAATTTATTCTTTATAATTATATTCCAAGTGTATATAAGAAAATTGTAAGTAGGGGAGTTCATTCAGTAGATGACATCTTCCAAGCTATAGAAAAAGAACAAAAATCTAAAAAGAAAAAAGATTAGGAGGAAATATTATGCCAAATGGTTACAATATGAATTTATTTATTCTACAAATAACAATGATTATAATACTATTTGGTGTAGTATTATGGTTAATTAGATTAAATAGAGCAACTAGATTAGAAAAAAGATTTAGTAAATATGCTGTAAACGTTATTAAAGACGAAGAATTATCTTTATTTGATAAAGTGCATAAAATTTATAATAGAATTAAAAAAAGAGTATCTAAACTCTTATATAAACTGAAAATCTTTAACGATTATAGCAAAAAATATGAAAAATATTGTGATAACACTAAGATTATTAGAGAAGATGCAATGGACTATATTTCAACCAAAGTATTAGCAGGATTTGCTATGATGATTCTAATTATTATATCCAATATATTTCAATATAAAAACATTACATCTTTACAACTAGTAACAACTTTCTTAATTGGGTTCTATATTCCGGATTTATTATTAATATCTAAAACAAAAATGCGCAAAAGACAAATAGAGAAAGATATGTTAAAGGCAATCATTATTATGAACAACTCCTTTAAATCTGGTCTTAGTATTATGCAAGCAATATATATGGTATCTAATGAATTAGATGGACCTATCAGTGAAGAATTTAAAAAAATGTACATCGACTTATCTTTTGGATTGAATATGGAAACTGTATTCGAAAGATTTACTAAAAGAATAGATACGAAAGAAGCAAGATATATAACTACATCATTAAATGTTTTAAATAAAACAGGTGGTAACATAGTTCAAGTTTTTGCTTCAGTAGAGCGTAATTCATTTACTAGAAAAAAACTACAAGAAGAACTAGGCGCATTAACCGCATCAGCGAAAGCAATATTCCAAATACTAGTATTTATTCCAGTATTACTTTTCTTAGGAATATTTATTCTAAATCCTAATTATTTTACCCCATTATTTACTAATCCTATAGGTATAATGATATTGTTCATAATAATACTTATCTATATCCTATACATAATAGTAATCAAACGAGTAATGAAAGTTAAGGTGATGATGTAATGAAAAGAAATAGTAAAAATCTTAACTTAGCATATAAAATATACAGTACCGAAACAATCAATAAATATCAAAAGAAAATAGATTTATTAGGGTATAAAGATACATATAATGCAGTAATTTTCTTAAATATTAGATTTTTAACTACCATATTAATATTTTTTATGATATTATATATATCTAAATTGGGATATATTACCGCACCTTTAATATCAATTATTTATTTTAATGTTTTACCTAAAATAGTAATAGATAAAAAAGTTGCTGCAAGAAGTGAAAAATTAGATAATGATGCAATGTATTTTTTCGAAGTTTTAACATTATCATTAGAGACTGGGCGTAATTTAAAAACAGCATTAGAAATAACTTCTAACAGTATTGATTCTGAATTATCTTATGAATTCAGGCAAGCACTAAGAGAAGTAAAATATGGTAAAAGTCTTAATGAAGCATTAGAAAATTTAAAACTAAGAATACCATCAGATACTATTAATAATATTATCTTAAATATTTCACAATCAAATATCTTTGGTAATAGTATTATAGATACCATGTATAATCAAATAGATTATATAAGGGATAAACAAATATTAAATGCTAAAGCAAAAATTAGTAAGATTCCATTAAAGGTATCAGTAATATCAGTAATATTCTTTATACCATTAATACTATTACTAATTTTATCCCCAATAATAATACAATTTTTAAGTTAGGAGTGAATTTATGAGTGGACATTCAAAGTGGGCGACTATTCATAGAAAAAAAGGTGAATTAGACCAACAAAGAGGAAAAGTTTTTCAAAAAATTGCTAAAGAGATTTATGTAGCAGCAAGAGGTACAGATGGTAATCCTGAACATAATCCAGCTCTTCGCGCGGTACTAGAAAAAGCAAGAAGTAACAATATGCCTAAAGATAATATTCAAAAAGCTATTGATAAAGCAACAGGTGCTCTAGGTGGAGAAGATTATGAATCAGTAAGATATGAAGGTTATGGTCCATCAGGTGTAGCTTTCATGGTTGATTGCTTAACTGATAATAGAAATCGTACTGCATCTCAAGTAAGAAGTTCTTTCACTAAAAAAGGTGGAAACTTAGGTACTGATGGTTCTGTATCCTACATGTTTGAACGTAAAGGTGTAATAGTAACAGATAAGTCAATAGATGAAGATACTGCTATGATGGTAGCGCTAGATAATGGAGCATTAGATTTTATCGTTAATGATGATACTTATGAGATTTATACAGATACAGAACATTTTATTCAAGTAAAAGAAGCTTTAGAAGCAGCTGGAATAAAAGAATTCTTAACAAGTGAAATTACCTTTGTAGCATCTAATTTAGTTGAACTTGATGATGAAGCTAAAGAAAAAGTTCTAGGATTAGTAGATATCTTAGAAGACTTAGATGATGTTCAAGATGTATATCATAATTTAAGTGAATAGTAGTTTATGTAAAGCAACTGAAAAGTTGTTTTTTTTCTAAAAAAATATTGCCAAAAAACTATAAAATAAGAGATAATAATTATATAGTATACGGAGTGATATATATGCCAAGTAAGAAAAGAACAATTGTAATTGCAATGAGTATAGCAGTATTATTATTGATAACTGGGTTCTCACTATTTTCAACCAGGTTAACAATAAATGGAATAAGTGAGGTAACAAGTAGTTGGAAAGTATATTTTGAAAGTATAGAGAAAACGAGTGTAGAAGGGGCAGCAACTGAAGCAAGCACACCAAAGATTTTTAATACAACGATAGAATTTGAAGTTAATTTAAGGAAACCAGGAGATTCAATAACATATACAGCAGTATTAAAAAATGGTGGAACAATAGGAGCAATAGTAAATAATATAGATGCGAGTGTAACAGCAACAGAATCATCTACTTATACAGTAACAGGAATCAAAAAAGGAGATAAATTAGCAGCAGGAGCATCAAAGACAATAACAATAAAAGTAGAATATGATAGGGATTACACAGCAGTCCCAGATGAGAAAACAAATGATTTAATAATAAATATAGAATGTGTACAAGATGCGGGACAAACAGTAACAGGAGAAGATTTAATAATTCAAAAACCAAAAGTAATAAGAGCAAATGGAGATATTGATACAGTAGGAACAGATTTACAAATAGGTAATGAACACTTCTATATAATATCAAGTGATTCAACTAAAGTAGTGGCGCTTGCTAAATACAATTTGGATGTAAATACAGGTGATTCAACAACAACTTATAAAGGAACAGGTATTCAAAGTCCACATGCTGTTGGGCACCATCATGAAATGGAACAAGGATATGCAGGGGGCACAGTAGAATACTATTTACAAAGTACTCCTTATTGGACAAGTACATGTACTAGTTATCCATGCGAAATATATAATAGTCAAACTCGTTTCTATAGTTTTGTAGAAAATTATAAAGCATACTTAGAAACTTTAGGAGCAAAAATATCATCAGCTAGAGTAATATCATATGATGAACTAATAAGGTTAGGTTGCAGTGGTACCAGCTGTGCACAAGCGCCAAGTTGGTTAAGTGGTAATTTTGGATATTGGACAAGTACTGCAAATACCAGTGGAACTGTATATGCAGTAGGTAGGTCATCGTACAATCCAGGTGGTGGTTTGCTTGGTGGAGATGAAGCTAGTATAGATTATAATCACGGTGTCCGTCCAGTAATCGAAGTTCCAAAATCAGAGATAAGTGTTAATAAAAAAACAATTAAAATACAAGCTAATGGTGATGTAACAAAAGTAGGAACAGATATTCAAATAGGCGATGAACATTTCTATGTAATATCTAATTCAAAAGGTAAAATAACAGCACTTGCTAAATACAATTTGGATATAAATACAGGAGATACTTCCACAACTTATAAAGGAACTGGTAAACAAGATTCAAATGTAAGTAGTGGTACTAAAGGAGCTATAGCATATTCTAATAATCTTTATTGGAGTGGTTATGTTAGTGGCAATGATGCTTATTATACATATCAAGTTGGTTCAAATACATACGATTATGTCGAAAAATATAAATTATATTTAGAAAGCTTAGGAGTGTCAATACGCAATGCTAGATTAATTACTAACTTTGAATTAGAATCATTGGGATGTAGTTATGACAATAAAATTTGTTCAAGTACCGATACATCTACTCCAGCATGGGTTTATTCAACAACATATTGGTCTGGTTCTTCTTATGGAGCAAGTGAAGAAATGATGGTAGTTAATGATGGTAGTTATGACTATACAATGCTTTCATCTTATAATGCGGGAGTTCGTCCAGTAATAGAAATTGATGCTTCAATATTTAATGTAAAAGTAAATGGAAATATTGATACAGTAGGAACAGATATTCAAATAGGTAACGAACACTTCTATGTAATATCAAGTGACTCATCAAAAGTAACCGCACTTGCTAGATATAATTTGGATGTTAATACCGGAAGCCATATTTATAAAGGAACAGGTTTACAAGATTATCACGTAGTAGCAACTAAAACAGGTTTTACAGAATATGGAAGTTTACCATTTACAGCTACTAATAATTATTGGAGTAGTACATGTAGTAGTTATCCGTGTACTGTATATGGTACTAATTCTACTTTATATGCACCCCTTGAAAGTTATAAAACATATTTAAACGGTTTAGGTGGACATATATCAAATATTAGATTAATCTCATTTAAAGAATTGGAAAGTATTGGTTGTGTTGCTAGTACTAATTCTTGCCCAAAGGCCCAAGCATGGGTTTATTCAACAACATATTGGACAGGAGATGCTATAAATTCTTATGTTTACTTTATAGGTGCGGTTGGAACTACAGGATATTTTAATTTTTCAAATGGAGATAGTGGTTCTGGTATTGGAGCTCGCCCTGTAATAGAAATACCTAGGTCAGCATTTCAATAATAGTTAATTGGATATAGAAATATATCCTTTTTAATTGTATTTATTCTCTATATTTTATATAATTTAAATATGGTAGGTGAGTTTATGAAAAAAGTATTAATTATATTTATAACGGTATTATTATTTATAACAGGTTGTGGTAGTAAAAATACAACTAAAGAATTAAGCAAAGCTGAACAATTAATGAAAAATATGACTCTAGAAGAAAAAATAGGTCAAATGCTAATAGTTTATTATCGTACTAGTGAAGCGGATAGTAACTTAGTAAATATTTTAAATGAAGTAAAACCAGGCGGATTTATCTTATTTGGTGAAAACTTTGAAAGTTATGAACAAGCTAAAAAGATGATAGATACTATTAACAGTACTAGTGATATTCCTATGTTCATGTCAGTTGACCAAGAAGGTGGAAGAGTTCAACGCATAAAAAATTTAAGTGATGCTAATGTAACTATTATTCCTTCTATGAATAGAGTTGGTAATATGAACGATGAAAAACTTTCTTATGATGTAGGAAGAGTAGTAGGAGAAGAATTAAGAGTATTTGGAATAAATATGGATTTTGCTCCAGTATTAGACATATACTCTAATGTAGATAATACCGTAATTGGTAATAGAAGTTTTGGTAATACTAGTGAAATAGTAACTAAAATGGGATTATCTTTTGCTAAAGGATTACAAAGTACAGGAGTAATACCAGTGTATAAACATTTCCCAGGACATGGAGATACTAGTGAAGACTCACATTATACATTACCAGTTATAACTAAAACTAAAGAACAATTAGAAGAATTAGAACTTATTCCTTTCAAAGAAGCAATAAAGAATAATGCAAAAGTTATTATGATAGGACACTTAGCAGTTCCTAATATAACAGGAGATAATACTCCAGCATCATTATCTAAAAAAGTAATTAATGATTGGCTAAAAGAAGAACTTGGATATAAAGGTCTAGTTATAACTGATGCCTTAAACATGGGTGCATTAACAAACGATTATTCTAAAAAAGAGATATATGTTAATGCAATAAATGCAGGAGTAGATTTATTACTTATGCCTTCACCTAGTAAAGAAGCTGTAAGAATTATCAAGGAAGCAGTTGCTAATGGTGAAATAAGCGAAAAACAAATAGATGAATCAGTTTTAAAAATATTAGAATTAAAATGCGATGAATTATATAAAGATAACAAGTACACTAAAGATTACTTAGGAAGTACTGAACATCAAGAAATAATTTCTAAAATTAAATAGGAGGTATTTTTGAAAATAAGATACAGCATAATACTTTTATTAATAAGTTTTCTTTTTCTAACTGGTTGTACAACTAAAGAAGAATTGACATGTGAATTTGAAAATACAAGTATTACAATAACACTGGAGTATGGCAAAATAGTAAAATATATTGATAAGTTAACAGGAGAAGCTAGTGAAGATGCAATAGAGATTATGAATAAAGACTATTTAAAAGATATTACTGATAATAAAGAAGCAATAGAAAAATTAAAAGAAGTAATTGCAACTACTGGTGGAGATTGTACAAAGCAGCAAACAAATTAAATCCAGTAATTATAACGTTAACAATAACTATATATTGACACTAAGGAACAAATAAAATTTGTTCTTTTTTTTACCCTTTTTCAACATAATTCGTCATACATAAAAACTATAATTAAAACATAGATTTATTGGTATAAGGGGCAAATAACATGAAGAGATTTTTCAAGATATCTATAATTATCTGCATTGTTTTCATATTAGTACCAAAAGGAAATACTAAAGAAGAAATAAAAACTAATCCTAATATAGAAAATACACCAGAGCCAGTTATAGAATTTGTTCCTAATACTAATAAACAAATAGAAGATTTAAGAAAGGAGTTTGATAACCAAGAGATAAAAGCAGTAATTTCTAGTAAATCTTTAGAATTAGAAAGTGTTGTAGTACAAACAAATAACAACGAGTTCTACATGAATCATGATGCTAGAAGAAAGCATGATATAAAAGGAAGTCTTTTCTTCGATTATAGAAACAACTTAGATAGTAAGAAATTGTTAATATATGGACACAATTCTAGAACATTGCAAACTGATTTTAAAAAATTAACTAAATTTTTAGATGAAGAATTTGCTAAGAATAATCCATACATATACCTTACTACTGAAAAAGAAATATCCAAATGGAAAATATTTTCTATCATGATTATACCTAAAAATACAACTACACACACACGTATTGAATTCTCATCTAGTAAAGAATTAAGTAACCATATTTCATGGTTAATAGACAATTCAATCATTGATTTTGAAGAAGATGTAGAACTAAATGACCAACTAATGACATTACAAACATGTTTCTATGAACCTAAAGATTCATTTCTTTTAGTTAACTTTAAGAAAGTAGGGGATAATAATGAGTAAAATAATTAAAAGATTATTTTGTAGTTTTTTAATACTTGTAACTATTATAGGAATACCATCTGTCCTAGCAGAAGAAAGAGGAGACTTAATAGATGAAGTTAATACGATAGGTGATATTACTACACCAGGTGGAGTAAAACTTACTAAAACTTTATCAATTGTTGATAAGGCAAAAGGTATTTACAATGTAAAATTAGATATTATTAGTAAAAATGCAACTAAGAGTGAAAACAAAGAAAATCCAATATATGCAGTAGTTGTATTTGATACTTCAGGAAGTATGTGTGAAAGCCATACAAAAGACTGTGGTGATAAATGGAAAAATGCTACTACAGGTGCTATTGAATTTTCAAAAGAGTTATTAAAAAATGCTAAAAAAAGTAATATTGCATTAGTTAATTTCTCTACAGGTGCTACTGTTAAAAGAAATTTTTCTAGTAGTGAATTAACTATTAATGATTTTAAAAAACCTAATGGTGGTACTAATATTAAAGAGGGACTATCAAAAGCTAAAGAAATATTAGATACAGTTAAAGAATCTAAAGCTAAAAAATATATTGTTTTAATGTCTGATGGTGAACCAGATGTTTACCCTAACTTTGGAACAGATATTGTAGCAATCAAAGAAGCAAAAGAAGCAGCTACAGCTGTTAAAAACGCAAATATTGAACTATTTGCAGTAGGATATGATACAACTACTAAAAACGCTAATTTTTTAAGAGAAATAGTATCAAGTCCTGATACCAAGTACTATGCTGATGGAAAAATAAGTGATATTAAAGATAAATTCAGTAATATTGTTAAAGACATATCTAACTTCCCAGCTGGAACCAACGTAACTATAACCGATATTATTGGCGATAACTTTACTTATGTTGAAAACACTAAAAGTGAAGGCGTAACAATCAATAATAAAAAAGTAACAATTAATATAGATGAATTAACAGAAGAGACTTCTAGCTTTAACTTTAATATTAAAATAGATAATAATAGCAAGACAGGATGGTATGATACAAATAAAGAAGCAACTATAAAATATACTGATTATCTAGCACAAGAAGTTACTAAATCACTTGAAAAGTCTTCAAAAGTATACTGGGTTTTACCTGAATATAATTACGTAATCAACTATTATAAAGATAGCATTGATAAAGATAACTTAATAGATAAGATTACAGGTACAGCCGAATTAAATAAAGAAATAACTATAGATACTACTTACAAAATACCAGAAGGATATCATTACAGTGGCGATGATAATACATTTATAATTAAAGAAAAAGACAATGTTATAAATGTAATTTATTCTAAGAAAAATGACTTAAGTTACTGTATTAATTACTTCTATGGAGGTATTATTGATATAAATAATACTGAGTGTTTCTATGGTCAACCATATGGTAAAAAGATAAATTCATTTATAGATAAACCTAAAGAAGGTTTTACATTTGATAACTTTGAACCAATTACTGTTTTAGATAAAGAAGAAAACATTATGAACGTTTATTATAAAGCAATCTCATCAGGTGAAATCACACCACCAAATACTAATGTTAATTCTAGTAGATTGTTTTTAGTAATAATTTCTTCTTCAGTAATACTTGGCGCATATATAATTAAAAAAAGAATTAATGGATAAAGAGTAGAAATACTCTTTTTTCTTTACAATAAAAATGTCAAATTTTAGGATTAAACTAAGATTTAATAGTCAATTCATAAAAATATGATAAACTTAAATTAAGGTGATGCTCTGTGGATTGGTTAGATATTAAAGAGTTTTTGAAAGATACATTTAAGTATATAATTTTTGTTATTATTGTATTAGTAATTGCAATATATGTAGTAGGGTTACAACAAGTAGTAGGTTCATCTATGTCTACTACATTTAGTAATAATGATATCGTTATCTTAGATAAGATTAGTTATCGAATTATAAATGTTAAAAGAGGAGACGTTATTGCTTTTAATTATGCTGATACCAAATACTTAATTAAAAGAGTAATTGGACTTCCTGGTGATACAATTGAATTTCAAGGTAATAAATTATACATAAACAATTCTTATTATAGTGAGTCCTATTTAAATGATGATGTAGTTACTGAAGATTTTTCTTTAAGTGACATTGGATACGTTAAAGTACCAGACGATATGTACTTTGTTTTAGGCGATAATAGAGGGGACTCTATGGACAGCAGGGATGAAGCAGTAGGACTTGTTTCTAAAAAAGATATTATAGGGAAAGTAAGACTTAGAATTTGGCCTCTCGATAGAATAAAAATTGTTAAATAAAAAGTTCACGAAAGTGAATTTTTTTCTTGTCGAAAATTGATTTTTCTTGTAGACAATTTTAATGATTATAATTATAATATATAGTGAATTCAGGAATAGGGTATATTCGTCGTATCTGTCTTGGATGTGAAATATTAATGGGAGGTATATATTTATGGATAATAAGAAGAAGTATATTATTGCTATTGTATTATTTATTTTCCTAGGATTAACAATTTTTACATTCGCTAACCCAAGTAGAAATGAAGAAAAAAATGGCGATGGTAAAACAGACATCGAAGATAAAAATAATCAAGATAATATAATAGATAACGGTAACAATCAAAACAATGGACAAGATGATAATAACAATAACAACAACAATAATAATAATAATCCAGCTAATAATTTAGTACAAGTTATCGATAATTCCTATAATTTAGCATTAGAAGCAGTAAAAAATGCTGAAGATAAACTTGATGACGAATCATATGAAAATGCACTAGATTTAGTTAATAAAGTTACTAATGAAAATCAAAAAAATGAACTACAAGAAAGACTAGATGCAGTTAAAGATATGATTGATGCTAAAAAATTAGTTGAAGAACTAGAAAAAAAAGTTAATACAGCATTAGACAAAGACGAAATGGATAATGCAAGAGATTTCAGAGAAACTGAAGAAATAGTAAGTAAAGTTTCAAATGTAATTAACGAAGAGTTAAAGAAAGAACTAGAAGACAAACTAGAAGAATTAGCAAAACTATTAGATGATGTTAATAGTCCAGTAATCAATATTGAAAATGGAGCTATCTTATCTAGTGAAACTAGTATCGAAGTAGAAGACGAAAATGAATTTTCTATGAAGCTTACTAAAGATGGTGGCGCTGAAGAAGAAATAGAAAATGGACAAACAGTAGGAGAAGGAACTTATACACTAAAAGTTGTTGATAAAGCCTTCAACGAAACTGTTATAGAGTTTATCATTGACTTAACAGCACCTAAATTTAACATAGCAAGCGGTACTCATAGTACAGAAGATATTAATGTCGAAATCGATGACATTACATTAGATTATGTTGAAATATATAATCAAGATAAAAAGACAAAAGAATTAGTTCAAGATAAAAACTTTGTCTTAACAGAAGAAGGAACATATCGTTTAACTGCTTATGATAAAGCAGGACACAAGACAACAGTTTGGGTAGCAATAGATAAAACTAGCCCAGTAATCACAGGCGTAGAAAATGGTAAATACTATAGAACTGACGTAACAGCTACAATAACTGATAAATTCTTAGTTAAAGTATTAGTAAATGATATTGAACAAACAGGTATTATTACTACTGGTACTAATAATGAAGGAAGAGAATTAGTTCTTAACTTCAAAGAAGAAGGGACTTATACAATAGTAGCAGTTGATAAAGTAGGAAATGAAACAACTGTAACATTTACTATTGATAAAACTAAACCAGTAATTACAGGTGTAGAAGATGGTAAATATTATAATACTGATGTAACACCAGTAATTAGCGATGTCAATTTCAAAAATGCAACATTAAAGAGAAATGGTACTCATATTAAGAGTTATAAACCAGGTGATGTAATTACAGAAGAAGGAACTTATACATTAGTAGCAACAGATTTAGCTATGAATAAGACTAAATTAATAACTTTTGTAATTGATAAAACAGCACCAAAACCTGTAAGCACTACATATAATCCAACTACACCAACAAACGGAAGCGTTGAAGTTACAATAAGAGTAAATGAAAAATTACTTCCAGTAGAAGGATGGACATTATCAGAAGATGGTATGGCAAT
>CAKPHC010000006.1 GCA_934155645.1 uncultured Bacilli bacterium | reverse complement strand
GTTGAAGTTACAATAAGAGTAAATGAAAAATTACTTCCAGTAGAAGGATGGACATTATCAGAAGATGGTATGGCAATCAGCCGTGTATTTGAAGAAAATGTAAATGGAAACGTTACAATTTCTGACTTAGCAGGAAATAAAGTGGTAAGATATTACTCTATCAAGAATATTGATAAAGAACCACCAAAACCTGTAAGCACTACATATAATCCAACTACACCAACAAACGGAAGCGTTGAAGTTACAATAAGAGTAAATGAAAAATTACTTCCAGTAGAAGGATGGACATTATCAGAAGATGGTATGGCAATTAGCCGTGTATTTGAAGAAAATGTAAATGGAAACGTTACAATTTCTGACTTAGCAGGAAACGAAGTAGTAAGATATTACTCTATTAAAAATATCGATAAAAACGCTCCAGTAGTTGAATTATTCGATGATAAAGGAACTTCTCTTGCTGACGGTGCATACACTGTTAAAAACGTTAAAGCAGTAATAACTGATGAAAACGAATATACTGCAATATTAACTAACCAAAATAATGAAGAAGTAGAATACGTAAGTGGAACAATGATTACAAAACGTGGTAATTATACATTAACTGTTACTGATAAAGCAGGAAATGTTACAACAGTCACATTTGCAATCGATAAAGATTATCCACTAGTATACTTAAATGATACAAAATACGAAAAAGTAAATAATAATATAGTTTACTTTAACAGAGAAAATGGTACTGTAATTTTAAGCGTTAAAGACTTAAATCTTAATACAGTAACATTAACAAAGAATAATAATGAAATAACATTTACAGAAGGCATGACAATTACAGAAGAAGGTACTTATGTAATTACTGCAACAGATAAAGCAAATAATATTACAAAAGTTACATTTATAATTGATAAAACTGCACCTATATTTAAACCTGAAAAATGGGGTTATACATTAGAAGCAGATAAAAATGCAACATTTACATGCCCAACTGATATGGCACAATATGTAAAAGATGAATTATCTGGACTATCTAAAGTTGTTTTAGATGAGTGGTATGCTAAAAACGGATCAATTCCAGATCAAACAAAACCAGGAAAATTTGTATGCCGTTACTTCTCATACGATAAAGCAGGAAACATGGTAAGTAATGATATACATTACACTGTAGTTGATACAACTGCTCCAGTTATCACATTAAATGGAGAAAAGAATATTAACTTAGTTAGTGGTGTAGATACTTATACAGAAGAATATGCTACAGTTACTGATAACGTAGATGAAACAATCACTAACTTAGCACCTGCATACATTAATTACTACACTTTAGATGGAACTTTCTTAGGTAGAGTAAGTAGTGTTGATACTAATAACGAAGGGAGATATAACCTAGTATACTTTACAAAAGATGCTGCAGGTAATGAAGCTACCAAAGTAACAAGACTAGTTTATGTAAGACTTCAAGAAGACAGTAACAAAGTATCTATTCAAACAGCAGAAGATTTATTAAAAATAAGTCAAAATCCAGAAGCTTATAAAGGTAAATTAATAGTATTAACTAATGATATTAACTTAAAAGGTATTAACTGGACTCCAATTAATGCTTGGAATGGTGTATTAAATGGTACTGTAATCGATGGACAAGGTCATAGTATTAAAAATATGACTGTTAACGATGAAACACTTAATGCAGCTGGGTTCATTAGTTATAATGCAAGTTCAGTTACTATTAAAAACCTAGTATTTGATAATGCATTTGTTAAAACTAAAAAAGCTAATCAAACTTATGCTGGTGTAGTAATGGGTAAAAACTATGTAAAAACTACATTTGAAAATATAACAGTTAAAAATAGTAGAGTAGAAAACAATTGGCAATCAGGTGGAATATTAGGATTTGCTGAAACAAATGCTCAAACATTTAAGAATTGCACTGTTGAAAACACTTTTGTAGGTGGAGAAAACGCTACATCTGGCTCTTTATTTGGATTAGGTGATGTTGATGTCAACGTAATTAACTGCGTTGCGAAAAATGTAGATTTATATACAGATGGATTAACATGGAATTCTACTCAAAAGAAAGAAAACACTTTCTGGGTAGGACATCTATATTCAAAAACATTAGTAGTTACTTCTAGTACTGAAGAAAATATTAACATAGTAAAATAAAAATATTTGTAAAGTTAAGATGTCAATTCTTAACTTTTTTCTTTTGTTTACAATTCTTCTATGATAAACTTAATTTAGTAATAATATAGAAGGTGAGAATATGTCTTATATTAAATATAAAGAATTAGCATATTGTAATTTTACTAAAAAGATAAGTGTAAAAGAGTTACCAGCATTTGTATTTGACTATGTAGAAAAAGATGAAACAATTTGGTGTAGTTATTCATCATTTAGAAAAAAACTATTATTAACTGATAGAAAAATAATTATTTTTGTTCAAAAAGGATTATTTGGAGGAACTAAAAAAATACACTTTTTCCCATATGCGAATATTTCATCATCAGCAATTGAATATAAGGAAACAAGTACAAGTTTACTTTTCTCAATGGATAGTGGTTACCAATTAACATTAACTATACGTAACACATCATCACAGGATAAAGCAGAAATAAGAGAAACTTATTTTAGGCTCATTGAACAAATAGGAAATAACTAAGTCATACGTAAAAGTATGACTTTTAATTTGGAAGAATAGATGATATAATAAACAACTAACAAGGAGGAGAAGATTAATATGAAAATTATAACTCTTTCTAAATCTAAGTTTGAACAACTTGAACCTTTGAAGTTGTCTAAAGAAAGCACTAACACCGAAGGTAGAATATATGATTTTAATTATCGTGGTGCTCACAAAATAATAAAAAAACTGCACTATGAAAGTGGTAAAGTATTTGCAAACAAATTATATACTATTGAAATGTTAGATACATATAAGGAATATTTACCAGATTCTTTTTATAAACCTGATTATTTAATATCAGTTTCTGGTGATATAAAAGGTTTTACTGTACCATTTGTAGAAGGAACTAATTTAACTGATATTCTAAATGACAAATCCAAGGATTATAAAGAGAAGATTTATTATTTGAAAAAAATAGGTGAATTATTAGAACAAATGCATGTTATAAGGAAATATAGTCCATTAAAAGATTTATACATAAACGATTTACATGATTCAAATTTCATTGTAAATGAACAAAAGAGACAATTATACGTAATTGACCTAGATAGTTGTAAAATTGCCAATAACAATTCATCACCTGCCAGATTTTTAACTGCCAGTTCCTTGTTAAATAACGTTAATGGTAAGTATAATATCAATCAAGATGATTCAATATACGCTCATGTGATAGCAGATAGTAACAGTGATTTATATTGCTATAATATTATGATTTTAAACTATTTATATGGTGATAATGTTGATAGGATGTCAATCCTTGAATTTTATAAATATTTGAATTATCTTGATGATTTAAAACTTAATCCAAATCTATTAGAAGCATTTGGAAATTTAGTTATAAATAAGAAAAATGTCAATCCAGAGATGTATTTGTCATCACTAACTTATGAACAGATTGGACGTTCTAAGAAAATGATTTATCAAAAAACATCAAAGTATAAGTAGGAGGTAATAATATGATATATGTTGATTTTGATGGGGTTATATTTGAATCGGAATCTCTTTTATTTGAAGGATACAGAAAGCTTGAAGTAAAAAGTGAAAGTATAAAATTAAAATATATTCAAAATATAGATTGGAATAATATTTTAGATAACAGTGAAATAATAAATGATGCGATTGAAATATTAAAACGAACTAGAGAAGACGTGGCGATACTTACCAAAATACACTCTATGGAAAATGAAGGTACTGCAAAGATAAGAAAATTAAGAAATTTAGGTGTGACAAGCAGTGTTTATCTAGCACCTTATACCTTAAAGAAAACGGATATAGTAAATCCAATTGGCAATATTTTAATAGATGATACTGTGCATAATCTTGATGACTGGAATAGTAAAGGAGGAATACCTATATTTTTCAATAAAGATGGAAGCGACATTGATGGTTGGCATCAAGAAAATAAGGTATATCGAAAAATAAAAAGATTAGATGAAATAATAAAATAAAAGCATATTTTTTACATATAAATTAATAGGTGAAAAATATGTTTTTTAAAAGTATTGATAAAAGAATAAGAATAGTATTATTGATAATAACTGCTATGTTTATAGTAATAATTTTTAAGGTTGCATACGTTCAGTTAATTAACTATAGCAAACTTAATACACTTGCAAATGATTTGTGGAGTAGGGAACTTCCAATAGCTGCTGATAGAGGAAGAATATTAGACAGAAATGGAGTAGTATTAGCTGATAACATTACAACTACTAGTTTAGTACTTATTCCTAGTCAAATATCTGATAAAGAAAAAGCATCAACGCTTTTAGCAGAAATTCTTAATGTGTCTAAAAAAGAAATGGATAAACATGTGTATAAACAAACTTCCATTGAACGTGTCCACCCAGAAGGTAGGCAATTGTCTTATGAGGTGGCAGATAAAATAGCTAATTTAAAACTAGATGGAGTTTATTTAGTAAAAGAATCTAAAAGATATTATCCATACGGCAGTAGTCTTTCTCATGTTCTAGGTTATGTAGGTATTGATAATCAAGGGTTATCTGGACTTGAACTAGAATATGATAACTACCTAACCGGAGAAAATGGTGCTATTAAATACTTTTCAGATGCTAAAGGAAATAATCTTAATATATCTGAAATATATGAACAACCACAGTCAGGGATTGATATTCAATTAACAATAGATTATAACATTCAAAAATCACTAGAGCGAGAACTAAGTAATGTTGTAGATATGTTTAATCCCGACATGGCACTAGCCGTAGTAATGGACCCGAACACAGGAGAAATACTGGGGATGAGTAGTAGGCCTACTTATGATTCTAACAATTATAGTAATTATTCTATGGAAGTACTAAGTAGAAATTTACCTATATGGGCTTCATATGAACCGGGTTCTACTTTCAAGATAATCACTACTTCAGCAGCAATTGAAGAAGGAGTAATAGATTTAGAAAAAGATACTTTCTTTGATTCCGGCTCAGTTCATATAGGTGGTGCTAGAATAGGTTGCTGGAAGGCAGGAGGTCATGGCCTTCAAACATTTTTGCAAGTATTAGAAAACTCTTGCAACCCAGGATTCGTTAAAATGGGTCAATTACTAGGAAAAGAGAAGTTATTTTCTTATATAGATTTATTTGGATTTGGAGCTAAAACAGGAATTGACTTAAATGGAGAAGGCAAAGGTATTGTCTTTCCACTCGATAAAGTAGGTGAGCTAGAACTTGCAACTACTGCTTTTGGCCAAGGAGTAAGTGTAACTCCAATTCAACAAGTAACAGCAGTATCAGCAGTAGTTAATGGTGGAAACTTATATAAGCCATATGTTGTTAAAAACTTTCTAGAACCAGAGACTGATACTATTATAAAAAGTATTGATAAAACTCTAGTTAGAAAAACAATTAGTAAAGAAACAAGTGATAAAATGCGTTATGCACTAGAAAGTGTAGTAGCACGCGGTGGAGGTAAATATGCCTTTATTGATGGATATAGAATAGGTGGCAAAACTGGAACTGCTCAAAAAGTAGAAAATGGAAGATATTTAGTTAACAATTATATTATGTCGTTTATGGCAGTAGTACCGAGTAATGACCCTAAAGCTGTTTTGTATGTTGCTATAGATAATCCTAAAAACACAGCACTATTATCGAGTTATACAACAGCACCTATAGCAAGAAGAATACTATTAGATATAATTGATGCTCTAGGTATTGAAAAACAAGAAGGCGCTATAGAAAAGGTAAAACAATGGGATGACCCTGTTTATTATGTAGTACCTAACGTTATTGGCAAAACATCAAAAGAAGCAACTAGGGAATTGTATCCATTAGAAGTAGAATATACAGGAACAGGTAATAAAGTAATAGAACAATCACCAAGTGCTGGTGAAAAAGTCTTATCAACGTCAAAAGTTCGTCTCTTATTAGGAGATTAATATAAAAATAATAAAGCTTATTTCAATTAAAAAGTAATCTTTTATATATAGAAAAAAATTGATATAATGTAAGTGGGTGATGTTACATGAAGTGTCTTCTTATGAATAAAAACATTGAAGTATTAAAAGCTGAATATGATTCGGCAACCGGAGTTTTCACCAATGTTTATGAAATTTATAACATTAATTACGCTCCATACATTTTAAAAGATGCTACTCTTGATGACTCCTTCAGAACAAAATTAAGCGAATGGTTTAAAGGAAGAGGAATTCCTTCATGGAGAGACCAGTTAGACTTGTTATTGCACAGATTAAATATTATTGCACCTTTTGAACTTTTAGACAAATCATTTGGACTTTCTTTATCTGACCAATATTGGTTAAAGCCACTGGATTCCAATATCAAATATGATGATATTAATTTCTTTGAAAATGACTTTGATTATTTAGAATTTATGGAAGCATCATTATCAAAAAATAGTAAAATAATTCAAAATATCGCATCACTAAGAACTCCTAATAATACTACAGACGGAATGTTAAAAAAAGCATGGATTATTGAAAATGGTACCAGATACTTATTAAAAGGTGGTTATAAAAATGAAACATTACAACCATTTAATGAAGCCTTAGCAAGTGAAATATGTAAACGTTTAGGATTTAATCATGTTGAATATACACTTGATACATATAAAGATATGGTTATATCTAAATGTCCCTGTTTTATTAATATAAATACTGAATTAGTAACATGTCATCAAATTAAAGAAAATATGAAAAGATATGACAATATTAACGATTATGAAGAATACATAAAAAAACTAGATACCGAAGGTATAAAAGATGCTCGTATAAAAATGGAAAACATGTATATATTAGATTTTATAATTATGAACGAAGATAGACATCTTAATAATTTTGGAATTATAAGAGATGTTAATACATTAAAATGGCTAGATGTTGCACCAATATTTGATAATGGTCAAAGTCTTAACATAGAGTATTATGATGAAGAAGAATTACATATTTCCAATGAAGGAAAATTATTTTATGAAGTTAAACCATTTGATGAGATAATTAAAGTTGTTAAAGATATTAAAAGAATAGATTTAAATAAATTAGATGGAATAGTAGAGTGGTTTGATGAACTATTACACAAGTATCAAACTTTAACTGGATATTCTGATATAAGAATTAATAGATTGTGTATTCTGTTAAATAGGCAGATTAATAAATTAAAAAAATTACAAGAGAAATCATAATGTTTCTCTTTTCTTTTTGGTTATGATATAATGATTGTGGTGAATGATATGAAAATAGACGATGATATTTCTAGTTCATTAGACTTAATATTATTAAATATACCAGAAGATGTACCACAATTATATCAAGTAAGATGGTTGTATATGAAACTAGGCGAATTGTTTTGTTATGATTATAGAGTAATGATTGACCCTAAAATTGTTAATAAAAAGATTGACTTTCACGGGAAAATATCTAAATATCAAACTTGTTCTCAAATATCAACTATCTTAGCTTTTGCAATTAACAGTGGTATAATCGAAGGAGTAAAAGCTAAAGTAGTAAATAGAGATATTCCTAACAAACGAACAAGAGCATCACATGAAGCAGTTTTATTAACGGTAAACGAAAAAGAAAACTATCTTTTAGATTTAACACTTGATTTATATCGTATCCAATCTAAAATGCAAACTAAAAATTTTGGATTCAACTCCCTAGTAGATTATGACTGCGATATTATCTCACTAAGAGAATGTGAAGAAATGGATAAAAAGTTAGAAATATATAGCGAAGAAGGTTACTTTGATAAAAGAATAGAAGTTACTAAAGAATATTTTGATAATTTATCAAAGGAATACTATGGAAGAAGTTTATTACTAGAAGTAAAATTAGATTTTGTAAAAAATGAACTTTTAAAAAACTTTGATGGTGATTGTGAAGCCAAAAGATATGTTGATGATTTATTATTAAGAGTATTATCAGAAGAAGAAAAACAACATTTATCTATGTATAACTTATCATATGGTGAAATTAATGACCTAGGCTTAATATCATGTTATATGTTTGAAGGGGACAATCCTCTTTGCTACATATATAAAAATAAATTAGGGCTTATTAAAACAAGTCCTGAAAGAATAAATTCAATGCTAGAAAAAAACTGGCGTACTAACAGTAATGAATTAAAAGAAAAATTAAAAGTAATGACAATGAAAAGGGAAAGTAAATAATGACGGAGTATACTTATAATAAAGATAATTTAACTATAGATGATATAACTAGTACTGTAACAAGAGTAAAAGGATTAATAATTAATTCTAAAAATGAAATACTATTAGGGTATTCATATGGAAGTTATCAATTTCCAGGAGGCCATTTAGAATCTCGTGAAACAATAGAAGAATGCCTACATCGTGAAATAATGGAAGAAGCAGGAATTGATGTAGATACTAGTAATTTATTACCATATTTTAAAATAGAACAATACACTAAAAACTATCATGGTTCTGATGAAAACAGACTATCTATAATCTACTATTTTTATATTCCATTAGATGAAGAATTTAATCTTGATAAAACCAATTATACAGAAGAAGAAAAAGAAGGAGCCTTTAAATTAGTATATGTCCCATTAGATGAAATAGAAAAAATACTAGATAGTAGTATTGAAAACAATCCAATTAATGAGATAATAGTATCAGAGATGTTAATGGCAATAAGTGAATATAAAAAGTTATTAATATAAAATTAAATGAATATATTTATATAGAAATATAGTAATTTTTATGTCAACTAATTGTCTAATGCGCAATTTTATAAACAAATTACCTTATATTTATAGTATAATCATAGGTACGGATTTGGAGTGATAAACATGTCAGGTATGTTATTATTAACAAAAGCGGTTTTCGCAATAATGATTGGTTTTTTAGGAGCAGTTGTATTAGGTTTATTATTAATACCAGCTTTAAAGAAACTAAAAGTAGGACAGAGAATAAGTATATTTGTAGGAGATAATCATAAGAAAAAAGAGGGAACTCCTACTATGGGTGGTTTAATATTTATCATTCCAACACTTTTAGCAACATTACTTCTAATAGCAACCCAAAAAATAGAACTTACAACTAATTTAGGTATTATTCTCTTAGTATTTACTGGATATGCTTTTATTGGTTTTTTGGATGATTATTTAAGTTTAAAAAAGAAAAATAATGAAGGACTTACAACAATTCAAAAATTATTGTTACAAGTATTAATTGCTTTAGGATTCTTCTATTTATATATGAAAAATGGAGGACAGACAGCGTTAATTGTATCAACCTTGGGTATACATATTGAAATGTCTTGGTTCTACGGAGTATTCTTATTATTTATATTAGTAGGTGCTAGTAACGCAGTTAACTTAACTGATGGATTAGATGGCTTAGCTGGTGGACTTTCTGCTATAGCATTTATTGCATTTAGTTTAATTTCATTAATGGTAGGATTTGAAGAAATAGGAATATTTACTTTTGTATTAACCGGAGCTTTATTTGGATTCTTAATTTATAATACTTATCCTGCTAAAGTATTTATGGGTGATACTGGTTCATTAGCACTTGGTGCTGTTATGGGTGCAGTTGCTATTTTAACTCATAGAGAAGTAACGCTACTTGTAGTTGCTAGTGTGTTTGTAATAGAAACATTGAGTGTCATTTTACAAGTATTCTGGTTATTTACATTTAAGAAAAAATTATTCTTAATGACACCGCTTCATCATCATTTTGAAAAACTAGGATGGAGTGAACAAGATATAGTTAAATTATTCTGGGTAGTAGGACTAATTCTTACTATGGCCGGAATATTCTTCGGAGTTTGGTTATAAGATATATAAAGGTGATTTTATTGAAAAAAAACATCGATATATATCTTTTTTTTGCTGTAATGGCACTTATTCTTTTTGGACTTGTAATGATATATTCATCATCTTACATATGGGCAGAATATAAGTTTAATGATGCATTTAAATATGTAAAACAACAAGGATTATTTATTATAATTGGAACATTTTTAATGATATTAATTAGTAAAATAGATTACAAAATATATGAAAAAAAGGCTTTTCCTATATTTATTGCTTGTATCATACTTCTAATATTAGTATTAATCCCTGGAATAGGTAAAATAAGAAATGGTAGTAGAAGCTGGTTTGGTATAGGTTCCTTTGGAATACAACCTAGTGAATTTGCTAAACTAGGACTTATTATGTTAACTAGTAAATATTTATCTAAATCAAATCAATTTATAAAAGACCTTACTAAAGGAGTATTTCCTATCTTAGGAGTATTGTTTTTAGTATTTGGACTTATTATGTTGCAGCCAGACTTTGGAACTGGAATGATTATTGTAGTAAGTATTATTGCTATGCTTTTTGTAGCTGGTGTTAATATGAAATTCTTCTTTGGACTAGGAGCCTTAGGAGTAGTTGGTATAATAGTTTTAATATTAATTGCACCTTATCGAATGGATAGAATTACATCGTTTATTAATCCTTGGAACGACCCTTTAGGAACAGGATTTCAAATTATTCAATCTTTGTATGCGATAGGGCCAGGTGGCTTATTAGGAATGGGATTTTTAAATTCCAGACAGAAACACTTTTATCTACCAGAGCCTCAAACAGACTTTATATTTTCTATTATCAGTGAAGAGTTTGGTATTTTAGGAATTATTATAGTAGCATCTTTATTTGTATTTATTTTGTATAGAGGAATGAGAATATCACTAAGATGTAGTGATTCTTTTGGTAAGTATTTAGCATTTGGTATGACATTTCAAATATTGATTCAAGCTGTTATGAATTTAATGGTAGTAGTAGGATTAATTCCAGTAACAGGTGTAACACTTCCATTTTTAAGTTATGGAGGTAGTAGTTTATTAATAAGTATGGCTAGTATCGGAATTCTTTTAAATATATCTAGAAATAGTTGTTGAGTAACATTAGCAATATATATAACTTGAAGAGAACTTTTCTAAATATTTAATGATATTAAAATACTCTTTTTATTTTCTGCAAATATGATAAAATAATAATAAGGAAGGTGAAAATATGAAAAAGGGAAGTACAGTATTACTTGTAATTATAGCAGTAATCATTGTAATAGCATTAGCATTAGGAGGAATTTATAACTCAATCGTTACATTAGAAGAAAACGTTAACAGTGAGTTTTCTAACGTGTCAGTAATGTTAGAAAGACGTGCTGACTTAATTCCTAATTTAGTTAGTACAGTAAAAGGATATGCATCTCATGAACAAGCAGCAATCGACAGTGTTACTAAAGCTAGAGAAAATCTATTACAAGCTAAAACAATCAAAGAAAAAGGAGAAGCTAACAATGAACTAACTAGTGCATTAAATGCATTAATGGTAATTGTAGAAAATTATCCTGATTTAAAAGCTAATCAAAACTTTATTCAACTAAGTGATGAATTAGCAGGTACAGAAAATAGAATTGCAACTGCAAGACGTGATTATAACGATGCAGTAAAAGCATACAATTCTAAAGTAAAAAAATTCCCAACAAACTTAATCGCAGGAATGTTTGGATTTAGTGAAAAAGATTACTTTGAAGTAGAACCATCTAAAACAGAAGTACCAAAAGTAGAATTCTAATATGAAAAAATATATTTATTTTTTAGTAAGTATTTTACTTCTATTGTGTCCACTTAAAGCATCAGCACTAGTCAATCCAACTGAAAAGTTTTATGTTAATGACTATGCTAACATACTAAGTAGTGAAACAGAAAACTATATATTTGAACATAGTAAAAATCTAAATGATAAGACTAAAGCTCAAATAGTAGTAGTAACTATTCCAAGCTTAGATGGTGATTCATTAGAAGAATATGCAACCGATTTATTTAGAAAATTTGGAATCGGTGATGAAAAAGAAAACAATGGACTTTTAATCTTATTAGCGCTAGAAGATAGAAAGGTAAGAGTAGAAGTTGGTTATGGTTTAGAAGGGATTTTACCGGATGGTAAAACAGGTAGATTTCAAGATACATATATGATTCCTTTCTTCAAAGAGGATAATTTTGATGAAGGAATGCTTAATGGATATAAAGCTTTTTACAAAGAAATAGCTAATTATTATAATCTAGATGAAGAAATCGATTCTCCAATAGAAGAAGAGGATGATACTGTAGGTTTTATAATATTTATTGTTTTTGAAATAGCTTTTTGGATATTATTAATATATTTATCAGTAAAATTTGGCGGAAAAAGTGGCCCAAGGGGTAGAAGAGGATATCGAAGTTACTCATCATTTGGAGGCTTTTCCGGAGGTGGTTCATCTGGTGGATTCTCTGGTGGCGGAGGTTCATCAGGAGGCGGAGGAAGTTCTAGAAGTTTCTAGAACTTTTTTTGTATATTTTTTTAACATTTACATATATTTCAATAGGAAGGAAGGATTTTTATGAAACAAATAATACCTTTTAAAAAGGAAATAATTTTTAAAACAATGATTAGCAAAATCACTAGTATTTCATTAGAACACACATTATCTTTAGAAAACAGCGATACGATAAAAGGAGACTTTATTGTGTCCGGTTCTTATAAAATGACAGAAGCAAGTCAAATAGATGAGGAATTTAGTTATAAAGTTCCTATTGAAATAACAATCGATGACAAATATGATACTAAAAATATATCACTAGATATAGATGATTTTGTTTATGAAGTAGTAGATGAAGAAAAATTATTATTACATATAGATTTATGTATAGATAATCTTGAATTAAAAGAAGAAAAAGAAGATGAAGCTACAAAAGAAGAAGTTATATCTAGTTATCCTGAATATGAAGAAGAGGTATTACCACAAGAAGAACTTGCAAGAGGTGAAGAATTAGAGACGGTTGAAGATGAAGATTTGTTTTTAGATACCAGTACCTCTCAACCATTAGAAGTTCCTGTTAATATAGAAAGTATTAAAACATCTAATACTAATGAAGTAGATACTAACACTAACACCACTAGTATGACTGTCGACCAAGATACTCAATCTACCACCGAAAACTCTGTTACTTCAATATTCTCTGCTTTCAAAAATACTGATGAAACTTTTGCAACTTACTGTGTCTACATCATAAGAGAAGGCGATAACTTAGATACTGTAATCAACAAGTATAAAACATCAAGAGACACCCTAGCAGAATATAATGATTTATCAGACATAAGAATAGGAACTAAACTAATTATTCCAAACTCTAATGAATAACCTTAAAATAAACAAATACGGATACTTAAAAGGTGTAAAAATAATTGATACTGACAAAGGAAAATTCGTTGTAAAGAAAAATAAACATTGTAATAGAGAACTTTTTAGATATTTAGAAACTAAAAATTTTGTTAACTTTGTTAATGCTTATAGTTATGGTGATGACTATGAAATATATCCATATGTTAACAACATTAACTTAACGGATGAAGAACGAGCTTTAGATATTGTCTATATAATTTCATTACTTCATAACAAAACAACATTTTATAAAACTAATGAGGGTGATTTAATAAAAAAAATATACGAAGAGTTTAATGATAAATTAACGTATTTAAGTAATTATTACGATAATATGAAAACCATTATTGAAGAAGAAAAGTATACTTCACCTAGTGGATACTTATTATTAAGAAATAGTACTATTATTTATAGATGTATTGATGAAGCAAAATACTTTATTGATAAATGGTACCAATTAATAAAAGAAAAAAAGAATTATCGTGTAGCAACTTGTCATAACAATTTAGAATTAGATCACCTCTTAAAAGAGGATAATTCCTATTTAATAAGTTGGGATAAGGCATGTAAATGTTCACCAATTTATGATGTATTATCACTATATAAATCCGTATATGAAAAAGTAGATTTCTTTTCATTATTTGAAATCTATAACACTAAATACCCATTATTAGAAGAGGAAATCTATCTTTTATTTGCATTAATGTTAATACCTGATAAAGTAATGTTATCATCTAGAGAAATAATAAATACTAAAAATGTTTATGAATTGACAAACTATTTAATGATAACATCTAGTTTTGTATCAAAGTATCATTCTAATAATTCCGATACTAAGACAGATTAATTCAACAAACAAAATAATAGCATTTATTTTACTTGTTACAAATATTAAAAGTAGTGATTGATAAAAAATTACTATAACAAAACCTAATAAGCATGCGGAATAAAGAAGACTAGCTCTTCTTTTTGCTTTACATACATCACACATACAAAAGAAACCATGGCCTTTTCCTTGAAACATAATATTCACCTAGTATATTTTATTCATTTCAATAAAAAAAGATAATATGTTTTATTGCACCAATACTTAAGAAATGATATAATTACTAATATAAAATAGGGGTGATATAGTGAAGAATAGAAAAGGATATTCACTTATAGAATTACTTGCTGTAATAATAATAATGGGATTAATTCTATTAATAGTAATACCTGCTGTATCAAGATTATTAACTAATAATTCTAATAAAGAATACAATTATTATTTAAAAGCAATTAAAGCTGGTGCAACTACTTATGCATCTAAAAATGAAGATGAACTAGGAACTAATTTAGATTCTGGTTGTCTCGAAGTTAGTATTGATGAATTAATAAAAAATGAGTATTTAAAAAAATTCAAAGATGAAAAAGTAACATGTGATGGTAAAGTAAGACTTAATAATGATAAAGGTAACTTAAAAGTAGCAGTTAATTTAACTTGTAAAGACTCTAATAATGAGGAAACATATAAAGTAACCGAAATAGAAGGTAGTACCTGTTTAGCTTATAAACCTAAAGATGATGATGGTTTAAAAGATATAATTGTTGCAAACTGGTGTAATAAAAGTAGTGGTAACTGTACAACTAATGATAATGTTACATACGTTATAGGAAATAATCCAAGAAACTATGTTTGGTATTCAGGAAAACTATGGAGAGTTGTTAATTATAATGAAAGTACTGGTGTAATTAAACTTTTATGTAACGATATAATTACTATTATTCCTAGAACTTTAAATGATTCAATAGAATATGAAAATAGCTATGTTGATAAATATTTACAAGAAATATTCCTACCAACTCTAAAAGATAGTGATAAATTCTTGAAAGAGACGGAATGGAATGTAGGTTCAACTTCCTTTGCTTCAGCAGCACCTGATTCACGTTCAACAATAATAAGAAGTGTAGGACTACTTAATGCTTATGAAACCCATGGTACTAACAGAATGACAAGTTATTTTACCGATGCATATTATTGGTTACTGTCTAACCATACTACAAACGGAAAAATATATTTAGCTATGAAAAACAGTGATTTATCAAACTACAATGTTAGTGCAGCAACCTTTAACAAAGAAGATTACTTTGCTATAAGACCTGCAATTACCATGAAAATTAATAACTATGTAATAGGAGGAGAAGGAACTCTCTATAATCCATATATCTTAGAAGGTAACAGTACTAATGTTAAAGAAGGTACAAAAATTAATACTAGATATAGTGGTGAATACGTAAAAGTAAATAATCTAAAATATAGAATAATTAGAGTAGAAGATGGACTAACTAAAATAACACTTGCAACTGATTTTATACTTAATAAAAAATATACAGAAGAAAGCGATACTATGTATTATCGATATTCAATGTCAGATTTAAAAAATTACTTAAATAACGAATGGTTTAATACATTAAGCTATGATAAAAAACTAATTGAAGAAAATGCCTCTTGGTGTGAAAAAGTAATTTCTTCTAGAGAAGCATTTAGTAATACTTGTCCAGAAAATCCTATAACGGCAGCAGTGGGATTACCTACTTTAGGAGATTTATATACAGTAAACAATAGTATGGGTCCTTATGAATTTTGGACAATCAATGCTAGAAACACAAATGGAACTTTTACTATTAATACTATTTTAGCAGGAAGCAGTGTAACTAATGGTGTATATAGTGATCCTCACGGTGAATTAAAATTATCTGAATTAACTGAAGTTAAACCAGTTATGTATTTAAAAAGCAATGTTACGATATCAGGTGGTGAAGGAACAAATAAAAATCCATTTACCTTAATATTAAAATAATGTTTACAAATTAAACAAATTGAACTATAATCATATACATAAAACTTTGAACTAGAGGAGTAAGTAGCTAATTATTTTAAAGAGAGATAGTGGTGGTGGAAACTATTAATTATTACTACTGAAGGTAGCTAGGGAGTTAGAATATTGAAATAATAGTAAGTATTCTCGTATGTATGCGTTAAATATTTAAGAGCATATCAATTGATATGAAGTAGGGTGGTACCGCGATATTTCGTCCTTATATATATTTATATAAGGACTTTTTTATTGGAGGAAATATGGACTTTGAAAAAATAGAAGAAACGTTTAAGGAATACGTATCTAAATTTGACTGGGATAATGAAAAAATAAGACTAAAATACTTTCATACTTTAGAAGTTGCTAAGATATCATATAATCTAGCTAATAAACTAGGACTTAATAATAAAGACAAAGACTTAGCAAAATTAATTGGTTACTTACATGATATAGGTAGATTTGAACAAGTAGCAGTAACTAACACTTTTAAAGATAAAGAAATGGACCATGCTGAAAATGGTGTCAAAGTATTATTTGATGAAGGATTAATTAGAAGTTTTATAAAGGAAGATACTTATGACGAAATAATTAGAAAAGCCGTAAGGAATCATAATAAACTAAAAATATTAGATGACGTTACTGAAGAAGAAAAAGTATTTGTAAACATCATAAGAGATGCTGATAAAATGGATATTTTCCGAGTCCGTAAAATAGATTATAAAAACGAATTTATCTTACCGCCAAGTACTACAGTTCTAAAATGTATCAAAGAAGAAAAATCTGTATCTTTAACAGACATAAAAAATAAAAGTGATTCTATTTTATGTGTCCTAGCATTTATCTTTGACTTTAACTTTAAAGAAAGTTTTATTCTATTAAAAGAGTTAGGGTACTATCATGAATTACTTGATACTATTGAAGTATCAGATGAAAATAAAGAAATATTTAACAAAATAAAAGAAAGATTATTAAATAAATTTGAGGTGTAATATGTTAGAGAAAAATGAATAAGCGTTATTAATTACTACCTTAAATTTTTATATGCTGATGATAGTTTTATTTATAATGAAAGCGGATTAGATTTTCAATATTTTATTATTCATTCCCTAATTTGCTGTATAAATATTTTTTGCAAATATTGTATGTTTTTTGACTTCATTTTAATAGTTTAGCACCTTGTTATACTATCTTTTAATTTAATCTATTGACTTATTTTTTTTAAAGTAATAAAATATAACTTAAATTATTGGAGGAGTGATGTGCTATGACTATGAAAAAATTTTTAATAGATATTTTTTATGGCTTTGTTTGTAAAAAATGCTGCAAGGGATTACCATGCGCTCCTCTAAATATCATTCATATAAATGGTGACTAAAATATTTTTTTAGTCGCCATTTTTGTTATGATGGAGGTGTTTTAATGAACAATATTACATTACAAGAATTGTTGGATAAGTTGGAAGAGTATAATCCAGAAGAAGTAGAAATTGTAAAAGCAGCTTACGAATATGCTAACATATTACATCGTGGTCAAACGAGACAAAGCGGTGAACCATATATCAATCATCCTTTAAATGTAGCCTATATACTTGCGGATATGCACGCCGATAGAGATACAATATGCGCTGGGCTTTTGCATGACACACTAGAAGATACTAATATTACTAAAGAAGATATAGCTCATGATTTCAATCAGAATGTTGCTAATTTGGTAGACGGAGTAACCAAATTAGCTAAAATGAATTTTTCATCTAAGCAGGATCAAAATTATGCAAATACAAGAAAAATAATAACAGGAATAACTGAAGATGTTAGAATAATTATAATTAAACTTGCTGATAGACTTCATAACATGAGAACACTAAGTTTCAAGTCAGAATTTAAACAAAAAGAAAATGCACTTGAAACTATGGAAATATTTGTACCGCTCGCTTACTATATAGGGGCATATAGAATAAAATCAGAATTAGAAGATTTGTCATTGCAATATTTAAAACCAGACATGTACAAAACGATAGAGGAAAGAAAAATAAAAATTGAAGAATCTAGTGCAGACAGTTTGAAAGAAATGCTGTATAAGATAGAAACACTATTGAATAATAAGAATATACCAAATGAAATAAAAATAAGAACAAAGAATATTTATGGTATATATAAAAGATTAAGTGAGGGTCATAAATTATCTGATATACATGACTTGTTAGCATTAAAAATAATGGTGGATGAAGTAGCAAATTGTTATTATACCTTGGGAATGATTCATCAAGAATATCACCCAATAAACGATAAATTTAAAGATTATATTTGTAATCCTAAAACAAATATGTATCAAAGTTTACATACAACAGTTTTTGGACCAGATGATAGACTCGTTCAAACCCAAATAAGAACGTTTGATATGGATAAAGTAGCATCATTTGGATTAACAGCATATTGGGATGAACAAAAGGGAAAGGCAAGGGATATAATGCAAGATGATTTAAAACAAAAATTTCAGTTTTTCAAATCATTAACAGAAATCAATTCTATGTTTGGAGATAATCAACAATTTGTGAATCAAGTAAAAAATGAATTATTTGCAGATAGAGTATATGTATATACAACAAAAGGAGATATCATAGAACTTCCTAAAGGGGCAACACCAATAGATTTTGCATATAAAATACATACGGATATAGGAAATACAATGGTAGGGGCATTTGTAAATGATGAATTTGTACCAATAGATTATGTATTAAGAAATAAGGATAGAGTTAGGATTGTTACTGATGAACTATCATATGGTCCGAGAGAAGATTGGATAGATAAAGCTCAAACGAGTTTAGCTAAAAGAAAAATAAAAGAATTTAATAGAAAATAAATATAGAAAAGAGGAAAATATATGAATAAAAAAATAATAATGGATATTGCGGAAGAAATATCATCTTTGATTCCAGATTGTTGTGGTGTTACTTTAGGGGGATCAAGAATGAATGGTTTAGAAGATGAAAAATCAGATGTAGAAATGTATTTTTATACACATAAAGGTGCACCTTCAGTAGATAGTATAACAAAAGCCTTAGCGAAGTTTAATGCAAAACACAAGAGGACCGATACATTTTTATGGGAAAACGACATGCCATGGGGTCCACATTCATTTTTTGTAATTGAGGATTTATATTTTGAAATTGGTTATAGAAATATAGACGACATAAAAAATCGAATAATTTATTATGAAAGCGGAAATGTAGCTCCGATTCAAGATTGTCATGATTTAGGATTAGGTTATATGCCCAGTGGATTAGCGGCTTCAGTAGCATCCGAAAAAATTTTGATTAAAGAAACAGAGGAATTATTAGAGCTAAAAAAAATAGCTATGGATTTTCCTAAAAAGTTATTTTTGTCATTAAAACTTGAATATTTTGAAACAGCAAAATCTCTAATAAATGGTAAACTTTTAGCAGCAACCGAAAGAGCAGACATTTTCTTATATGAATCAATCTCAGCAAGAATAATTAGATGCTTAATGGTAATGGCTTTTGCAATAGGTGACACTCATTTTCCTGGAGATAAGTGGAATGAGGCGTTACTATTAAGAACTAATTGGAACAATAAAGCAAAGTTTTTAGAACTGTTAAAAAAACATTTATTATTTAACGCAGTAACATCAGAGGAATTTATCACTAAAAGAAATATTTTATATAAAGCATTTAAATTAATAGAAAGTGACATTGACGAGGTGAGTAATGGGTAACTTATATAACAATTCACTATCTTTTATAAATAATTGGAAAAACCCAAGTAATAATAATTATGAAAGTAAAAAAATTAGTGTAGTAATTCCAGTTTATCATCCTAGATATTTAAAAGAAGTATTAATGCATTTGTCTAAATTAAATTTTATTTATGAAGTAATTACTGTTTTTGATAGCCACGATGACAATCCTAATTTAATTATGGGAGAATATAATTTTAAATTACTCATAGTTCAGCATGACCAAAACCGCAATGCTCCTGCTGCAAATAACACGGGTGCAATTTATGCAACTGGAGATATTATTTTGTTTTTAGATCAGGATATGATTTTATCACCTAAGTTTATACCAAATGCTTTAAATTTATTAAGTGCAAACGATTATAAAGGATTAGTTGTAGGATTCAGAGATACTGTTGATTATGAAGATGTTCCTACTTTAGAAAAGTGGAAGGAATCTAATTATTTTAACGATTGGAGAATAGCTACACCTATTAGTGATGAATTTCTTGATTTGACAGTTTCTAATTGTGGATCATCATACAACAATTGTAAAAAAGATAAAATTCTAGAAATATATAAACAAAGTAATAAATTCAGAAATTTAGGTATGAGAAAAGATTTTACTATAGGATTTTGGGACTTAGCTTGTATGGTAATATCACATACTTTAGCTATTCCAAGAAGTGAATTTATTGAAATAGGTGGTTTCCCAGAATGGATTATAGGATGGGGAGGAGAAGATATTGCACTTGGTTTTTTAGCGGTATCAAAGCATTTATTTGTTATTCCGACGGAAGTTGGTTCATATCATATAAAGCATGAACCACATAGTGGTAGTGAAGAAAAGAAATGGCAAGAAATGCGTGAAAATCTAAAAAAATATAAATCATGGGCTTCATCAACAAATGAATTTCAACCTATATCTGAAATTGCAGTTAAGAAAAGAGCAAAAATTTTATATGACTCTTCAAAAACAAAAAACTAGATATATAAAGGAATGATTTAAACTATGAAAGAAGAACTATTATTTCAACATATAATTAATAACTATAATCTTAAAAAAGAAGTATCTTCATTTAAAATATGTCAGTTAGAACAATATCCTCACATTTTTAAGATAGAGTTTCACAATCGCTCTTTATTTATAAAATTAGTAGATAAAAATAGAATTCATTGTAAAGATCTTAATGTATTGTATTCTGATTTATCAAATATAGATAGCGTTGAGAAACCAATCCTTACGAAAGACAATAAATATATATCATTATTTAAAGATAAAATAGTTCTTTTATACGAAGAATTAAAAGAAATAACAAATAACCCAGATTCAATATGGTGGGCTAAATGCTTAAGTAGTATTCACAGTATAAGTGCAAATAATAAATATGCGGTTTGTTTTTCAAATGATTTTTATAATCAAACAATTAATTTATTAAATGCAGCGAAAGAATTAATGAATCATGAAATAAAATCAAAAATTTTAAAATTATTTAAAGAAACGGATGTAGAGAATATACATTTAAAAAGCGACATGGTTTTATGCCATAATGATCCATATAATCTCAACGTAATGTCTATCAATGGGGTGTATAAATTAATAGACACAGATGGAATGGGAATGTCTCCAAAAGAATATGATATCCAGAGGCTAATGTGGAATCATTTAATAAACTCCAATGAAGTGTATAATTCACTGTCTTTTTGGAACTCATTTAAAAATAATTATGAGCCAAACATAACTGAGCAAATTGACGTTGATTTATTAAAAAAAATATACATTTTAGATTTAGTTAAAACAACATCTTGGTTGTATATCGTTAGTAATGATTTATCAAGAAAAGACACAGAAAGGCAGAAAGAGCAATTGAGTTTATTTGAAAGAAGTTTTACCAACGATAATCATGCTAAAATTTTAAAAAAAATATAAAGCTGATAATTATGATAAAAACAGAAGAAATCTTAATAACTTAAAAAAATACAGGAACAGAGAAATTTTTTTCTAGAAATATTGACTAAAATTAATTTTATGCTACAATAAACAGAAATCTGAAAATTTAAGGGGGAATACTAATGTTGGACAAAAGATTTAGTCTTGAAAATGAAAAAGAAATGCAAAAACTATGGGAAGAAAAAGAAGCCTATAAATTTAAAGGTGTTGATGAACGACCAGTTTATTCAGTTGATACGCCTCCACCAACAGTAAGTGGTAAATTACATGTTGGACATATATTTTCCTTCACTCAATCCGAAATGCTTGTTAGATATCACAGATTAAAAGGTGAAAATGTATATTATCCATTTGGATTCGATGATAATGGTTTGCCAACGGAAAGATTAGTTGAAAGAGAAGAAGGAATATTTGCAAAAGATTTACCTAGAAGTGAGTTTATTGAAAAATGTACCGCTACAAAAGATAAATATATTAAAGAATTTCAGGATTTATTTAAACGTTTAGGAATTAGTGCCGATTGGGATTTGAGTTATGATACCATTAATGAATTATCTAGAAAAGTTTCACAAAGATCTTTTATAGATCTAGTAAAAAAAGGAAAGGCATATAGAAAAGAAATGCCAGTGTTATGGTGCCCTTGTTGCCAAACTTCTATTGCACAAGCAGAACTTGAAAATAAAGACGTAAAAAGTTATTTTAATTATGTTAATTTTTCAGTTGATAATAAAAATTTGCAAATAGCTACAACGAGACCAGAATTTCTAGGTGGATGTGTTGCAATATTTGTAAATCCTAGTGATGAAAGATATACGAACTTAATAGGAAAAACTGCTATCGTTCCATTATATAACAATCAGGTTCCAATCATTGCAGATGAAAGAGTTGCAATAAACAAAGGTACAGGCGTTGTAATGTGCTGTACATTTGGCGATCAAACTGATATGGAATGGCAAAAAGAATATAATCTTCCAATAAAAAGAATAATGCAAGCTGACGGAACAATCAACCCAGATGTTGCTATAATTGGTGGGATGAAAACACTCGATGCAAGAATGAAGATTGTTGAAGAGTTACAAAAACAAGGTCTATTAATAAAAAGTGATAAAATTGAACACTCTGTAAGTACGCATGAAAGATGCGGAAACGAAATAGAAATAATTAATTCTCCACAATGGTATATTGATATTTTAAGTATAAAAAATGAATTGATTAAAGCTGCAGATGAAATTAATTGGCACCCAGAATCTATGAAAAATAGATATTTAGATTGGGTTAACAATTTAAAATGGGATTGGTGTATATCAAGACAAAGGTATTTTGGAGTACCGTTCCCAATATGGTATTGTAAAGAATGTGGCGATGTAATGATTCCGGAAGATAAGGAATTACCATTAAATCCATTAGAACATAATCCACATGCTGCTTGTAAGTGTGGATGTAAAAACTTCATACCTGAAACAGCTGTAATGGACACATGGGCAACTTCATCCGTATCACCGTTTATTAATATGAAATATGGTGAAAATGACGAAAGAGAATTTTTATATCCTATGAGTATGCGAAGTCATGCACATGAAATAATAAGAACATGGACATTTTATTCAATTGTAAAAAGTTTATATCATACTGGGCAAGTGCCTTGGAAAGATTTGATGATTTCAGGATTTGTACTTGCTAAAAAAGGTGAGAAAATAAGCAAATCCAAAAATAACGCTAAAATGTCTCCTAATGATTTATTGGATACTTATGGTGCTGATATGATAAGATATTGGACTGCATCAAATAAATTAGGAACAGATACATGGTTTGATACAAAAGATATAGAAAGTTCAAAAAGATTTATGAATAAACTATGGAATTCTGCTAAGTTTGTAGATATGCAAATCAAAGACGCTGATTTAAATAAAGAAACGGAATTACAATCTATTGATAAATGGTTAATCTCTAGATGCCATGAAACGTTTGAAAAATACCAACAACAAATGGAAAATTATGAAATGGGATTAGCAAGACAAGAAATTGACAAATTTTTCTGGAATGATTTGTGTGATAATTATTTAGAAATGGTAAAGGAAAGATTATATAATCCTGATAATAAATATGGCAATTCCCAAAAAGCTGCTCAACAAACATTATCAACTGTATTCCTTGAAGTATTAAAAATGTATTCACCTTTTGTTCCACATATTACAGAATATATTTATCAAGAATTATATAAATCTAAGTTTAAGGATGAGCTCCTTTCTACAAGCAAATTTACAGAGTTACCTTATGATAAAAAGTATATAGAATTTGGTAATGCAATGAAAAAAGTAGTTGGAGATGTACGAAAATATAAAACTGAACGTAATTTATCAATGAAAGAACCAATTGAAGAATTAAAAATTTCAACATCATTAGATAATATCAGATGTTTAAAAGATTCAATTTTAGATATTCAAAATTGTACTCGTGCTGAACATATTGACGTTGAAAAGAGTGATGTAACTGAAGTATCAATTGTTGGTAAAAAGATTGAAGACAGTTACATAGAAGATACAAAAGTTATGAAACTTGTTATGAAAGATAAGAAAAATCAATAAAACTTATCTTTTTTTTGTAATTTTTCTAATTTTATTGAATATATAAAGAAAACTTGATATAATATTTGCAATTGCTGAGAACAAGAGAAGTAGATTATTAATTTTATTATAGAGAGCAAATGATTGGTGTAAATTTGCATAATAGGTAATTGAAAGTAGCTTGGGAGCAGATTTTCTGAATTATTAGTAGGAATTTACGTATAGCTGCGTTAAAGCATTAAGTTGCATATTATTTTAATAATATGAATTAAGGTGGTACCGTGGACTTCAAGTTCATCCTTTGATTAGGATGGACTTTTTTTTATGAAAGGAAGGAATTAAAATGTTAGATAAGAAGTATAATTCACTTGAAAAAGAAGAAAAATGGTTAAATTATTGGAAAGAAAACAAAATATATGAATTTAAACCTGATCAAAGGAAGGTATATTCAATAGATACACCTCCTCCAACAGTTAATGGCAAAATACATATTGGACATATATTTTCTTATTCACAAGCAGAAATGATTGCAAGATACAAAAGAATAAGAGGATATAATGTGTTTTATCCATTTGGTTTTGATGATAATGGCTTGCCAAGCGAAAGATTAGTAGAAAAAGAACAAGGTAAAAAAGCTCATGAGATTGGCAGAGAAGATTTTTCAAAATTGTGTTACGAAACAACAGATAAGTACGAATTAGAATTTCAGGATTTATTTTCTAGACTTGGTGTAAGTACGGATTGGAATATGTATTACAAAACAGTAAGCCCATCTACAATAAAAATAAGTCAAAATTCATTTTTAGATTTAATAGAAAAAGGACATTGTTATCACAAGGAAAGCCCTGCATTATGGTGTAATGAGTGTTTAACATCTATTGCTCAGGCTGAATTGGAAACCAAAACTATTAAAACAACATTTAATTATGTAAATTTTGAAACAGTTGAAGATGGTGAAAAATTTACTATTGCTACAACAAGACCGGAATTGATGCCTGCTATTGTTTGCGTGTTCGTAAATCCTAATGATGAGAAAAACAAGCATTTAATAGGAAAAACTGCTCATATTCCAGTAATTGATGTTAATGTTCCAATTATGGGGGATGAAAAAGTTGCGATTGATAAAGGTACAGGTGTTGTTATGTGCTGTACATTTGGAGATCAAACAGACATAGAGTGGTGGAAAAAATACAACTTACCACTTAAATACATTTTTACTAATGATGGAAGAATAATCGATTCTGTAGCTAACTATGGTGGATTAAAAATAAAAGAGGCAAGAAAACAAATTGTAGATGATTTACAAGCTGGTGGATATATTGTTAAAATTGAGGAATTGGAACACGAAGTACAAACGCATGAAAGATGTGGTAGAGAAGTGGAATATTCAGTAATGAAACAATGGTTTATTGATATAATGAATCATAAAGAAGATTTCTTAAGAATTGGAAACGAAATTAATTGGTATCCAACACATATGCACAATAGATATGAAGAATGGGTTAATAATGTTGCGTGGGACTGGTGTATATCAAGACAAAGATACTTTGGGGTGCCATTTCCAGTATGGTATTGTAAAGAATGTGGAGAACCTGTATTCGCATCAAAAGAACAATTGCCAGTTAATCCACTAACTGATAATCCACCAATTGAAAAATGTTCTAAGTGTGGATGTAAAGAATTCATACCTGAGTCTGATGTTATGGATACTTGGGCAACTTCTTCAGTTACTCCACTTATTAACATGAAATATGGTGAAAAAGATAATTATGAATCAATTTTAAAACCTATGAGTTTGCGTAGTAATGCATCTGAAATAATAAGAACATGGGATTTTTACACTATCGTAAAAAGTTATTATCATTTTGGTATTAGACCTTGGGACAACGTTATGATTTCAGGATTTGTTATGGCAAACAAAGGTGAAAAAATAAGTAAAAGTAAGGGAAATTCGAATGTTGAACCTTTAGATTTAATAAAACAATATTCAGCAGATGTTGTAAGATATTGGGCTGCTTCTGGAAGGTTAGGAACAGATATCACGTATAATGAAGAAACATTACTTCGTGGCAAAAAGTTAATTAATAAAATATGGAATGTTTCAAAATTTATTCAAATGCACCTTCAAGACTATCAAGATAAAGAATTTGATGATTTTGAATATGTTGACAAGTGGATTTTAGGCAACTTTATTAAGATGGAAAAGGAGTATATAAAGTATTTAGATAATTATGAAATAGGCTTAGCTTTAAATATTTTAGAAAAGTTCTTCTGGAATTTTTGTGATAATTATATAGAAATAGTTAAACACAGATTATACAGACCAGAAGAATTTGGAGAAAAAGCAAGATATTCAGGGCAAAAGACAGTCTATATATTACTTTATAAATTATTACAAGACTTCAGTGCTTTCTTTCCGTTTATTACTGAAGAAATATATCAAGACATATATCACGATATGAAGTCAATACATATCACTGAAATTAAACCTTTAAATTATTCATTTGATAGTGAAATGTTAAATGGTGATTTAATGTGTGAAGTAATAAGTGCAGTAAGAGGTGAAAAATCTAGTAACAATTTGTCATTAAAAACAGTTGTTAAAGAATTAGATATAGATTGTTCGACTGGAGTAAAAGATGCAATTAAACAATCCAAAAAGGATTTTAAAGCAACCTTATTTATAGAAAATTTAATTTTAAATGATATAGAAAAAGATTATAAAATTAATAAAATTGTTTTAGATACAGAAAATTTATAACATCTATAAAATTAAATAATTATAATAAGTTGAATACTACTTATAATTATCATCAAAGAATATTGTTGACTTAGACCGTAAGAAATTAGAAGAGGAAGAAGAAAAGCTAGTAATATTACAAGAAAAAGTAAAATAGTAAAGAAACAGCTCAAAGCTGTTTTCTTTTTTTAGAATTTTATTATCTGTTAACAAAAAATACTTGACATTACATATAATGCTAATATATAATTAAATTGAATTCGAGTGGAATGGAGGGATAACATGGCAGTTAAAATTAGATTAACAAGAATGGGTGCTAAAAAGAAACCTGTATATCGTATTGTTGCTACTGATTCTAGAAGACCAAGAGATGGACAATATCTTGAATTAGTTGGTACATATAATCCTTTAACTAATCCAGCAGAAGTAAAAATTAATGAAGAAGTTGCTTTAAAATGGTTAGGTAATGGTGCTGAAATCACTGATACTGTTAGAAACTTATTTAGTAAAGCAGGTATCATGAAAAAATACGCTGAAAATAAAAAAGGAAAATAATTATGGATTTAGTTTTATTAACAGAAGAATTAGTTAAAGCACTTGCTGTGAATAAAGACGCAGTAAGTGTAAAAGAATTTGAATCTGAAGATGAAGATACTATGGTTATTCAAGTAATGATTGATGAAAGCGATATGGGACGTGTAATAGGAAAAGCAGGAAAAGTTGCTAATTCTATCCGTACTATCGTGCAAGCTAGTAGCTATCTTAAAGATAATAAAAGAATAAAAATCAATATTGACAGTTTTTAGGAACCAATGGTTCTTTTTTTTATTGTTACTTTTAAGTTTGTGTATTATAATTATAATGTAAGGTGGATGATTATGAATCAAGAGAATATAAATATTCCTAATCACGTTGCTATTATAATGGATGGTAACGGTAGGTGGGCTACTAAGCGTGGACTTAATAGAAGTATGGGACACCTAGAAGGAAGTAAAACATTAGAAAAACTTGGCACCTATATTCTAAAAAAAGGAGTAAAAGTGTTAAGCGTATTTGCTTTTTCAACAGAAAACTTTAAAAGAAGTGATGAAGAAGTAGATTATTTAATGAATTTATTTATAGATATGTTTACTAAAAAATGTAAAAGATTCAAAAAAGAAGGAATTAAAGTAATATTTTCAGGAAGAGAAAAACCATTACGCGATGACGTTTTAAAAGCTATGGATACCCTTCAAAAAGAAACAGAAAATAATAAAAATGGAATCTTAAACATTTGCTTAAACTATGGAGGACAAGAAGAAATAATTGATGCTAGTAAAAAAATAGCAGAAGATTATAAAAAAGGAATTCTAGATTTAGATTCATTAAATAAAGAAACATTTGCAAAATACTTATATAATGACTTACCACCAATAGATTTATTAATTAGAACTAGTGGTGAATTAAGAATAAGTAACTTCATGTTATATCAAATGGCGTATAGTGAAATGACATTTCCTAACATATTATTTCCAGATTTCAAAGAAAAAGAATTTGATATAGCATTAGAAGAATATCAAAAAAGAAATAGAAGATTTGGAGGAAATTAGATATGAAAGTAAGAGTTATAAGTGCAGTAGTATTATTAGCAATATTTATTCCATTATTATTAGTAGGAGGATTACCATATTCATTACTAATGCTGTTAATAGCACTATTAGGACTATATGAATTATTAAAGATAAGGAAAACTAAAAAAGAATTTCCCTTCTTTGTAGAATTATGTGCCTATATTTTAGTGGCTTTTATGACATTAAATAATTATCAATCAAAAGATTTATACTTCTTAATGGATTATAGATTAATGACAATTATGATGTTCGTTTTCTTAGCACCGATGGTATTTATAAATGACAGTAAAAAGTATAACTTAAACGATGCATTATTCTTAATAGGTTCAATTCTATTTATTGGATTAAGCTTTAATCTATTAATACTTTTAAGAAACTTTAGCCTAGACTATGTAATATATCTATTCTTAATTGCAACTATTACTGATACATTTGCTTATATTACAGGTAGATATATAGGTAAAAATCCTTTAGCACCATTAATATCTCCTAAAAAGACAATAGAAGGATTAATGGGTGGAACATTAATGGGTGTAATTACTGGTTCTATTTATTATAGTACAGTAATTAATCCAGGGCTTGATATAGGAATTATTATATTTGTAACTTTATGTTTATCTTTAATTGGTCAATTAGGAGACTTAGTTTTCTCAGCAATTAAAAGATATTATGGAGTTAAAGATTTCTCTAATTTAATACCAGGTCATGGTGGTATCTTAGATAGATTAGATAGTATTATCTTTATTGTTCTAGGATTTATCTTGTTTTTAGCAGTTTTATAGGAGGATTTATGATATTAACATTAATATATTTCATCTTAATATTAGGAATAATAGTTTTAGTACATGAATTTGGACATTTTATATTTGCTAAAATGTTTGGAGTTCATGCTTATGAATTTTCAATAGGTATGGGACCTAAAATATGGTCTCATAGGAGAAAAAATAAAAAAGATGAGACAGAATACTGTATAAGAGCAATTCCTATCGGAGGATTTGTTCAACTAGCAGGTGAAGAAATAGAAGATGATACAGGAGTACCTAAAGATAAAAAAATGTACTCTAAACCAATATGGCAAAGATTCTTAATTATGTTCTTTGGAGCAGGAAATAACTTTATTTTAGCGTTCCTAGTATTGCTATTATGTGGTATTTTCTTTGGTGCTACTAATATGGACCCAGTAGTAGGAAAACTAACTGATGGATATCCAATGAAAGAAGCAGGAATAGAAGTAGGAGACAAATTCCTTGAAGTTAATGGTAATCATATAAGTACTATTGATGATGTTAGATTATATATGTCTGTTACAAAGCCTGGAAAAACGATGACTTTTAAAATGAAGAAAGTTACAGGAGAAGTTGCAACTTATGAAATAACTCCTCAAAAAGAAACCATAGATGAAGTAACTACTTACAAATTTGGTATTGAATTCCAAAAAGAAGTAGAAAAAGGTTTCTTTGCACCACTTAAATATGCCTTTGTTAAAACAGGTGCATTATTTAAACAAATGGGTATAACTCTTAAATTATTATTTACAGGTGCTGTAAGTATGAATAATTTATCTGGTCCAGTAGGAATTTATTCAATAGTAGGTCAAACAAGAAGTGCTGGATTAGAAAGCGTATTGCAATTACTAGCACTATTAAGTCTAAACGTTGGATTTGTTAACTTAATCCCATTTCCAGCATTTGATGGAGGAAGAATCTTATTCTTAGTAATAGAAAAAATTAAAGGTTCTCCAGTAAAACCTAAAGTAGAAAACATCTTCCACAGTATTGGATTTATCTTACTAATGATATTATTAATATATATAACATTTAATGATGTAATAAGAATGTTTTTTAGCTAAGAAAGAGTAATCTTTCTTTTTTGTTACTAGAAACTCAAAAAAACATAAATTACAGTAGAGGTATTATGAAAAAGATAATTATAGATATTGACCCTTATACTTTTACTGGAAGCGCCTTAGTAATAGGACTAGTTTTAGTTAATGAATTAAGTCCAAATGAACAAGGTAGTGTAGGTAACTGGTTACAATTAGTGGGATTAGTAATGCAGACATATGCATCACAAGTAACAACTTTAGAAGGTGATAACACTGATAATTCTAGTAACGATATTGATACTTTAAAAGATGCTGTTGACAAAATAAGTAAAGAATTAGAAAAAATAAAGAAGGAATAAAATAATTTATTGAAAATAAGTGTTAAAACAGATATAATACTAGTATAGAATACGCAAGGGTGATAATATGAGAAATAAAAAAATAATATCAATCGCATTATGTATAACAGCTGTATTTATGGCAGTAGGATATGCTATTTTTGCAACTAATTTAAGAATAAATGGTTCAGTAGGTATAAGTGGTAGATGGTTAGTACATTTTACAAGCATAACAACGGGAGAAAAAACTACTGGAGCAAGCAATAATACTGACCCAACAGCAAGCGGTACAACTGCAACCATGGATGCTAACTTAGAATTACCAGGTGACTCAATTACATATACTTTAACACTTGCAAATGACGGTAATGTTAATGCAATAATAGAAAATGTAAATGCAAAAGCTGAAGGTTCTAATGCTATAGTATTTTCGATTGATGGAATAAAAAAAGGAGATAAACTAGCGATAGGGGACTCAAAAACAATAACTATAAAAATAGAATATGATGAAAACTTCACCAGTCAACCAGAAGAAACATCAAAAATATTAACAGTAGATATAGATTGTGTGCAAGATGTAGGACAAACTATTCCTAGTGAAGATGTGATTATCGAAGACACTACATTAGTAAGCAAAATACTAAAAAATAACAAAGCTCAACCAGATACAAATATAGATTTTTCACAAGCAAGTAGTGATACAAATGGAAAAGGATTATATTATACAAGTACAAATACAGAAGATAATAAGAGAACATACTACTTTAGAGGAGATGTTCAAAATAATTATGTTAAATTAAGGAATGAAGAAGTAAGTACCTGTACATACAATGGTAAAAAAGTTAATTTGTATGATAATGAAAGACTTCGCTCGAATTCAACTCAAGCTCAATGCACATCAACTAAAGTATGCGATGCAACATCAAATGGTTTAGGTATGATAGTGGGAATGGACGAAGCAGCATGTAGAAGTAGTGATTTTAGAGGAATATGGACGAATGCTTATGCAACTTATGGCTCTAAAGAGGAATTATGGCGAATAGTAAGAATAAATGAAGATGGCAGTGTAAGAATAATCAAACAAGATTCAATAGGTGATAGTGTGTTTAATGATAAAAATAATGATGCAGCATATGTAGGATATATGTACGGAACCCCAGGTTCAACAACATATGCAGAAACACATGCTAATACAAATTCAAGTACAATAAAAGTATTTTTAGATAATTGGTATCAAAATAATTTAACTAATTATTCAGCACTTATCGCTGATGCAGGATTTTGTGGAGATAGAAGTTTATCAAGTGGAACTGGAATAGGAACTACAAGTACTGATTATGGTGTAGCTAAAAGATTATATGTTGGGACTACAAGAATTCCACAATTTAAGTGCCCACAAAGTAATGATTTATATACAACGACGTCTAGTAATAATGGAAATAAAGCCTTAATGTATCCAATAGGATTAGTAACAGCCGATGAAGTAATTTATATGGGTGATTCAGGTGAAAATTCATTTTTAGCGAACGGTGATTTATTCTGGACAATGACGCCATGCGGGACAAACGGGACAAATGAAACTTACGCTATGGTGGGGGGAGTATCTCCTGACGGTAGACTTCGTTACGGCGATGTGTATAGCAGCCAAGCAGCTGTGCGTCCTGTCATCAATCTAAAATCCACTGTAGAAGTTATAAGCGGAGGTGGCACTGAATCAAATCCATATGTTATAAAAACAAATTAATATATAGGACTTCAAACAAGTCCTTTTTTTAACCAATTTTTCTCATGTAAAAATTTGTCATATTTGTTGCTTTTTTAGTACTAACTGGTTATAATAAAAAACATGTTTCAAGGAGGGATTTTATGATTAAAACTAACTTACCTGTACTTTTAATTCGTAATATGGTCTTATTCCCTCATAGTGAAATGCGTCTAGAATTTGATAACGATAATGATAAGAAATTATTATCACTAGCAGAATCTTATTACAATAACAGTATCTTAGTAGTTAATCCTAAAGATAATCTAGAAATAGACCCTGATATTAGTGAATTACCTAAAATAGGTGTAGTTGCAACAATTAAAATGAAAATAGAAATGCCTAATGGTAAAACTAGGATTATATTATCTGGTACTAATAGAGTAAAGGTTCATACATATAACAAAGAAGATAATACTTATGATGCGATGATAAGTAATATTCCTAAAGAAGAATTAGAACTTAAAGAAGAACTTGCTTATGCTAGAAGTTTAATGAAACATGTAGAAGTTTATGTAAGAGAAGTACCTTATATGTCCAATACTGTTTTAGCTCAAACAGCAGGTATTAATGATATAGATAAACTAACTGATGTAGTAGCACTTTTCTTACCAACAACATTTGAAAGAAAACTAGAATATATAGAAGAAGTATCTGCAACATCTAGAGTTAAAATGATTTTAGATGACATCAATCAAGATATGGAAATTCTAAAATTAGAAAAAGAAATAGAACAAGAAGTAAGTAAACAATTAGATGAAAGTCAAAAAGAATACGTTTTACGTGAAAAAATAAGAGTTATTAAAGAAGAACTTGGAGATACCAATGATAAAGATGATGAAGTAGATAATTTAAAGAAAGAGATAGAATCATTAGATTGTCCAATAAAAGTACGTAAAAGATTACTTACTGAGTTAAATAGATATTCTAGCTTTAATCCTAATTCACCAGAAATAGGTATTGTAAGAACATATATAGATTGGTTATTAAAATTACCATGGAATAAATTTACTAAAGATACTAGTGATTTAAATAAAGTAAAAGAAAGTCTAGATAGTACTCATTATGCATTAGATACAGTTAAAGAGCGTATACTTGAGTATCTAGCTGTAAAACAGAATACTAATGGCCTAACAAGCCCAATTATCTGCTTAGTAGGACCTCCTGGCGTTGGAAAAACTACTCTTGCTAAGAGTATCGCTAATAGTTTAAAACGTAAATGTACTAAAATATCAGTAGGTGGAGTAAATGATGAAGCCGAAATAGTAGGACATAGAAGAACCTATATTGGGGCAGCTCCTGGATTAATTATTCAAGGCATGAAGAAAGCGGGTACTAGTAACCCTGTATTTATCATCGATGAAATAGATAAAATGACTAAAGATATTAAAGGAGATCCAGCATCAAGCCTATTAGAAGTATTAGATAAAGAACAAAATAAAAACTTTGTAGACCATTATATTGAAGAAGAATTCGATTTAAGTAACGTTATGTTTATAGCAACTGCTAACTATATTGAACAAATTCCTAGTGAATTAAGAGATAGATTAGAAATAATAGAACTATCTTCATATACTGAATATGAAAAACTAGATATAGCAAAAAAATATATAATAAAAAAACAACTTGAAGAACATGGATTAAAAGAAGAAGAGGTATCCTTCTCTAACGAAGTAATATTTACAATTATTAGAAACTACACAAAAGAAGCAGGAGTTCGTGAATTAGAAAGAATGATTGCTACAATCTTAAGAAAAGTAGTTAAAGATAGAGTACTAAATAAAGAAAATAAAGCATATAAAATTACAGAATCTAATATTGAAAAATATTTAGGTAATAAAAAATATTTCTATACTAATAATGATGATTCTAAAAGAATAGGTATTGTTAATGGACTTGCTTATACACCTTTTGGAGGAGATATATTACCAATAGAAGTAACTACTTTTAAAGGAAAAGGTAATTTAATATTAACTGGTTCTTTAGGAGATGTAATGCAGGAATCAGCAAGAATTGCACTAAGTTATATAAAAGCAAATGCTAAAGAGTACAAAATAGATGAAGAATACATAGATAATATAGATATTCATATCCATGTACCAGAAGGGGCAGTACCTAAAGAAGGACCTAGTGCTGGTGTTGCTATTACAACAGCATTGCTTAGTTCATTGACTAATACTTTAGTCTCTTCTAATATAAGTATGACTGGTGAAATCACTCTAAGAGGAAAAGTATTACCTATAGGGGGAGTAAGAGAAAAACTAATAGGAGCACATCGAGCTAATATAAAAAGAGTATTTTTACCTAAACAAAATGAAAAAGACTTAAAAGAAGTTCCTACCGAAGTAAAAAAGGATTTAGAAATTATATATGTTGATAACTATATTGATATATATAAAAAGATAAAGGAGAAAAAATAATGAGAAATATAGAAAAAATGCAAGAAGAGATACATGGTGAAAGATTAGTAATACTTGATAGAGCAGTATATACTGAAGATGAAGAAAGATTAATGATTGAAACTTTAGTAGAAAGAGCAACTGACCCTTCATACATGTTCTTAATCCGTGAAAAGTTTGATAAAATATATAAACTTTGCAATAAATATTGTGAAGACCCAGAAGTAGGTATGGGTGCAATAGATATTCTTACTCAAATAGTTTCAATTAAAAAATATGGACCTACAAGATTAGGAGAAGAAATAAGTTACTCATATTATGTAAGTAATGTTAATACTGGATATAGATGGGATGAAAGCTATGCTGAAGTTATAGCACAAAGAATAATGAATCCAGATAAAATAAATGAAGCTTACAAAGATGGTACAGCATTTGATAAATACAAAAGTAATACTAATTTCTTAATTACTAATAACTTACTTTTAACAAGATATCCAGGATATTTTGAAGAAAATGATTTAGAACAATTAAAGAAAATTGCAAAGCATCGTAAGATGAAAGAATTAAATGGAAGTAAGCCATATTCTGAATTCAGAAGAGCAGCAAATATTACATTGAAAAAAGTAGAATTAATAGAAAGAAGAAGAAAAAATCAAGCTAAAAGATTGATGAAAGAAAAAAATAAATAAAAAAGATTTTTATAAATTGCTTTATATGGTATACTGAATAAGTATGATGGGAGGACAATTTATGTGGTCAGTAATTATTTTAGGATTAATTCAGGGGATAGCGGAATTTCTACCTATATCATCTTCAGCACATCTAATAATATTTAGAGATTTATTTGGTATAGGCGCTAATATAGGAAGTGATGTTGCTTTAAGTTTTGACGTAGCATTACACTTTGGTACTTTATTAGCAATAGGAATTTATTTCTTTAAAGACTTTATTAATATGATAACAAAAGGATTTACTAAAGGAATAAAAGATAAAGAAGGTAAAATACTTTGGTATATTATAGTAGCTACAATACCAGCTGCTATTGCAGGAGTTTTATTTGAGGATGTAATAGAAAATGCTATTAGAACTAACTTTATCTTAATAGCTCTAGCACTAATTATCATGGGTATAATCATTTACTTAGTTGATAAGCATTTTGCTACTAAAAAAAGTATTAGTGATTTAACACTTAAAGATGCTTTTATAATAGGTTGTAGTCAAGTATTTGCACTAATACCAGGGTTTTCTAGAAGTGGAACCACTATAGCAGCCGGAAGATGTTTAAAACTTAAAAGAGAAGATGCTGCTAAATTTTCATTTTATTTATCAGCACCAGTAGTACTAGGTGCAACTATACTAAGTCTAAAAGATAGTATAGATATAATAATGGCTAATTTACCAATGTTTGCAACAGGTATATTAGTATCATTTGTAACAGGTATGTTATGTATTAGATTCTTAATGAAGTATTTGAAAAAACATGATTTTAAAGTATTCATGTGGTATCGCCTAGCTTTAGGTATCTTAGTAATTCTTTGGACTCTAATATAGATAGGAGTTATTATGGGACTAATAATCACACTAGTATTAGGAATATTTATTGTAATAGGTGCATTAATAACATTTGCAAGTAAGAATAATAATAAATTCGTTAATTTTTCAATAAGTTTAGCATTTTCAGTAATGATAATGTTAATATTTGTAGATTTAATTCCTGAAGTAAAAGAAATATTTATAGATGAATATGGTAGTGTTAAAGGTATTATCTACAGTGCTTTAGGTATTTTACTAGGAATAGGAATATTAAAACTATTAGATTTATTTATTCCTGACCATGATGGACATGATAAAGAAGAATTAAACCATATAGGACTTATTTCTAGTATTGCTTTAGTTCTTCATAATATTATTGAAGGCATGGCAGTATATACTACTGTAAATAATTCATTAAAGTCTGGTATTCTAATAAGTATTGGAGTAGGACTTCACAATATTCCTCTAGGGATGGTTATCGCATCAACTTTTTATAAAGCTAATAACGATAAGAGAAAGACATGGTTAATTATTATAACAGTATCATTATCTACTTTCTTAGGTGGATTAATTATGATGATGTTATCCGGTATATTAGTAAATGAAATAATTCTAGGAGTTTTATTAAGTATTACTTTAGGTATGTTAGTATACATAAGTGTTTTTGAATTATTACCTAGAATATTAGAAATGAAAAATAAAAAGTACTCTATAGCAGGAATACTACTTGGAATCTTACTAATAGTTATAACAATGTTTTTATAAAGGTTTCGCATTGCGAAATTTTTTTGTTTTATAATAAAAATGACAATATATTGTAAAAGAATTTCTAAAAATACAAGAATAATCTTGTAAAAGAATTACAATAATTGATATACTATTAATAGATAATAAAATTCGGGTGATATAGATGAAGAAAAAGAAAATAATAATTGTAATGTGTATAGCAATACTATTTATGGCAGTAGGGTATGCAGCGTTCTCAGCTAATCTTAAAATAAATGGTATGGTAAGCATCTCTTCTACTTGGGAGGTAGTATTTACCAAAATAGAAGAAGTATCTAAAACAAGTGGTGTAACTATTAATTCAGCACCAACAGCAAGTGGAACAAGTGCTACATTTGATTTAGATGTACATGCTCCAGGCGATTCTATCACGTATGAAATAACTGTAGAAAACAAAGGAACAATAAATGCAATAATAAGTGATATTAAGGCAAGCAAAACATCAAACAATGCCATTAAATTTGAAATAACAGGTATTAAAAAAGGCGACCGATTAGCAGGAAAAGCAAGTACTACTTTTAACGTAATAATCTCCTTTGATGACAGTGTCACAGAACAACCTGGAATTTTAAATGATAATTTGACGGTAGATATAAATTATGTTCAAGATACAGGGCAAACTATTACTGGTGAAGATGTTGTTGTAGAAGGACCAATTCTATTAGCTAAACAAATACGAAAAGACAATACGGCACAACCAGATACAAATATAGATTTCTCACAAATAAGTAGCGACACAAATGGAAAAGGATTATATTATACAAGCACAAATACTGAAGATAATAAAGTAACATATTACTTTAGAGGAGCGGTAGAAAACAACTATGTATCATTTGCAAGCAATACTTGGAGAATAGTAAGAATAAACGAAGATGGTACAGTAAGACTCATTAAACAAGATTCAATAGGTAATAGTGTATTTAATACTAATTATAGTGATAATGCATATGTAGGATATATGTACGGAACGGCAGGCTCAACAACATATGCAGCAACGCATGCAAATATAAATTCAAGTACAATTAAAACATTGTTAGATACATGGTATCAAAATAATTTAATTAATTATTCACCAGTAATAGTGGATTCCGGTTTCTGTGGTGACAGAAGTCTAAATACTGAAACAGGAATAGGAAAAACGAAGACTAAATATGGTGCATATAATAGATTAATAAGCAATAATCTACCCCAATTCAAATGCTCACAAACCAATGACTTATATACAATTACAACAAGTACAAAGGGAAACAAAGCATTAACATATCCAATCGGCTTAATATCAGCAGATGAAGTGGCATATGCTGGTGGTGTTGATTTTGAATCGAATGAAAATTATTACCTTTATCTAGAAGGAGTAGCTTTTTGGACGATGACACCTAATCTCTATGACGGTTATGTGCCTAACGCGTGGGGCGTAGGCACCGATGGTAGTTTACTTGATCACGAAGAGGTCGACAGTCAATTTATTGGTGTGCGCCCAGTCATCAATCTTAAATCCACTACAGAAATCGTTGATGGTGGAGATGGTACTAGTTCTAATCCATATGTAATTAAAACTAGTTAATTATAATTACTAATAAAAAAAGAACCAAACGAATAAGTTTGGTTTTTATAATTTGTAACTAAATTCTCCTGAATAATAAGATTCTGGATTAAGAGTAAAGTTCTTTGTTTCCAAATCAAAGTACCCTAAAATGTATTGAGGTTGAACCATATAGTTAGGAGAATCAACATCACTGTGATAGTAATTATTCTCATTTTTTATAACGACATAATCAATATCTTCTTTAGGAACTGCTATTATAACCATTTCAGTAATTGGTCTAATATCTGAAGGACTAATTTCATCTTCTAAGAAATCACTGAAAGCTACCTCATCACAAGCAATTTCTTTAGGTAAAGGTAGGGCAGTTGTTAACAATAAATTTCTTGCTTTTACAATATTGTATCCTGATAATAATAAACCCTGTTCACAAATGCTTTTTGCTTTATTATCACTAGTTTCATGATAAAAATAATAATTATTATCATAATCTAATGAATCACAAAATTCTTTCATTTTTTATAATTCTCCTAACTAACCTTATTAATTGCATCTTTTAATATATCGATAGAGTTTTGCAATTTTCCTTCTTCTTCACCTGTTAATTTAACAAAAATTCTTTTACTAGCACCATCTTTATTTATAATAGTAGGTCCTCCGACAAAGACGTCATTATTTTCATCATAAGAAGATACAGTTAATATTAAGTTTTCATCACCTAGAATAGCATTAGTTATTTTTACTAAACTCATTCCTATTCCATAACTAGTATTACCTTTTCTATTAATTATTTCATAAGCAGCATATCTCACATTGTTACATATCTCATCTAGTTCTTCTTCTTTTAGAAAATCTCTTATATTTTGAATGCCTATATTGGCATTACTCCATGGGACAAATTCACTGTCACCATGTTCTCCAATAACGTAAGCATGAACATTTTTAGGATGAATATTAACTCTTTTGGCAACTTCATATCTAAGTCTTGCAGTATCTAGAGTAGTACCACTTCCAATTACTTTACGTTTATCAAATCCAGAGTGTTTCCATGTTATATAAGTCATTACATCAACTGGATTAGTAGCAATAATATAAATACCATCAAATCCACTTTTATTTACTTCACTAATAATAGATTTGAATATCTTATCATTTTTATGGATTAAATCCATCCTTGTTTCTCCAACTTCTTGATTAGCACCTGCTGCAATAACTACAATCTTTGCATCACGACAATCTTCATAAGTACCAGCTTTAGTAACTACATTAGAAGGAGCAAAAGCAAGGCCATGATTTAAGTCCATTGCTTCACCAACCGTCTTTTCATAATTTAAATCTATTAATACTAATTCATTTACATATGTTCTTTGGTTTAATAATGCATAAGCATAACTCATACCAACATTACCACACCCAATAATTACAACTTTATTTTTCATAATTCACCTCTATTCTTATTATATCTCAATTCACTATGATTATAAAATTAAATGTAAAGTACTTTTCAAAAATTGACACTTATTTTGTTTTATAGTATATTATAATTGTAATATAAAAATAGGAGGTATTTTTATGGAGGAGAAAAGAAAAAGAACGGTTTCATCACCTGAACAATTATATGAAAATGCTTACCGTAATAGTTCTAAAAAAGAAGGAGTAAAAAGACAAAAAGCCAATAGAAAAAGAGATGCCGCTATTGCAAAGACTATCCTTGTTGTAGCATCAGCAGCTTTAATAACAGCTTCTATTGGTACATATAGAGCAATTGATAAGGGAATAGAGAAAGTTCAAACACGTTCAGCAATAAATGAATTCTATAGTCAATCAGAATATTATGATGGTGAAAAGAGTTATTATCAAGTAATAAATGGTACTATGTGGGATGGTATGAATCAATATGGCCATGTAGTTGGATTTAATCAAAATGACCTTTCTGAATTTGTAGAAAAGAGTGAAAACAAAGATATATCTCTATTTAGTATCTATTGTCGTATAAGCCAAAATACAATTTGGAATATGAACGAAGTAGTATCAAGAACAAACTTTGGTGAAGGCGTAAGATATGAGGACTTTAGTGATTACTTAACTAAAAAAGGTTTTGTTGATAAAAATGGAGACCCAAGTATTGAAAAATATAGAGAAGTAATGACAAAACGAGTTTTAGCAGAAAAAAATATTAAAGATACCGAAACCACTTATGGGGTTAAATAGGAGGACTAAATGGAAACAGTAGAATTAGATGGAAAAAATTATGTAATTTCTTTAGAACTTGTTGTTAATGGCTCAAAATACTTACATTTGGCAAATATAGAAAATCCTGAAGACTTTTGTATAAGAAAAGTTGAAATCGAAGACGGTGAAGAATATTTAGTAGGACTTGATAGTAGGGAAGAATTCAACACAGTATTAGAAGCATTTGCTGATAAACATAGAGAAGATTTAGAAATCTAGTTTACAAATAACTTATTTGTGCTATAATAAGTTCATATTTATTGATGCGATGACGGGCTTGGAAACCCATTCAGCAATGTAAAAGAGTGATTCTTCTAGAATAAGTAGGGTGGAACCGCGAGTAAAATCGTCCCTATATATTCTAGGAGTTTTTATTTATATAGGAGGTTTTATGGGAATTAGAATTACTGGTAAAAAATACCTAGATAATGGTAATTACAAGTCAGTTATTTTTAGTGAAGAAGATAATGATTACAGTATTCAAGTAAATGGTTGTGAATATAATGAAAAAGAACATATCAATAATCATTTTTATGATAACTTGGATTGCTATACAGATGATGAAAAAATGTTAGAAGTTCTAAGACTTTGTTTAGAAAATAATAATTTAATATATTATAGTGATAACAGAAAAATAGTATGGCAACAAGGAACGTATGCACTAGTAGGAGGAGATAGAAGAATAGGTTTGTCTTCTACAAATTATAAACTAAGAAATGCCTTTTCTATGATGTATACTAAATATAGTCATGATAGATTATCTTTCTTAGACAAAGAACAAGATATTGATAGAATTGAAATAAATACTAATTTTTATTCTACATATAATAAAAGAAAAGACATATTTGGAGATTATTTAGAATTAAATATTTTTATTACTAATCATATTGTTAATCCTTTAGAAGAGAATTTCTTAGAAAAGTTTATTTATAATAAATTAAAACAAAAAGGAGAAGAAGCAACTCTAGAGAATAAAAATCTATTTAATGAAGATAGTGAAGACTACATTAACTTGGGTTATGACCTTACTTGTGGTGATTTATACATTAGTATTAACAGTACAGAATTATTACCTGCTGTAATAAAAGGGTATAATAAATATAATTCAGAAAAAAGAAATAATAAAAAAATACAAATAGAGAAGGAGAATAATTAATATGGAAAACTTAACAATGGATAAATTAGTTAATTTATGTAAGCAATATGGATATATATTTCAAGGAAGTGAAATATATGATGGACTTGCTAATACTTGGGATTTTGGACCTTTAGGAGCTGAATTGAAAAGCAATGTAAAGAAGGCTTGGCTTAAGAAATTTGTTCAAGAAGATGCTAATAACGTAGGATTAGATAGTGCTATTTTAATGAATCCTAGAGTATGGGAAGCATCAGGACACTTATCAACATTTTCTGACCCATTAATCGATTGTAAAGCATGTAAAACAAGACATAGAGCAGATAAATTAGTTGAAGAAGATGGAGTAGAAGATGCTGGTGGTATGACTAGTGAAGAATTAGTTAGCTATATAAAAGAACATAATATTAAATGTCCTAAATGTGGTAAAAGTGATTTTACTGATATAAGACAATTTAACTTAATGTTTAAAACTTTCCAAGGTGTAACTGAAGACTCTAAAAATACAATATATTTAAGACCCGAAACAGCTCAAGGAATATTTACTAACTTCTTAAATGTTCAAAGAAGTTTGAGATTAAAACTACCATTTGGTATTGGTCAAGTAGGTAAGAGTTTTAGAAATGAAATAACTCCAGGAAACTTTATCTTTAGAGTAAGAGAATTTGAACAAATGGAGTTAGAATTCTTCTGTAAACCAGGAACGGAACTTGAATGGTTCAAACATTATAAAGAATATTGTAAGAATTTCTTATTATCACTTGGAATTAAAGAAGAGAATTTAAGACTTAGAGACCATTCACAAGAAGAATTATGTTTTTATAGTAATGCAACTACTGATATAGAATATAAATTCCCATTTGGTTGGGGAGAATTATGGGGTATTGCAAGCCGTACTAATTATGACTTAACTCAACATCAAAAATTCTCTGGTAAATCAATGGAATACTTAGACCCTGAAACTAATGAAAAATATATTCCATATGTAGTAGAACCATCATTAGGAGTAGAAAGACTAGTATTAACAGTATTAAGTGATGCTTATAATGAAGAAACACTAGAAGATGGTACAACAAGAGAAGTATTAAAACTACATCCATATCTAGCTCCTTACAAAGCTACTATCTTACCTCTAGTAAAAAAATTCCATAGTGAAAAAGCCATGGAAATATATAAAGAATTATCTAAAGAATTTATGGTTACTTATGATGAATCAGGTAATATAGGTAAACGTTATAGAAGAAGTGATGTTATTGGTACACCTTTTGCAATTACTATAGATGATGAAACAATAAATAATAATACTGTTACTATAAGAGATAGAGATACTATGAAACAAATAACTGTTAAAGTAGATGAAATAGAAGAATATATCAAAGAAAGAGTTAAATTTTAAAAAAAGATTTAATTCTTTTTTTCTATTTGTTATAATTTAATAGAAGGTGATAATATGTTCAAAGATAAAATAAATTATAAGTTAGTTAATCTAGCACTTATATCAGTAATAGTTTTAGTTTTATATAGAACGGGACCTTTATGGTTAGGAATAGTAGGTAAGATATTATCAATAATATTCCCGTTCTTTATAGCATTTGTTTTAGCATATGCTTTGTATCCCTTTTTACAATTCATGATAAAGAAGAAAATACCAAAAACTGTGGCAATATTTATTATAGTTGGCATAATATTAGGACTTGTAGTATTATTAATTGCTTTAATATTCCCATTATTGTTTAGTCAATTATCTAGTCTATTTAATGGAATATTAACATTTGTAAAAGAACTTATGACTAATTATGATTTAGAATTAGGACCATTACAAGAAACATTAACTAATACATTTAATGAGATAATATCTGGTTTAGGTAAATATGTATCTGACGGAGCAGTTAGTGCTATAAATAGTTCGCTTAGTATATTATCTATTCTTCTTATTGCGTTTGCATCTTCTATATACTTGTTAGTAGATATGGATAAAATAAGAAAAGAAATAAAATTGTTTTTACGCCGTAAGAATAAAAGAGCATTTAATTATGTAAAAATATTAGATACCGAAATGCGTAATTATTTAAGTGGTTTTATTAAAATAGTAGGAATTACTTTAATAGAGTATACTTTAGCATTTCTAATAATAGGACATCCTAATGCAATTCTTCTAGGTTTCTTAGCTGCAATAGCAACATTAATTCCTTATTTTGGAGGAATAATTACTAATATTATTGCTGCTATAACAGCATTTGTAATAAGTCCAGGATTATTTATTAGAACAATAATATGTTTCTTTATCTTATCAGCAATAGATGGATACGTAATTAATCCATTTGTATATGGTAAAACTAATGAAGTACATCCATTAGTAGTAATATTCTCAGTATTTGCAGGAGGTATATTATTTGGAGTTCTAGGAATTATTATTTCCTTACCTCTAGCAATCATTACTATAGCAACATGGAAGTTTTATAAGAAAGATATTGATGAAAAATTAGATGATATAAAAGATAAAAATAAAGCATAGGATTATTCTTGATATAGAATAATTCTTTTGATATAATCATCTTATAATAGGAGTTGGTTAATTTGAAAGAAAAAGAAAAGAAAAAAACCACATCAAAGAAAGAACAAAAATACTCATTTAATTATTTTTTGGATGTTTTAACATCAGCATTTGTAACAGCAATAAAGAAGGTAAGTAGTTTCTTATCTAATAAAAATGATAAACCTATAGCAAAAGCTATTATCAGAATTATTAGTTGTTTATTACTACTTTGGATTTTAAAACTACCTTTCTTTATAGTAGGAAAATTAGGAGAAGCAATTATATATTTATTTGGTTCTGCGTTTAAATGGGGTATATTTGCAGTATGGACTTCTACTATTGATTATGCATATGGAATTATATCTTTAATCATATTATTTAAAGTTATTTATAATATGGCAAGAAATAAAGAATATCAATTCTCTATAAAAGAAAATCCACAAATAGGTAAGAATTTCTATTGTGCTTTAGAAAGTATTTTCCAAGTAATAATAGGTATAGCACTAATTCCATTAATGTTAGCAGATTTATTCTTATTTAGTGCTTTAGGTATGTTATTTGCAGTACTATCACATGGAATACTAATAATTGGACCATTTATAATGGTTATTGGATTAATCGTTATGGTAAGTGTCTCTTTATCATATGTATCAGATGTTGTTTATTTTGATAAAGGAGGCGAAAAATAATGAGAAAATATTTATTTAAATTATTCCTAGGATTTGTTATTTTTCTAGTAGGTGCTACTTACTTTTATATTGAAACTATTGATTATAAAATAGATACTAATTTAGCCTCAAATATCGTAATGCAAGAAGAAGTTTTAGAATATGAAATATCTAAAGATAAAGAATTTATACTAAGCAATAGTAATACTAATAAAAATATGCAATTAATAATAGATAACAACTTAACTAATAAAGTAAGAATCGAAATCAACTATGCTGAAATGTTAATGTTACATAGCAATTATTCTACTGTTAAAAGTAATAATAAAGAAGTAAATAGAATTAATTTAGATAGTGATTTAGTTCCTGAGTGGAAGAACATTGTATCTTTATATGATTTAGGAATTAATAGTTTAAATGATAAAACTATTTACAATTATAATTTATTAAAATATCCTTTAGTTAGGGTTTATGTTCATGAAGATTATCGCGCTAATATTAAATTTGTAGGTAAAGATGGCAGAGTCTACAACCCAGTTAAATAAAATAGATAATACAAAATATGAACGTGAATTATATGATAAAGGTATAAATTTTATTGCAGGTGTTGATGAAGTGGGAAGAGGGCCTTTAGTAGGACCAGTTGTAACCGCATGTGTAGTGTTACCTCATGACTTTAAGTTAGAAGGTCTTACTGATTCCAAGAAGTTAACTGCTAAAAAACGTGATTTGTTTTATGACATTATTATGGAACAAGCACTAGGAGTAGGTATAGGAATAAAAAGTGAAAAGGTAATAGATGAAGTAAACATATATGAAGCTACTAAATTAGCAATGTATGAAGCTATTTCTAAATGCCCATGCAAGATTGAACATGTTTTAATCGATGCTATGAAATTAGAAAACTTAAGTGTTCCATCTACTTCAATTATTAAAGGTGACTTAAAAAGCATTACTATTTCTGCCGCTAGTGTAATAGCAAAAGTAACAAGAGATAGGATGATGGATGAATTAGATGAAAAGTATCCAATGTATGATTTTAAACATAATAAAGGATATCCTACTAAAAAACATGTAGAAGCAATAAAAGAATATGGAATAATAGAACAGCATAGAAAAACATTTAAACCAGTATGTGATTATGTAAAAAAATAAGAATGCGTTGAAGCATTCTTTTAATTTAGTAAGAAATTATATTTTTGATATTTAGAGTCACTATATTTAATTTTGCCATCTTTTGCTAAACGATATAGGACGAAACACTTTGGAAATTCAGTTTCTTTTTCAATGTCATAATCTTTTTTACAACAAATATTATAGTAATAATTATCATCGACTGCCCAATTAAAAGCTTGATTATCTCTTTTTACTTCTTCTTTATCATCACATGTTTCATATGAGATTAGATTAGTCGCTTGGGCTTTATTAAAGTCTGTTTTACAGTGTGCTAACTCATGTAGTAAAGCAAAATATATATCAGCAATTCTTTTATGCTTATGAGTTAAATATATTGCAGGTATACCACGATGAACTTTAAATGCACCTCTAATTTTTGAACCAGGAATATCATCTTGAATAACTAGGAATATTCCATTTTTATTAAACTCATTAATAAGTTCTCCCTCGTTATATTTTCCATCTTTAGCAGATTTGGATACATAGTCTACTAAGACATCAATATTTTCTTTATGATATTCTGATACTTCTTGTTTTAATGTTTCTCGGTAACATTTTTCAAGCCATAAAAGTAAAAGTTCAGGTTTATCATTTTTACTTTTAAAATAAGCGTTGTTATCTATTTTATAAATTTCTTCAGGACTAGGTACTCTTAAAAATTTTAATATATCTTTAATTATTTCAAGTTTATCATTTTTATCAGTAATATCTATATAATTATCTTTAATTAGATATTTATAATCAAATTTATTAAGGTAATCCGTTTCGCTTAGGTCTTCTCTAATTAAAAATGTATCTATTCTTGATTCCAAGTTATAGTTTGATTCAATTCTATATATATAGTCAGCAGGTATATCGGTAATAAATGATATTTTATCAATTAATTGAGATGATAATTGAGTAGTACCAGATAATATATCAATAAGATGTTTAGGAGTAATTCCAAGTCTATTAGCAAAGTCCTTATTTGTTATATTATTTGCCTCTAAGTAATCAATTAAAAAATCTTTAAATCTTATATTATTCATGTTAATCTTCCTTTATTTTTCTTTTAAAATCTTTATAGTGGTCCATTGAGATGTATTTAATAATGACTAAATTTTTATCTTTATCCACGGTAAAGATTAATCTGATAGTGCCACCATTTTTACAAAGATTGAAACTACAAAAACCAGTCATTTCATGCCTCAGTTCTTCAAAACCGTATATGTAAGAAATAGGGTTATTATATAATTCATTATATGATTGACACTGCTTGATATGGACTAAAATTTTATCTAGCCTCTGTTCCTCAATGAAATGCTTTTTTAGTTTTTTTCTTTCTTTTTTTAAGTAATTAGTATCAAGTTGCGTTGGAAAATCCCTCTTTCTTTAATATAAGCATATATTAACATTTTAGTTAATATATGTCAATAAAAAAGAGCGAATTTCGCTCAAATTATATAGTCTTAATTGTAATACCTTTGTAATAGTGTTTTAATATTTCTACATAAGTTTTGCCACTATTAGCCATCCCATTAGCACCATATTGACTTAATCCAACACCATGACCGTATCCTCTAGTAGTTATAATTACATTAATAGGGGTAACTTCAATATCAAAGTCAGCTGACCTTAATCCAAGCATTTTACGAAAATCAATACCACTATAATAATTATCACCAATTCTCAAAGTAGAAACTCTTCCAGAATTAGTTCTAGATAATATTTCAACTTCAGTATTTTCATCAAAATTAATATTAAGTAATTTACTAAATTCATCAAAAGAGTAGGTAACATTTCTTAAAAAACTAGTTGCACTTAAATCCCAACTAGAATTAACACTTTCTAGATAAGGATAACTATATCCGAAAACTTGATAACAATCCTCAGTATAGCCATTGCTAGTAGAGTGGTATAAAGCCTCAATATAATCATTATCATACATCATTACTTGACCCTTAGTACTTTCTACAGCTGATTTAACCTTATTATAATAGACATCAAAAGTATCTTTCCATTTTTCTTTCAGCTCATTATTATCATTATATACTTGTGTTTTAACATCATCAGTTAAAACCTTATTCTCTTTTAAATGTTTTAAAGCATAAGTCCTTGCTGCAACACTTTGTGCTTTTAAAGCCTCGATATTGAAAGAAGCAGGCATTTCAGCTCCAACAACCCCAACTACATATTCTTCTAATTCTATATTTAAAATAGTACCATTACTTCGATAAAGAGTTATTAAATTATTATCTTGTTTTTCTTCTTTTATTTCTTCCTTTTCAACAACTTTTGCATTAGTAATTATTACTGGGTCTTCACTCACAACTTCTAAATCATCTTCCTTTTCCTCAGTTATTATTACTGGGTCTGTTATATCAATTTTAGAATATCCAACCTCATTATTATCATAATCAAAATGATTTAATATAATATTACTAACATAATTAAAAGAATCACTATTATTATCAAAATCAATCTTACCTAATACTACAGTTCCAAGAATTAATCCTCCTACAACAATAATAACTTTATTACCATCCCATTTAATCTTATTAGCCTTAATAAAAGCATTAATTCTATTTAATAGAGAAGTACTGTTATTACTTCCACCAAATTCATAATCATAACTAAGATATAATACTAATACTTTTTCTTTATCTACTTTCCTTATTTCATATTTTTCAATCATAGTAACCACCAATTATAGTATTTAACTAAAATATTAAAAATATAAATAAAAAACCAATTAATTCTTTTTAATTGGTCCTTTCAAATAACTATTATTTTTATCATTAGTAATCAAATTATAAATTTTATCCACTCTTAACTCAAGGCTTAATAAAGAAGAGTACTCTTTCTTTAAATTAGTTATAATAGGAATACTAGAACTTTTTTTTATTTTATTTAAATGACTTAGTCCTAAATTAGAGAATCCTAGTACTCTTATATATTTAATTTCAATATTTTTAGCTTCTTCTTTAGTAAAACCACATAATATATGAGTAAACATCCTGTTTAATTTATTATAAGTATATCTTTTAGTTTTAATTTTTAATATTAATTCTTCCATTGAATTAACTTCTTCAATATATTTTAATATTCTGTTATGAATTCCTTCATCTACAGTTTGATATTTACTTATACCTTCTTGTTCACTTATAATTTTATATTTTAATAGTAAAAAGTAATTATTATTTACAACTTTTTCTTTTAAATAATTATAAGTAATACTAGGTACATAATTAATTATATCTTTATTATTTAAATTATTTCTAATAGCAGATGCACTTACAATAGAATTATTTAATTCTTTATTATGATAATCATTAGTTCTTTTAATAGTTACAACTTCTATATTAGCATTTTGTTTTATTATTTCCTTAGTATAAGAAAGTCCTAAAATATCATTTGGAAGTTTTATTTCATTTAAACCCATATCTTTAATAGCATGTGCCATAGAAGAAGGGTAGTTCTCTCCTTTATCAAGATATTCCTTAACCTTATTATCGTAATCCTTATTATTTAATTGAAGATTAGCAATCTTTATTAATTCATCTCTATTATTTGATTCACTACCAAATACAATTGTATCTACTTGTAATTTCTTTAATAATGTAACTGCACCCCTTGCAAATACATCGGCACTTTGACTAGCAAATTCAAAAGGAAGTTCAATTACTAAATCCACTCCATACTTTAAAGCAATTTCTGCCTTTTCCCATTTATTTAAAATACTAAGTTCACCACGTTCTGTAAAAGAAGAAGACATAACTAAAATAATAAGAGAATCATTATACATTTCTTTTATTTTTTCCAAATGATAAATATGTCCATTATGAAATGGATTGTATTCACAAATAATTCCTATTTTCTTCATAAAACGCCTCACTTAAGTAGTATTATACTAAAAAAAGTGTATAAAGCAAATGTAAAGAAGAGTAAAAAGTAATCTATTTTATAAAAAATAAAGACAAGACATGATAAAATAATTACAGGTGAACAAGATGGATTACAATACTTTTGTACAAACAATTTCTGATAAATACAATTATAGTGAAGAGTTAAGAATTGCTATTAGACTTACTCTTCCTTTAATGGTGGAAAAGTATGGAACAGATAAAATACAAGATATACGTAATCTATTTGAAAATACAAGAATTTTCTCATCTTCTGATATGGGAAAAGATACAAGAGATAGAATTGAAAGAGAAATGACTTCAGGTGTTAACGAACATGTAGAATTCATTGAAGAAGACCCATACCAGAACGATAAAGACCCAGGTTCTTATTATGCTAATGTACCAGTATTTGATGAAAATGCTAATGTAATAGGTGAAAGAAATTGGGTTGTTGTAAAAGATATGCAAGGTGAATACAATGCATCTCGTTATAAAGAATTATTTGGAACAAGTATTAATATGCCTTACTTTATCCACGAAATAAATCATGCCTTTGCAATGCAGAATCCAGTATACATAAAAGAAGGTAATACCATTAACAGTAAGCATGGTATGTTTAGAGAACAAATGCAGGTAGAAGCTAGTAATGGTAAAGTAAAAGTAACTACAACTGATACTAAAAACATTATTATAGAAGAAGGCATTAATGAAAAATATACTCAAGATATGTTAACCAGCTTAATGAAGAAACAAGATTATAGAGAAGTAAGGGAAGAGTTAAATGCAATTAATCATGTTAATACAAGTTATAGTCCAACTTTAATCTCATTATCAGAAAAACTAATTGACCTTCTAGGTGATGATAAATTATATCAATATCGAAATAAAAACGATATGTGCGTATTAAAAGAATTTAACGAAACAGCAAGTAAAAGTGAAATAGCCAAGACCTACTGTGAAGGTGATAAAGCCTTTGATTATTTTGATAAAAAATGCTTTGGAATTTTTACTTTAGCTAGTAATTGTTATAAATTACCAGTACCAGAATATGCTAGAAGAACAAGAGAATTAATGGTTGAAGCATTTTCACCATTATGTGCATACCAAGATATATCAAAAGGTACTATGTCTAAAGACAAATTTGATAAAATAAAAGATAGTATCCTAAGTACTGAAATTCAAATAAAAACTACTCCTAATCAAATATCAAAATAGGTTGCATATATATATAAATTAAGTTATAATCTTTGGAGGTGTTGGAAATGATTATAGAATTAGATGAATTATTTTGTCATAATAAAGAAGAAATAAACCTAGATACTGATTTAGTATTCAATGAAGAATATACTTCTAGTGTTGTAAAAAGACTTAAAGATGTCCATTTTAAAGGTAAAATAAGTAATGGTAGTGATGATACTATCGACTTAATAGGAACTCTTACAGGTACTATGATATTAGAAGATGCAATAAGTCTAGATGATGTAGATTACCATTTTTCAACAGAATTAGATGAAAATTTGGACGAATTTCTAGAAAATAATCAAAATACTATTGATATTCTTGAAGTTTTGTGGCAAAATATTGTCTTAGAGGTCCCACTTAAATACACTGTTGTGGAAGATTTAAGTAAATATCAAGGGGATGGATGGAAAGTAATTAGTGAAGATGAGATAAAAAGAGATAATCCTTTTAGCATCTTAGCTGAAAATAAGAAAGAGGAGTGATAACATGGCTGTACCATTTAGAAAAGTTTCAAAAACAAGAAAAAGAATGAGAAGAAGTCATAACGCTTTAGAAGTAGTTGGAACTACTACTTGTAAAGAATGTGGAGCAGTAATTAAACCACATCGTGTATGTAAAGAATGTGGAAGTTATAAAGGAAAAAAAGTTGTTGAAACTAAAGATGCTGAATAAGCGTCTTTTTTTCTTGTATTTCTAAATAAATTTATATATAATAAACAACTAAGAAATGGGGGATATTATGAGTAAAACTAATATGTATGGTATTATTTTTTCGGCAACTGTGATAAACGAACACAATATTATGTTAAAACCAATTAATATAGTAGAAGGTACAATAGATGATATAGGTGTACTAACTGATGACTATGATAGAGAATACAAGAAAGTAGATATATATAAAGGAATAAATAACTGTGATAATTTATATGCCTTTCCAGTAGAAGAAGATGTTCTAAGAAAGTTTTTCCTAGATGGAGGATTTCCTGAAGAAGATGTTACCTATTCAGAAATGTGTGCTAAATTTTATTTTGAATTCGTAAAAAGATATACATTTATGCTTGAGAAAGCTAATGAAATGGAAAATGCAAATTGTTTTGCAATAAAACTAAAAGATAAAACAATGGAAGTAGTAGACCTTAATAAAAGTCTTATTCATCAATTAGGAAGAGAATTTGTAAATAAAGTAGGAGAGATTAAACAAAATAAAAAAGTTACACCTATTCATGCAAGTTATAATAGTCCAAAGGAAGTATTTAAAAAAGTAACTCAAAGAGTAGTTGGACAAGATGATGCTGCTCTTAGACTAATAGGTGCTATATGTAAAAATATAAAATATGGTGACATAGATAAAATGAAATCTAATATCTTATTATATGGTCCAACTGGTTGTGGTAAAACAGAGTTAATAAGAAGCATTGCTAAAGAAGTAAGAGTACCTCTTATAATAGAAGATTTAACTTCTTATACTGCTAGTGGATATGTAGGAGATTCAGTTAAGAAGATTTTAAGAAGATTATATGTAGCAAGTGGTAACAACATGGCAAAAGCTGAAAAAGGTATTATTGTTTTAGATGAATTTGATAAATTAGCAGGTAGCAAAGACAGTGTAAATAAAGTAGATGTTCAAGAAGAATTACTTAAAATTATTGAAGGCGGAGAATTTGATATAAATGATAGTAATAGAACAAGTGACCAATTACTTATGAATACTTCTAATATAACATTTATACTATGCGGGGCTTTTGCTGATTTAACAAAAGAGAAAAAAAGAAATGTAGTAGGATTTTCCAATAAAGAACAAGAAAATAATACAGAAATTACAGAAATTACTAATGATGAATTTGTAAAATATGGTATAATGGCAGAGATGATAGGAAGATTACCTATAAAAATTCCTATTAGACAATTAAAACAACAAGATTTAGAAAAACTTTTAAGAGAATCTTCTATAAGTGATTTAAAAGTTTATGAAACAGCACTATATAAAAAAGATAAAGTAAAAATAGTATATATAGATAAAAAGGGATTTATTGAAACTGTTGCTAAAAAAGCTGATAATATGGGTTCTGGTGCTAGAGGACTAAAATCAGTAGTAGATGATACTTTTTCTGATATCTTTAATGAAATAGATTCCAATGGTATAAGAGATGGTAAAGTTATTATATCAAGTGACACTGTTTCTAATCCTAAATGTTATATACTAGAAAAAAGGAAGGATAAACATGAATTTTCAAGAAAACTTGGAGAAAGAGATAGACAAAATTATAGAAAGTAAAAAAACTCCTAGTTTATTACTACATAGTTGTTGTGCACCATGTTCTAGTTATGTTTTAGAGTACTTGTCTAATTATTTTAAAATAACAATTCTATATTATAATCCAAACATATCTCCTAAAGAGGAGTTTACAAAACGGTGTGAAGAACAAAAAAGACTTATTAGTGAAATGCCTTTAAAGAATAAAGTGGATTTTATTGAAGGGGTTTACGATAATAATCGTTATGAAGAATTAATTAGAGGTAAAGAACAAGAAAAAGAAGGTGGTTCTCGTTGTCATATTTGTTATAATATGCGATTGGAAGAGACTGCTAAGTTAGCAAAAGAAAAAGGGTATGATTACTTTACAACGACTTTATCAATAAGTCCTTATAAAAATGCTAAAGTATTAAATGAAATAGGTGAAGCTTTAGCAAAAAAATATGGAATAAATTATTTGTACGCAGACTTTAAAAAGAAAAATGGTTATAAAAGAAGTATAGAATTATCTAAGGAATATAATTTATATAGACAAAACTATTGTGGCTGTAAATATTCAAAGATTTTACAAGAAGAATCGAAAAAATAATTCGGTTCTTCTTTTTAATTGAAAATACCACCAAGGTATTATATAATAAATATATATTAATAATAATCGAGGTATGTGATATGAATAGAAAGAAAACAATAATATGTATGGTATTATGTATTGCAGTATTATTACTAGCGGTTGGATATGCAGCCTTTGCAACTAAGTTAAGAATATCTTCTAAAGGTAACATAACATCTAATTGGAATATATTTTTCTCAAGTATAACATCATCTGCAACAGGAGAAGCATATAATATTGAAACTCCAAGCGTAACAGGAACAACAGCTAATTTTAGAACAGGGTTAAAATTACCAGGAGATAAAATGGTATACACTATAGTTATAAAAAATGGTGGAACAGTAAATGCAATCATAAATGATATAAAAATAACTAGTAACAGTTCACCAAAAGTAACTTATGATGTTTCTGGGTTAACTAAAGGATATAAATTAGCAAAAGCTACTGAAAAGACATTTACAGTGACAGTACAACTAGATTCAAATATTACATCACTACCAGAGGATAGTATAGGAAGTATTAATTTATCAATAGAAGTAGTACAAGATACAGGTCAAACAATACCAAGCGAAACACCAAGTATCGAAGTAAAACGTTTAAACAGTTTAATTTTAAAGAAAAACACGGCCCAAAGTGATGCTAGTATAGACTTTTCTAAAGTAAGTAGCGATACAAATGGTAAAGGATTATATTACACAAATAAAAATACAGAAGAAGGCAAAACAACATATTATTTTAGAGGAGTAGTAAATAACAACTATGTATCTTTCGCAGGCTTTATATGGAGAGTAGTAAGAATAAATGAGGATGAAAGCATTAGGTTAATAAAACAAGATTCAATAGGTAATAGTGCATTTAATACTAATCATACCGATGCATCTTATGTAGGATATATGTATGGAACAGCAGGTTCAACAACATATGCAGCAACACATGCTAATACAAATTCAAGTACAATTAAAACTGCCGTTGACACTTGGTATAGTAGTAATCTGAGCCAATATTCATCATATTTAGCAGATACAGGTTTCTGTGGCGATAGAAGTCTAGCAGATGGTACGGGGATAGGAACAGCTCTTACTCACTATGGGGCTTGGAAAAGACTCAGCACTAACAGTAATAAGCCCCAATATGCATGTCCGCAAAGTAATGATTTATATACAACAGAAACAGCGACAAAGGGAAATAAAGCCTTAACATATCCAATAGGATTAATAACAGCAGATGAAGTAGTTTATGCTGGGGCAGTATTAGGTAAAATTAGTGAAGATTATTATTTGACAGATAACTCTGAACTGACAAGTAACTATTATTTTCTGACAATGACACCGAATACTTCAAGCCAATCTAGTGGCAGCACTATATGGAGAATGTATCGCACTGCTAATGGTGCCCCTGTATACTTTAACCCATTCGAAACTAATCTTTCGGGAGCAACTCGTCCTGTAATTAATTTAAAAGCGACAGTAACAGTTAAAGGTGGAACCGGCACTTCAAGCGACCCATACATAATACTTACAGACTGATATTTCTTTTAAAGCAAGCATAGTATCTGTTTCTAAGCATAAAGTGATATTAAATATTAAATTACAATAGATTTAAAAATTGTTGTAATTTTTTTTTATCTAATAATTTGTCATATACTAAAAAGTTTAACGTCAAGTTAATAATGTGTCTAACAAAACAAATTATGTTCTTCTTTTTAATTGAAAATACCATCAAGGTATTATATAATAAATATATATTAATAATAATCGAGGTATGTGATATGAATAGAAAGAAAACAATAATATGTATGGTATTATGTATTGCAGTATTATTACTAGCGGTTGGATATGCAGCCTTTGCAACTAAGTTAAGAATATCTTCTAAAGGTAACATAACATCTAATTGGAATATATTTTTCTCAAGTATAACATCATCTGCAACAGGAGAAGCATATAATATTGAAACTCCAAGCGTAACAGGAACAACAGCTAATTTTAGAACAGGGTTAAAATTACCAGGAGATAAAATGGTATACACTATAGTTATAAAAAATGGTGGAACAGTAAATGCAATCATAAATGATATAAAAATAACTAGTAACAGTTCACCAAAAGTAACTTATGATGTTTCTGGGTTAACTAAAGGATATAAATTAGCAAAAGCTACTGAAAAGACATTTACAGTGACAGTACAACTAGATTCAAATATTACATCACTACCAGAGGATAGTATAGGAAGTATTAATTTATCAATAGAAGTAGTACAAGATACAGGTCAAACAATACCAAGCGAAACACCAAGTATCGAAGTAAAACGTTTAAACAGTTTAATTTTAAAGAAGAACACGGCCCAAGCAGATACTACTGATTATAGAACAGGAAAAGGATTGTATTACACAAATAAAAATACAGAAGAAGGTAAAACGACTTATTATTTTAGTGGGACGGTAGATAACAACTATGTGTCTTTTGCGGGATTTATATGGAGAGTAGTAAGAATAAATGAAGATGAAAGTGTCAGATTAATAAAGCAAGATTCAATCGGTAATAGTGCATTTAATAGTGTGAACGGAGACAATGCATATGCAGGATATATGTATGGAACTGCTGGTTCAACAACATATGCAGCAACCCATGCAAATACAAATTCAAGTACAATCAAGACAACTTTAGATACATGGTATCAAAATAATTTAATAAGTTATTCATCACTAATAGCAGACTCAGGATTTTGTGGAGATAGAAGTTTAAAAAGAGGTACAGGAATAGGAACGGCTGTCACTGAGTACGGCTCTAAAACTTCACAGTTTAAATGCCCACAAAATAACGATTTGTATACATTATTAACATCAACCAAAGGTAATAAAGCCTTAACATATCCGATTGGGTTGATAAGTGCTGGTGAAGTGAATTATGCAACAGCTAGTACGGGTTGTTATATAATAACGGGAGAAACATTTTGGACGATGTCACCTGCCAAATCTACGCTTCATAGTTCAGGTTCAGGTCCAGGTTCAAGTTCAAGTTCAGGTTCAAGTTCAGCCACTGTTGTTTCAGTCCTCCATGGTTATATCGTCGGCAATTCACTTGGTTTGTCGTTGGAATACATTGGCAACACCTACACTGGTGTTAGACCTGTAATCAATTTAAAATCAACAGTAACAGTTAAAAGTGGAACTGGTACAGTAACAGACCCATATGTAATAGAAACAAATTAGAGATTAAATCTCTTTTTTTGTTTTCAATTAAATTTTATTGTGTTATAATTTTGCTAGAATAAAGAATAGGGTTGATGAAGATGCTAGGTAATATTATAGATATAGAAAATAATATAGTAACAATTAAATTAGCAATAGATATTACTACTCAAACTAACTTAATTAACGTTCATGTAGTATTTGAAGACGACAACCAGAAAATAGTTGGTGAGATAGTAAACATCGGTATTGATAACGCTAAAATAAGTATAGTAGGGGAAATAGTAAATAATAAATTCTTACCTGGATTTACCAAAAAACCATCATTTAAATCAAATGTTAGAATTATTACTATGGATGAACTTGCACTTATATTAGGTGAACAACAAATTCAAAATAATGACCAAATTTACTTAGGAAAGTCAAGTATATATACTAACTATAGAATAAATGTAGGTGTTAATAGTTTCTTTAGTAATCATTTTGCTATATTAGGTAATACTGGGTCTGGTAAAAGTTGTACTGTAGCAAGACTTTTACAAAATATTTTTACTAGTAACAACTATTTACCTGTTAACGCTAATATATTTATCTTTGATGCTTATGGTGAATACACTAATGCTTTTTCTAGGATTAGTGAAATATCACCAGTATTAAATTACAAAACATATACTACTAATTCATTATATCCAGATGGGGAAATATTAAGAATACCTCTTTGGTTACTAGGAATAGATGATATAGCCTTATTACTTGATGCTAGTGAACCGGCTCAATTATCAATTATTGAAAAAGCTTTAAAACTAGTACCAATTTTAAGAAATTCAGGTGACCCCAACGAAGAAGATGAAGAAGTAACTAGATATCGTAATGATATAGTAGCCAGAGCACTTTTAGATATATTAAGAAGTGGTAAAGATTCTAGTAAATTAAGAGACCAATTAATAGCAATCTTAACTACTTATCAAACTAAAGATTTAAATCTTGAGAGTAAAATAGTACAACCTGGATATGTTAGAACACTAAGACAATGTTTATTTATAGATAAAACTGGTAAAATGCAAGAAATGGAACTTGTAGTAGATTTTATTTCATCCTTTATAATAGAAGGGTTAGAAATACCATCACCTAAAGGAAATATTCCATATACATTAAAAGACTTGGAACTAGCTCTTGATTTTTCGCTTATATCTGAAGGTGTCTTAAAGAGTGATAAAGTCTTTGATTATGCTAATGTATTAAGCGTAAGATTACATACTTTAATAAACAGTGAATATGCCGCATTTTTTGAATATAATGAAATGATTGATAGAAAAAGTTATATTGCAAGACTACTTACTACTTTAGATGGTAAAAAAGCTCAAATAGTTAATTTTAATATAAATTACGTTAATGATAGGATGGCCAAAACTTTAACTAAGATAATATCAAAAATGTTATTTGATTTTGCTACTGAGTCTCGTGAACGTGGAACTATTCCATTTCATATCATTATAGAAGAGGCTCATAGATATGTTCAATTAGATAGGGACCAAGAATTATTGGGATACAATATATTTGATAGAATTACTAAAGAAGGTAGAAAATATGGTGTTCTATTAGGACTTATTACTCAAAGACCTAGTGAACTTAGTGATACAAGTATTTCGCAATGTTCTAACTTTATAATTCTAAGAACATTACATCCTAAGGATTTAGCATATATAAAACAAATGGTACCTAATGTGAGTGATGAGATAATAGCTCATCTAAAAACATTACAACCTGGTAATGCTATTGCATTTGGTTCAGCTTTTAAAGTTCCAGTGAATGTAAAAATAGATAAACCGGACCCAGAACCATTAAGTAGTAATAGTGATATTTCAAAATTATGGTATGGAGAAAAATAGGACTTTAAAAATAAAAAAAAGTATGATACAATATCTGTATAAAAGATAGGTATAAATAATTGGAGGAATTATTATGGCTTTAGATAAATTTAAAAATTTCTTTTCAGGTGGGGAAATACAAGAAAAAGAGGAGACAGCAACAGAATATTATAGTGAACCAGCAATGGGTGCTGAAAATAGAATGATGCTTTTAGAACCACGTGCATATTCTGAAAGTCAACAAATTGCAGACTATTTAAAAAACAATAGTGCAGTAGTAGTTAACTTAAAAAGAGTTACTCCTGACCAAGCTAAAAGAATTGTTGATTTCCTAAGTGGAACATTATATGCAATCGAAGGTGATTTACAAAAACTAGGTGGAGGAATATTCTTATGTACTCCAAAAAATATAAATGTAGAAGGTAAGATTTCTGACGATAGTAATCCTACTAATGCAAAGGGAAAAGGTAGAAAACAAGAAGCAAAAGAAGAAGAGGAAGAAGAATTCGATTGGTAAGTTATCAGTAATAATGGGGTGATGACATGGACAAATTTAGTATAGAACCTAATGGCTATAGCTGTAGTGAAGTAAATAAGTTTATAGATGATGTTATTACTAATACTGAATCCATGATAAAAAGAGTTAAAACTCAACAAGTTGAAATTAATAACTTAAAAGAACAACTTGTTAAATATAAAAAAATGGAAGAAACTCTTAAGGGTTCTATGTATAAAGCAGAAGAAGCTAGTACTAATATTAAGAAACAAGCTATGGATGAAGGAAAAATAATTGTAGAAGAAGCACGTCGTAATGCATCCCGTATTGTTAATGACGCTCTACTTAGAGCAGAAAGAATCGAATTAAAAGCAGATACTCTAGAAAGAAATGCTAGAATATTTAAGAAAAAATTAAAACTAGTTATTGAACAACAACTAGCAGTAGTAGATGAAATAGAAATACTAGACTTAAACGATAACGATTAAGTCTTTTTTAGTAGGGGTGTCAATTATGAAAAAAAGCAAACTAATTATTTTGTTAATTATATTATTAGCGATATGTGGATGTAGCAAAACTAAGCAGAAAAACCAAGAAGTAAAGAAAGATGATACATTTGTTAATTATCTAAAAAACTATGATGAAGAGTATAGATATATTGATAAGTATACAACAGTAAAGTGTAGTGCATTAAAAGACAATGACTTAATGATGCTTGCTAGAGACTATTTTATAACTAGCGATGGTGTAGTATATAGAATAAATATTTATAGTGATCAACTTTTTAGTAATGATGAACAATGTATGAAAGCTGATATAAATACTACTATGAAAAAGGTAGTAAATAATACAATTGTCGGTAATGATGGTAAAATGTACCGATATGATGCTATAGAAAATAAAGTGATGATTGATGAATACTATAATACAAATTCAAGTATACTAGTTCAAAATAATGATGTCATCACTTATAGTTATCAAAATAACGATGGTAGTGAATATGCTGATTCTCCTTCTGAAAATATTTATTATTCTAAGTTTTTTGTATTAAAAACAGATGGTAATATTTATTCAATCATAATAAAGCAATCTACAGAATTCAATTATGATATTGATGCTTACAACCCAACCAAATATGAAATCGTTTCTGAAAAAATAGCATATTCAAAAGAAGAGTATGGACATATAATAGATTTTAGGAGTAACGAAAAAGATGAAGTAGACAGAATCGTAACAACTGATAAAATATATTTACTAAAAGAAATAGAAACAAAAGAGTGTAAGAAATACATTGATATTGCTTGTGAAAAGAAACTAGTAGAAAATGAAACATATAAAAAGTACTTTAAAGAAGTAAAGTACACAAACTATGAATTTATTCTTTTAAAAGATAATACAATTATTCCAATTGATATTTTAGCTTACGTTAAATAGACAAAAAAAACAGATATTTGAAATATCTGTTTTATTATGCTGCTACATCAAAATCTTTGTATAAAGTTCTTTTTTCTTTAGCAGAAACTCTAACTCTAGTTCCATCAGCTAATCTAACAACTTGAAGATTTAACTTTTGCTTACGATTGTGAGTATTTAAAGCATGAGATCTATCATTAGCTTTACAGTTTGGTTTTCTATTTGATACATTAATTGCCATAATATTTCCTCCTTCAGTTAATAATACTTGCCTATTAACTTTATCATATTATTTAATAATAGTCAAATATATTTTTAAAAAAAGCAATTTGTGTTAGAATAATGTTAGTGGGAGGATACTATGTTTACAAGATTATATATTAAAACTAACTATTCATTATTATCTAGTCTAATATCTATTGATAAACTAATAGAATACTGCACTAACAAAAAAGTTAAAAGCATTGCTATATGCGATGATAACATGATGGGTGTAATGTGCTTTTATAAAGAGTGTATAAAAAATAATATCAAACCTATTATTGGATTAGATATAGATTATAATAATAACCATATTCTATTATATGCTAAAGACTATAAGGGATACAAAGACCTAATCAAACTATCAACTATTTCTAGTGAAAGAAAAATAGATATTAATGACTTAAAGAAATATAACAAATCCTTAGTTACTATTCTTCCATATAATTATTTAAATATCTATAACGAAATAAAAAATATATATGATGACCTATATGTTGGTTGTAGTAATATCAAAGAAGAAAACGAATCAATGAAAATAACTAATAATATAGTATTCATTAATAAAACTTTATACATACATAAAAACGATTCTAAATATTTAAAATACTTATACATGATAAGAGATAATAAAACTATAAGTGATAATATAGATTTTATTGATAATTATAATTACTTTCTTAATGATGAAGTACTTACTCTTAGTACTAGTACTGCATTATCTAATACTTTAAAGATAAGTGATAAATGTAATTTAGAGTTTCCTAGTAAGGAAAATTTACTTCCTATATATAAAACTGAAAATAATAATAGTGATGAATTTCTAGAAAAACTAAGTATAAAAGGTCTTAATAGAAGACTTGATAATAATGTTCCTTCAGAATATAAAAATAGATTAATATATGAACTTGATATAATTAAAAAGATGGGATTTTCTAACTATTTCTTAGTTGTATATGACTTTATTAGATATGCTAAACAAGAAGGAATACTAGTAGGTCCAGGTCGTGGTAGTGCTGGTGGCTCATTAGTAGCTTATTCTTTAGGAATTACCGATATAGACCCAATTAAATATGATTTATTATTTGAACGTTTCCTTAATCCAGAACGTGTAACAATGCCTGATATTGATACTGATTTTCCTGATATATATCGTGACCAAGTAATTAATTATGTTAAAAACAAATATGGTGAAAAAAACGTAGCAGGTATAGTTACTTTTGGTACCATGGCATCTCGTTTAGTTATTAGAGATACAGCAAGAGTATTAAATATTAAATCAAGTGATATAGATATTTTATGTAAACATATTCCAATGATTACTAAAATGAAATTAAACGATTTCTATAAAAAAGATGCGGAATTTAGAAGTATTATTGATAGTGATGATAAGCTTAAATTAATGTTTGAAATAGCTTCTTTTATAGAAGGATATCCTAGACATACATCTATGCATGCTGCTGGTATTGTAATGAGTAGAGTAGAACTAGACGAAGTAATACCACTAATTAAAAATAGTGAAGGATTATATCTAAGTGGATATTCTATGGAATATTTAGAAGAACTAGGTCTATTAAAAATGGACTTTCTAGGGCTTAAAAACCTTACTACAATCATGAATATATTAAGTGATATAGAGAAAAACGAAGGTATTAAAATAGAGTTTTCTAAAATACCTCTTGATGATAGTGAAGCAATTAAGATATTTACTACTGCTGATACCTCAGGAATATTCCAATTTGAATCAGCTGGTATGCGAAACTTCTTAAAGAATTTACGTCCTACTTGCTTTGAAGATATATTTGCAGCAATCGCATTATTTAGACCAGGTCCTGCTGTTAATATTGACTCTTATATAAGAAGAAAACATGGTGAAGAGGAAATAGATTATATTGACCCAAGCCTAAAAGATATTTTAGCACCTACTTATGGAATTATAATTTATCAAGAACAAATAATGCAGATTGCTAATGTAATGGCAGGTTATACTTTAGGTGAAGCTGATATTTTAAGACGAGCTATGAGTAAAAAGAAAATGGATGTTTTAAAAGGTGAAGAAGAAAAATTTATAAATGGTTCTATTAACAGGGGATATAAAAAAGAAACTGCTAAAAAAGTATTTGATTTAATACTAAACTTTGCAAACTACGGATTTAATAGAGCTCACTCAGTAGCATATTCCATTATTGCTTATAAAATGGCTTATTTAAAAGCTAGATACCCTAAATATTTCTTTAGTAGTTTATTAACTTCAGTAATAGGAAGTGAGATTAAAACTAAAGAATATATAAACGAAGTAAGAACAAGAGGTATAAAGATATTATTACCATCTATTAATTCGAGTATGGGTTACTACAAAGTAGAGAAAGATGGTATTCGTTATCCTTTATCAAATATAAAAAATATTGGTATTGTAACATGTAGAGATATTATAAATAATAGGGGTACAGGTTTTACTGATATATTTGATTGTATTTCTAAAATAACGACTAGAAATGTTAGTGAAAAAACTCTTGAAGTATTAATTCTTGCATCATGTTTTGATTCTTTTGGTTATAATAAGAAAACTTTACTAACAAATTTAGATAAGTTATTGAATTATGCTTCTCTTACTAAAGACTTGGACCCATCACTTGTAATGAAACCAGAAATAGATGTCGTAGAAGAATTTACTAAAGAAACGATAATGGCTAATGAAAAGAAATTATTTGGATTCTATTTAAGTGATTATCCTACTACTGTTTACAAAGAACAATATAATACTATCGAATTAGCTGATGTTAATAAATATTTTAATAAATCTGTTGATGTAGTAGCACTTATAGATAAGATTAAGGTAATAGAAACTAAAAAAGGTGATAAAATGTCTTTCTTATATGGAAGTGATGCTTCAGGAATTATGGACTTTACTTTGTTCCCAAAAGTTTATAGTGAAAACATGGATTTAGAACGAGGAGACGTTGTTTTGATAAGAGGAAGAGTAGAAAAACGTCTTAACTTATATCAAATAATTGTAGATAAAATTAAAGTACTTGGAGAATAGAAATATTCTCTTTTTTGTGATACGAAAATTAATTAAAAATATAAGTTAACATTTTTTAATTCTGTGAAATCACACGGAATTAAAATTAACGAAGATCCTTATAGTAGGTTCACTATGACTCCAAATAGATGGAGATATTAGAAACTATACCAATATTTTGCATTTAATAGTTTTATCCAATTTAGAAGTTTTAATGAGAGATAATAACGTTGTAGGAATATCAGAATTAGACAATAGTACTAAACTTATTAAAGAAATATTATGCGATTAAAATTCATTAAAATCACTTCAATTAATCAAAAAAGATAGTATGAAATTAAATCTTTTCAGAAAGTAGAATAGAAATATTCTCTTTTTTTTTATTTAAATCATGATATAATTATTATGTAGATGATATGGAGTGATAACATGACAAAAAGAAAAAAAAGAAAAGAAGAAAAAAGTAAAAGGTTTCCATACATGAATGAATTATATGGAATATGTCTTATTCTATTATCAATATTAGGAATCGGTATGAATAAACCATTAGGGTTAGTAGGAAAAATATCAAGAGCTTTTGCAGTATTTTTAGTAGGTTCTTGGGATTTAGTACTTCTAGCTGCATGTTTTATTTTAGGAGGATACCTATTAATTAAGAGGTCTTGGCCTAAATTATTATCTAGTAGGATGATAGGTATTTATATATTAGCAATTGGTATACTTGTGTTCTCACATTTGAATTATGTTCATTTAAATGATGGCCAATCAATAACTATAATTAAGGAATCATTAAATAGTCTTATGAACAATTTTGATTTTATAATGCATGACATTAGCTTTTCACCTAGTGGAGGTGGAATTCTAGGATGCCTTTTAGCAGTTTTGTTTAACAAATTATTTGATTATTCTGGTACTAAAATAGTAGCTATTGTATTAATGATTATAGGTGCATGTTTATTTACAGGAGTATCAATTATTGACTTAATTAGAAAAGGTATTAAAAAAGGAAGAGAAGCATTACCTCACAAAAAGAATAAAGTTGAAGATGGTGATGAAGAAGAATCTCATGAACCAGCTGTAATTATTAACGATAATACTTCAAATAAAATGGTTGTATCAAGTATAGATGAATTAACTCATAAAGAAGAACCAAAACAAGAAGAAGTACCTGTTAACAATGAACAAACTGAAGAAATAGTTCAAAATTCTAATTATAAATTACCTAGTTTATCATTATTAAATCCACCAAAGAAGAGTAAAGGTAATAACAATCAAGCATCAATCGAAAACAATATTGTTATTCTAGAAAAAGTATTAAAAGACTTTGGTATTATTGGTAAAGTAGTAGAAGTTAATAGTGGACCTAGTGTTACCCAATACGAAATGGAAATTCAAAGTGGTACTAAACTAAGTAGATTATTAAGCATTAACCGTGAAATATCTTTAGCGCTTGCTAAAAAAGATGTTCGTATTCAAGCACCAATTCCAGGTAAAAGTACAGTAGGAATAGAAATTGCTAATGATACAACATCTCCAGTATCACTAAGAGAAATATTAGAGACCGTTCCAAGCAATAAAGTAAATAGTAAATTGCTAGTAGCTTTAGGTAAAAATATTATGGGTAACAGTATTTATTGTGAGATTGATAAGACACCGCACTTATTAGTAGCAGGTGCTACTGGTAGTGGTAAATCAGTATGTATTAACTGTATGATTGCATCAATTCTTATGCGTACTAAACCAGATGAAGTAAAGCTTATGATGGTTGACCCTAAAAAAGTTGAATTGAGTATGTATAATGGTATTCCACACTTAATGATGCCAGTGGTAACTGATCCTAAAAAGGCTTCAGTAGCGCTACAGAAAATTGTTAGTGAAATGGAATCACGTTATGATATATTTAGTGATAAAAACGTAAAAAACATTGCAACGTATAACGAATGGGTAGAAAAGCAAAATGCTAGATTACCAGAAGATGCCAAAATTAAAAAAATGCCTTATATAGTTGTTATAGTAGATGAGTTAGCTGACCTTATGTTAGTAGCAAGTAAAGAAGTAGAAGATTCTATAATGCGTATTACTCAAATGGCACGTGCAGCAGGAATTCACTTAATTATAGCAACGCAAAGACCATCTACTGATGTTATTACTGGTGTAGTAAAAGCAAATATTCCATCACGTATATCGTTCGCTGTATCATCAAGCATCGACTCACGTACTATTCTAGATATGATGGGTGCTGAAAAACTATTAGGTAAAGGTGACATGTTGTTCCTACCTATGGGAGAAAATGCTCCACAACGTGTACAAGGAGCATATGTTTCCGATGAAGAATTGCAAAGATTGGTAGATTACACAGTATCTCAACAAAAAGCTCAATACGATGAAAAATTCTTAAACTTAACTGCTGCAGCTAAGGACCAAGGAAATGCAGGAGGAGAAGTTAAAACAGTCGAAGAAGAATATGATGACCCACTATATAACGATATAGTTGAATTTGTTGTAACAACAGGTAAAGCTAGTGCATCATTATTACAAAGAAGATTTAAACTAGGGTATAATAGAGCAGCAAGAATAATAGATTTATTAGAAGAACGAGGTATAATTGGTCCTCAAAATGGTTCTAAACCAAGAGAAGTTTTAGTAAAACTTGATAATAGTAACGATAATGAAGAATAAAAGGCAGTCTAATTGAACTGCCTTTTTCTTTATTTTTTTAATTTTAATAACTTTTTACATTGATTATTTAGATTTCTATATCCATCTATATGGAAGGTTGCATCTATTTCTTCTAAATCTTTATAAGGATTTTCTCCTGTAAGACTAGGTATTTTATAAAAATAATCTATCGCACGTTCTGAATCTTTTTTATAAAGATAATATAAATCAAGAGCAACTAAATAAGATGAACTATTATTTAAAAATTCGGTATATTCATCAATAATGAAATAATTTAAATTTCTTTTATTAACAGGAATAGTTATTCTGTTACTTCTTAGTTCCCTTCTTAACTCTTTAAAATTTGTTTTTCCAAAAATATCAGTATATTTATCAATCGCATTAATTGTAAATACATCATGTATATATTCGATGTGTGTAGTTAAATCGGTCGTTTGAAACTCATCTTTTACATTGAATTTATTCCTTTTTAACAAATCAGAGAAAATTAAATCCATAAATAAACCTTCAGTTTCTGTATATATACATCTTTGAGTTTCATCAAATAAATGACCTTCGTTTTTTCTAATAATCATATGAGCAACTTCATGAGCTAAAGTTATAATATCAGAAAGGGAATTACGTCTTGCAATAAGTCCATATGTCTCTTTTTCTTCAGGATTTGAGAAAGTTAATCCATAAGCATCAGTAGGGACTCTTTTATAGTATTTAAACATCAATCTCATATTCTCAGGGTTAACTGATTCTAGAAAATCATTATATAATCGCTTGCTAGGTATTTGTTTAAATAATTCACGAGTAATTTCTACTAATTCATCATTGCTTACTTTAAGAGGTGTTGTAGGGAAGTCGCGTAACTGATAATCATAAACCTTTACAACCTTCATCGCACCAATAACTAAATCTAATTGAGTTTTACTAACAAATGGTAATACCGTTTCTTTAAATTTTAATACCATATTTTTATACTCTTCTTCTAGTTCATCATAATCTAATTTAATATCATAATTTCTAATCATGTCATTATAGATTTCTAGCTGTTCTGCATATATTTTTGCTAAATATTCAACACGATTTCTTCTTTTAATTATTTTTTCTATATCCCAATTATATGTTGCCATAAAATCCCCCTTAGTTGAGTTATTATTCTAATTAACTTTATATTAAAAGTCAACTTAAAAATAGTAAAACCAAAGTGTTTATGATATAATTTTTATAGAAAAGAAATATTATTTGATGTAACAATACCGAAAGGAGTGAGGGTATGGATTTATCTAAACTAAGGAAAGAATTAATAGAACAAAAAAAGTCAAAATTCAAAGGTAATATTTATCATTACTCTCAAGTTAACTTCGCATATAATTCTAACAAAATGGAAGGTAGTCATTTAACCGAAGATGAAACAGAAGCAATTTTTGAAACTAATTCATTTATAGCAAAGAATAACATGGCTGTTGAATTCGATGATGTGACCGAAATGAAAAACCATTTTAGATTATTTGATTATATGCTCGATATAATAGACGATGACTTATCAGAGAAAAATATAATAGAAATGAATAAAATCTTAAAAAGAAATACGACAGATGAAGATAATCCTAGATATAATGTAGGAGGATTTAAAGTAGTACCAAATAAAATAGGATTAATAAACATTGTTGAAACTTCCAGTCCAGATAATGTTGCAAATGATTTGAAATGCCTCTTAAATTGGTATAATAATCTTAAAATTATTACTTTGGAAGACATAATAGAATTTCATGTTAAGTTTGAATTAATTCATCCATTTGGTGATGGAAATGGTAGAGTCGGAAGAATAATTATGTTCAAAGAGTGTTTAAAAAATAACATAACTCCATTTATTATTTTAGATAGAGATAAAGCATATTATATAAGAGGATTAAAAGAGTATAAAAGTGATAAAATGTTTTTAATTGACACAATAAAAAATGCTCAAGATATGTATGAAAAAATATGCAGTAAAATGCTAGATTTTAAATTATGAACTGATTAAAATCATGTTTCTTAGTAAATGTGATTTTTTTAGTATAAAAAATTGTTAGTTCTTCATTTTATAGCGTATTTTATCGACTAACTCAATTCATGTGTGTTATAATTAAATTAGAAAGGAGTGACATCATGGCAACACCACATATTACATCAGACATAAACGATATAGCACCAGTTGTAATAATGCCAGGAGATCCATTAAGAGCAAAATATATTTCTGAAAACTTTTTAACTGACGTTAAACAAGTAAATAGCGTAAGAAATATGACTGCTTATACTGGATTCTACAAAGGTAAGAAAGTAACTATTTTCCCATCAGGAATGGGTATTCCTAGTATTGGAATATATGCTTATGAACTTTACAAATTCTATAATGTAGATACTATTATTAGAGTTGGTTCATGCGGTTCATATAAAAAAGATATTAATATATTTGACATAGTATTAGTAGACAATTCTTATAGTGAATCTAACTTTGCTTTAACATATTATGGAGAGGATACTAATGTAGCAAAGAGTAGTGATACCTTAAATAAAAGAATAATAGACACTGCAAATAGATTAAATAAAAAAATAAATATTGGAAATATTTACTGTAGTGAGTGCTTTTATACATTAAATAAGGAATCTAATTTAATTAAAGAACATGATTGCGTAGGAGTAGAAATGGAGTCATACGCTTTATTTCATATTGCTAAAAGTCTTAATAAAGAAGCAAGTACTTTATTAACAGTATCAGATTCATTTGTTACAAAAGAACAAACTACAGCACTAGAACGTGAAAGAAACTTTAATGAAATGATTTCTTTAGCATTAGAATCAATTATCTAATAAAAAACGATGGTTCGAGTATAATAGTAAGTGAGGTGGGTTATGCAATATAAAAAGACAGAAGTAGGACCATATAATTTGCACATGATTAAAACAAAAAGATTTAAAACTGTTAATATGCAAATTATACTAAGCGATGAAGTAAAAAAAGAAGATATCACCAAGAGAAATTTTTTATCTGATATTCTTACATATTCAAGTAAGAAATATAAGACCAAAAGAGATATTTCAATAGAATCTCAAAATTTATATGCAGCAAGTATATACTCAACCAGTTACAGATTAGGTAATTATTATAATACTGATATTAACCTATATTTTTTAAATGAAAAATATAGTGAAGAAAATATGACTGAAAAAAGTTTAGACTTCTTAAGTGAAATTATCTTTAATCCAAATGTTGAAAACAACAAATTTGACAGTGCATCATTTAATGTTATTAAAAATAATATGCATATTCAAATTGAAAGTGTTAAAGAAGATACTAGAAAATACAGTATGATAAGAATGCTCGAAAACATGAACAAAGATGCACCATATAGTTATCATGGATTTGGATACTTAGAAGATTTAGATAAAATAACTGAAGAAAATTTATATGAATATTATAAAGAATTATTAAGAAAATGCAGTATTGATATCTTTGTAATAGGAGATATAGATTTTACTAAAATGGAAAAACTTATAAAGGAAAAGTTTAAGTTTAACGTATTTAAAAAGAAAAGGAATAGTCCAATTCTTTACCATAATAGTATAAGAACAAGACCTAAAACAATTATTGAAAAAGATAGTATTAATCAATCTAAATTAGCAATAGGTTGTAAAATGAAAGATTTAACAGATTTTGAAAAGAATTATGTTTTAACTTTATACAATATTATTTTAGGTGGAGGTAGTGAGTCATTATTATTCCAAAATGTAAGGGAAAAGAATTCTCTATGTTACTACGTTTCATCAGCATCTAATAAAGTTGATAACTTATTGATTATTTCTTCTGGAATATCTAAAGAAAACTTTAAGAAAGTTTTAAGCCTAATAAAGAAAGAAATGAAGAATATTGGTAGTGGAAACTTTCCTGATGAAATGATTGAAAAAGCCAAAATTAGATATAACAGTATTATAGATGAAATATACGATTATCCAAACCAAATTATTTCAGCATACTATGCATCAGAAGTTTTAAAAGTTGATTTTCCAGAAGTTAGAAAAAAGAAAATAATGGAAGTAACAAAAGAAGATATAGTTTCCTTAAGTAAAAAAATAAAAATGGACACTATTTATCTATTAGAAGGGAATGGTGTTGATGAATAAGTTTGAATTAACAGGAACAGATACATTTGTATATCATGATGTACTTTCTAATGGACTAAATATCTACCTAATTCCTTATGATAATAAAAATAATTATTTTATGAGTTATTTCACTAAATTTGGCTCTATAAATTTAACTTTTCAAAATGAAACTGATAAAAAAATGATAACAGTCCCAAAAGGTATTGCTCATTTCTTAGAACATAAAATGTTTGAACAAGAAGATGGTAATGTCCCATTTGAATTCTATTCTAAAAGTGGAACTGGTTGTAACGCTTCTACTGGATTTAAAGCTACTAGGTATATAGTTTATGGTACTAATAATTTAAAAGAAAACTTAAAATATCTATTAAAATACCTAAATAGTCCTTACTTTACAGATGAAAATGTTGAAAAAGAAAAAGGAATCATTGCAGAAGAAATAAAAATGTATGATGATAATCCTGAGTGGATTTTAACTGAAGAAGTAGAAAAAGCAACTTTTAAAGTTCATCCAATAAGAGATGACATAGCAGGATATGTAGATACAATAAAAGATATAACAAAAGAAGATTTGTATAATTGTTATAATACATTTTATCAGCCAAGTAATATGGGCTTAATTGTAGGCGGAAAGTTTGACCCTAATGAAATAATGGATTTAATTCGTAATGATGAGTACGTAAACAAGAAAAAGAAAACTAAGTTACCTAAGAATAAAGAAATAAATGAACCATTAAAAGTAAATACTAAGGAAAAAGAATTAACTTTTCACAATGTAACAAGTCCTAAAGCAGGATACACAATAAAAATATCAATAAAAGATATTAAAGAAGAAGATCGATACGAATATAATATTTATGTTGGTATGATTTTAAATATCTTATTTGGAAGTTCTTCGCTTTTTAGAGAAAATATGATGAAAAGTAATCTTTTAAATTCATTAATGTTAGAAAGAATGATTGTTGACGATTATTTAGTAATTACATTCTGGATTGAAAGTAAAAAACCTAAGTTATTAATAAAAAATATAAAAGAACAATTTGATAATTATGTAATAACTGAAGAAGAAATCGAACGTTGTAAAAGAGTATGGATTTCCTCTGAAGTAATTATGACCGATAATGTAGAGATAACCGTTGATAATATGGTTAATGATATTATAGAGTATGGAAAAATTGTTCCAGAAAAAATTCCTATTATTAGAAGTATGAATATGAAAAAATTAAAAGAAATAAGAGAAACTTTTGATTTTGAAAACAGTTCGACAGTAATCTTATTACCAGAAGACAAAGCCACTAACCATTAGTGGTTTTTTTCTTTGAAAATGTAAAATAAATGTAAATGAAATGACAAACATATTGTTTAACATTGATTAATTTACAGACTTATCGTTATAATATAAGTAAGAATAGGAGGATAGAGTATATGAAAAAGAAATTTTTGATATTAATGACATTTGTAATTAGTTTTTTAATGTTAACAAATGTATATGCTACTGGTACCAAAAAATGTGGCGATGTTAACCTTGATGGAGAAGTTAATAATAAGGACTTAGCTTTATATGTTGAATATTTAAATGGTAACAAAGATGCAATATCAGAAGAAGGATTAAAGTACGCAGACTTAAATAATGACCAAAAAGTAAATAATGTTGATCGTATTATTTTATTACGTCACTTATTAAATTGGGATGACTATAAAACTTTACCATTAAATCCAGCGTTAGTAACGATTGCTTATGGCGATGTTAATCTTGATGGAGAAGTTAATAATAAGGACTTAGCTTTATATGTTGAATATTTAAACGGTAACAAAGATGCAATATCAGAAGAAGGATTAAAGTACGCTGACTTAAATGATGACCAAAAAGTAAATAATGTTGATCGTATTATTTTATTACGTCATCTATTAAATTGGGAAGGTTATGAAATCCTACCTTTAATAACTGAAGGTAAAGTATATGCCTACGGAGATGTTAATTTAGATGGAGAAATCAATCAAAAAGACATTGATGCACTTACTGATTACTTAGCAGGTGATGAATCAGCAATTAGTGAAGAAGGCTTAAAATATGCTGATTTAAACGAAGATGGTAAAATAGATAACAAAGACTTAATTATTTTGATTAGATATGTTGAAGGTTGGGGTTCATATAAAAATTTACCAGTATCATCTGATAAAGAAATTTATGAAACAGGTGACATCAATCAAGATGGTAAAGTAGATGAAAAAGATTTAGAAAAATTAAAAAATCATCTAGAAAAAGATGAAGGAACTCTTAAAGACGATGAACTAAAACTAGCAGATATTAATCAAGATGGTAAAGTAGATAAAGATGACCTTACAGAATTAGAAAAGATACTAAATCCTAATAACGAAAAAAATCCAAGTACAGGAGATAATCTGTTATATGTAATAGCAACTTTATCTATAGTAACACTAGTATTTGGCTCTGTAGCATATAGAAAAATGAGACAAAATTAATTAAAACTACTTCGGTAGTTTTTTTCTTTTAATTGGTTCTTTCTCTTTATTTATTAATGAAAATAGTATATAATATTTCATTGAAGGAGAATTAATATGGACGAGTCACTGGATAGAAAAAACTTAATAGTTATGAAACTGCTTCATTACTTTATAACAGAAAAAAATTATAATCCAATAATTTTACAAGGTGCAGAAGACGAAATCTGGTTAGAAAACTTAGAAAGTGATTACAAAATCATTCGTATTGTATCTAATCATATTCACAATGAAGAACAATTAGATTTTGATTTATACAAAACAAGACATGTTTTGAAAAAAATAAAGAAAAAAACTTTTTCAATAAAAATGAACGCATTAAGTATTTTTACTGATTTAGGAGATAATGTTGAATTAAAAGATGAGCATGATATAGATTGTATATATTTATATGATGAAAAAGATATTAATAAATATGATTTTCTATATCAATACTTCCCTGATATAAATAAAAAGCTAACATTTTCAGAGGAAGGACTTCAATTATTTATAAAAATAACTAATGACATAAATCATAAAAACAAAGAAGATGCTCAAAAAATAGAAGAGATATTTAAACCAAAGAAAAATATCATAACTATATCACTTGTTGCAATTAATGTAATTATTTATTTAGCAATGATTTTATTTAATCAATATGATAATACTATAAATAGTTTTGCAGTATATGGACCGTTTATTTTTAAATATAATGAATATTATAGATTAATTACAGGAGCTTTCTTACACGCTAACTTTGTTCACTTAATTCTTAACTGTTATTCTTTATACGTAATTGGTAGTCAAATAGAAAACTTTATGGGAAAATGGAAATACTTAATAATATATTTCATTAGTGCAATAACCGGAAGCATGTTGTCAGCTTTATTAAGTGATGGGGCTAGTATAGGTGCTAGTGGGGCAATATTTGGACTAATGGGTTCATTATTATATTTTGGATATCATTACCGAGTTTACTTAGGTAACGTCTTAAAAAGTCAAATTATTCCTTTGATTTTACTTAACTTATTAATTGGATTTATTACTCCTGGAATAGATAATTTTGCTCATATAGGTGGATTAGTAGGTGGAGCATTAGCAACAGTAGCAGTAGGAGTAAAGTATAAAAGTACAAAATTTGAAAGGATTAATGGCTGGATTGTCTTAATTATATTACTAGGATTTCTACTATTTATGGGAACACAATATATTGGTTGATAAGTTTTTAGAATAATGATAAAATATATTTGAATGATAGAGGTGGTAATATGGAAAATGATACAACTCACTTATATTCAATCGAAGAGTTTGAAAGTAAGTTAGTAAGTGATACTGTAAAAGAAGTTTATGATGCTTTAGAAGAAAGAGGATATAACCCAATTAATCAATTAGTTGGATACTTAATGAGTGGTGACCCTGGATACATATCTTCTCATAAAGAAGCAAGAAACAAGATTACTAAGATTGATCGTAGTAAAATAATTGAAGTACTATTAAGAGAGTATTTAAAAAAATAATGCGTTACTTAGGATTAGATCTTGGAACCAAGACATTAGGAGTATCAATATCAGATCCTACTGGTTTAATCGCATCAAGTTATACTATCATTAGACACAATGAAGAATATGATAGATTAATAACAGATGTAAAAAATATTGTATTAGAAAAAAATGTTCAAGAAATAGTTTTAGGACTTCCTAAGAACATGAATAATACAATTGGACCAAAAGGAGAATTATCATACAAATTCAAAGAAAAATTAGAAAAAGAATTAAATCTTCCAGTTCATTTAATGGATGAAAGATTAACTACTAAACAAGCTACCGATTTATTAATAAGTAATGATACAAGTAGAAAAAAAAGAAAACAAGTAATTGATGCTATGGCAGCAACAATTATTTTACAATCATATTTAGATAAGGAGAGAAATAATGGATAACAATAATAATACATTTAAAGTAATTAATGATGAAGGACAAGAAATATTATGCGATATACTATTTACATTTGATTCAGAAGAAACAAAAAAGAGTTATATAGTATACACAGATAATTCTAAAGATAACGAAGGAAATATCCAAGTTTTTGCATCAATTTATGACCCAAAACAAGATAATCCAAGATTAGAACCAATCGAAACTGAACAAGAATGGAAAATCATAGAAACAATTTTAAGTACATTACAAGATGAAATAAAGAAAAAAACAAGTAATGCTGAAAGTGAAAATAACGAGCAGTAATGCTCGTTATTTGTTCGAGGTAGTAATATGAAAATATTTAGAAATGTTGCACTTATTTTATTAATAATCTTATCCATCTTTATTATAAGTATTGGTGTTTTCTTTAATATAAATATATCTGCTATGAATAAAAAAGATACTACTAATGTAATAGTAGTAATTCCACCTAAGACTACAACTAAAGAAATAGGAAAAATCTTAGAAAAAGAAGGATTAATACGTAATGCTAACTTCTTTTATGTGTATGCTAAAATATATAAAATTAATGATATGAAGGCATCTACTTATGAATTAAATAAAAGTATGGATTTAAAAGAAATCGTAGAAATATTACAAAAAGGTAATAGTTATAATCCAAACGCTATTAATATTACATTTCAAGAAGGAATTAATATGCGTAAAGTAGCATCAATTATAGCAAATAAAACAAACAATACAGAAGATGATGTTTATAACAAATTAAAAGATCAAAATTATTTAGATGAATTAATTAATAAATATTGGTTCTTAACTGATTCTATAAAAAATAAAAACTTATATTATTCATTAGAAGGCTACTTATATCCAAATACTTATACATTGGAAGGTAAAGATGCAAGTATTGAAGATATATTTAAACTTATGTTAGATGAAACAAATAAAAAATTAACTCCATTAAAAGGAGAAATAGAAAAAAGTAACAAATCAGTTCATGAAATACTAACTTTAGCATCAATTGTTGAATTAGAAGGTGTTACTGATGAAGATAGAAAAGGCATTGCTAGTGTTTTCTATAATCGCTTAAATAAGAAAATGAGTTTAGGTAGTGATATTACTACTTACTATGCCCTAAAAGTTGAATTAAACGAAAGAGGTTTAACTGATAAAGAATTTAATACAGCAAATCCATATAATACAAGAGGACCACAAATGGAAGGTAAAATTCCAGTGGGACCTGTATCAAATCCATCTATTTCAAGTATTAATGCTGTTGTATATCCAGCTGATACTGAAAACTATTATTTTGTGGCCGATAAAAATAGAAAAGTATATTTTACTAAAACTTATAAAGAACATCTTGCAAAAATTAAAGAATTAAAAGCAAAAGGAGTTTGGTTAGAGTGGTAGAAAATCATCAAGAAATAAAAATAATTAAAGAATACGCTAAAGAGAATAATGTTCCAATTATGTTAGATGATGGAATTAATTTCTTAACTACTTTCATTATTAAACATCAAATAAAAAACGTTCTAGAAGTAGGTACCGCGATAGGATATTCTGCCATTATGATGGCATTATCAAGTCCAAACGTTAAAATTACTTCTATCGAACGTGACCGTGAGAGATACTTAGAAGCAGTAAAAAACGTAAAAAAATTTGATTTAGAAGATAGAATAACTTTAATATATAATGATGCGGAACTAGTTGAATTAAAAGACCAATACGATTTAATCTTTATAGATGCAGCAAAAGGTAAGAACAGGGCGTTTTTTGAAAAATTCTCTAAAAACTTAGTAAAAGAAGGATATATAGTTACCGATAATATTAACTTCCATGGATATGTTAATAAAGATGAGAGTGAAATTAAAACTAGAAACTTAAGAGGACTAGTTAGAAAAATTAAAGAATATATTACATTTCTAAAAAATAATTCAGAATTTCATACTGACTTTTACGAAGTAGGGGATGGAATTACTGTTAGTAAAAGGAATTAAAAAAAGAGTTTTCTAATTTTGAAAACTCTTTTATATTGCTCTATATTTATCTTTATCTTTAAATGGATTTTTTTTATCGATATGGTCAATAAATAAGATACCGTTTAAATGATCTATTTCATGTTGAAAAGCTATAGCAAGTTCTTCTCTTGCTCTAATACTAATTTTATTACCTTTAGTGTCATATCCTTCAACTGTAACTCTAGCATATCTAGGAACAATTCCTACTGTTTCACGATTAATGCTTAAGCAACCTTCGCCATCTTCTACATATATTTTTTCAGAAGATGAACTAACAATTTTAGGATTTATAATAACGTAATTATCAAATTTACCTTCATCAACTTCATGAACGATAGTTAAATATCTTTTAGGAATTCCTAATTGTACAGCAGCCATTCCCATGCCTGGTCTTAAATCATATTTTTCTGCTAATTCTTCTATTTGACTATTAGTTAAGTATTCAATCATATCATCTATAGTTTTTAAATCTTCTTCAGATAAAGGAAATACTACTTCTTTACTTACTGTTCTTAAAATTTTATTTTTTTCATCTAAAATATCTTTAGTTTTTAACATAAGACCACCTCAACAACTTTTATTCTATCATAATTTGTCGGATTTAACAATTATGGCCTAGTTTTTTTAATTTGATTTGTTCAGGAATACTTCGATAGAATTTATTTTGAAGTTCTTTTAACTCTTCAACTATTTCTTCATCATGAATTGCAAAGTTTAAATCAACTTTATTAGAACCAATCATATTAAAACTTACAATAGCGTCATTTCTACTAGTAAAAGATATATAATCCATTTCACTATTTTCTGCATAGCATTCACAAGCTTGTTTTAATAAATTTAAACCTGCTTTTTTATCTTTTAAACTATAAACAATTTTTAATAGTGAATTATTATCGAATCCATAAGTTCTTTTAATATCTACTATAAACTTATAATAATCACCAAAATTTTGATAATCAAGTAGTATTGTATAAGCCTTTCTTTCACTTGGAATTAATTCATTGTTTAATTCAATTAAACTAGGTATAGTAGCATTAACTGCACCAATTTTTATTTGTGCTTTTCTATATTGGATTTCATCTTTTTCATCAATTGACATATTATTACCCCCTTTTTTTATGCACGGAGAATAATAATACTACAAAAATAAATAAATGTCAAATCAAAAAAAGATAAGAGATGAACCCTTATCTTGTAAATCTAGAACCGATTACGATAACTAATAAAATAAATAGTACTAATATTATTGCATATGATGATGTGTTACCATTTCCATATCCATAATATGGATAGAAAGGATATTGGTATCCTCCACCTTGGCAACCACATGAGCCACCACCGTAGTAATACATACTTATTCCTCCTTTTCTTTTCTAATATAGTTTATTATGAATAACTAATTTTGCTACTGTATATGTCTAGGTGTTTTACAAATATTTATAAAAATGTAAAAAAAAGACAATAATACTATTGTTGCAAATCAAAAAAAATGATATCATTATAATGAATATAGAATAGGTGATAGTATGATGCGAAATAAAAAAACAATTATTGCACTTGCACTTTGTTTAGGAGTATTCTTTATGTCAGTAGGATATTCCATTTTGATGTCAGAATTAAAAATAAATGGTAAAGCTAATATCACATCTACTTGGGATATTAGAATTACTGGTATTTCCGATGGTACAAATGTAGGAGGTGCTTATAATATTGAAGCTCCTTCATATACAGCAACTACTGCCAAGTTTAATGTTAGCTTAGTTGACCCAGGAGATTCAATGACTTATACAGTGACAATTCAAAATAAAGGTACTTTAACAGGAGCGGTAAGCAATATTGATATAACAACAAGTGGTACTGATGCAATTGTATATACAGTATCAGGAATAAATAATGGTGATACTATAGCAGCAGGGGAAACTAAAACATTAACTGTAGTTGCTAAATATAATCCGAATGTAGTAGCAGACCCATTACAAAGAGTAAAGAAATTAAAAGTAAGTATTGACTGGGTTCAATATACAGGAACAACACCTAATGGTGTTCATTATTATACAGTAAGTTATAATGCTAATGGTGGTAGTGGTACAACATCGACTAATACCTGTGGATTCAATTATAATTGCACATTAACAACAAACGCCTACACAAAAAGTGGTTATAAATTCCTAGGATGGGCTACAACACCTACGGGTGCACCAGTATATAGAGATAAAGAATCTGTAATGAATTTAACGTCTCCAGGTAAAACAGTTACTCTTTATGCAACTTGGGGTTATATGTATACTTATAGTTACAATGGTAGTTATTCTACATTTAATGTTCCAACTACTGGATATTATCAATTAGAAGTATGGGGAGCAGAAGGTGGATATAGAAGTAGTAATACTTATTCAGGTAAAGGTGGATATGCCTCTGGTAAGATATTCTTAAAACAAGGTGAAGTATTGTATATATATGTTGGTGGAAATGGTACTAACCACAGTGGATATAATGGTGGCGGTATGTCAGGTTGCACAGTAGCCAATGGTTGTACAACTAATATTTATGGTGGTGGTGCTACTGATATAAGAGTTGGTTCTCAATCACTTTATGCCAGAGTAATTGTTGCTGGTGGTGGTGGTTCAGTAGGAGGAAGTTCTAAAAAAGGTGGAGCCGGTGGTGGAACTACCGGTGGTACTACTACCGAAACTTACTCAGGACAAGGTTGTAGCACAACCGCATGTGGTCAAGGTGGTACACAAACTGCCGGAGGTGCTGGAACTACAACATCTGGATATACTGCTACTGCGGGTTCGTTCGGTTATGGTGGAGCTGGATATAGATATGGAACATCTAGTTTCGGTTATGGTGGAGCCGGCGGTGGTGGCTGGTACGGTGGTTCAGGTTCAGTTCCTGATACTTCCAGTGATGATGACCGTGGCGGCGGTGGAGGAAGCGGATACGTTTTAACTTCATCAAGCAGCAAACCAACTGGTTACTTACTAGGAAGCCAATACTATTTGACTGAGACAGTATTAACCGCAGGTGACTCAAGTATTCCAAGTACTACGTTAGGTGGTACAGCAACAACAGGTCGAAGTGGTGACGGATACGCTAGAATCACAAGATTAACTATCAAGTAAAAATCCAAAAGGTTTTTACTTTTTCTATGGAATAAAAAATACATTAGGAGTATAATAAAAATACCTATAACGGCAAGGAGTGATAATGTGGATTTTATAAAAGGTAATTTAAAAAGAGTATTATTTCAAGGAGACAATGGCTATTTAGTCGGACTTTTTAAAGTGAAAGAAACAAACAATGAAAATAAAGATATAACAAACCAAATTATCACTTTTACCGGTTACTTTCATGAATTAAATGAAATGGATACATATATACTTAACGGTAAATTCGTCTTTCATCAAAAATATGGTGAACAATTCCTAGTTGATAATTACGAAAGATGTGCCAAAGAAGATATAGATTCAATTGTTGAATTTTTAACAAGTGGATTATTCAAAGGAATAGGCGAGAAGAAAGCCCAAAAAATAGTAGATGTTTTAGGCAAAGATACTTTAAAAATAATACTAGAAAATCCAGATAACTTAATACTTATTCCTACTATTACTAAAAAACAAGCCGATATGTTACACAATACTTTATTGGACTATGAAAACAGTTATAAAACAATAATACTTTTAACTGACTTAGGATTTTCTACTAAAGAAAGTATGATTATATACAATAAATATAAAATTAAAACATTGGATATGATTGATAACAATTTATATCAAGTAACTTATGATTTACCAGATATAGGTTTTAAAAAAGTAGATTCAATCTTTTTAAATAAAGAAAACAATTTAACAGATTCTAGAAGAATAGAAGCAGTAATAATCTACGTAATGAACGAAATATGTAATATTATTGGACATAGTTATCTATTAATAGATGAAATATATAGCAATACTATAAAAGTATTAAATACTAAAATTAGTGATGAGGATTTCATCAATACATTAAATAGCTTAATCCTAGCAGGTAAAGTAGTAAAAGAAAATGAAAAATATTTTCTAACAGAGATGTATGATGAAGAAGAATACATCGCTAAAAGAATTAAATATTTAGTATCCCAAAAAGATGAAGAAGTAAAAAAACTAGATACTAAAATAGCAAATCTTGAATTAGAAAACCGTATCACATATAATGAAGAACAATTAAATGCAATTAAAATGAGTCAAGCTAAACACTTTTTAACTATTACTGGTGGTCCTGGAACTGGAAAAACAACTATTATAAAAGCTATTGTCAATTTATATCAAAATATTAATAAATTAAGTTATAATGACTTAATCGAAGAAGTAGTCATGTTAGCACCAACTGGTAGAGCTAGTAAAAGAATTAGTGAATCGACACTTCTTCCGGCGTATACTATTCATAGATTTTTAAAATGGAATAAAGAAACTAATAAATTTGCTGTAAACGAGTACAATAAAAGTGATGCTAAAATAGTTATTATTGATGAAGGAAGTATGGTTGATGTTCACTTATTCTATTCACTTTTAAAAGGATTAAGAACTGATACTAAAATCATTTTAGTAGGAGACTATTACCAATTACCTAGTGTAGGACCAGGTCAAGTCTTAAAAGATATAATAGAAAGTGAAGTAGTACCAGTAATAAAATTAAACTATCTTTATCGTCAACAAGAAGGTTCTAACATCATCAATTTAGCATATCAAGTTAACAGTGGTACTATCGATGATGAAATCTTTAAAAGAAAAAGCGACTTAACATTTGAAAATGTAAGTTCAAGTGAAGTTTTAGATAAAATAAAAGAAATATGTACAAGACATAAAAGAGATACTTATAAAGAATTCCAAGTTTTAGTACCAATGTATAAAACAGTAAATGGAATAGATAATTTAAACAAAGTAATTCAAGAAATATTTAATCCTAAATCACCTAGAAAAAAAGAGTGCATAGTAGGAGATGTTATATATCGTGAAAATGATAAAATATTACAACTTACTAATATGCCTGATGAAAATATCTTTAACGGTGATATAGGTGTCATTTCTAGTATTGACAAAAAAGAAATAATTATAGATTTTGATGGCAATTTAGTAAGATTCACCCCAAGTAACTTTAATAAATTTAAACATGGATATGCGATAAGTATTCATAAAGCTCAAGGTAGTGAATTTAAAACAGTAGTAATACCTGTCGTAAATGGATATGGACATATGCTTTATCGAAAACTATACTATACTGCTGTTACTAGAGCTAAAAGAAAACTATACTTAGTTGGAGAAAGTAATGCTTTAAAAAAAGCAAGTATTAATAATAATTCTGATATAAGAAGAACAACTATTAAAGATAGATTAATAGAAAAAATAACAACTAAAGAATAATACAAATACTTTTGTTCATAATAATAATGGTATTTGATACAAATACTATCATATTTTTGACCAAGAGGTGATTATAGTGAAAAATGCATGGAAATATTTAGTAGTTGGTGCTGCTGGTGTAGGTGCTGTTGCCCTATATAAAAAATATAATCCAGATATGGTACAAGATATAAAGAAGTCAGTAAATAAGATGAGTAAAAATGCTACTAAATCAATCGAAAATATGATGTAGTTAGTTTATCTAACTAGGAAGCAAGAGTATTCTTGCTTTTTCTTTACAAAAATTGTAATTATAGTGTATTATAAATAGTAAATATAAGTGGGGGAGTGTTTTATGTTTAACAAAAAAGAAGATAAAAAAATAGATTATACAAGATTAAATGAAGTTATTAAATTATCTAGAGATATCCTAAAAATTATTTTAATTCTAGGAATAGTAAGCTTAATTGTGTTAGCATCATTTCTAATCAAAGAGTGGAAAATATTTAATACTATAGGTACTATTTTAGGAATAATATCACCGTTCTTTATAGGCCTTGTTATTGCATGGTTGTTAGACCCAATCGTATCATTTCTTCAAAAGAAAAAGATTAATAGATTATTATCAACAACTTTAGTATTCATTGTCTTTATTGCAATAATAGGGTTAATTTGTAGTTTAGTAATTCCTTCTTTTGGAAACCAAATCAATGAAATAATATCAACCGCACCAAATATAATTAAAAACTTGAGTGGTTGGTTTGATGGCTTTATTGATAACCTAAGTAACATATATAATTATGACTTTACTAATGTAAGAAATGGATTTACAACTTCACTTAATAATATATTTAAATCTATTACTGTAGACTTACCTACAACTATAGTAGATGTATTAAAAAATATAGTAAGTGGAAGTATAAACTTTATCTTTGGATTATTTATTGCTTTTTATATGTTATTAGATTTCAACAATGTAAGAAAGCATTTACTAGTATTTATTCCTAAAAAGATACATAACGAAGTAATAACTATAACTGATAGACTTAATAATATGTTAAAAAATTATGTACAAGGTACTTTACTAATCATGTTGCTTTTATTCATATGTCAATCTATTGGGTTTACCTTATCAGGACTTAAAGCCCCTTTAGTATTTGGACTATTCTGTGCAGTTACAAATGTAATACCTTATGTAGGACCTTACATAGGTGGAATACCTGCTACTATAGTAGGATTTACCATAAGTCCTAAAGTAGGAATATGTACACTAATAGCAGTAATAATATGTCAAACATTAGAAAGTTATTTCCTAAATCCAGTAGTAATGAGTAAAACTATGAAATTACATCCTGTAACAATAATGCTTGGCCTATTGATATTTGGACATTTCTTTGGTATACTAGGTATGGTTTTATCAACACCAGTGATATCTTGTGCTAAAATAATATTAATTTATTTTAATGATAAATACCAAATATTAAATATGATAAATGAAGAATGATGAAAAAGATAAGTATAGTAATACTTGTTTAATAGAGAGTTAATGATGGTGGAAATTTAACAAACAAAATACTAGAAAGCTACTTTGGAGTTCGTCGGTAATACCGTTATTGAAATTAAGACCAAAATAGGATGGTACCGTGATTAATTCACTCCTATGTTTTGGTCTTTTATATTGAAAGGAGAAATATATGAAAATATTTTTAGTAAGTGGTGCATCACGTCATGGAAAAGATACAATAGGTAATTTTATTTGTGATTATTGTAAAGAAAACAATATCAAAGTATGTCGTACTCAAATTGCAAAATACTTAAAAATGTATGTAAAAGATTACTTTGGATGGGATGGTAGTGAAGAGACTAAACCTAGAACATTATTACAAGAATTAGGAACTGACGTTATAAGAGGTAAATTAAATAAACCATATTTCTTTGCTAATCGTACAGTAGAAGACTTAGACATATTAAGTCACTTCTTTGATGTAGCAGTAGTAACTGATATAAGAGTACCTTTAGAAATAGAAAGTATAAAAGAACATTTTGATGATGTAGTAGTAATTAAAGTAGAGCGAATTAATTATGAGACTGAAATGACTAAAGAACAGCAACAACACAAAATAGAAAATGCTATGAACGATTATCATGACTATAATTATATTTTAATTAATGATACATTAGATAAATTACAAAAAGACGTAATAGAAGTATTAAAAAAAGAAGGTGTAGTAAATGAAAAAAATGACTAGTACAGAAATCAGAAATATGTGGTTTAAATTCTTTGAAAGTAAAGGACATAAAATATTAGAAAGTGCTCCTTTAGTACCAATAGATGATGATAGCCTTTTATTTATTAATGCAGGAGTAACACCATTAAAAAAATATTTTGATGGAACAGTAGTACCAGATAATAAACGTCTAGCTAGTATTCAAAAATGTATTCGTACTAATGATATAGATAATGTAGGAGTAACTAAACGTCATCAAACATTTTTTGAAATGATGGGTAACTTCTCAGTAGGAGATTACTTTAGAGATGATGCCTTAACGTTTGCAATGGAATTATTAACAGGAGAAGACTGGTTTGCAATTCCTAAAGAAAAGATATATGTAACTGTATATACTGATGATGAAGATGCATTTAATAAATGGGTAAATCTAGGACTAGACCCAAGTCATATAGCTAGATTAGATGGTAACTTCTGGGAGATAGGTGAAGGACCATGTGGACCTGATAGTGAAATATTCTATGACCGTGGAAGTGAATATGACCCAGATGGTAAAGCTCTTGAACATTTCATGAAAGATGAAGAACAAGAACGTTATGTAGAAATATGGAACAATGTATTCAGTCAATTTAATTCTAAAACAGGATTAGATAGAAAAGATTATCCAGAACTTCCTAATAAAAACATTGATACAGGAGCAGGACTTGAGAGATGGTGCTGTATATTCCAAGGTGTAGATTCAACATTTGAAACAGATTTATTTGTACCTATCATTGAAAGAATAGAAGAATTAACTAATAGAAAATATAATGGAGAAATGCCTTACAAAGTAATAGCAGATCATATAAGAGCAATTACTATGGCCTTAACAGATGGAGCAATATTTGAAAATACTGGTCGTGGATACGTACTTAGAAGACTATTACGTAGAAGTGTAAGAATGGGTAAAAAACTAGGAATGAACGAACCATTTATATATAAATTAGTTGATACAGTAGCAGACATAATGAAAGATAGTTATAAAGATGTAGAAACTTCTAAAGGATTTGTTAAAACTCTAGTACTTCAAGAAGAAGAATTATTCTATAAAACACTTGAACAAGGAGAGAGGAGACTATATCAATTAATCTCTGAATCTAGAGATAAAACAATAAGTGGATATGATGCCTTTAAGTTATACGATACTTATGGTTTCCCATTTGAACTTACTCTAGAATACTTAGAAGAACAAGGACTAACTACTTCAAGAGAAGAATTTGATAAATATATGACTGAAGCTAGACAACTTGCTAAAAGTAATCAAAAAGATAATGCTAATATGCATATTCAAAATGAAGTATTACTAGGCTTTAAAGATAATAGTGAGTTCTTATATGATACTTATGAAATGGATAGTAATATTATCGCATTATTTAAAGATGATAACATGGTGGATAGTATTTCTGATACTGGTTATGTAGTTTTAGATAAAACATGTTTCTATGCAACATCAGGTGGACAAGTAAGTGATATAGGCGCTATTAAGAGTGATAACTTTAAAGCAAAAGTAGTTGACGTTATTAATGCTCCAAATGGACAACATTTACATAAAGTAGAAGTAGTAGAAGGAACAATTACTAATGGTCCATGTCATATTGGAATAATGGAAGAACGTCGTAAGAAAATTGCAAGAAACCACAGTAGTGTTCATATCTTACAAAAAGCATTACAAGATGTATTATCAAGTAATATTCATCAAGCAGGTAGCTATGTTGATGATGAAAGATTAAGATTTGACTTTACATTTACTGGTAAAATACTAGAACATGATATTTTAGAAGTAGAGAGATTATGTAATGAAAAAATTCAAATGAATAGTGATGTTTTAATTAGAGAAATGCCACTAGAGGAAGCTAAAAAGTTAGGTGCTATGGCACTATTTAGTGAAAAATATAAAGATATTGTAAGAGTAGTTACTATAGGTGATTCTATTGAATTATGTGGTGGTACACATGTAAAAAATACAAGTTATATTAAAGACTTAGCAATAGTAAAATTAGAATCTAAAGGAAGTAATGTCTATAGAATTGAAGCTGCAACTAATGATAATATTACAAGTGCTATAGCAGAAGTAGTAAAGAAATATGTCGAAGAAATAAAAAAACTATTAGATAAAGCAAAAAATATTTTAGAAAATGCTACTAAAGAAGGAATTGAACTTAAATTTGATGTTATTTTAGACCAATCTGGACTTAATTCTTATCAAGATATAATCGCAAATAAAAATCAATTAGAACATGTTCAAGTAGAAGTTAAAGAATTAGAAAAACAATACAATGAAGCAAAATTAAATAAAGCAAGTAGTGATATTACAGAATTTTTAAATAAAGTAGAAGAAATAAATGGTAAAAAAGTAGTTATTACAAGAGTAGATAATTATGATATGGACATATTAAAAGGTATTGTTGATAACATAATGAATAATATTAAAACGGGATTAGTATTTATTGCTAATGTAAAAGATAATAATGTTAACTTTGTTTGTAGTAGCAATATTGATACTCATGCTGGATTACTAGTTAAAAATGCTTCTTTAAAATCTTTAGGTAATGGAGGAGGTTCTAACTCTTTTGCCCAAGGCGGAGGTAAAACGCTAGAATTCTTAGATGAAATATTTGCATATGTAAAAGAAGAAATAAAATAATTGTAAAGGCAACTGAAAAGTTGTCTTTTTTGGTGGTATAAAGTTGATTACAATAGTGAATTGTTTTCAATCTCTGCTGGTTGAAAACTAGTATTACTATAATCAATAATTACCACATATAGATTTATTAAAGAAATAACAATTGCTAGATAAGATGCTACTAATTCTAAACGTAAAGATGAAGTATCTTGATTAGTAACTTTAGCAAGATTATAACTTTGATAATCAAGACTTAAAGAATAGAGAACAACAAATAAAGAAATTAATTTAGTTAAGAGAGCTAATCGCTGAGATTCTTCGTTAGTAAGAAATTCTTCCTTACCATTAGCTTTCTTTTTTTGATCTAAGATAATTACTATACCTAAAATAATTGAAATTATAGATAAAGTACTAGTAATTAAATTACCATTTATAATTTTGTTTTTTCTATCTCTAATATCTTCTCTCATACCAAAATATATGTAGATTTTTTTATGTTTTAGTACTAAAATATATATAGTAAGGTGATGTATAATGAAAGAATTAATTGAACTTTTAACTAAAAACAATAAAACTATTTCCACAATGGAATCTTGCACTGGAGGTGGAATAGTAAATGCTATTACAAATATTGAAGGAGCTAGTGAAGTATTAAAGTTTAGTGCAGTTACCTATTCCAACGAATACAAAATAAAAATGGGAGTTAGTAAAGAATTGATTGATAAATATACTGTTTATAGTAGTGAAGTTGCAAAAGATATGAGTAAAGTTATTAGTAGTTTTACTAATTCTAATTATGGTATAGGCGTAACAGGTAAACTTAACAGGGTTGATAAAAATAATCCATATGGAGAAGACAATATAGTTTATATAAGTATTTATAATAGGGATAGTAATATCTTTAATGAATTCTCTATTAAAGTAGATAAAGATACAAGAGCAAAAAACAAAGAAATGATTATAGATAGAATAGTTATGGAATTAAAAAAAGATTTCATATAATATACACTTATTTATCACAAATAAAGATTAATATAATTATGGTGATGTTATGAGAGATAAATCAATTATATTTATGTTATTATTAGTATTGCTATTGACACTAGTTACAATTACTTTAATTGACACCAAGACAGTTAATGATGAAATAGAAGTAGAAAAGTAATAATTTGATTAAAGAAACTTCAAAAGTTTTCTTTTTTTTACAAAAATTTAGGAAATCGATACCTCAATGTAGAATAATTTAATTGGAAGTATTTTAATTCAAATTTTATATTGAGGAGGTATTTTATGAAAAATGAAATAATACTATTTGAGGACCAAAATGTTAAATTAGAGGTTAATATGAAAGATGAGACTGTTTGGTTGTCTCAACAACAAATGGCTAAATTGTTCGAAAGAAATATTGGTGTTATTTCTAGACATATTAAAAATATTTTTGATGAAGAATTTGATGAAAATAGCAATTTGCAAAAAATGCAAATTGCAAATTCAGATAAATTAGTAAGTTTTTATAGCTTGGATGTTATTATAAGTGTGGATTATAGAGTTAAAAGTAAGAAAGGTATTATATTTAGAAAATGGGCTAATAAAGTATTAAAAGATTATTTAATTAAAGGTTATGCAGTAAATAATAAGAGGTTAGAATACTTAGAAAAAACTATAAAACTAATAGATATAGCAGGAAGAATAGAAGAAGAATTAAAAGGTAATGAAGCCCAAGAGATAATAAAGGTAATAAATAATTATAAAGATGCTTTAAGCTTATTAGATGATTATGATAATAAGAAAATATCAAAGCCAAAAGGCACCACTAATAATAAACAAATTACATATGAAGAATGCATAGATATAATTAAAAAACTAAAATTCAATAATGAAAGTAATTTATTGACATAAAAATAAAAAATATTTTGTGTAAATATACATAAAATATTTTTTTATGATATAATTTAGAGTAGGAGGTGGCAGATATGCCAATGTGGTTAATTATTTTACTAATAGTTGTAGTTATCTTAATACTAGTATTTATATCTTGCTATAATTCTTTAGTATCACTAAGAAATAAAGTAAGAGATCAATTTAGTCAAATAGATATTCAACTAAAAAGAAGATCCGATTTAATTCCAAATGTAGTAGAAACAGTAAAAGGATATGCAAAACATGAAAAGAGTACTTTAGAAGAAGTAATCAAAGCAAGAAATACTTACTTATCTTCAAAAACTAACGAAGATAAAATTAATTCATCTAAAGAAATGACAGAAGCAGTTAATAAATTATTTGCTTTAGCAGAAGCTTATCCAGAATTAAAAGCGAATACAAACTTTCTACAATTACAAAACGAATTAAAAGAAACAGAAGATAAAATATCTTATGCAAGACAATTTTATAATGATTCTGTATTAATGTATAACAACAAAGTAGAAACATTCCCAAGCAACATTATTGCAAATATGTTTGGATTTAAAACCAATACTTTCTTTGAAGCAACAGAAGAAGAAAGAAAAAATGTTGAAGTAAAATTTTAAGGATTGAATAAATCCTTATTTTATTAGAGGTGAGAAATGAAAAAGTTTTTTCTAGGTTTAGTTTTGTTTTTATTTCCAGCATTTGTAGTAAACGCTAATTCTATTTCCAATATTAATATGGATATATATGTTGCAAAAGATGGAAGTGCTACTATTACTGAAAGGTGGACTGCAGAAGTAAATAGTGGTACAGAAGGATATCATCCATATTTTAATTTAGGAGATGCTAGAATTAGTCTATTAAGTGCCAGTATGGACGGAAAAGAATATACAATAGACTTTAATTGGGATATAAATAAATCATTAAAAGAAAAACAAATGAAAGCCGGAATTTATTACACTGGTGATGAAGTAGATATCTGTTTTGGATTAACAAACTATGGAAGTCATTTGTATGAAATTAAATATAAAATAGATGGATTCGTTGCAACAACAACAGATGCTGATATGATTTATTGGACACTAATGCCACAAAACTTTAGTGCGGCACCTAGTAGAGTTCATATAAAAATTTATAGTGATGAACGTTATTCTGATACACTAGATGTATGGGGATACGGACAATATGGTGCTTATGCTTACGTTTATGATGGTTATATAGAAATGGAGACTAATGGAACTTTATTAAAAAATCAATATCTAACATTGCTTGCAAAATTTCCAAAAGGAACATTTAATACTTATCATAAACTAGATAATGATTTTAATTACTATTATGAAATGGCCGAAGATGGTGCGGTGCATTATACTGATGAAGACAATAATGGATTTGACAATGCTATAGAAATATTTGGAATTATAATAACAGTTATTTTTAGTATAGGACTACCACTTGCAATTGGAATAGCAGTCGCAGTATCTGCTAACAATAATAATTATAAATTTGGTTCAAGAGGTAAAAGAATTTCAAAGGATGTACCACCATTTAGAGATATACCTTGTAATAAAAATGTTTTTAGAGCTTATTTTGTTGCAAATACATATAGATTAATTAGAAAAAAAGAAGATTTTCTAGGAGTATTACTACTTAAATGGTTAAAAGAAGGAAATGTTAAAGTTGAAACTATCGAAAAGAAAAAGATTTTTAAAACTGAAAAGGAAACAACTATTACATTTTTAAATCAACCTAGTGGTAATATAAAAGAGACTGAACTTTATAAATATATGTATGAAGCAAGTAAAGATGGAGTACTAGAAAAAAATGAATTTAAATCTTGGTGTGATAGTCATTATAGCAAAATATTAAATTGGTTTAATGAGGTATTAAATAATGAACGTGATAATCTTGTTACTGAAGGCAAAATAAGTGTTATTAAAGAAACTAAATTTAAAGTATTTAAAGTTAATAAATATCTTATTGATGACAGTATGATGGATGAAGCAATTCAAATGGCTGGTTTGAAGAAATTTTTAAAAGAATTTACTCTGATTAAAGAAAGACAACCGATTGAAGTAAAACTATGGAACGAATACTTAATGTATGCTCAAATATTTGGTATTGCTAATCAAGTTGCTAAACAATTCAAAAAACTATATCCTGAAATTATTACTGAAATGAATACATATGGATATGATTTAGATACAATCTTATTTATGAATTCTATTTCAAACGCTGGAGTATCTAGTGCTAACAGTGCTAAGAGTAGAGCTGAAAACTACAGTTCTGGCGGCGGTGGATTCTCTTCCGGTGGCGGGGGAGGAGGTTCCTTCGGTGGCGGAGGAGGCGGAGGCGGTTTCCGTTAAAATACCACTTGATTTTTATCATTAATTGTTTTACAATACAAGTAACTTCTATGAAAGAGGAGTAGTTATAAATATTACTTATAGAGAAAGTATGGTTGGTGAAAATACTAGTTATATTATAATGAAGACACTTTTGATAGATAGAAGCGTTCGTTCGCGTTAAGAACTTAAAGCATAATTAAATTATGGAATTAAGGTGGCACCACGACATAGTTCGTCCTTATTGGTGCTACCTTTTTATTTTTTTAAAGAAAGAAGGAATAATATGATAACAAAACCTAAAGGCTGTCATGATATATATGGCATTACTGCTAAGAAATGGCAATATGTAAATAAGATGATTGATTCATTAATGGAAAAGTACAATTATGACTTTATCCGTACTCCAATATTTGAGTCTAGTGAAGTATTTCATAGAGGAATGGGTGAAACTACCGATGTAGTTACTAAAGAAACATATGATTTTACAGACCGTGGCGATAGACCAATGACACTAAGACCAGAAGGAACAGCTGGAATAGTAAGAAGTTATATTGAAAACAAAATGTATGGTAATATGCCTAGCCCTGTAAAACTATATTACAACGGTACAATGTATCGTTATGAAAGACCTCAATCAGGACGTGATAGAGAATTAACACAATTTGGAGTAGAACTTCTAGGTACTGATGACCCTTTTAGTGATGCTGAAGTAATATCTATTCCAGTTAATCTATTTAAAATGTTAGGACTAAAAGAAATTAAAGTTAAGATTAATACTTTAGGAGATACACCTTCAAGAATGAGTTATAGAGAAGCCCTAAAAGAATATTTTAGACCTCATTTAGATGAATTATGTGAAGACTGTCGTGAAAGATTTGAAAAAAATCCACTACGTATTTTAGATTGTAAAGTAGATAAAGATAACGAAATACTAAAAAATGCGCCAGTAACTCTTGATTATTTAAATGAAGAAAGTAAAGAGAGATTTGCTAAAGTAAAAGAATATCTAGAAGCACTAGAAGTAGATTACGAAATAGACCCTAAATTAGTAAGAGGACTTGATTATTACAATCATACAGTATTTGAAATAGAAGCTCATGTTGAAGGATTCGGAAGTAATAATGTTCTAGCAGCTGGTGGTAGATATAATGGATTAGTTGAATTACTAGGAGGTCCATCAACTCCTGGTGTAGGTTTTGCTTGCGGATTAGGAAGATTAATCATGGCACTTGACTTAGAAGATATAGAATTACCTATCAAAGATGATGTAGAAATATTTGTTATGTATGTATCTGATACTGAAAAGAACTATGCTGCAACCCTTGTTCAAAACTTAAGAATGAGTGGCTTTAGAGTAGAAAGTGAATACACAGGAAGAGGACTTAAAGCTCAATTTAAACAAGCTGATAGATTAAAAGCTAAATACTTAATTATTCTTAACGATGAAGATTTAGCTAAAAACGAAATTAAAGTAAAAAACAATAAAACTAAAGAAGAAATAACTTTAGGATTAGATTACTTACTATATTATTTTGATGAAGCATTGCTAGAAGATGATATGGAATATGTAAATAATGATGAATGTGATTGTGACGATTGTAATTGTGATAGTCATAGTCATGGATGCCATTGTAATCATGAGGAGGAATAACATGAAAAAATATAATAACGCTAGTTTCAATATAAAAAATGTTGGACAAGAAGTAGAACTATATGGTTGGGTTGCTAAAAAAAGAAATCTAGGTGGATTAATATTTATTGATTTACGTGATAGAAGTGGAATAATTCAATTAATAGTTAGACCTGATAATAGTTGCTATGAACTTGCTAGTAGCCTAAAAACCGAATCAGTAATTAAAATAGAAGGAACAATATCTGAACGTGAAAGTAAAAACACTAAAATTCCTACTGGTGAAATTGAAGTCATTGTTAGCTCACTAGTATTAGAATCAATGGCTCATGATTTACCATTTGAACTAGGCGATGATACAACAGCTCTTGAAGATACAAGATTAAAATATAGATACCTAGAATTAAGAAGAGAATCAGTTCGTGAAAAACTAATTGTTCGTAGCAAAGTAATGCATGTAATTAGGTCTTACTTTAACGACAATGATTTTATCGAAGTAGAAACTCCAATTCTTTGTAAATCAACTCCTGAAGGAGCAAGAGACTACCTAGTACCGTCTAGAGTTAATAAAGGTAAGTTCTATGCACTTCCTCAATCTCCTCAATTATTTAAACAACTTTTAATGGTTGGAGGAATTGAAAAATATTTCCAAATTGCTAAGTGTTTTAGAGACGAAGACTTAAGAGCAGACCGTCAACCTGAATTTACACAAGTAGACTTAGAAATGAGCTTTGTAGATGAAGATGATGTAATGAGTGTTACTGAAAAATTAATTCAAAAAGTATTTAAAGAAATTAAAAACATTGATATAACATTACCACTTGCTAGGATGAAATATGATGATGCGATGCGTGATTATGGTAGTGATAAACCTGACTTAAGATTTGAAATGAAGATAAACGAAGTAAGCGATATATTTAATAATACTAATTTCACAGTATTTAAAAATGTTCTAGATAACAATGGTGTAATTAACGCAATTGTTGTAAAGAATAATGCTAGTAAATATTCAAGAAAAGAAATTGATAAATTAACTGATTTTGTTAAAACATATAAAGCTAGTGGTCTTGCTTGGTTAAAAATAGAAGAAGAAATATCTGGTTCTATTGCTAAAGTATTAACTGAAGAAGAAATAACTAATTTAAAAACTAAATTAAATTTAGAAAATAATGACTTAGTTTTATTTGTAGCTGACCAATACAATATAGTTAAAAAATCTCTTGGAGCATTAAGATGTAAAATTGCTCGTGATTTAAATTTAATTAATGAAAACGAATACAAAATGTTATGGGTAGTTGATTTTCCTTCATTTGAGTGGAGTGAAGAAGAGAATAGATTTATGGCATGTCATCATCCATTTACTGCACCTAAGGATAGTGATATAGATAAATTATTAACTGATAAAGCACATTGCTATTCTAAAGCATACGATATCGTTATAAACGGATATGAAGCAGGTGGCGGAAGTATTAGAATCCATAATGAAGAAGTTCAAGAGATAATGTTTAAAGCATTAGAATTAACTGAAGAACAAATAAGAAATAAATTTGGATACTTCGTTGATGCTTTAAAATATGGTACACCTCCACATGGTGGATTAGCTCTAGGACTAGATAGACTTGTAATGTTACTTACAAATACTGACAATATAAGAGACGTTATTGCATTTCCTAAAACAGCTAGTGCATCATGCCTTATGAGTGAGTGTCCTAACTGTGTTGATGAAGCTCAACTAGAAGAATTGTCAATTGAAATAAAATAATTTAAAAAATAAAAAAAAGAGGTTGTTTATGACAACTTTTTTTGATACAATAAACATGTATATAATAGAAAGATACCGGGTGATAATAATGGACGGCAGTAAAATTAAGAAAATCGTAATTGGTGTATTAATTGTTACTATTTTAATTATGAGTGTAGCATATGCAAATTTATATCAACAATTAAGAATCAATGGTAATGCCAGTGTTATAGCATCATGGAAGGTTGAAATAGCAGGAATAAGAGAAGGTAGTAAGACTGGTAATGCATCTAGTCTATCAGTTCCTACTTACACTAGTGTTACTGCTTCATTTGATGCTGCCTTAACTGATATTAATGACAGTATTGAGTACATAGTTACTATCAAAAATGATGGTAAACTTGATGCTAAACTTAGTAGTATTAATAAATATGTAACTGGTGGAGATACTATTGTGTATGAAGTATTAGGAACAAACGCAGGCGATATATTAAAAGCTGGACAATCTACTGATGTAAGAGTAAAAGTATATATCAATCCTAATGCGGGAGAAATCAGTGGTACAGTTGAAAGTAGCTCTATGATTTACTTTAACTACGTGCAAAATGTATAATGAATAAAAAGATAAATAGGGGATAGTTATTATGAGAGCAATGAATAAAAAAATAGTATTTTTGTATTTGCTTGTCATCGCTTATATAGCTATAAGAATAATATCCGTAAATAATAGTAATCTAGCTATTAGTAATGAGTTAAATGTTGGAATATGGGGTGCCTTATTCTTACTAGGATTATTATTTACAAAAGGTGACTACAACAGATACTTGGATCAATATGATAAAGTTCAGACAACTTTCATTGTTGTGGTAGCGTACTTGATGTTTTATTTCATATTAGGTCTATTCTTAGGATATCAATATAACGCGTATTCAATGACACCTAAAGGAATAATCAATAACACGATTATGTTTATGCCGATTATTATATTCCAGGAGTATATAAGACAAATTTTTGTTAGTTATAGCAATGGTAAAAACAAATATATGGTTTTTATTACATTAATATTTATATTAATTAGTATTAACTTTAATAGTTTATCTAATGATTTTAGAAATGCTGAGATAGGATTTAAATTCTTATGTTCAGATATAATTCCATTGATTGCTAGAAACTTTGTATTTACTTATTTAGCATATATTAGTAGTTGTAAGCCACCAATAGTATATAGAATGCTTACAACAGCGGTATCAATATATTTACCAATATTACCAAATGTTAACTGGTTTTATACAGGATTATTTGGAATATTAGTACCAATAATACTATATATATTAGTTAACTATTCTCAAGCTAAGCTAGAGAGAAAAATGAGTTGGCAAGAAGAAAAGAAAAGCCGACCCATAACTTACGTTCCTATTTTAATTATGGTATTTGTAGTAGTTGGATTTGTTGTAGGATTCTTCAAGTATCAACCAGTAGCAGTAGTCAGTGACAGTATGCTTCCTGTATTTGCAAGAGGAGACATGATTATTGTAGAAAAGGTTGAACAAAAAGATATCGACAAATTAAAAGAAGGAGATATAATCAAATTTTTAACTGAAAACTATTATGTAATACATAGAATTTATAAAATAGAAAAAGACCAAGATGGCGCATTATTATTTACTACCAAAGGTGATAATAACAATGCACCAGATAGTAAGAAGGTAAAACCTGAACAAATACAAGGTAAATACCGATGCCATGTAAAATATGTTGGTTTCCCTTCAGTATGGTTAAGTGAAGCATTAAGATAAGGGTGGTGGCAAAGTGAAAGATGAATTAAATAATGAATTTGACAATCAAGATGATTTGTTCAATAATTTTTCGGTAAATGATCATACCTTCAAAGATGGAGACTTTACTCCAATAGAAGAAGATGACAACCATTATCAAGAACCAATTAGAAGTAAGAAAGAAGAGTCGAATATGAAAGAGAAAAAAGAACAAAACGGGGAAAAACAGTTTAAGAATAACTTGCCTAAAGATTTCTTAAAAATTGCTGGACTAGTTGTATCAGGAGTATTGCTAGCATTATCACTAGTAACTGGTGCTAAAAGTTTTGTCCCAGCTCAAAAAACAGAAAGTCAAGTACTTGCTTATAATGTTACAAACTCAGCTGACTATAAAGTAAACCTAGTAGAAAACAACTTCTATGAAACAACTACTTTAGGAAAAGGTGAATTAGTTCCAGTAACATTTATTAAGGATATTGAAGTAGACTTTTCTAGTTATTTATCTGCTAATAAGCAAATCGATATGAATTATAGCTATCGTATTACAGGTGCTATTACAGCAACAGCAAGTGATAATGGTAAAGAAAATAGTGGTGGTAAGATTTGGACAAAAAATTATGTCTTTGTTGAACCAAAGAATATGACTGAAGTGTCTACTACTGGTTACAATGTTCAAGAAAAAGTAGTAGTTGATTATAAGATTTATAACGATTTAGTAAATCAATATAAATTAAAAGCAGGTATTCCTATGGATGCTGCATTAACTATTACCTTAACAGTAGATGCTAATAGTGATGTAGAAGGCACAGCATTAAAAGAAGCAAGTTCAGTAAGTGTTAAAATTCCATTATCTGTAGCAACAGTTTTAATTACTACTAGTGATGATGGTACAAATTCTAAAAACTTAGTAAACACTCAAGAAATTGCAGCAAGTAAAAACTATGTATTATTAGGAATCAGTGTAGTAATATTCTTAGGATCTTTAGCAGCAACAATTTATCTATTAAAAGGATTAAGAAAAATGACTGAAGAACACAGCTTATTAATTAAGTTCAACAAGATTATGAGAGATTACAATCAAGTAATAATTGAAATTGAAGAATTACCAGAAGTTAAAAATGCAGCAGTTATCGAAGTTAAAACTTTCAAAGATATGTTGGATGTTCAAAAAGAATTACATTTACCAATTATGTGTGAAAGAGCTAAAGATGAAGATTTAACTCATAATGTATTCTATATTGTTAACCAAAATCAAATCTTTAAATATAGAATGAATGGTGAACAAGAAAGACTTTAATAGAATTTAAGAAATGATTTAGGTCATTTCTTTTTTTGTATACAAGTGTCAAATTAATCAATCTCTGTTGTATAAAAAAATAGAGTTATGATATAATAATATTGTCTAGAAGAATCGGCTGTTTTTATATAAAACCGACTAAGCGATGATAAGGGAGTTCGGAGCTCTACCCGGTGTTGAATGCCTTTAATTAGGAATCCTAAAGGGTAGATATGGACACCCACCTGCAAAAAGCGGGTTTTTATCGTTAGCAGTTGAACTTCTAGGCGTTTTTATTTGTGAGGTAAAATATGTTTGAAAGATTAAAGTTATTAATTGGTGAAGATAATTTAAATGAAATTAAAGGAAAAACTGTTTTAATAGTAGGAGTAGGTGGAGTAGGAGGTTATGCTGTTACTTCATTAGCTAGAAGTGGTGTAGAAAATCTTATAATAATCGATTATGATAAAGTAGATATTTCTAATATTAATCGTCAGATAATTGCTTATCACTCAACTATTGGTAAGAAAAAAGTTGATGCTTTAGAACAAATGCTTCTAGATATAAATCCTAATATTAACGTAGTTAAATATGATACCTTTATAACACCAGATAATATAAACGACATATTTGATAAATATAAAATAGATTATATAGTTGATGCTTGTGACAGTATGCCTGCTAAAAAGGCTATTATAGATTATTCATTAAGTAGAAATGTAAAACTAATTAGTTCAATGGGAACTGGTAATAAATTAGATCCAACCAAATTAGAAATAACAGATATTAGAAAAACAAATAATGATCCAGTCGCAAGAATACTAAGAAAATATGTTAAAGATAAAAAAATAAACAAAAAAATAACGGTACTTTGTTCTACAGAAGTACCGAAAAAAGTAGGTAATGTAGTTAGTTCTAACAGCTTTGTTCCTTCAAGTGCCGGATTAATTATAACTAGCTATATTATTAATGACATAATAACAAAAAAAGAGAATTGATTCTCTTTTTAAAATCTACGATATAATCCAACAGCTTTTCCTAAGATAGTAACATTATCTAATATAATAGGAGCCATTGTATCGTTTTCAGGTTGTAATCTTATATGATCTTTTTCCTTATAGAAAGTTTTTAAAGTTACTTCGTTTTCATCAGTCATTGCTGCAACAATATCACCATTATTAGCACTATTATCTCTTTCAATTAAAACAATATCGTTATTATATATTCCTTTATTTATCATTGAAGTTCCTTGAACATGAAGAGCAAAAACCTCTTTGTTACTAGGAATTAAATTAGTAGGAATATCAAAATATTCATCAGGTGTCTCAATAGCTTCGATTGGGTTACCAGCTGTTATTTGACCTAATAGAGCAACACTAGTAGTAGCATCGTTTTTTAAAGTATATTCATTAGGTACCAATAACTCTAATGCACGATTTTTTGATTCGTTTTTCTTAATATAACCTTTCTCTTCAAGTTTATTCAAATGAAAATGCGTAGTAGCAGGTGAATTAAGATTTAACATAGAACCGATTTCTCTTACAGTAGGTGGATAACCATGACTAGCAATAAACTTTTTAACAGCTTTTAAAATATCACTTTGTCTTTTTGTTAACTTTTCCATATTTAGTCCTCCATATTAAGAATTATATCACAAACGTTTGTTTATGTCAAACGGTTGTTTAATGTTGACAAAAATTAATAAAAATGTTACTATTTACTCTTATGAGAGACATGGTTTAAAGAGATTTTTATTAGTTAAAAATCAGGAGGTGCTTTAATGTCAATTGCAATTTTAGGTATACAATTTAGTGATGCTAAAGATAAGGTTAGTACCATCGAAAGTGGGTCTCTTCGTTACATAGATTCCATTACTAAAAACTATTTAAATGAAGAAGATTTAATGAGTGATGAAACTTATCGTGAGAAAATAAGACCTTATAAATTACATCATGAAGGTGCCTCTAGTAAAATAGTGTTATCCTATATAAAAAATAATGAAGAAAAAGTAAATTTAGATATACTTTATAATGATGAAGATGATATTAGAACTAGAACAAGTTCCCTAGAAGAGATAAAGTCTGAAACAGAACGTGCAAGAAAATTACTTTTAAATAGTAAAAATCAAATATTTTTAACTTCATTTCTACTTAATAAAAATCTAGAAAAGACAATAACTCCAACTATTAAAATGACTATAAGCGAATATAAAATTGCTAAAGATAATGGATATAATGTTACAACAAGAGATGGTGAATATCATATATCTATTAAAGATGTTTTAAATTATAGATTAAAAAATAAAAAACTTGGTCCAATGCGTTTATTAGTAGAAGATACATTAGAAGTATGGAAAAGAAATATGCTTAACTTAGATAACGATGAATTATATTTCTATTCTCGTGAATTAAGAATGCTAATTAATGAATATAACTATAGAAAAATGCCTCATAAAGTAGTTACTAACTTAAGATTTAGTAAAGGTCACTTAAGAGAAAATTTAAAAGTTAATCATTATAACAGCTTTAGAGGAGTATCAACTCTAGGACTTGCTAAACAAAAAACTTTAGATGACAGGAAAGTATCATAAAGAACATTAATGTTCTTTTTTTCTTGACTATATTTTTGTTGATATGTATATTTAACTTAAGGTGATGGTATGAAAGAAGGAAAATATTTAGACGAATTTTTCAAATATTTAAACTATGAAAAACACTATTCTTCAGCAACAATAGATAGTTATAAAGGTGACTTAGGGGAATATTTTTTATACTTTCAAAGAAATAATAAAAGCATTTTAAATGTTAAACACGATGACATAAGTGCCTATTTATCTATGCTTAATGAAAGAAAAAATAATAATGCTACAGTATGTAGAAAATTAAGCGCATTAAGAAGTTTTTATAAATATCTGCTTAATAATGGCATAGTTGATAACAATCCATTTGTTGGAATAAAACAACCTAAAAAAGATAAAAAACTACCTAGATTCTTTAATTATAACGAATTAGAAGAAATGTTTAATGTTCCTGATTTAAGAACACCAATTGGTCAAAGGGACCGCCTAATACTAGAAATGTTATATGCTACAGGGGTGCGAGTATCCGAATTAATAAATATTAAATGCGATGACATAAGAGGTAGGGAAATAAAGATACTAGGTAAAGGTAATAAAGAAAGATACGTTGAATTTGGCGATTATGCGAACGAAATATTAGAATTATACTTACGCGATGGATACAAACAATTAAATAAAAAAGACAGTAAATACCTGTTTCTAAACAAAAACTATACAAAACTTTCTGACCGTGGAGTAAGATTAATATTAGACAAAATTATAGAACAAACATCTATTAATAAAAATATATCTCCTCATATGCTTAGACATTCCTTTGCAACTCATTTATTAAATGAAGGCTGTGACCTATTAAGCGTTCAACAATTACTTGGTCATTCGTCATTATCTGCTACTGCAATATATACTCATGTAACAACTGATAGAATTAAGGAAGTTTACTTTAAAACTCATCCTAGAGCAAAAAAATAATAGGTACTAAGCCTATTATTTTAATTTTCTAAAGTAAAAGTAATTAAATATTTTAGATAGTCCTACACACAATATAATAATTAAAAACAAAGTATAAAAAGTATTAATTATTTGATTAGAGAACAATAAACATAAAATACCTATAAAAAATGAAGGAAAAGATAACATAGAAGACTTTGTCAACATCATTTGATTAATACCACTAACTATTAAGAATACTCCAAAAACAATAATAATATAACTAAGAGACTTTATTGGGAAAATAAGCACATAAATTGCTAAAAGAGTAAGGATTAATGCTTGAATTAAAAAAATAACAAAATGCTTAGGGTCGGTTTTTCTAAGATTAAAAGCCATTTTATAAATATTTAATGAATACAACAGTAATCCGAATGGAACTAAATACATAAGTATCTTTAATATTAATTTAGAATTCATAAATAATCCTGATATAGATACTAGTACTAAAATAATTCCTAATATTAAATCTTTAAGATAATTCTTTTTATAATTATTTACATATATAACTGTTTTCATATTACCACCTAAGATAATTATATTATATTTTTGTGAATAGTAAGTGAATTTATTTAAAAAAAGATAAAAATATAGTAAAATTATTAATAATAGGAGAGTGATAATATGGCAAAATTATATTTTAGATATGGTGCGATGGGGTGTGGTAAAACAGCACAGTTATTACAAGTCGCATTTAATTATAAAGAGCGAGGTATGAATCCTTTAGTAATGAAACCAAAACTAGATACTAAAGCAGGGGGTAAATTACAAACAAGAATAGGGATAGAGCGAGATATAGATTACTTAATTGATATAGGTGATGACTTATACAAAATTATTACTACTAAATATAAAAAGGTTGATTGTATTTTAATAGATGAATCACAATTCTTAACAAGAGAACAAGTAGACCAATTGATGCAGCTAGTAGTAAAAGAAGATATACCTGTTATTTGTTATGGCTTAAGAACAGATTTCCTTACTAATGGTTTTTCTGGTTCAACTAGACTATTAGAAATAGCACACACAATAGAAGAATTAAAAACAATATGTAGTTGTGGTAGAAAAGCAATATATAATGCTAGATTTTGTAATGGAAAACTAGTTAAATCAGGAGAACAAATAGTTATAGACAACAGTAAAAAAATCAAATATGTTGCAATGTGTCCTAAATGTTATTATAAGAATAAAAATATGTAAAATAGCGTTTAAAAATAATTAATAATATGTTATACTGATAATAAGAAAGTAGAGGTGTTAGCATGGATTTTTTGTTTGGTAGTGGAAATGAAAGACAAATTCGTGAATATGAAAAAATAATTGCAGAAATAAATAAACAATCTATGACTATAAAATCTCTATCTGATGACGGATTAAAAAGAAAAACAGTAGAATTTAAAGATAGAATTAAAGCTGGTGAAACATTAGACGATATATTACCAGAAGCATTCGCAGTAGCAAGAGAAGCTAGTAAAAGATTTTTAGGGATAGAACAATATCCGGTTCAATTAATGGGTTCTATTGCCCTACATAATGGTGATGTAGCTGAGATGAAAACTGGTGAAGGAAAAACATATACCGCACCATTAGCAGCATACTTAAATGCTTTAACTGGTAAAAGTGTACATATAACTACTTCTAACGATACTTTAGCAACTAGGGACCAAGAATTAACTAAAGCACTATTCGAAGGCCTTGGACTAACTACAGGAGTAGTTACTGAAGAACGCAGTGGTAATTATCAAGAAGAAATAGCAAAAAGAAAAGAAGCATATTCATGTGATATTGTATATGGTTCAAGTAATGCCTTTGCCTTTGATTATTTAAGAGATAATACAGCAACAAGTATAAATAATGTTGTAAGAGGCGATAGAGAAGTAGGATTTGTTATAATCGATGAAGCAGACCAAATATTAGTAAATGATGCTGTTATGCCATTTACTCTTTCTGGTAAAATTAAAGAAAGTGATTTAACGAGTTTAACAGAAATAATAAGAGAACAACAAAGAGAAAAAGAAGATAGAGAAGTATTCCAACTAAATAGTGATGCTAGTGAATTTATATCATCATTATTTAAATATGGAAAATCTAAAGAAGTAAAACTTGAAGAAGAAATATTACTATATGAAGGTGGTAATAAAAAAGCAACCGAAGAAGTTCAAAGAGAATGCTCAGTAATCTTTTGTAAAGGACAAAGCGCTGTTTTAACTGAAAGAGGTTGGTTAGAAGCATTTAAATACTTTAATGGAGTAGCAGCTAACGAAATTATAAATAGAGATGTAAATAGTTTTTTAAATAATCCTAGTTTTGAAGTAGGTAAAGATTATTACTATGATGAAGATTCAAAAACTGTTGAATTAACTTTAAGAGGTTTAGAAAAATCTGTAAAAGAGATAAAAGAAATAAAGCAACTTAACGATGACTTCTATATGGGAGGAAAATTCAATGCTTTATCTAAAGCACTAGATAATGCCTTAAAAGCATATTTTGTTCTAGAAAAAGGAAGAGAATATATTCTAGATGATGTAGTAGAACATGGACAACAAAAGAAAAGAGTTTTACTAGTATCTAATGGTAGAACAGCTGAAGGAAGAGTATATAGTGATGGATTACAACAAGCAATTGAATTTAAAGAAAGAGAGCAAGCAAAGGGAATAGGAGAAGTTATTAAGTTCACTGAAGAAACTGATAACTTGGCATCTATTTCTCAAAAAGCTTTCTATTCTACATATCCTAAAATTGCAGGTATGACAGGTACATCTGCTAAAGAATTATTTGAAAATATATATGGAATGAGCACTATCGAAATTCCTAAGAACAGTGAATATGCTGTTTCAGACGAAGAAATTGATGCAATATATAATGGAAGAACAGATAATCGTACAGTTCTATTTGCAACTGAAAGAGAAAAGATGAACGCTGTAATTGAGTCAGCTCTAAAATCTCATGCTTTAGGACAACCAGTATTAATTGGTACAACATCAGTAAATGAATCAAATAAATTATATGAAGCATTTAGAAGAAGAGGTATAGAATGTACTAAACTGAATGCTGAAACTTCTTCAATAAAAGAAGAGAACGATATTATTGCTAGAGCGGGTAGAAAAGGAAGTATTACTATTTCCACTCAGATGGCAGGACGTGGTACTGATATTAAATTAGGGGGCAGTATTGAAGATGCAATCGTTGAAATAGAAGAACAAGAAGTAAAAAGGATGATAGAAAATCACTTAAGAGGTACTAAGGTAAGTGAAGAAGAATATCGCAGATTAACTATTGGTGGTATTAAGTTCTTAGAAACAAAGAAAATGGATGAAATACGTGCCAAAGCAGAAGCTAAAGTAAGAAGTGAAAAAGAAGAACTAGTCAGTGTTGGCGGCTTAAAAGTAATCGGATACGGACACTCAACTACCAAAAGAGATGATGATCAATTACGAGGAAGAGCAGCAAGACAAGCAGACCCTGGAGTTACTGAATTCTATGCATCTGTAAAAGATTTGAAAAAAGAACTAGGTGTTTCTAGTGACAGAATTAAATTATTAAGAAAAAAAGGATTAAGTGAAGGTTCTCCTTTAACTGGAGATGTAGTAGATAGAGTTATTGCTAGTGCTCAAGCAAATAATGAAGCATTGATAACTAATGTTATTGCAAATACTCAAGAAGCAGATTATCACCTATCTATTATGCGTAAAAAAGTATATGACCAACGTATGCGTATGTTAAAAGGTGAAAGTCCTAAAGAAAATATGGAATTCATAATAGATACTTCAGTAAACAACTTAATAGATAAAAATATTCCAGATACTAGAAAGGGACTTACTCCTAGAACTAAAATTAAATCTTCAGGAATAAATATGAATAACTTGATAATAGATACTATGGAAACATTTGGAGTAGATTTAACCGAAGAAATAGAAAAAGGTACTTTCAAACGTTTAGGTGATATAGCAACATATGTATCTAGTAAAGCAAAAGAAAATTATGCTGAGATAAGAAGTAAAAATGGTGATAAAAAACAAGATGTATTAGATAGAGATGCTATTATAGGTACTATTGATAATGCATGGAGAAACTTCAATGAAGATTTAGAATATATCAAATTTAGTAACAACATGTATGCTCTAGCGCAAAATAAAGATTTCAACGAAATATACGCTATGAAACAAGGATTTAATCAAGCAATGATTGATTCTAAAATAAGTATGTTAGGGAAAATGATGGGTAAAAAATCAACTCTTGAAAGAACAAAACGAGAAGATGAATTGCCACCAGAAATTGATGAATCACTAAATGAATATAATGTTGAAACACAAAAAACAGCAACTAATATAAGTGTAAGACCTGCTAAGATAATGACTACTTTATCAAATGGAATAAAACTAATAAAAGAAAAGATTAAATATCAATTTGAATTAGTACCTGTAGAAGAAGGAAAGATGCCAGAACAAGTAGAAAGGATGAACTTTGATAATAGTAATCAAGAAGTAACTGAAACAGCAACAACAGGTCATAGAAGATAGAAGACAACTAAAAAAGTTGTCTTTTTAAATGGTAAAACTTACCAACAAAAATCTACATGAGCATAGGTTGTAATAAGTTATATAAAAGAAAATAAAAATTGGAATAATTATACTTGAAAAAAAATTCTAAAGGAGAGTATACTTACCATAGTAAAAATAGATTAGGAGGAAAAAATATGAAAATAAAGAAAATAATAACAATTACTATGTGTACCTTAATATGTATAATGGCAATAGGATATGCAACCTTTGCAACAAATCTAACTATTAACGGTACAGCAAATATTACTTCAACTTGGAAAGTATTATTTACTAAGATAGAAGAAGTATCAAAGACAAGTGGAGTAACAATAACAAAAGTACCAACAGCTGAAGGAACAAAAGCAACGTTTAATGTAGATTTAAAAAGTCCGGGTGACAAGATAATCTATAAAATAATAGTAGCAAATTAAGGAACATTAGATGCGATAATAAATGATATAACAGCAAGCGAAACAGGAAGTGATGCAATTAAGTTTGAAATATCTGGTATAAAAAAAGGAGATAAATTAGCAAAGACAACGACAACAACTTTTAATGTAACAATAAGTTATGATGAGTCGATAACAAGTCAACCAAAAACAACTAATAATACTCTAACAGTAAATATCAATTACGTACAAGATTTAGGACAAACAATTACTGGTAGTGATGTAGTAATAGAAAAAACAGCTTTAACATTAGCAAGTCAAGTATTAAAAGATAATACAGCCCAAGCAGATACGAATATAGACTTTTCAAAAGTTAGCAGTGATACAAACGGAAAAGGATTGTATTATACTTCAACTAATACAGAGGATAATAAAATAACTTATTACTTTAGAGGTGTAGTAGAAAATAACTACGTATCTTTTGCAAGTGGTACATGGCGAATAGTAAGAATAAATGAAGATGGTAGTGTAAGGCTTATTAAACAAGATTCGATAGGTGAAAGTAACTTCAATGATGATTATGAAGATAATGCTTATGTAGGATATATGTATGGAACACCAGGTTCAACAACATATGAAGCTACACATGCTAATACTAATTCAAGTACAGTTAAAACGATGATAGATACATGGTATCAAAATAATTTAATAAGTTATTCATCACTAATAGCAGATTCTGGTTTTTGCGGAGATAGAAGTGTGGCAAATGGTTCTGGATATGGAAGAAACAATGCTCAGTACGGAAGCTATAATAGATTAGGTATGGATAATCAACCACAATTTAAATGTCCACAAAGTAATGATTTATATACAACAATAACTTCAACAAAAGGAAATAAAGCTTTAACCTATCCAATCGGCTTAATAACAGCTGATGAAGTATCTTATGCTGGTGCTCCTCCTAGTGGTGTAAATTATAAATATTATATGTATAATGGGGTACGCTTTTGGACAATGACACCTGAGTCTTATGCTGATCGTCCTCGTGCTAGCGTATGGCGATCCTATGGTAGTGTTTATATGCAGTTTGTTAGTGAGTCAGGATCTGTACGCCCAGTCATCAATCTAAAGTCTACAGTTGAAATAACAAGTGGAGATGGAACTAGTTCTAATCCATACGTTATAAAAACGAATTAATTATCAATTTTAGAAGAGAAAAAAACTCTTCTTTTTCTTTGTAAAATCATGTAAAAGTTGTTTCACTTTAATATCATATATGTTATAATCTAGTTACGACAAATTGAAAGGAAGATGATTAAATGACAAAGTGGGTTTACCTTTTTAAGGAAGGAAACGCGGACATGAGAAACCTACTTGGTGGTAAAGGTGCTAACTTAGCAGAAATGACTAACATTGGACTACCTGTACCTCAAGGTTTCACAATTACAACTGAAGCATGTACTCAATACTATGAAGATGGTAGAGAAATTAATGAAGAAATTCAAAACCAAATCAATGAGTATATCGGTAAGATGGAAGAAATTACTGGTAAAAAATTTGGAGATAAAGAAAATCCTCTTTTAGTTTCTGTTCGTTCAGGAGCTAGAGCTTCAATGCCTGGTATGATGGATACAATTCTTAACTTAGGTTTAAATGAAGAAGTTGTTGAAGTTATTGCTGAAAAATCTAACAATCCTAGATGGGCATGGGACTGCTATAGAAGATTTATTCAAATGTATTCTGACGTAGTTATGGAAGTTGGTAAAAAATATTTTGAACAACTAATAGACGCTATGAAAGAAAAGAAAGGTGTTAAACAAGACATCGAACTTGATGCTGATGACTTAAAAGAATTAGCAAATCAATTCAAAGCTGAATACAAAGAAAAAATTGGTAAAGATTTCCCAAGTGATCCTAAAGAACAATTAATGGGTGCTGTTAAAGCAGTATTTAGAAGTTGGGATAATCCAAGAGCTAATGTATATAGAAGAGATAATGATATTCCTTATTCTTGGGGAACTGCAGTAAACGTACAAGCAATGGCATTCGGTAATATGGGTGATGATTGCGGTACTGGTGTTGCATTTACAAGAGACCCAGCAACTGGTGAAAAAGGATTATTCGGAGAATTCTTAACAAACGCTCAAGGTGAAGACGTTGTTGCAGGCGTTAGAACTCCAATGCATATATCTGAAATGGAACAAAAATTCCCAGAAGCATTTAAACAATTCAAAGAAGTTTGTAAGACTCTAGAAGATCATTATAGGGATATGCAAGATATGGAATTTACTGTTGAACATGGTAAACTTTATATGTTACAAACAAGAAATGGTAAGAGAACTGCTCAAGCTGCATTAAAAATTGCTTGTGATTTAGTTGACGAAGGAATGCGTACTGAAGAAGAAGCAGTTGCTATGATTGATCCTAGAAACTTAGATACATTATTACATCCACAATTCGATGTAGATGCACTAAAGAAAGCTACACCAGCCGGAAAAGGATTAGGAGCATCACCAGGTGCTGCTTGTGGTAAAGTAGTATTTACTGCTGAAGATGCAGAAGCTTGGCATGAAAAAGGAGAAAAAGTAGTACTTGTTAGACTTGAAACTTCTCCAGAAGATATTACAGGTATGAAAGCATCTCAAGGTATCTTAACAGTTCGTGGAGGTATGACTTCACATGCTGCAGTAGTTGCTCGTGGTATGGGAACTTGCTGTGTATCAGGATGTGGAGACATCATAATGGATGAAGAAAATAAATGCTTCACATTAGGTGGTAAAACATATCATGAAGGTGATTTCATTTCACTAGACGGCACAACTGGTAACATCTATGACGGAGCTATTCCTACAGTTGATGCAACAATCGCTGGAGAATTTGGTCGCGTTATGGAATGGGCTGATAAATATAGAAAACTAGGTGTTAGAACAAATGCTGATACTCCAAGAGATACTAGAAAAGCTATCGAATTAGGAGCAGAAGGAATTGGTCTTTGCCGTACAGAACACATGTTCTTTGATGAAGAAAGAATTTTCAATTTAAGAAGAATGATTTTATCTGAAACAGTTGAAGATAGAGAAAAATACTTAAATTTATTAATTCCATATCAAAAGAATGACTTCAAAGAAATGTATAAAGAATTAAAAGGACGTCCAATGACAGTTCGTTATATTGACCCACCACTACATGAATTCATTCCTAAAACAGAAGCTGAAATGAAACAATTAGCTGATGCAATGGGTGTAACAGTTGAACATGTACAAAATGTTTGTGATGGTTTACATGAATTCAACCCAATGATGGGACATAGAGGATGTCGTTTAGCAGTTACTTATCCAGAAATTGCAAGAATGCAAACTCGTGCTTTATTAGAAGCAGCAATTGAAGTTCATAAAGAAGATGGATATGATATTACTCCAGAAATCATGATTCCACTTGTTGGAGAAGTAAAAGAATTAAAATATGTTAAAGATATAGTAGTTGAAACTGCTGAACAAGTTAAAGCTGAAAAAGGTTCTAACATTGAATACCATATCGGTACAATGATTGAAATTCCAAGAGCAGCATTAACTGCAGATGAAATTGCTAAAGAAGCTGAATTCTTCTCATTCGGAACTAACGATTTAACACAAATGACTTTTGGATTCTCAAGAGATGATGCTGGTAAATTCTTAGGTTCTTACTATGAAAAGAAAATTTATGAACAGGATCCATTTGCTAGATTAGACCAAAAAGGTGTTGGTCAATTAGTTAAAATGGCTGCTGAAAAAGGTAAAGCTACAAGACCTAATATTAAATTAGGAATTTGTGGTGAACATGGTGGAGACCCATCAAGTGTTGAGTTCTGTCATAATGCAGGATTAACATATGTTTCATGTTCTCCATTTAGAGTACCAATAGCTAGACTTGCTGCTGCACAAGCTGCTATCAAGTCAGGAAAGCAAAAGTAGATAAAAGATTAAAAGTGTTTTTAAGCCGTATAATCATTGCGAATGACGATATTATAAGGTATAAAAATGATATACCTGAATGAAAAATATAGTCATTAAAAAACCACTTATTCTCGATGGTTATATATAGTTTTAAGACTGAGATGATTTTTATGTTGCAAATCTCAGTCTTTTTTTGCATCTAAAGTAAAAATATATTAATATTTATGATAAAATATAATTATCTATTAAAAATCCAAATAGGAGGGTAATTATGAATAATAAAACTTTGATATTAAGACCAATGATGAAAATATCTGATATGGTTCCTTATTTGAAAAATAAAAATATTAAATTCGAATGTTGTTCAGAACAGGATGCTGAAATATATTTAAAAGAAAATAATAACTATTATAATGTAACATCATATAAAAATAATTTTGTTAAATATCAATGTGGTGAGCTTGAAGGAAAATACATAGATTTAGATTTTGCATATTTAAAAGATTTATCTATTATAGACTATAGAACCAGACTAGTATTATTTAAAATGATAATTGATATAGAACATTATTTAAAAATAAGAATACTAAATACTATTGAGGAAATATCAGAAGAAGATGGTTATAAAATTGTTAATTTATATTTGGAAAAAGATTTTAATGACAGGGAACGTCCTAAAAGAGTGCATGAAAGCATTAGAAAAAAAGTATCAAATGAGTATTATCAAAAAATATTTTCTAAATACGATTTAGATAAAGATACTAAAATAGAAAATATACCTATTTGGGAATTCCTTGAAATAATCACCTTTGGTGAATTGATTAATTTTTTTGATTTCTTTACTAAATATTATATTTTAGACGACAATAAATATATATTTATTTTAAGAGAAATAAATAAACTTAGAAATGCTGTTGCTCATAATTCTTGTGTATTATGTGAACTAGACAAAAAAGACAATACGCATAGAGTTGATACGTTAGTTATTAATTATTTAAAAGATTGTGGTATTGGGAAAGAGAATAGAAATACTAAACTTTCTAATTCTAGAATAAGACAAATTACCTATACTTTATATATGTTTAATATTATAGTAAGTAGTGATGGCGTAAAGAATAATGTAAAACACGATATTACAAAATTATTTTATGGAAGAATAATTTTAAATGGAAAATACTATAATAATAATGGACTATTGAAATCCATATATAATTATTTTGATAAAATTATTGAGAAAAATTATAAAGAAAATTTGGAGCAATAGTTTGACATAGAAAAATATTTGTGATATATTATCTATGCAAGGAAAAAATGTTAAATCATTTTTGTAA
>CAKPHC010000005.1 GCA_934155645.1 uncultured Bacilli bacterium | reverse complement strand
GACCACCCCTTCTCCCGAAGTTACGGGGTCATTTTGCCGAGTTCCTTAACCATAGTTCTCTCGCTCACCTTAGGATACTCTCCTTGCCCACCTGTGTCGGTTCTCGGTACGGGCACCTATGTAATTAACCCTAGAAACTTTTCTCGGAAGCTTGGCGTCAAAGAACTTCCGTCATATTTCTATGACTCGCCATCACACTTCAGCTTAATTATAAACGGATTTCCCTATTTATAAGCCTTTGTGCTTAGACCAGAATCCAATAACTGGCTTCTTTTAGCCTTCTTCGTCATTCCATCAGTTACATAGGTGGTACAGGAATATCAACCTGTTGTCCATCGGCTACGCCTTTCGGCCTCGTCTTAGGACCCGACTAACCCTGGGAGGACGAACCTACCCCAGGAACCCTTAGGCAAACGGTGGCCGGGATTCTCACCCAGCTTGCGCTACTCACACCGGCATTCTCACTTCTAAGCGCTCCAGCAGTCCTCACGATCTACCTTCACCGCCCTTAGAACGCTCCTCTACCATTACAAATGAATTTGTAATCCGCAACTTCGGTACTATGCTTAGCCCCGGTACATCTTCGGCGCAGTGTCACTCGACTAGTGAGCTATTACGCACTCTTTAAAGGATGGCTGCTTCTAAGCCAACCTCCTAGCTGTTTTGACAACTCCACATCCTTTCCCACTTAGCATAGATTTTGGGACCTTAATTGGCGGTCTGGATTCTTTTCCTTTCGCGTATGGACGTTATCACCCATACACTGACTCCTGAGTATACATACATGGCATTCGGAGTTTGATTATGTTCAGTACCCCTAGACGGGGCCATTACATATTCAGTGCTCTACCTCCACATAGCTAAACTCAAGGCTAGGCCTAAACCTATTTCGAGGAGAACCAGCTATATCCGAGTTCGTTTGGAATTTCACCGCTAGCCACAAGTCATCCGCGCACGTTTCCGGGTACGTCGGTTCGGTCCTCCATTTGGTTTTACCCAAACTTCAACCTGCTCATGGCTAGATCACTCGGTTTCGGGTCTATTGCATCATACTATGTCGCCCTATTCAGACTCGCTTTCGCTTCGGCTCCGTCTCTTCAACTTAACCTTGCATAATACAATAACTCGCCGGTTCATTCTGCAAAAGGCACGCCATCACCCATTAACGGGCTTTGACTTTTTGTAAGCACATGGTTTCAGTATTCTATTTCACTCCCCTCCCGGGGTTCTTTTCACCTTTCCCTCTCGGTACTTGTTCACTATCGGTCACTAGAGAGTATTTAGCCTTACGGGATGGTCCCCGTAGATTCAGACAGGATTACACGTGTCCCGCCCTACTCAGGATACTTCTTGGAGTCTTAGTCATTTCGTTTACAGGATTATCACCTTCTATGATTTAGCTTCCCAACTAATTCAACTATAACTAAGATTTGTAACTCTTAATAAGAAGTCCTACAACCCCAGTCCGTAGACTGGTTTGGGCTATTCCCTGTTCGCTCGCCACTACTAAGAGAATCGAGTTTTCTTTCTTTTCCTCCGGTTACTAAGATGTTTCAGTTCACCGGGTTGCTGTTCATATGACTATGTATTCATCATATGACAATACTACATTACTAGTATTGGGTTCCCCCATTCGGAAATCTCTGGATCAAAGTTTACTTACAACTCCCCAAAGCATATCGTTGTTTGTCACGTCCTTCATCAGCTTCTAGTGCCAAGGCATTCGCCATGCGCCCTTAATAATTTAACCACCATTTGTTTGATATTGTTATATCCTAATTTGATGAGATCTTAATAATTATTAAAAATTAAAGAAATAATTATACATCAATCTTTTTCGCTCGTTATGAAAAAGATTGAACTCACATTATCTAGTTTTCAAAGAACTATTTCATTGAGAGATACGATCTCTCAAAACTAAGCAAAACTGTCATTTAGCTAGGTAAGGAATTATACTCCTTAGAAAGGAGGTGATCCATCCCCACCTTCCGGTAGGGATACCTTGTTACGACTTCACCCCAGTCACTGGTCCTACCTTAGATGGCCCCCTCCGATTACTCGGTTAGGCTACCAGCTTCGGGTATTACCAACTCCCATGGCGTGACGGGCGGTGTGTACAACACCCGGGAACGTATTCACCCCGACATTCTGATTCGGGATTACTAGCGATTCCAACTTCATGGAGTCGAGTTGCAGACTCCAATCCGGACTGGGACTGGCTTTAGAGATTTGCTCCACCTCACGGTATTGCATCTTATTATACCAGCCATTGTAGCACGCCTGTAGCCCTGGACGTAAGGGGCATGATGATTTGACGTCATCCCCACCTTCCTCCGATTTATCATCGATAGTATCCTTAAGGTTCTCAACTTAATGTTAGCAATTAAGGATGAGGGTTGCGCTCGTTATCGGACTTAACCGAACATCTCACGACACGAGCTGACGACAACCATGCACCACCTGTCACCGCTGTCCCCGAAGGGAAAATTCTGTTTCCAGAACGGTCAGCGGGATGTCAAGCCCAGGTAAGGTTCTTCGCGTATCTTCGAATTAAACAGCATGCTCCACCGCTTGTGCGGGTGCCCGTCAATTCCTTTGAGTTTCAGCCTTGCGACCGTACTACTCAGGTGGGATACTTAATGTGTTAACTTCAGCACCGGAAACTCCGACACTTAGTATCCATCGTTTACGGCGTGGACTACTAGGGTATCTAATCCTATTCGCTCCCCACGCTTTCGTGTCTCAGCGTCAGTGATGGCCCAGCAAGCCGCCTTCGCCACTGGTGTTCCTTCTAATATCTACGCATTCCACCGCTACACTAGAAATTCCACTTGCCTCTACCATACTCAAGTAACTCAGTTTCCATGGCGAACTGGAGTTGAGCTCCAGGCTTAGACCACAGACTTAAGAAACCGCCTACACACGCTTTACACCCAATAAATCCGGATAACGCTCGCTCCCTACGTATTACCGCGGCTGCTGGCACGTAGTTAGCCGGAGCTTTCTTGAAAGGTACCGTCACTCCTATATCATTTCCTATATAGGTCGTTCTTCCCTAACAACAGAGTTTTACAATCCAAAGGACCGTCATCACTCACGCGGCATTGCTCGTTCAGGGTTTCCCCCATTGACGAATATTCCTAACTGCTGTCTCCCGTAGGAGTCTGGGCCGTGTCTCAGTCCCAGTGTGGCCGATCACCCTCTCAGGTCGGCTACGCATCGTTGCCTTGGTAAGCCATTACCTTACCAACTAGCTAATACGCCGCAGGCTCATCTTAAAGTGAAGCTTTAAAGGCTCCTTTTAATATAAGACAACGTATCGTCTTATATATCATCCGGTATTAGCAATCGTTTCCAATTGTTATCCCAGTCTCTAAGGCAGATAACCCACGTGTTACTCACCCTTGCGCCACTAAGCGGGAATCCAAATCGATTCTGTGCAAGCACAAAATTTCAATGGGCCGCTTCGTACGACTTGCATGTCTTAGGCATGCCGCCAGCGTTCATCCTGAGCCAGGATCAAACTCTCCAAAAAAATTTATTTTTTAAGTTTGATTAATTTAATTAATTCCTAGCTACTCAAATTGACGTTTTGCTCAGTTTTCAAAGATCATAACTGCAATTTCTGAGTTGCGTTACTAATATATCAAACATACTTCGTAAAGTCAATAGTTTTTTTACATTTTTTTTACTTTTTTGTTTGACACATTTCTTTTGTCGACTTTTTGTGTCAACGTATATAAGATTATCAAATATACTCAGTAAAGTCAATAGCTTTTTTAAACTTTTTTAACTTTTTTTATTTGTTATATTTGACACTTTCAACGTTTTCTCAAGCGACATGTATTAGAATAACAGAGTTAGTTATAGAAGTCAACAATTATTTTAATTTTTTTTAACTTTTTTATAATTCGTACTTTTTCTACTATTTTATTGGCTCTCTAACTATAATATATGTAAAAAAAAATAATAGTTTCCTATTATTTAATCTCACTTTTACATTTTTTATATATATTGTAATATGATTCAACCATCCCTTTTGCAAATGGTCCTTTCTTAGCTCTTGCTAATTCAATTAAATTTGATAATTCCTCTTTTAAAATAACATCAATCTTTTCAGGATAATTCATTTTATTCTTATGATAGTTATATTCACCTCTATCAAGTACTTTAAAGGCTCCGTCCGGAAATACGCGCAAATCCAAATCATAATCAATGTACTTTATAGTATTTTGATCAATTACAAATGGTGAAGCAATATTACAATAATAATATATTCCATCTTTCTTATATTGGCCTATTACATTATACCAGTTATTTTTAAAAAAATACATTATCGCTGGCTCTTTAGTTTTCCAACTACGGCCATCAGATTCAATTACTTTAGTTCGGTCATTACCAAACACAAGGTAATCATCACATTCATCCAGCAATACAGCTTCATCCCACGCACGGTGAATACTACCATCATGCTTATAGCTGTGGATTATGTATCTTTCTCCTATTCTATTATTTTTCATACAAATTCCTCTTTCTGGATATATTATACATTATTTTGCAAATAAAAACAATCCACAGCTCTTGTGGATTGTTAATCTACTTTTTAGTTACTTTGTCTACTACTGTTCTTGCTAATCCTGGATTACCTTCGAATGCTCTTAATACTTCGATTGGTACAGCAAAGATAACTGTATTTGATTGGTCTGAACTTATATCATTTATTGTCGCTAATGTTCTTAAGTGTAGAGCTCCAGCAGACTCACTCATTGTTCTTGCTGCTTTTGCTAAGTTTTCTGATGCTTCAACTTCACCTGCTGCTTTAGTAATTACAGCCATTTTTTCACGTTCTGCTTCTGCTACTTTTGCTATTACACGTTTCATTTCCTCAGGTAATGATACATCCTTTAATTCCACATTTTCAACTTTAACACCCCATGGGTCTGTAGCTTCATCAATAACCTTACATATTTCAGTTGATATCTTTTCTCTTTCACTTAAAAGTTCATCTAATGATACTGAACCAACTATATTACGCATAGTTGTTTGAGCTAATTGTCCTACAGCATAATAATAGTTTTCAACCGCTAGTATTGCTTTTGATGCATCAAATATTTTGTAATAAATTACGGCATTAATCTTGATTGATACATTATCCTTAGTTATTGCATCTTGTTCTGGAACATCAACAGCCTTAGTTCTTATATCAACTTTTTTATATGATTCAAATATTGGTAATACCATTCTCCATCCCGGTTGCATTATTTCTTTAAATTTTCCTCGTGAAAACTTTATTCCTCTTTCATATTCATTGATTTGTTTAACTGATGATATTGAAATCAAAATAGCAATTATTATTATAACTATCCACATATTATACCTCCTATTAAAATTATAGCATTTTTCAAGAAAAAAAGACAGATAATTATCAATCTGTCCTAATTAAAATATATATACATTTTTTAGTGCTTCATTAACTAAAACTTTGTATTTTTCTACACCTGGTTGGTCAAATGGATTAACTTCGATTAATAAAGCTCCTGAAATCGCTGCAGTTATAAAGAATCTTACTAATTCACCCATATTGTATTCATCTAATTCTTCGATTTCTAATACATTGCTTGGTGTTTTGTCTTTATAATGAGCAACACATACTTTTTCTTCTGCTATTTTGTTTATTTCATTTAATGACTTGCCATATTTCATGATTTGAATAGTAGTAGCATTTTTAATTCCTATTACTGTTTCAAAAACTATATCATGACCTTCTTGTAAAAATTGTCCCATAGAGTGCAAATCTCTTGTATTAACAATTGATATTGGTAATATACCCTTACCGTTTTTCCCTTGGGTTTCTGCAAATAATTGTTTTAACCACTCAGTAAAATAATATAATTTAGGATTATAAACAGTAAAGGCTTCTACATACTTATTTTTTTTGAAAAGTGCTTCACGCATAATAGCATATTCTAATGCTGTATCTATATATTTTTCTCCATCTATAAAACCTTCTAATAAACGTAATATATCAATACCTGCAACCGCTAGAGGTAATAGCCCTACTGGAGTGAACACAGAGAATCTTCCCCCAATTTTTTCTGGTACTTCGAAAGTTACATATCCCTTTTCATTTGCCAACTTCCTTAAAGACCCCTTCTTTTTGTCAGTAGTAATGATAATTCTGCTACTCAATTCATCATCATTATATTTTCCTTCTAATATATAAGATATTATTTCAAAAGCAATATTTGGTTCTAGTGTATTACCCGATTTAGAAATAACATTTACTATTACCTCTTTATCCTTAATATACTCAATAACCTCTTTGTAATAATCTGACGATAAATCAGTCCCAAGATATATTATTTCTGGTTTTTTTCGGTTGAAGGTAGGTAGTAAAGCTTCGATTAGTGCCTTACTACCCATATACGAACCACCGATTCCTATAACAACAAATACATCACAATTCTCTCTTATATAATTAGCTGTATTTAAAATACTATTTAATTCATCTCTATTAACATAGCTATTAATGTCATTCCAATAAGATAATTCTCCATTTGTAAAAGTATTCAATATTTTTTTTGATTGTTTATTAAACTTACTAATATCAGACCCATTTACAAACTTAGCAGTATACTTATTAAAATCTTGCTTAATCATTTCCATTACCACCTTTCAAATTAATTACTACTGCGTGTATACGTTTATCGTTTTTCAATTTTATAGAATTTGAATTAATCTTCTCACCATCTACCATGATGCTATTTTTATTTTCTTTTAAATTAACTTTTATTTTATAAAGCGTATCAATATGTTTATATTCTATTTCATATGATTTCCAACTACTTGGGACATTAGGTTCTATTCTTAGATAATTATCTTCTTTGATAAAACCTACTATATCTTTTAGACCGACATGATAGTACCAACCAGCACTTCCTGTATACCAACTCCAACCGCCTCTCGCAGGATATCTATAATTACTATATATATCAGCCGCTATTACATATGGTTCAATTTTATATTGGTTAACTGCGTCACTATTTAGAGTTCTATTAACTGGATTAATCATTTGATAGTATTGGTATGCTCTATCTATGTGACCAGTTTTTATCAACGCCATAATATACCATGCTGTTGAATGCGTATACTGTCCACCGTTTTCTCTTATTCCTTTTGGATAATCCATAATATATCCCGGGATATCTTTACTCTTCTTAAATGGCGGAGTTAATAATTTAATTATTTTAAGACTATGGTCAACTAAATTATCTTCTACAGATTTTATAACTGTACCTACTTTATCAAAAGGAACAACATCCGATAAGATTGCAAAACTTTGAGATATTAAGTCGATGCTACATTCTTCGTTCTCTTTAGAACCAAGTTTATTACCGTTATCGAAAAATGCTCTTAAATAATATTCTCCATCCCATGCGTATTTGTTCAATGATTCTTTTAATTTTACTAAATAATTAATATATAGACTCTTATTGATTTTAATCTTATATTCATCACAGATTTCTATATAATCACGTATTACCATATATGCAAAGAAACCTAACCATACGCTTGTACCTTTACCATTAATACCCACTTTATTCATTCCGTCGTTCCAATCACCCCCACCCATAAGTGGCAATCCATTAGAACCAGTATTTTTAATAGTACGGTTAATTGATAAAGCAAGATGATTAATTAAAGGATACTTTTCACTACTATAATTAAATGTTATTCCTTTTTCTTCTTCATTGGATAATAGTAATTCACCTTCTACAAAAGGTACTTCTTCATCTAGTATTTTTATATCACCAGTTATTTTTATATATCTGTTAGTTGCATATACTAGCCATAAGAAATCATCCATATAACGGCTTCGTAATCCAAATTTATTTATTTCGTGCCACCAATGTAGTACATCTCCTTCACTAAATTGGTGACTAGCATTATTTAGAATCTGTTCTTTTGCCAAATCTTTATTAACTTCACAAATATTCATCGCATCTTGTAATTGATCTCTAAAACCATATGCTCCACCTACTTGATAGAACCCTGCTTTAGCAAACATACGTGATGCTATAGTTTGATATAAATACCAACCATTTATCATATAATTGAAACTGTTATCAGGAGTCTTTACTTTTATAATGTTTAAAGTGTTATCCCAATAATCAACGACTTCTTTGTATTCCGTAAGAATATTTTTATTGTTATATTTGTCTATTAATTCTTTTACTGAATTCATTCCTATACCAGTACCTAGTATAAATGAGAATTCTTTTGATTCCATAGGGTCCAACTCTACTTCTACGGTTATAGACTTAGTTATAATTCTGTCTATTGAATAATCTACTATTGGTAATGTTGAACTCATAAATACGGAAACACCAGAAAAGTTCATATTATAAACATTTCTAATTACAATTGCATTGAATTCTTTATGATATTCGGATAGTAAATAACGGCTAGACTTTTCTTCGTTTGGTCCTAGAGTTGGATTAATCCAGAAAGTTAATTTGTATTTTTGTTTAGTATTACTTATATTAGTTATTTTGTTTTGATAAAACTTAGCTGAATCCTCCTTTGCTACAAACTGAGTTGTTGTTAAATTATAATCTTTACCATCTTGTTCAAATGTTGAGTATCCAAAACCGTGTCTACATATTGATACTTGAACCTCTTTTTCATTGACTAAAATACCTTCTGACTTATCATTAACTACTATATCATTAGTCCATGATGTTAATTTAAACATCTGACTGTTGTATGAATAAGTAAATCCACAACTATTATTGGTTAAAATCGTTCCAAAGTTTTTGTTTGCAATAACATTAGACCACGGAGTAGGAGTATCTTGATTAGTTATTATGTACTCCTTACCACCTTTTATGAAACCTCCATATCCATTAAAACTTGCTATTTTAGTTGTATCTACTTCAAAATCAGTAACATCTTCACGAATAATATCTGAAAACGCTACCATTTTGTTTTCGAGATGCATTTTGTTTACCATTTCCTCTAATGAAGAATTATTTGAAGAGTTAAAAACTAATCTTGCTACCATGTTTAATAAAACTAATTCGCTATTTTCTAAATCAGATGCATCAAGTAAATGAACAGAACCAGGAGTATATCCAAAGTCAAATAATTTATTCATTCGATAGATTTCTTGCTCAACTTCTTTTTTTATGATTCGTTTATATTCTTCTGTTTCACTATTAATAATTACTAAATCAATGTATATCCCCATACTTTTAAAATATTCGAACGCTCTGATAGCATCTTTAGCTAATCTGAATGCTTTACCACTATGAATATCTACTAAAATTATTGGTCTATCACCACTAATACCAAATTTCCATAAACCACTTTGATTTAAAGAGTTTTGAGCAAGTAGTATTTTTCTTTCATCATTAACAAAGTGCCTACTAGTTTGATATAGATAATTTAGCATAATATTGTAAATTCTTATATTATTTCCATCTAATCCTAAAAGTTTTATCTTCATGTTATTAGCCAAAGTAGTATATTCAAAACTATTTTCTATTTTTGATGGCGTAGAGTATTCTTTTAGTATTTCATTGATTCCTTCGAGTGACTTACTAAATCCTTGCACGTAATAAACGATTTTTTCTTCTTTAGGTGATAACTCTATTGTTGTTCTAAGAGATAATATAGAATCTAGATTAGTTCCTGTTTCATTACTCAATTTGCTGTTAAGGGCAATCGGGTCATATACATTATGTCCTCTACCTATAAATTTATCTCTTTCGGTTTCGTACGATATTGAAGTTTTCATACCTGGAACTAATAATTTACCAACTATATAGTTTGAACGGTTTTTAGTATTGTTTCTTCTACATAAAATAAGCGCGTCATTTTCAGAATCATATTTACTACTTACAAACAAATTTCTGAAGGTACGATGAGTAATATCATCAATATTTTCTTCTAGTATTACTTCAGTATAAGTGGTCAATTCTAACTTCTTAGTTTCTGATGAATTATTTTTAAACGTTATTTTTCTTATTTCGGCTGGTTGTTCCTTAGTAACTATTATTTCACTTTGAGTTACTATACCACCATCTACTCTTAAAAATTTGATTCTATCAGTTGCAAATACAACATTGTATTTATCCGGTTTTACATTAGTTGGTGCAAAAGTATTTGACCATATTTTACTGTTATTTAAATCTTTTATATATAAATATGTGCCATAACTTTGTTTTGTTATTTTTCTGTATCTATTTAATTGAGTTGTATTATATCTACTGAATCCATTACCTCGATCATTAAGTAATAAAGTATAATTTGAATTAGATAAAACAGATAATTGAGGTATATCAGATATGTAATTATACTCTCTTATATCATTAGCAATTTTTTCTCTTTCGTAATCATATTTTTTGTATCCAACAACTTTCATGTCGATAACTGGATTTAGTTGAACCTTTTCTTTTAAAAGGATTTCAAATGCTTGAGTACGTAAATCGGAATGAAAATACTCTTGAATTACATTATTTTTTAAATAATTAGTCATTGATGCTAAAATCATTCCTTGATGATGTGCATAGTATGCTAGTACACGATTACTTGTTGTGTAGTCGTATGATTCGTAGAAACCATATTCACCATACATATTTAGTTTTTTAAACTTTTTCAAGTTGAAATACACATCAATTGGGTCGGTAGTGATTGCTAGAATAGATGCATAAGGTGATATTACTAGACGATTTTCTTTTTCGTCTATTACTTTTAAGTATGGAGTTGCAAAAGCCTTATATTTATAATTTAATCCATCATCTAATTCATCATAAGCTGACTCTGAAATTCCCCATGGCATCCTCATATCTATTTCTGACATATATTCTTTTTGGCAGAATTTGGCAAAGAAGTAACTTTCATCTAACAATGTATTAGGATAAGTTTTCATAAATATTAATGGCATAAAGTATTCAAATGATGTTCCTGACCATGATACTACACCTTTATGTTTTTTATATTTTGTAAGAGTTTTATCTAAACAAAGCCAATGCTTACTTGGTGCATCACCCTTCATAATGGCTACAAAGCTTAGTATTCTACTTTCACTTGCGAATTTATTATAGTTGTAAACTGATAACTCTTCATCGGTAGTATTATAAGCAATACTAAATACACCTTGTTTAGTATATAATTTGCTAAAGTTCATAGCATCAAACATATTACTTATACGATTATGTAAATCAATATCGTTATGTTTTAAAGCATATTCTTTTGCTACCACTAATGAAGCGGCTAAATTACCACTATCAACTGAAGATACAACATATGGAACGATTTTATTCAAAGTTTTAATATTGTACCAATTGTATAAATGACCATTCCATTTTTCTAACTTTTCTAAAGTAGTGATAATTTTGTTTAATAGAAATAGGGCATGTTTAACATCAATGAAGTTTAGTTCACTTGCTGATATTACAGAAGTAATCGACATACCTATGTCAGTAGGTGATGTTTTAGTATCTTCTTTATTTTCTCTATTTAATTGATAATTATCTGGTATTAAATAATTGTTTTCTTCTTTTAAAAATGCTTCAAAGTAAAGCCATGTACGATATGCCATATCCTTTATTCTTTTATTTTGACGTTCATTTAAACCTATTAAAACTATATCTTTTCTCTTGCTAAAGCTCCATAATATAAAAGGTGCAGATACAAATCCAATTGATATTATTAGAGCTATAAACGATGTTTTAGGACTAACTATAAGGGAAGTTATGATTAAAATGGCTGATGTAACATAGTTCATCCAAAATTGTTTAATATAACTTATCAAATCTTTCTTTAATGTCTTAGCAGCATCTTCTGCTGTTAACCAATTCAATAGTCTCTTATGACTTATATGCATACGATAATTGGCTCTTATAAATGCATCTAAGTATAAATAACTATAATACGGAATAGTAATAAATGTTATTAAAATACGATACAAAATACTAAAGAAACCAAACATTAATTTGTTGTAGTATTTGAAAGTAAATAGTTTTCTATTTTGGCGATGTAACAATTCTTTAAGATAGAAAAGCATAGGCCAAGATATAATCATCATTACTGTGATAAATGTCCAAAATGAGCTTCCACATATAAATGATAATATTAATAATAAAAGCATACATGGATTTATCATAATTCTACGAATATTATCAAATATTTTGAATTTCTCTATTAAATTTAGTGGGTTGCTTACTTTGCTACCCTTTTTATCTTTTACTTTTCTTTTTAACCAACCAGATATTTGCACGTCTCCCCTGGTCCAACGATGTTGACGTGATGCTTCAACTAAGAATTCGGATGGGAAATCATCTATTACTTCAATATCTGATGCATAACCACATCTTAAATAATTGCCTTCTAACAAGTCATGACTTAAAATTAAATTTTCTGGAAAGGCATTAGATAGTATTGTATCAAATATTTTTAAATCATATATTCCTTTACCAACAAAACTTCCTTCACCAAATACATCTTGATAAAAGTTAGGAACAATAGTTGAATATACATCAAATCCTCCTATTCCTGCCATTAATTGTGAATATATTGATTTATTTGTCGACTCAATATCAACGTTTACTCTTGGTTGAATTATTCCGTAACCGGCAATAACCTTAGTACCTTTTTCATTTAAAACTGGTTTGTTTAAAGGATGTGCCATAGTACCAACTAGTGATAAAGCTGTATTTAAGACTAATTCGGTATCGGTATCTATTGTTATAACATATTTTATATCACTTTTAATATCACATACATTCTCTTTATATATGTATTTTTCATATTCACTAAGTGATAGTTCACCTAATAATAGTTTGTTGAAATGGATTAATGCTCCTCTTTTTCGTTCATATCCTAAAAATTTATTTTCACCAGGATTAAATACTCGACGTCTGTAAACAAAAGAGAAAAGTTTAGCGTTATACTTGTCATTTAATTCTTCTGATTTTTTAATTCCATAATTTGATATTTCTTCATCAAATGCTGTTTTCTCAGTTGTAGATTCAGAACAATCTCCTAATAAAGTAAAATATAAATTATTTGATTTATTAGCTAGATAATATTTTTCTAATAATTGAAACATATTATCTATTTTGGCTTTATCTTTTACGATTGTAGGAATAACAACCATCGTCGCATTATTCTTATCTATACCTTTTGAAAAATCAATCTTTGGTAATGGTTGACAGGGATACACTTTTAATAATATTTTGTTTAATAATTGTATTACCACTTCACTTATTGGAACTAATAATAAAATAAACGACAACCACCAGTAATCTAGTGTGATTAGTGATAGTAATCCACTGATTATCAATGTAAATATTATAATGAAAATGATATATAGTTTACTTCTTAGTGAATAATTACATCGTTTCATTAAGTAAAAACCAATATGTGTATCATTAATACTGCTTTTTTCTAATAAAGAACATGCATATTTGTATTCAGTTGTATGTTTAGAATTCTTAGTAATTAAATTACGATATAATCCTTTAGTTTCGCTAGTCATGCTTTTATAGTATGAATCTTGTTTAAGGACTTTTTCAGTTTTACTTAATTTATCAAATATATCAATAACATCTATTTTTAAAATTGTTCTAAGTGTATTAAAAAGGTTTGCAATCAATATATTATTTTTAATACTGTCGATATGTTCTTTATTTATTAAATCCTTCAAATTTAAATCGTATTCTTCTAGCATCTTATCCAATTGAATAAAAAGTTCATTTGAAGAGGTTCCTAGTTCAGTTAAACTATCATTCAGTTGTTCTATAATTTCTGGATGCTCACCTATTTCTTTATCAAAGGTTATGTAATCACTTAAGTTAATTACTTCACCATTATGAATTTTATCACCCAATGATTTAACCAATTCTCTTATCTTTTGTTTTTCAGTTTGACTTTCCTTTTTTGTCTTACAAAGTGTTGCTAGCCTATCAATGATTATAAAAGATAAAGCAACCGGAATACTTTCTAATTCATTGTAAGTAAGATAGTTTTCCTCAACGTTTTGATATTCTTTAATTTCATTAAGTACATCTTCATAACTAATATTAAAGTTTTTACTGTAACATGCTTTGTTTAATAAATCATAAACTTGGTTCTCAGAACGATTTATTACTTCTTTTAATCTTTTATTTTCTTTTAGATTTTTTTTAAGATTAACCTTTATTTCAGCAACCATATAGTAATTATCAATAATCCACTCATTAGTTGAACCTACAAAATTATGATTGTTTGTAAGTGAAATCAAATAATTGTAATATCTTTCTATGACATTGCAATTTTCTAAAAATAATTTATATTTATTCATATCTATTCCCTACTTTTATTATTAAATTCTTCCCCTGATTATTCTAATTTGATTATATCATATAACAAATATTTTTGGCAAAGAACATTATATGCATTTTTTCTATCATTTTTATGAAATTTTATAATATTATGTTAAAATAACATAGAGGTGCATAAAGATGAAAGAGAAATACATGTCTAGGATTTCCCTGTTAATCAATACATTTTTATTTATAGGCGTTGGAATAACAATAATTGCTTTACCAACTGAATCGGCAGATATTTTTCATCTTGTTGTATCACTTTTAATAAGTATCTTAGGATTAGTATCACTTGTTTTTAACATAATTAAAACAAAGAAAAAAAATAACATATTTATATCGTTAACCACATTGTTAATAGGAATATTCTTTTTCGTTAAACCTAATACATTTCTAGGAATGTTCCCAGTTATCTTTGGATTTTATATGTTAATCAACGGAATTATTAAATTACTATCTTATATTATTTATAAAGAGGAAAAAGTAAAAGGATACCATCCAACACTATTAGCAGGTATAGTGGATTTTATATTTAGTCTTATAATGATATTAAATCCTAGTAGTAATATAAAAACATTAACTATTATCTTAGGTATATATTTAATATTATTTGGTTTTACCTATCTTTATGATTTGATTAAAGATTTATTTCCTAATTTCTTTTCTAAAAAGAAAAGAAGATTCAGAATTACGTTACCTATCTTTGTTTCTGCACTTATTCCTTATGGAGTTTATACTAGAATTAATAATTTATTAGAAAAATATGTTACCCCAGTTCACATCAATAATAAAAATACAAGTGGTAAAGTAGACTTGGAAATATTTATACATGTAAAAAATACTGCTGTTGGTAAAATAGGTCATGCTGATTTATGCTTTGATAATACAGTTTATTCTTATGGCTGCTACGATGAATCTTCTAAAAGATTATTTGATGCTTTAGGCGATGGTACGTTTTTTACAATCAAAGGAAAAAGTAAATATTTAAAATTTTGTACTGTCCATTCCAAAAAAACTATTTTTTCTTTTGGTATATCACTAACTCCTTATCAAAAGGAACGAATAAAAAAAGAACTTGAAAAAGTTCAAGAATATGCTTATCGATGGAAATGTCAGCAAGAATTGGATAGTTCACAGAAATTTATAGATTACGCTAGTGTGCTATATAGACATACTAATGCAAAATTTTATAAATTTAGCAAAGGCAAATGGAAAACATATTTCTTGTTTTCAACTAACTGCGTTAAGCTAGTAGATAATGTATTAGGTGCTACTGGTAGTGATTTATTAAAGATTAATGGTATCATTACTCCTGGTGCTTATTACAATTATTTAAACAAAGAATTCAAACGTAAAAATAGTAGTGTTGTTACTAAAACAATATATACAAATGCAAAAAAATAAATTTCTATAAATTATTAATGATGTTATAATGATTATGAGGTGTTTATATGATGGAAAAAGTTAAAATCAATGACAAGAAAAAAGAGGTTAATAAGTTTTTCAATGAATTCAAAACATTTATTGCAAGAGGTAATGTTTTAGACCTAGCTGTTGGTGTTGTAGTTGGTGGTGCGTTTAGTAAAATAGTTTCATCACTAGTAAACGATATAATTACACCACTTATTGGAATTATAATAGGTGGTAAAGATTTATCAAATTTATCTATTAAAATAGGTGATGCTAATGTAGCATATGGTGCCTTCATTCAAAATGTAATTGACTTTCTAATTATTGCTTTTTGTATATTTGTCTTCATCAAATTTATAAATAAACTATTTGTTAAAAAACATGAAGAAAAAAAGAGCGAACCTCCTAAAAAAAGTGACGAAGTTATATTACTGGAAGAAATAAGAGATTTATTAAAGAAAGACCAAAAAAAGAGTTCAAAGTAGAACTCTTTTATTTATATAATAATCGTTAAAATGTTGCCATATTTATGAGCTAGAAATGATACAACTAGTAATGCAAGAAATAATATTATTAAAAATCCAATCATTTCTCCTAATCCCCAGCCTTTATTATTTAATTTAAACATATTATATTCACCAATAATATTTTATTACATTTATTACTTTTTTACAACGAAAAAAGGACCGGCAAGGTCCTTTTATTATTCCATTAATTCATCTTCTAGTTTATCTATTGGTTCTTCATCAATAAATTGAGATGCTAATTCATATTCAACGTTTTTATATTGTCTAGCACCTGTACCAGCAGGAATTAATTTACCAATGATAACGTTTTCTTTTAATCCTTGTAATGTATCAACTTTTCCTCTTATTGCAGCATCTGTAAGAATTCTTGTTGTTTCTTGGAATGATGCAGCAGATAAGAATGAATCAGTTTCTAGTGATGCTTTAGTAATACCAAGTAAGATTGGTTTACCTGTAGCAGGACGTTTACCATTAATGATTACTTCTTTGTTACCATCCGTAAATTGTCTATAATTTACAAGAGCTCCTGGTAAGAATTTAGTGTCACCTGACTCTACGATTCTTATCTTAGAAATCATACGTTTAGCAATAATTTCTACGTGTTTATCAGATATATCAACACCTTGGCTACGATATACACCTTGAACTTCTTTCAAGATATATTCTTGAGTTGTAAGTGGGTCAGTTACTGCTAATAATTCTTTTGGACTAATAGCACCTTCTGTTAATTTATCCCCAGCAACAACTGTATCATTTAATGCTACACGAAGTTTAGCTCCATAATTTGATACATGCTCCTTAGTTTCAAGTTTGTTTGTAACGCTAATTCTAAATTTACCATGGTCCTCTTCAATTTTTGATACTTGACCATTAATTTCAGCAATTGTAGATTTTCCTTTTGGAATTCTTGCTTCAAATAATTCTTGAATACGTGGTAAACCTTGAGTAATATCTTCTCCACCAGCAACACCACCAGTATGGAATGTTCTCATTGTTAACTGTGTACCTGGTTCACCGATTGATTGAGCAGCCATGATACCAACAGCTTCACCGACCTCTACAATATTACCTGTAGCAAGGTTACGTCCATAACATTTTTGACATACACCATTAACTGTATCACAAGTCAATGTTGTTCTTATTTCTACTTCTTTAATTCCAGCTTTAATTATCTTATCAGCAATTGCTTCAGTAATGTATTCTAATTTATCAGCAATAACTTCTTTAGTTTCTGGATTAATAACTTTCTTGTTTGTATATCTACCAACAATACGGTCATATAGTTTTTCAATTACTTCGCCTGTCTTATCGTTAACAAATTCACGTACAACTACACCATTTTCAGTTCCACAATCTGCTTCTCTTACGATAATATCTTGAGATACATCAACTAAACGTCTAGTTAAGTATCCAGAGTCAGCAGTTTTAAGAGCTGTATCGGCACTACCTTTACGTGCACCATGTGTTGATAAGAAGAATTCAGCAACCGATAAACCTTCTCTAAAGTTAGATGTAATAGGAATTTCAACTGGAGTACCATCTGGTTTTGACATGATACCACGCATACCAGCGATTTGTGTAAAGTTAGAAATTGAACCACGCGCTTTTGAGTGCATCATCATGAAGATTGGGTTATCAACATATTTATTTGCTTTTTCAGATAGCTCTTTTTGAACTTGTCCTTTAGCGTCATCCCATGTAGCAATTACTTTTTGGAATCTTTCATCGTCAGTAATTAAACCACGTTGGTATTGTTTATTTATTTTATCAACTACTTTTTTAGCTTCTGCTATAATTTCATTTTTCTTATCACTAGTAACAACGTCACTAATTGAAATAGTAATACCTGCAATTGTTGAATATTTAAATCCTAAATCTTTTAATTTATCCAACATTATAGAAGTTTCAGTAGTTTTATAACGTTTGAATACTTGAGCAATAATATTTTCTAGTGTTCCTTTAGGGAAAGGTTTTACTAATTCCATTCCTTTAATTACTTCAGGAATATTTTGTCCTTTTTCAATAAAGTATTTATTTGGAGTAATACCTTGAATATTATCTAATGTTGGTTCATTTAAATATGCAAATGAATCTGGTAATATTTCATTAAATTTTAACTTACCTACAGTAGTTACTAAATATTTACCTTTTTGACCTTCAGTAAATAATTTGTGTTTAAATGAATCTACTGGTAAAGCAATTCTTGTATGAAGTGTTAATTCACGTCTTTCATATGCCATTAATGCTTCGTTAGAATCTTTAAATACACGACCTTCGCCATCTTCTCCAGCTTTTTCCATAGTTAGATAATAGTTACCTAATACCATGTCTTGAGATGGAGTAACGATTGGGTCACCACTTTTTGGAGATAAGATATTGTTAGCACCTAACATAAGAAGTCTTGCTTCAGCTTGAGCTTCTTCTGATAATGGTACGTGAACAGCCATCTGGTCACCATCGAAGTCAGCGTTGAATGCTGGACATACTAATGGGTGAAGACGGATAGCTTTACCACCAATTAATACTGGTTCGAATGCTTGAATACCTAATCTATGTAGTGTAGGTGCACGGTTTAACATAACTGGATGTTCTTTTATAACATCTTCAACTACATCCCAAATTTGTGGGTCTCTATTTTCAATTAAACGTTTTGCAGCTTTAATATTATGAGCTATATCACGCGAAACTAAACCATGAATTACATGTGGTTTAAATAACTCAATAGCCATTTCTTTAGGAATACCACATTGATACATCTTTAATGATGGACCAACAACGATAACTGAACGTCCTGAATAGTCGACACGTTTTCCTAATAAGTTTTGACGGAAACGACCTTGTTTACCTTTTAACATACTAGAAAGTGATTTCAAAGGACGATTTCCTGCACCAGTAACACTTCTTCCACGTCTTCCGTTGTCAAATAGAGCGTCAACTGCCTCTTGTAACATACGTTTTTCGTTTTGAATAATGATACCTGGAGCTTTTAAATCTATTAATTTCTTTAAACGATTATTACGGTTAATAACACGACGATATAAATCATTTAAATCACTTGTTGCAAATCTACCACCATCCAATTGAATCATTGGTCTTAATTCTGGAGGTATAACTGGAATACAATCTAGAATCATCCATTCTGGACGGTTACCAGATTTATGGAATGCATCAAGAACATCAATACGTTTTAACAATCTCGTTCTCTTTTGTCCTTGAGCTCCCTCTAATTCTTTTGTAATTTCTTCTAATTCTTTTTCAATATCTACTTTTTGTAATAATTCCTTAATTGCTTCAGCACCCATGCCTACACGGAAACCATTACCATATTTTTCATAGTATTGACGATATTCTTTTTCAGATAATGTTTGTTTATTTTCTAAAGGAGCAATACCTTTATCAATTACTACATAACTAACAAAGTATAATACTTCTTCAAGATCTCTTGGTGACATATCTAGTACTAATCCCATACGAGATGGAACACCTTTAAAGAACCAAATATGTGACACTGGAGAAGCTAACTCAATATGTCCCATTCTTTCACGTCTTACTTTACTACGAGTTACTTCTACTCCACATCTATCACAAACAATATTTTTATATCTTACTCTTTTGTACTTTCCACAAGCACACTCAAAATCTTTAGTTGGTCCAAAGATTTTTTCGCAGAACAATCCATCACGTTCTGGACGTAGTGTTCTATAGTTAATAGTTTCTGGCTTTTTTACTTCACCATATGACCATTCACGTATTTTATCTGGAGATGCAATACCTATCTTTAAGGCTTCAAATTTATTTACTTCTATCATTACTCTTCATCTCCTTCCATAAAATCATCTTCAAAGGTATCATCAAATTCACTATCGTCGAATTCTTCGTCAAAGTCCTCATCTTCGTCATCTAAAGACTCTTCATCATAATCCTTTGATTCATCTTCATGTGTTGGAATAGGTAATTCTATATCTTCAACATTTCCAACGAAATCTTCTTTATATTCTTCTTCTTCGATTTCTTTTAATTGTAATTCTTCATGTTTATCATTGATGATACTGATATCTAATCCTAAAGCTTGGAATTCTTTCATCAATACTCTAAAGCTTTCTGGAACTCCTGCTTGATTAATTTCTTGTCCTTTAACGATTGCTTCATATACTTTAACACGTCCGATAACATCGTCTGATTTAACAGTTAGAATTTCTTGTAGAGTATGTGCAGCACCATATGCATATAATGCCCAAACTTCCATTTCACCAAATCTCTGTCCACCAAATTGTGCCTTACCACCAAGAGGTTGTTGAGTTACTAATGAATATGGACCAGTACTACGTGCATGTAATTTATCATCAACCATGTGATGTAGTTTTATCATGTACATAACACCAACAGATATTCTGTTATCAAATGGTGTACCTGTTCTACCATCATATAAAACTGTTTTTCCATCTGGTGCAAGTTTAGCTTCTTCCATCATTTCAGCAATATCACTTGTCTTAGCACCATCGAATACTGGTGTAGCTACATGGACATTTAATTCTTTTGCAGCCATACCTAAATGAAGTTCTAGGATTTGTCCTAAGTTCATACGAGAAGGAACACCTTGTGGGTTTAACATGATATCAATAGTTCTACCATCTGGTAAGTATGGCATATCTTCTTCAGGTAGGATTAAGGAAATAACACCTTTGTTACCATGACGTCCAGCCATTTTATCTCCTACTTGTATTTTTCTTTTTTGAACTATATATACACGAATTACTTTAGATACTCCTGCAGGTAATTCATCATTATCTTTTCTTGAGAAAATCTTAACATCGTGAACGATACCATCTCCACCATGTGGAACACGTAATGAAGTATCTCTAACTTCACGAGTCTTTTCTCCAAATATAGCGTGTAATAATTTTTCTTCTGAAGTAAGTTCAGCCATACCTTTTGGTGTTACTTTACCTACTAAGATATCTCCTTCTTTAACTTCAGTGCCAACTATTACAATACCATTTTCATCAAGATTTTTTCTTGCTTCTTCACTAACATTAGGAATATCTCTTGTAATTTCTTCAGGTCCTAATTTAGTTTCACGACATTGCATTTCGTAATCTTCTAAGTGAAGACCTGTATAAACATCATCTTTTACTAGTCTTTCATTTAAGATTACAGCATCCTCATAGTTATATCCATTAAATGTCATGAATGCAACTAATACGTTTTTACCTAGTGCAAGTTCTCCTTGGTCTGTACTTGGACCATCTGCTATAACTTCACCAGCTTTAATTGTGTCTCCTACTTTAACTATAGGTCTATGATGTTGACAAGTACCAGCATTTGATAGTTCAAAGTTTGCCAAATGATACTCATCTTTTCCACCTTTATTCTTTACAACAATCTTTCTAGCATCAACATAATCAACTATACCATCAGCTTTTGCTACTACTACAGCTCCAGAATCTTTTGCTGCTACGTATTCAACACCTGTACCTACAAGTGGTGCTTCTGATCTTAATAATGGTACTGATTGACGTTGCATGTTTGCTCCCATTAGTGCACGAGTAGCATCATCGTGTTCCAAGAACGGAATACAACTTGTTGTAATTGCTACTACTTGTTGTGGTGATACGTCAACATAGTCAACTTGTTCTGGTTTAACCAAAATATTTTCACCACGGAATCTAGCAGGAACTTGTTCATCTATCATCATATTATTATCATCAATAGTAACTGTTGCTAAAGAGATAATAACATCTTGTTCTTCATCTGCAGTTAAGTAATCAACTTCATCAGTTAATACTTTATCTTTTACTTTTCTATATGGAGTCATGATGAATCCATAATCATCTACTTTAGCATAGCTTGCAAGTGATGTAATAAGTCCGATATTTTGTCCTTCTGGTGACTCAATTGGACAGATTCTACCATAGTGTGATGCGTTAACGTCACGCACTTCCATACCTGCTCTATCACGAGATAAACCACCTGGACCTAATGCAGATAAACGTCTTTTGTTTGTTAACTCTGCGATTGGGTTGGTTTGGTCCATGAATTGAGATAATTGGCTGCTACCAAAAAATTCTTTCATAGCTGCCGTAATAGGTCTAATATTAATTAGAGTTTTTGGTGTTACTTCTTCCATTTCTTGAGTTGTCATTCTTTCACGAATAACACGTTCCATACGAGAAACACCTATTCTAAATTGATTTTGTAATAATTCACCAACTTGACGAATACGACGATTTCCTAAATGGTCTATTTCATCAAATTGTCCAATTCCTTTTAATAAATTTAAATAATATGATACTGATGCATATAAATCAGAAATAGTTAATCTCTTAACTTCTAATGTTTGGTCATTACCTATTAAAGTAATAACTTCTTTTTTGTTAGAAGGATTGTAGATTTTAACAGTTTGAATTTTATCTAAATTATCTAAATCTTCATTTATTTTAGCACTGGTTACATTATAACCATCAGCAAATATAGGTTTTAATGTATCTAGTACTTCTTTAGTTACTAAAGTGTCTTTAGCAACTACTACTTCACCATTAACTTTAATGTCTTCAGCAATAGTTTGATTTAAAACCCTATCTAAAACATTTAATTTACGATTAAATTTATAACGTCCTACTCTTGCTAAGTCATATCTAAACTCATCAAAGAATCTAGTAATAATTTGGTTTTTAGAAGAATCAAGAGTTGCAGGTTCACCTGGTCTTAATTTTTCATAAATTTCAATTAATGCTTCATCTGTATTTCTAGTTGAATCTTTTGCTAAAGTATTCTCAAGATATTCATCTTTACCAAATAACTTTAGAATATCCTCATCACTTGATAATCCGAAAGCACGTAGTAATGTAGTTAATGGAACTTTTCTTGTTCTATCAATTCTTACATACAAAACATCCCTGGCATCTGTTTCAAATTCTAGCCAAGTTCCACGTGTTGGAATTATTTGTGAAGTAATAGAAGGTCTTCCACTTTTATCTATTTCCTTATTGAAATATACGCTTGGAGATCTTACTAATTGAGAAACAATTACACGTTCTGCACCATTAATAACGAAAGTTCCGCTATCAGTCATTAAAGGCATGTCCCCTAAGAATATTTCTTGTTCTTTTACCTCACCTGTTTCATGATTAAAAAGACGGACTTCTACCTTTAAAGGTGCCGCATATGTTGTTTCACGGTCTTTGCTTTGCTTAATAGAATATCTTGGTTCATCAAAATGATAATCTCCAAATTCTAATGACAAAGTACCTGAAAAATTTTCTACGGGGAATAGGTCATCGAAAACTTCCTTTATTCCTGTTTCAACAAACCATTGATATGATTTTTTTTGGATTTCTAGCAAATCCTTTAGTTCGTAAGTATTTTTGATTCTAGAGAAACTTCTTCTCTGGCGGTGGTTACCACAATTAATTATCTTATATGCCACTTATTTCACCCCTATACTATAATTTAATCAAAGAACATATTCACTCAATCTAATACGTTGCCAATTTATATTATTAGCATATTTCAAGCAAGATGTCAACGCAAAACACATTTAATTACAAAAAAACCTTTATTTTTGTTTATTACCTCTGTGTTATAGTATTCTTCCAAATCTCTAAGCATTGACTTTGCTCCTTGTTCTTTTCTTATTACTATATATAAAACGCCATTATCTTTTAAATAATTTCTAGCGTTCATAACAATCCCGTAAACTACTTCTTTGCCAGCTCTTATTGGTGGGTTTGTAATAATAAAATCGTATTTCTTATCCACATTCTCATAAGTATTACTGTAATAAAAACTAGCATTATTAATATTATTTAATTTCTTATTCATTTCTGCTAAATGTAATGCTCTTTTATTTACATCTATACCTTCAAACGAAGCTTGCGTTATTTTTCCTAAAATAATATCAATTACTCCGTATCCACAACCAACATCTAATATATCCCCAGTTAACCTTTCTATAGGCAAACTTTCAATTAAAGTTCTTGTTCCAAAGTCTAATTTTTCTTTTGAAAAAACTCCATTATCAGTATAAAAAGAATAATCTTTACCTAAAATACTGGTTTTAAATATTTTTAAATCACTTTTTAATTCATCGTTACTAAAATATTGTCCCATTTAACCAATCCCTTAAAAGAAAAGTAAAAGAGTTAACTACAAACTTTAATTTATAGTTAACTCCTTTCGTACTAATAATAATACTATATTTTTAAAAGAAAATCAATAAATATATTTAATTTTTGTTCATTAATTGAACTGAATCAAAATAATAGTTCCCATCTTTGTAAACGAAAGTATACTTATATGTTTTCAAATTATCTAAGTAATTATTTATATCAAACTCACCATCATAACTAGTTGAAGTTAAATAATCACTATAATTACTATTCTTTGTATAAATTATTTGATTATTTTCTGAATCGACAAAGTAAAATGCTACTTTTTCATATATTTCTATTTTATCTTTATATTTTCTTGCTTCGATTAACTTATTGATATATCCATTTAATGTTTCCATACCACAAGCTTCGCTATAGTAATATATATCCTTACTCTTATCATATTGAACAACCGATGGACATGAGTAATTTATACTAGAAGGTTTATAATCTCCTTTACCAAATAATTTTTCGTAATTACTTTTTATGGCTTTTCCAGATATTTCTACAGTTCCATCATCTTGAAATTTATAATTATCAGTAGTCAAATTCACATAGGATAACATTAATTTAAAAGATTCATCTTGTTCTTTTATAATGACCTTATCATTTACATAATATAAATTTTCATATTCAGTACCGTTAAATAAAGTTGTGTTATCACTACGGGTAAGCTCAAATAATTCTGTTACTTCTTTATCGTTTACATCAATCGTTTCATATTTATTATCTTCATGAACATTATTTTTGCTGTATTTAATATATGAAAATATTCCTATTAATATAAGAATAGCAATTAATACCGCAATTATAATTATACCTATCTTTTTAGTAGTCTTTTTCATAGCCTTCACCTATTATAGATAATATCTTATTTTGACTTTTTTTTCAAGAAAAAAAGTACGACATATATCGTACTTTTAGTAGTATGAATTTAATTATTTAACTTCTACTTCTGCTCCAGCTTCTTCAAGTTTAGCTTTGATTTCGTTTGCTTCGTCTACAGAAATACCTTCTTTAACAGCTCCACCGTTATCAGCGATATCTTTAGATTCTTTTAATCCTAATCCTGTAATTTCTTTAATTACTTTGATAACGTTGATTTTAGCAGCCCCAGCATTTACTAAAGTAACTGTAACAACACTTGGTCCAGTTTCTTCAGCAGCTCCAGCTGGTGCAGCAGCTACTGCTACACTACTTGGATCTACTCCAAATTCCTCTTTCATAGCGTCTACTAATTCTTTAATTTCTAAAAGGTTCATTTCTTTTAAAGCACTAATAAATTCATCTCTTGTTAATTTAGCCATTTTATTTTCCTCCTTAATTTAAATTAATTCTCTTCTTTTTGTTTTGCATATAGATCTAAGCATATAGATAAATCTTTTGCAATTCCAATCATTCCGCCAGCTAACATTGTTAGTAGTCCTTCTCTTGATGGGATAGATGATAATGCTTCTAACTTAGCTTTATCAGATACTTCTCCATCTACAATACCCACTTTCAATATTAGAGCAGGATTCTTTTTAGCAAAATCTGATAATACTTTAATTGGTGCAATTTGATCAGTACCAAATGCTAATGCACTTGGACCCATTAAACTGTCATCAAGATTAATGTTTAAATCAGATAGCGCTCTTGCCATTAAAGTATTTTTGTATACTTTATAGTCAGCATCATTTGATCTTAAAGCACGTCTTAATTCTTTTGCTTCATTATCAGTGATTCCACGATAATCGAATAAAACGATAGTTGCACTATTTTGTACATGTTCTTTAATCTCATCAATTACTTCTTGCTTTTTAGCTAGAATTTTTTCGTTTGCCACTATAGCACCTCCTCATAATATTTAAAAATGCCATAAATAAAAGCTCTTTATACATAGACAAAGGGCTTTTATAACTAAAGTTAAGTCCTCGGTAGGATTTATTTTAACACCTACTGTCTATGGCACTTGCAAATCAATTTGTATTATATATCACTAATTACTATTTGTCAAAAGAATTTGTAATAATTTTAATTCCTGGACCCATAGTAGTTGAAACTGCTATATTTTTAACGTAATCACCTTTAACAGTAGAAGGTTTTACTTTCATAATTGTTGCCATAAATGCATTTAAATTTTCAAGTAATTGTTCTTCTGTAAATGTTACATTACCAATGATACCTTGAATATTACCAAATGTATCTGTTCTATATTCAACACGTCCTGCTTTTACATCAGATACTGCTTTAGCAACATCTGTAGTTACAGTACCAGTTTTAGGGTTTGGCATTAAACCTTTTGGTCCTAATACTCTACCTAATTTGCCAAGTAATGGCATCATATCTGGTGTTGCAATCATTACGTCAAATCCGAACCAGTTTTCTTTTTCAATTTTTTCTAGCATATCAGTATCACCAACGAAGTCTGCTCCAGCTTCTTTAGCTTTTTTAGCATTTTCTCCTCTAGCAATTACTAATACCTTTTTAGTTTTACCTGTTCCATGAGGTAATACTATTGCTCCTCTTAATTGTTGATCAGCTTTTTTAGTATCAAGATTTAATCTAACTGCTAATTCAACAGAAGCATTAAATTTACTAACAGAAGTTTCTTTTACTAATTTAATAGCTTCTTCTTTAGTATATGCTTTACCTTTTTCTATTTTTGATAAAGCTTCAAGATATTTCTTACTTCTTTTTTTCACTTTAATTCCTCCTTATGTGGTAAATATGGAAGCGTAAGCGGACGTCCTCCCACATAGGTTACCATTTATTACTCTGAAACTTTAATACCCATGTTAAGAGCAGTACCCTCAACAATTTTCATAGCTTCTTCAACAGTATAAGCATTTAAATCTGGTAATTTAGTTTCTGCAATTTCTTTTAATTGTTCTTTTGTTATTGTTCCTACTGTTTCATTCTTACCTTTAACAGAACCTTTTTCTATTTTTGCTGCTTTCTTTAATAAGAATGGTGTAGGTGGAGTTTTAATTACGAAATCAAAACTTCTATCATCATATATAGAAATTTCAACTGGTAATACATCACCCATTCTATCACGTGTTGCATCATTGTACTTTGTACAGAATTCTTGTAAATTGATTCCTGCAGGTCCTAATACAGTTCCTACTGGTGGAGCTGGTGTAGCTTTTCCTGCTTGAATTTGCAACTTGATTTTTCTTACTACTTCTTTTGCCACGAAAAACACCTCCTATAAATTTTAGTTTTCGCGAGTGGTTCTAATAGCTAGTCCGCATTTAATTAGCTTTTTGCCTCCCACTTAAATCTATATAAATTAAATATAGCGTTTCAATAATAACATTATTCTTAATAAAAATCAATAATTATTTAATAAATAATGTTAGTTCTTTATTGCTTTGGAATATATCTTAACTAAATTTTTAGTTACTTGTTGTTGCTGTTCTTCTTCAATACCTTTATAAAAACTTTGATCCCAAATGGCATCTATAAAGCTGTCATCTAAATCAGATGAATTCCATAGGGCGTCATCTTGTGATTTTTCAAACAATCCTTTTTCTATTAGTTTTTCTGTTCCTTGATAATTATATTCATGTCGCTTAAATTCAATTACGCTAACTGGAACATTATATTTATCTGCAATTTCAAGGTTTGAATGATTTTTCATCATTGAAATCACTTTTGAATCATTTGGAATTAGTAAAGTTGCCAATTGTATACATTCTTGATATGAAGCATCCTTAGCGCACTCTTCAATCATTTCTGATTTCTTCACTATGCTTAAACCTAAAAAAGCTTTTCTATATTTTAATGCTTCTTTTTTTAATGCAACATATTCTTTCTCACTTATACTTGTTTCTGGATATTTAATTCTTTCCATAACTTTTAATTTGCCTTCATTGATGAGTTCTTTTACTCTTTGAGTTGAATATTCAACGCTTTTAGCCAAAACATCTTCATTTGTAATACCGTCTTCATTGTTAGCTATTTCTTTAAGAACGTTATGAAGAGAACCTTTTGATATTTTTAATAAATCTTCAGTATCAGGAAATAATAAAGTTGTTCTTACGATTAAGTCTTCAAAATGTGTGTTAAGACTAGGGATACTATCTAAAAAATCTTTCCTTGATACTCTATCCAATTCATTATATTTATCATAGTAATCATACGCTAGTTTTTTTAATTCAATATATCTTTCTTCTGAAAGACTAGTGTCACCCATTTTTATACTCACTGTTATGCCACCTCTATTTGAGATAATTCAACTTCAACAGTAGTTTCTTGTCCAAATAAATCTACGTTTAATTCTAATTTTTGATTTTCCATATCGATTGTAGAAATAGTTCCATACATTCCGTTAAATGGACCAGCAATAATTTTTACCTTTGTTCCTACTTCTAATTCTTTATCTGTATCAAATCTGCTAATACCCATATTTCTTAAGATATTATCAACTTCATATGGTTGTAAAGGAGTTGGTTTTGCACCTTTACCACTTGAACCTATAAATCCTGTTACACCTGGAGTATTACGAACAACATACCATGCTTCATCACTCATAACCATTTCAACTAAAATGTAACCTGGAAACATCTTTTTAACTTTTTCTTTTTGAACACCATCTTTTACTTCAATTTCTTTTTGTTCAGGAATTATAACTCTAAAGATATAATCTTTCATATCCATAGAATTTGCTTTCATTTCTAGTTTTTCCTTAACTTTACTTTCATGTCCAGAATAAGTATTAACTACATACCATTGTTTTTCCATAATATCACCAACCTATACCAAAGACTTTACAAATGCCATTAATAATTCAATAGCATAGAAGAATAAAGAAAAGAAAATTATAAATACGATTGTTGCAATTGAATATTTAAGCATATCTTTTTTTGAAGTCCATTTTACTTTTGAAACTTCTTTGATTACTGATTTAAACCAGTTTCCAATTTTTTTGAATAATCCTTCTTTTTTTACTTTCTTTACTTCTTTTTTTTGTACTTTCTTTGTTGCTACCTTCTTGTTGTTCTTTTTGCTTTCTACATCTTTTTTTGCTTTAGTGTTTTTTGATTCTTTTACCATTTTTATCCCCTACCTTATTTAACCAAAATAAAAACACTTATCTGTGTCAGTTATAAAATAACATATAAGTGTTTTAGAGTCAAGTATTTATTGATTTTTTATATCCTTTATGCAGTTCACTGCTGCTATAACGCCATCACTCATAGCAGTAAGCAATTGATATGCATCTTTTTTTACGATGTCACCTGCTGCATATATTCCTTTAACATTCGTCTCGTTATGTTCGTTAACTTTAACATATCCCTTCTCATCAAATTCTATAACATCTTTAAATGATTCGTTTGCTGGAATTTGTCCTATATATATGAAGCACCCTTTTACATCGATATTCTCTTCAGTTTTATCTTTATTAACTATAGTAGCAGATTCTAATATTCCTTCTTTTTCATTTAGTTGCTTAACAGTACAATAAAGTTTTAATTCGATGTTTGAGATATTTTTTAATTGATCAATAAAGATTTGGTCAGCAGTTAATTCACGTCTATGTACTATGGTTACTTTTTTACAGATGTTAGATAAGTATATAGCTTCTTCTAACGCACTATTGGCACCACCTACTACTAATACATCTTGATTCTTAAAGAAGTTGGCATCACATAAAGCGCAATAACTAACACCTTTGCCAACCAACTTGTCTTCACCAGGAATTCCAAGTTTTCTTGCCGTTCTGCCGGTAGCAATAATGATGTTTTTAACAGTAATCTCTTCTATATCTGTTTTTATTATCTTGCAATCATCTTCAATACTGATTTTTAAAACATTACCATATTTATAAACAATTCCTAAATCATTTACTTGCTCAAAAATATTTTTAGACAAATCTGGTCCTGTTATTTCGATAAATCCGGGATAATTTCTAACAGATGAAGCTTTATTAATTTGTCCACCCGGTACTTCTCTTTCTAATATACAGCAATTAATACCACTTCTTTTAAGGTAAATTGCAGCAGTCATACCTGCTACACCTGAGCCAATTATTGCTACATCAAAATCCTGTTTCATCTTTTTCACTCCTACGATATAGATTATCAAAACGGGAACCTTTACTTCTTTTAACAATCAATATAATACCAGCGATTATTAAAATCGACGAGACTAATTGGGCAACTTTGACGTTTCCTAACATTAAACTATCACTTCGTAGTCCCTCTATAAATATTCTTCCTACTGAATACCAAACAAAATATATTCCTGTTAATTGACCAGTTTTTAAATATTTAAATGCTTTTCTTACTATTATTAGAATTAAAAAGCCCATTATATTCCAAATTGATTCATATAAAAATGTAGGTTGATAATATGCACCATTTATATACATACCATCGATAATAAAGTCTGGTATATGTTGTGCTATCAAAGCTTCTTTAGTTGTTAACATTCCATAAGCTTCTTGATTGAAGAAGTTTCCCCATCTACCTATAGCTTGTGCAATTATTAATCCAACAACACATATATCTAATATTTTGTAAACATTTACTTTATACTTTTTACAATAGAAAATAGCAAATAATCCTCCACCTATAAGGCCTCCATGGATTGCTAGTCCACCGTTCCAAATTTCGAATATTTCTAATACGTTATTACTATAGTAATCCAAATTAAACAAAACATAATATGCTCTAGCACAGATTATTCCTATAATAATTGCATAAAATACTAAATTAGTAAAAAAATCAGTATTAATTTTTTGCTTTTTAACTTCGCTATAAATAAAAGATAAACCTACTAGTAATCCTATTAAAATCATTATGGAATACCAATATATTTGTATGAATCCAAGGTCTAATGCTATTCTGTTCATTTCTTTTTAAACCTCCTTATAATTGGTTTAATAATTAATTCTTCTATAATGGCATTAGTCACCGCCAAAAGTATTGCAATAAAAAATAATTTCCATACACTTGTAAAATCTAATTTATCACCCATTATAATATCAACTAACTTTAGAATCGCAGCATTAATAACAAAGTAAAACAATCCCATTGTTATTCCTGTAATTGGAAGTGTTAGTTTAAATAAAATTGGTTTAATAGTTTTGTTAAGTATATAAATTAATACTACTGCTAAAAATGAATAAAGTATAAAATGGTCACCATTTATTTTAAAAGTACCAAACATTAATGAAATTAAAATAAACGATATTGTGTACCCAACCATATAAATAAACCATTCAAGTATCTTATTTAATCTAGCCTTATTATTAGTATCAATAGTTACAATTTTCATAGAACCTCCTATAACATTTTACTTAGGAACATTCCTGTATATGAATCTTTATTTTTAGCTATTTGTTCTGGAGTCCCTGTTGCAACTATTCTACCACCATCATCTCCACCGTTAGGACCAATATCTATGATGTAATCAGCAACTTTTATCATATCCAAGTTATGTTCTATAACTATCACTGTATCATTATTATCTACTATTTTTTGAATAATTGCAAGTAACCTTTTAATGTCTGCTGAATGCAATCCGGTTGTTGGTTCATCCATTATAAATAGTGTTTTCCCGGTTGCTTTTCTTTGAAGCTCTTTAGCAAGTTTAACTCTACCAGCTTCTCCACCTGATAAAGTTGGAGCACTTTGACCAAGTTTTATATACCCTAAACCAACATCATTAAGTACTTGTAATTTATTTTTAATTTTAGGTACGTTTTCAAAGAATTCTAACGCTTCAGATACTCGCATATCTAATACTTCAGCAATATTCTTGCCTTTATATTTAATTAATCTTGTTTCACTATTGTATCTTGTACCATGGCATACTTCACATGGAATATAAACATCTGGTAAAAAATGCATTTCTATTTTTTTAACGCCATCACCACGGCAAGCCTCACAGCGGCCTCCTTTAACATTAAATGAAAATCTATCTTTACCAAAGCCATACATTTTAGCTTCTTTGGTTGTTGTGAATAGTGTTCTTATATCATCAAATACACCTGTATAAGTGGCTGGATTACTTCTTGGTGTTCTTCCAATTGGATTCTGTGTAATATCAACAACTTTATCTATGTTCTCTAGTCCGATTATCTTTTTATGTTTACCTGGCTTGTCTTTTGTGTGATATAAATAATTCAAAGCTCCTTTACATAGAATTTCCATAACTAAACTACTTTTACCACTACCTGATACTCCAGTTACACATGTAAAAGTTCCAAGTGGAAACTTAACGTTAATATCTTTCAAGTTATTTTCCTTGGCACCTTTGACTTCGATAAACAATCCATTACCTTTTCTTCTCTTTTTTGGAATTTCAATGCATTCTTTGCCACTTAAATATCGTCCAGTAATACTATTTTCGTTCTTCATTACTTCTTCTGGAGTTCCTGCGGCCATAACTTGTCCACCATTGTCTCCAGCTCCTGGTCCAATATCTACTAGATAATCTGCCGCTAGCATAGTATCTGTATCATGTTCTACAACAATTAACGTATTACCTAAATCACGCATTTCTTTTAAAGCATTAATTAATTTTTCATTATCTCTTTGATGTAATCCGATACTTGGCTCATCTAAAACATATAAAACACCTGTAAGTCTTGAGCCTATCTGAGTGGCCAATCTAATTCTTTGTGCCTCTCCTCCAGATAAAGTACCAGCCATTCTATTTAATGTTAAATATTCCAATCCAACATTTTTTAGGAAAGACAACCTATTCTTTATTTCTTTTATTAACAATCCAGAGATTTTTTCTTGTTCTTCTGTTAATTTTAAATCATCAAAAAATGTTACTAAGTTTTTGATACTCATACATGTCATTTCATATATGTTCTTTTTACCAACTAAAACTGATAGAACACTGTCATCTAATCTAGCCCCATGGCAAGTCTCACATTCTGTTTCAATCATATAATTTTCTAGCCATTCACGAATCCATGTACTGCTTGTTTCCATATATCTACGTTGTAAATTGGTAATAATTCCTTCGTAATAATCTTTTTGATTGTATGATGTGCCTCCTCTTGTTGTATACTTGAAATCAACTTTATCAGGAGAACCGTATAATACTATCTCTTTTTCCTTCTTGGTCAAATTCTTAAATGGTTTATTCATATCTATATCATAATAATTACATACTGATTCTAGTCTCTTATAATATATTCCATCTTGGTCATCACTTAGTGTCGCAATACATCCATCATTAATTGATAATTCTTGATTAGGTATTACTAAATCTGGGTCAATATTTAGTTTTATTCCTAAACCTTTACAGTCAGGACATGCACCATACGGTGAATTAAAACTAAATAATCTTGGTTCTAACTCGGGCAATGAAAATTCGCAATAAGGACATGCAAAATTCTCTGAAAAAAGAATTTCTTTAACACCTGGTATCTCTATTAGAACTTTTCCTTCTGCAAGTTTCGTTGCTGTCTCAATTGATTCATGTAATCGTGACCTTATATCATCTTTTAAGATTAATCTATCAACTATTACATCTATGTCATCCTTTATATTTTTATCTAAAACTATCTCTTCAGATAAATCACGCATTTCGCCATTTACTCTTACTCTTACAAATCCGTCACTGCGTAATTTGTCAAATAAATCTTTGTGTGTTCCTTTTTCACCGTGAACTACCGGTGCCATAATTACAAATTTAGTACCAATTTCATATTCTAATAATTTATTTACCATTTCCTCAATACTTTGGGCTTTTATTGGTATATGATGATTTGGACAGTATGGGGTACCTATTCTTGCATATAGCAATCTTAAATAATCATATATTTCAGTAACAGTTCCTACTGTAGAACGAGGATTTTTGTTAGTTGTCTTCTGGTCAATACTAATAGATGGAGATAAACCTTCAATGGAATCTACATCTGGTTTTTCGGTTCCACCTAAAAATTGTCTAGCATATGCACTTAAACTTTCAACGTATCTTCTTTGACCTTCGGCATATATTGTGTCAAAAGCTAAACTACTTTTACCACTACCTGATACTCCTGTCATAACAATTAACTTGTTTTTTGGTAGTGTTATATCTATATTTTTTAAATTGTTTTCTCTAGCACCTTTAATTATTATTTCATTCATATCTTTATCCTCCTATTTATAATAAGAACCTTTTTTAAATAAATCTCTCTTACTTAATTTTTTTATCATTATATTTTGTAATACACGACTAGTACCAGTTTTAATATCATATTTATTATCAACCGGGTCAACTAAAATACTGTATAATCCATACTCATTAGCACCTTTAATGTCACTAAGCATTTGGTCACCCACCATAACTGTTTCTTCAACGGTTGAATTTAACTCTTTTAATGCTGTTGAAAAAGCGATTGGATTTGGTTTATGAGCATTAGCAAGATAAGTAACTCCTAAGTTTTCAGCTGGCGGTAATACTCTTTCTATTGAATTATTAGATACAATACATACATTAAAGCCATATCCTTTTAATTGTTCCATTAAGCATTTCAAATCTTCTGGTACTTTAATATCGTTAACCGGTAATAATGTATTATCAATATCAAATATAATACTGTGATAGCCTTTCTTATATAATGTTTCGTAATCTATATCATAAACACTTTTAACATAGCAGTTAGGTAATACTAGGTTTATATACTTTTCATTATTATTTATTACTCCAAAGAAAACTTTTAACATTTCAATATTTTTGTTAGCCATGAATGCCTCCTAAATCACTTGTATTATACCATACATTATTTTTTTATAAATCTATTTTTATATTCACATTTTTTGCATAATTCTTCGCTACATTTATTTTGATTAAAATTTTCTATAATTTGCTTAGTTCTACCTTTTTGTAATATCTCTTCTATCGTTTCCTCGAAAATGTTTCCCAAATTTATAATGCCTTCACCATCTAAACAACAAGGTACTACAGTTCCATCAACCAATATTCCAATATGTGTATTTAATCCATAGCAAAAACCATCACTTTCGTTTTCAGCATCTAGCGTTGGCCAAGAAAACAAATTATCTTTATTCACAAAAGTGTTCAAAAATATTTTGACTGAACGGTCGCAATATAATTTTTCCACTATATTTGTTGATAAATTATAACTTTTAATTATTTTATCAACAACATCTGTGGATTTTTTATCCAATTTATAGTCTTTTAATGTCCATAATCTATAGCTTATGAACATATTCTGTGATAATTCTTTACAGGTTTCAAAAACATCATCGTAATATGTTAATAAGTTGTTTTCGGAGTGTAGCGAAATATTTAGTTGCCTTACACATGAAAACTTTTTTAAGGTATCATATCTAGTCTTTAGTAAAGTGCCATTTGTAGTTATATTTACCTTGATATTGTTTTGTTCACATATAGCAAGTATCTCTTCTAAATTGGGATGTAATAAAGGTTCCCCTTTCACGTGTAAATATATATATTCTGTATAATCTTTTATCTTAGAAATTACTTCCTTAAACTTTTCCACACTTATAAATTGTTTACTACGATTATTGTTGTGACAAAAAGAACAGTTTAAATTACATGAATTAGTTATCTCTATATATATTTTTTTAAATCTCATTATACTTCACTCTTCATTTCAAACAATATATCACGTAACTCCATCGCTCTTTCAAAGTCAAGATTACGCGCTGCTTCTTTCATTTCTTGTTCAATCTTATCTATTGTCTTAGTCATTTCTTTCTTTGTTAATTTAACTTTCTTATCTTTTGTTTCATCTACATTACTTATAACATCTCTTATATCTTTAATGATTGTTTTAGGTACAATGTTATGTTCAATATTATATTGTTCTTGAATTCTTCTGCGTCTTGCCGTTTCTTTAATTGCATAATCCATTGAATCAGTCATGTGGTCGGCATACATTATACATTTGCCATGAGCATTTCTAGCACATCTACCTATTGTTTGAATTAAACTTCTGCTGCTACGTAAGAATCCTTCTTTATCAGCATCTAATATTGCAATTAAACTTACTTCTGGTATATCTATACCTTCTCTTAATAGGTTTATACCAACTATACAATCATATTTTCCTAAACGCAAATCACGAATTATTTGCATTCTTTCTAAAGTTTTTACTTCTGTGTGAAGATAAGCTACTTTAATATCTAAATCTTTTAAATAATTGGTTAATTCTTCTGCCATACGAATAGTTAAAGTAGTAATCAATACTCTTTCATTATTCTTCATACGTTCTTTTATTTCTCCAACCAAATTATCAATTTGACCTTCACTTTTTCTTACTTCAATAATCGGGTCTAATAATCCAGTAGGTCTTATTATTTGTTCCACATACTTGTTATTAACTAGTGATAATTCATAATCTCCAGGTGTAGCAGAAACATATATTACTTGATTAATCTTTTTCTCGAATTCATCGAATTTTAATGGTCTGTTGTCAAGAGCACTTGGTAATCTAAAGCCATACTCAACTAAATTCATTTTACGAGCTCTATCACCATTATACATACCTCTTACTTGAGGAATAGTAACGTGAGATTCATCTATTACAAGTAAATAATCATCAGGAAAGAAATCCATTAATGTAGTTGGTGTTTCTCCTTCTTTACGACCAGCTAAATGTCGTGAATAGTTTTCTACACCGGTACAAAATCCTGTCTCTTCTAACATTTCTAAATCATAATTAGTTCTTTGTTCAAGTCTTTGGTATTCCAACAATTTATTATTTTCTTTAAAATACTCTAATCTATCTTTTAATTCTTCTTTAATCGTTTTGATTGCAGCTTTTAGTTTTTCGTCACTCGTTACAAAGTGACTAGCTGGGAAAATAGAAATGGTTTTCTTATTATTTTTTATCGCACCAGTTAATGGATCTATTTCACTAATACGGTCTATTTCATCACCAAAAAATTCCACTCTTATCCCGTTAGTTCTATCACTAGATGGAATAACTTCAAGAACGTCTCCTTTAACTCTAAAAGTGCCACGTTTAAAATCTATGTCATTTCTTTCATAAAGCATATCAACAAGTTTCATTAATACCTGGTCTCTATCAATTCTATCTCCAACATTTAAAGTTAACATTTTATTTAAATATTCTTCTACTTCACCTATACCATATATACAAGAAACACTGGCTACTACTATTACATCTTTTCTTGATAATAAAGCACTAGTTGCAGAATGACGCAATTCATCTATCTCATCATTTATTGATGAATCTTTTTCTATATATGTATCTGTTGAAGGAACATATGCTTCTGGCTGATAGTAATCATAATAAGATACAAAATATTCAACTCGATTATCTGGAAATAATTCTTTTAATTCACTATATAGTTGTCCTGCTAAAGTTTTATTGTGTGCTAAAACTAAAGTTGGTTTATTAACTTCTTTAATTACATTAGCAATAGTAAAAGTCTTACCCGTACCGGTAGCCCCTAGTAAAACTTGATGTTTTTTGTTATTCTTTAGACCTGTCACTAATTCTTCTATGGCTTTAGGTTGATCTCCACTTGGATTATATTTTGATACTAAATTAAACATAAACTCCTCCTGTGATTGTATTATAATCCTACAAACAAACGTTTGTCAATCCTCAAACTGATTTTATTTTATATAAAAAGATAGGAAGTATCCTATCTTGTATGCCAAGTGTTATATAAACCGCTTGGGAAATTAATTAATTGACGTGGGCCTTGAAAACCATTGTACTTGTTTTGATTTTTAACAAACAATACATATGAATCCCATGTACCACATTGTCCATCAATGTATAGTCTACAAGGTGCTATTTCCATATGTAGATGCGGTCCCGTACTGTAACCAGTACTTCCCATATAACCTATATATGTATCTGATGTAACATATTTACCTACATATAAATCTGGTGCCCATGAATTTAAATGAACATATAATGATGTATAGTATGTATTACTTGCTGCATCATAATGAATTATCGCTACGCAAAGAGCTCCATAAAGGTCATAATATTTAGCACTTACAGTACCATTTGCGACTGGGTATATTTTTGTATTGTAAGGATCTCTGTTGCTCATATCTAGTCCTCTATGAAATGAACCCCAACGTGCCCCAAATTCACTTGTTATATATCCTGTACTAATAGGTCTTCTAAATACTCCAGCCGAACCCGAAGTAGCACAGTCTACACCTATAACATGGTGGCTTTGACATCCTAAATCTTTATACGCTTTAACGATAGCTCTATAGTTTTTTACTTCTTCTTGAATTGTTGCACCACCAGCAGTTAATGACTGTTTACTATTTCCTAGTGATACAAGTTTTTGTTCCATTTCTTTTTGCTTAGTCGTTAATTCGTTCTTTCGATTATCGATTTCTACTTCACGTTTCTTATTTTGTTCAATCATATCTTCAAGTTCTTTAGTAACTTTATTGTTATATTCAGTCATTTGTTCAACGATAGCCATACGATAAATCATATCAGTTACACTTTCAGCACCAAAGATATATTCTAAATTAGCATTTTCTCCTTTAGACATTTGAAAATATTGGAATATTTCTTTGGTTTGTAAACTTTTTTCTTTGATTTTTTCGTTGTATTCAACGATTTCTTGATTCAACTTTTCTATCTCTGCTGCTAAATTAGTCATTTCAGTTTTAATATTTGCTATTTCATTGTTTGTTTCTTTAATCTGTGCTTCCGTTTTATTTATAGCAGCTTGGTTGGCATTTGCTTGATCTATATATTTTTGCAACACCGCTTCATATTCACCTAATGTAATTGCCTTAGTATTGTAAGGAATAAAAGCAAGACATATTGCTATAATTAACACTATCTGTACTAGTTTTCTCATACTTTTAAATATTTCCTTACCGCTTTACTACTTCCAAGCATACCAACAAATATACCAATTAATATTACTACTCCAGAAATTAAATATATAAATGGTTCTGGTGTAATTAGTTTAATTAATGGTGAGAATAATTCTCCATTGAATTTATCATAGAACGCTACATATCCATACATTATTACAATTATTGGAATTATAGAACCTAATGTTCCTATTAGCATTCCTTCAATTACAAATGGAACTTTAATATTTAAATTACTTGCTCCTACTAATCTCATGATAGATATTTCTCTTTTACGTGAGAATATTGTTAGCTTTATAGTATTAACAATTAGGAATACTGTAACTACAATTAAGATTGCTACTATAATAATTGTTATTTTTTCAACTAATTTAAAGGCATCTATTAGTTGTTCAACAATACCTTCTCCATAATCAACTACTTCTACTTTACTAAGTTCCTTTATTTGATTTACTGTCGTTTTAATATTTTCAATTTCTTTGACTTTTATTAAGTAGCTGTCTCTTAATGGATTATCTTCAGCAGGCCATGTATTCATTGTAGCTTTAAAGAATTCAGATTGATTCATCATCTCGTTTTTAGATTCTTCTTTGGTTTTTATATTAATCGATTCTATGTTGTCAAAACCTTCAATAGTTTTCTTAGTGCTTTCTAATTCTTCTTTAGTTGTATCTTGACTCATAAATACTACAACTGTGACGTCATTTTTAATTGTTCTAGCAAAATTATCAACATTGAACGATAATATTAGCGCTAGACCAACAACTATTAATGTAATGCTTATACAAGAAATGGAAGCGATAGATAAAGAAAAATTTCTTGCTACGCTTTTGAAAGCATCACGTATATTTCTTCCAAACATTCTAAACAATTTCATTATCGTACGTTCCTTTCTCAAAGTCTTTTACTAACCTACCATCCTTTAAAGCAATAACGTGTTTTTTCATTTCATTAACAATTTCTCTATCATGCGTGGCCATAATTATTGTAGTACCCATTTCTTTATTAATTGTATCTAGAACTTTAACTATTTCTCTACTCATATCTGGGTCAAGATTACCTGTAGGTTCATCACAAATTAAAAGTTTTGGATTGTTAACAATTGCTCTTGCTATTGCTACACGTTGTTGTTCTCCGCCTGACAATTCTGTAGGATAAGTTCTTATTTTTGACTTTAACCCCACCAAATCAATAGCTTTTAAAGTCTTTCTTTTAATTTCCTCTTTTTTAGCACCAATTACTTCTAGTGCAAAAGCAACATTTTCATAAACTGTTAGTTTAGGTAACAATCTATAGTCTTGGAATACTATTCCTAATTTTCTTCTTAATTTATAAACTTTACTATTTCTTAATTTAGCAACATTTAATCCCCCTAGCATTATTTCTCCGGAAGTTGGTCTTTCTTCTCTGTATAACATTTTAATTAATGTAGACTTACCACTTCCAGAACCGCCTATAACGAATACAAAGTCGCCTTTTTTTATTTTTAACGATAAATCATATATCGCAGTAACACCGTTTTTATAGACTTTATTAACATGTTTAATATTAATTAACTCCATCTTTACCTCCTTCTTATTGTTGATACGATTATATTATACCATAAATTCGACAATTTTCATTGGAAATTTTAGGCATTGACAGATGTTTGATATGAATCTGCAACAACAAAAAAGACATTAGTATCTATTTTTTTTATTCCTTCGGTAATTCGAAAATACTCTTTAGTTGGTACCACTGTCATTAAAGCTTCACGATTGTCTCCTTTATATCCGCTTGTAACTTTAAATTCAGTTACACCTTTACCCATTTCATTTAATAAATAATTTTTAACTTCATCATTTTTTGAAGTAATTATATAAAACATTTTATTATTAGATATTCCGAGCATAACCTTATCTGTAATAATTCCACTTACAAATAGCACTATTATCGCGTACATTAAATTATTTATTCCAAATATAAGACCACCTAGAACAACTATTATCATGTTTATTAAAAAACTGCATTTACCGGCTGCTATGTGGCATTTTTCGTGTAGCATTTGTACAATTAATGACATACCTCCGTTACTAAAGCCCATTTTATAAATCATTCCACTGCTCCATCCTGATATTACTCCTATATATAAGCTAATCAAAAGCATATCAGTATTGTTGATGGCAACGATGGTTGTTATACCAGAAGTTATATCAATAAAAAATGGATAAGCTAGTGATGCTATTATTGAGCCCGCTGTTTTTTCAAATCCTAAAACAAACATTGCAATAATCAAAATTGCAACAGAAAATAACAATATAAAATATGATGGTGTAATATTAAAAGCATGTTCAATTAATATAGATAATCCACTTGTACCACCCGCTACTATTTTAGACGGATATACTAAAAGATTATAGCAAATTGAAGAAACAAAAAGAGCAAGAAATAAGTATGAATATCTTTTAAGCACATTTTTTCTTTGACAGTAATCTATTAATTTTTCAAACATGCTACTCACCGCCATAAACCTCATAGGCATCGGTAACCACAAAGAATGCTTTTGAATCTATGTTTTTGATGCCTTCTTTTAGCTTAAAATACTCTTTAGTTGGTACAACGCAGAATAGTACTTTTTGTTTCTTATTTTCATATCCACCTCTTGCTTCAAAAATAGTTACTCCGTGACTCAATCCATTTAACACAAAATCCTTTACTTGTTTATCTTCTTCAGTCACAATATAAAATGCCTTTGAATCAGATATTCCAAGTAGAACTCTGTCTGCTAATGTACTAATAAGATAAAGAACAATTAGTGCATACATAAAGTTATTTATTCCAAAGAAAATAGTACCACATAACAAGATTATTCCATCGCATAGTATTATTGCTTTACCCATACTCATCTTTAAGTATTTAGACATGATTTGTTCAATAATATCAGTTCCACCTGTGGTAAAACCTGCTTTGTATACTAATCCAGCTCCTAATCCTGATGCTATTCCACCAAATATTGCTGATAGCAATAATTGTGAAGAATCAAAATCTATATATAATCTAACATTACTTAGTAACTTAACTGCAATAGGATATAATATAGAACCCAATATTGAAGCAGCAGTTTTTTCTTTTCCTAGTACAAAGTAACTTACTACTAATAATAAAATGGATACAATCATAATAAAAGAAGAAGGTTCTATTCCAAATAGTTTTTGAGTTACAATTGATAAACCACTTATACTTCCATACACAAAATTATTTGGTAATATGAATATATTAAATGAAAGTGCTAAAATAAATACCCCTAATATTAATTGCAAATATCTTTTGGTTTGCAACTTAAAGTTAACTTTTTTACTAATTACTTCCTTATCCATTATATTATCTCCTTTTTAAATTTGCTTCTATAAACATATCAATGTCTCCATCTAGAACCTTTTCAACATTACTTGTTTCACAATTAGTTCTGTGGTCTTTAACCATTGAATATGGATGCATTACATAACTTCTTATTTGTGAACCAAATTCTATATTTTTTTGTTCACCACGAAGAGTCGCTAACTCATCATTTTTCTTCTCTATTTCCATAATCTTAAGTTTACTTTTTAACATCTGCATCGCTTTTTCTCTATTTTGGATTTGACTTCTTTGACTTTGACAAGTTACCACCGTTTTAGTTGGAAGATGAGTAATTCTTACTGCACTATCAGTGGTGTTTACATGTTGTCCGCCAGCACCACTCGAACGATATACGTCTATTTTTAAATCTTTTTCATCTATTTCAATATCTACAGTATTATCAAACTCTGGCACCACATCAACAGAAGCGAATGAGGTATGTCTTTTATTATTCGCATCAAATGGTGATAATCTTACTAATCTATGAATTCCTTTTTCATTTTTTAAATATCCATAACTATTTTTACCCTTTACTAGTAAATATACACTTTTGATACCTACTTCTTCGCCCTCTTGCAAATCCAAGACTTCGACAGAGTATCTCTTTTTTTCACACCATCTTAGGTACATCCTGTAAAGCATATTAGCCCAATCACAAGCTTCTGTACCTCCAGCACCCGAGTGTATTTCTAAAATACAGTTATTCTTATCATAAGGTTCATTCAACAACAAATTTATTTCAAGCTTTGCAACCTCTTTATTTATACTTATTACTTCCTCCTCCAACATTAATAGCATTTCTTTATCGTCATTAATGGATGAAAGAATATCAATATTGTCTAAAATGCGTTTTTTGACATCAGTAATTGAATTCGAAATTTGCTTTAAAGAATTAAGCTCATCTATTACTTTTTCAGCATTGTTTTTATCATTCCAAAATCCATCTTTGGTTATTTCATGTTCTAAACTTTTAATTTTTATATTGATTGATTCAATGTCAAAGTGACCTCCACAAGTCTTCAATCTTTTTTTGATTTATTTCTAAACATTTTTTTAGTTCGTTAAAATCCATAATTTGCTCCTTGTCTTTATTCTAGAATGATTATAACAAAAAAAAGCGATACAATCAATGTATCGTCTGAATATTTAACTTAGTTTTTCCTTGTAATAGACTGTCAATAATCAAGTCATCTATTTTTCTTTTTATTATCTTATCCACTTTTCTAGCGCCATACTGCTCGTATTTACTTTCTTCTATTATTTCTTCTATTACTTTTGGTCCAACATTAATACTTATTCCCTTTTCTTTGAATTTTGATTTTATCTCTTTAATCTTCATTTTTAATATTGTTTCTAAGTCTATTTTTGTTAATCTGTTGAAAACTACTACTTCATCTATTCTATTAATAATCTCTGGACTTAAGTAATCTTTTAGTTTTTCATTTACGACATCTTCTTCGTTATTGCTAAATCCAATTGTAGTTTTGTTGAACCCAATATTAGAAGTCATAATTATTATATTATGGTCAAAGCGAGTCACATTGCCAGTTGAATCTTTTAACTTGCCTTCATCTAAAATTTGAAGGAACAAATTAATTACAGATGGATGAGCTTTCTCTATTTCATCGACCAAAATAACCGAATATGGTTTGTTTCTTATTTCTTCTATTACCGTATTTTTATTTGAATACCCTACATAACCTGGCGGAGATCCTATTATTTTACTTATAGTATGTTCCTCACGGTATTCACTCATATCCAATGTTATTAAGTTGTTGTCACCAATAAATTCCTTGGCAAATTCTTTTACCAATAGTGTTTTACCTACACCGGTTGGTCCAACAAAAAGAAGGGATATTGGTTTATTAGAATCCTTGAAACCTAATTTAATTCGTTTAGAAATTTGATATAGTTCAGTTACCGCTTTTCCTTGTCCAATAACTTTTTTTGATAATTTTTCTTTTAATTTAATTACTTCTTTTTCGTTTTGATTAGATAATTCATATACTGGTATTTTAGCTTTTATATTAACCACTTCATAAATATCCTCTTTTAAAATCAATTTAGGATTAGTTTTTCCCATTAATTTATTTTCAATTCTATTGATTTTATCTTCTATCTCTTTTTCTTTTCTTCTAATTTTGGATGCTTCGATAAAATTTTGATTAACGATTGCTATATTTTTCTTTTCAATTAATTCTAGCAACTCTTTATTTAAAGTTTGTAAATTAATATCTTTTTTATCTTTGGAAATTGATACTTTGGAACAAACTTCATCTAAAATATCAATCGATTTATCTGGTTGTTTTCGATTATAAATATATTTATTAGAAAGTTCTACAATCATATCTATAATCTCATTAGAAATGGATACATTATGAAAGCTTTCATATATAGGTTTTAATTGATACAATATTTCTTTTGTTTTGGAAATGGTTGGTTCATCTATTATTATAGTTTGAAATCGTCTATCTAACGCTCTATCTTCTTCAATGAACTTTTTATACTCTTCAGTAGTAGTTGCACCAATTATTTTTAATTTTCCACGAGCTAAAATGGGTTTTAATATATTTGATGCATCAATAGCACCTTCCGCTCCGCCAGCACCAACTAAGGTATGCATTTCATCAATAAAAATAATTACATTATTATCTTGCTCTAATTCTTTTAGCATTTTAGTTATTCTCTCTTCAAATTCTCCTCTATATTTAGTACCTGCAACTAAACTGGACATTGAAATCGATACTATTCTCTTATTTCTTAATTGAATTGGTACATTATTAGTCGTTATTCTTCTTGATAATTCTTCTACTATTGCTGTTTTTCCTACTCCAGCATCACCTATCAAAAGAGGATTATTTTTAGTTCGTCTACATAAGATTTCAATTAACCTTTGTATTTCTTTATCGCGACCTACAACTGGGTCTAATTCTTCCTGTAAAGCTTTCTTAGTCATATCATACCCATATTCATCAATCATTAGTTTCTTTTTTACTTTTGATTTTTTTGAAATGTTTTTTGCACAGAAATCTGTTAATATACTATCCAAATCTATATTCATCGAAAGCATAATTCTAATTGCTATACCTTCTCCTTCTTGAATTAATGAAGAAAGCAATAGTTCTGGGGATACATCTATATTTTGATTTCTAGCTTCAATCATTGCATCTTCGATAACCTTTTTTAGTAGTGGTGTGTATAAGTACCATTCTATTTCTTCTGTTCCTTTGCCAATAATTGAAATGATTTCTTTTTTGAATCCCTCATAGTCTAGATTATATTTTTTTAATTTTTTAGCTATATTGCTATTTTTATTTTTCAAGATTGATAACAATAAATGTTCACTTCCAACATAAGGGTGTCTTAATTCACTCATCTCTTTTTTAGCACCTATTAATACTTTTCTTGCTTCTTCTGTAAATTTTGAAAACATAGAATCTCCTTTCATACTATTCTATGTTTATTATGTTCTTTTATTTAAAAAGATAAACAAAAAAGAACCGAAGTTCTTTTAAATCAATACTAGTATTGTAAATATTAACAATAATGCAACTAAAATTTCAAGGATTAATTTCCATGATGCTTTTACCCATTTTCCAAATGAAATGTTTAGGTAAGATAAAGTTGCAATTAACACTAAACTTGTAGGTGCAATAAGCATTGATAATCCGTACATTGCTTGCCATACAACAGCAATTAATGGATAAGTTGTTGTATCAGTAATGATTGAAGCAACGTAAGGAATGAAAGCAGAAGCTGTATAGTATGCTTCAATATTGAATACACTACTGAAGAATGCAACAATACTCATTGTAAATACATTAAATCCTTTTGTAGCAGTTAATAATGGTTTAAAGATTGTTAATAATACTGGATGTGTAGCAGTAATAACTAATACTATATAAGCAAAGAATATTAATACTGCTGGAGTAAACGCTTTTTTCATACCCTCAAAGAAAGATTTAATAAAATCGTTGAAACTCTTTTTATAGAATAGACTTATTAATCCTGCTCCTAAAGTAATTAAAAGTGTGAACTCAGTTAAAGACCATTTTCCGAAAGCTAAAGTGTTGCTTTCTCCTAAGATTTTACCAAATATAGCAAAATCACCAATCTTAAATTGCATTACAGCATCATGAACTGTATTAAATAATTTTACACCAAATACAGTTTCCCAAGATGCAGCAGATAAAATCATAACTAATATGATTAAATCAACAATTACTATAATAGGCCATACTTTTTTCTTAGAATCATTAGAAACTGGAACATTAACTAATTCTTCTTTATTAGTAGTTTTATTTTTCTTAGCATAAGTTAATACATTAAATATTAATAATACTAATCCTACAATTAAAATAATTGTTTTAGTTAATAATTCAGAACTAAAATCTAATGATAATAATCCAACAACAGCATTAATGTTAGTTGCTGATACTGTTGTACCAATTAATCCAACTGCAACAGAACCAATAGTTGCTAATGCTGCTGTTTGTTTGTTATATCCCATTAATAAAATTATTGAAATAATCAATGGGAATATAAATAATAGAGCTGTTGTTAATCCTGCCATTGATGTAATCAATGATAATAACACCATAACAGAAATTAAGAACCATTTTTCTTTTCCTTTAAATTTTTCTACTATTCTATCTAATAGGTTTCTATAACCATCAATTCCATGTAAAACACCATAGAATCCACCAATAGCTAGTACATAGAAAACTATGCTACCAAAATAATAGAAAAGTACTGGACCATATGAGAATAATTCAAATAATCCAACTTGGCTACGTGCTTCTTCTGTTAGACTATAACCAAAATAAGTTATAGGAAAAATCCACGTTAATAAAACTGCTACTATGATTGTAATACCAATCACTTTAAATAAATTGTGTTTCTTCATTTTAACCCTCCCATTTTTAATTATACAATATTTTAGTACAAAAACAAGTTTTTATACCAAATTTCACCTTATTTTCTTTATATTTCGATGGATAAATCAAGAAAAAAGAGTTGTTATATCAACAACTCTTTGTATTATATTATTTATCTAATGGTCTCATTAGAGGGAACATAACAACGTCTTTTATATTTTCGCTGTTTGTTAATAATTGAATTAATCGATCAATTCCCATGCCCCAACCTGAGATAGGTGGCATTCCATATTCCATAGCACCTATGTAGTCATAATCCATTTCCATAGCTTCTTCGTCACCGCCAGCTTTTAAAACAGCTTGTTCTAATAATCTCTTTTCTTGTTCTTGAGGGTCAACTAATTCTGAATATCCATTAACTATTTCAGCACCATTAATAACTAATTGGAAACGGTCGCTGATTTCTGGACGTTCATCATTACTTCTTGCAAGAGGAGATAGGCTTGTAGGATGTTCAGTTAAATATACAGGTCCTAACATATGAGGTCTAGCTACTTTCTTATATAATACATCTACTAAGTTACCAAATCCCAAGTTTTCAATTGGAGTTTCACTTTCTACTTCTATTTTGTTTTCTAGAATTTTAGCTAATAATTTTTCTTTTGTATTTTCTACTTCTATGTCAATATTTGCATATTTAATTAATAACTCACGGAAAGATACACGACCCCAATCACCACTCATATCTATTTCTTTATCACCAAATTTAATTGTTAGTGTCCCAAAAATATTCATGATTATTGTTTGTAACATTTTTTGAATAAACTTCATGTTGTCTTCATAATTAAAGTAAGCTTGGTATCCTTCAATCATTGTGAAATCTTGTAAATGAGATGCATCCATTCCTTCATTTCTGAAGCATCTTGCTATTTCATATACCTTTGGTATTCCTCCAACAACTGCTCTTTTTAAATATGTTTCAGGTGCTATTCTTAAATATACATCTAAATCCAATGCATTATGATGTGCTTTAAAAGGTCTTGCTGTAGCACCACTTGCTTTATTGTTTAAGATTGGAGTTTCTATTTCCATATATCCTAAATTATCAAGATAATTACGTAATTCTCTAATAAATCTAATTCTAGTCATGAAACGTAATCTAGTATCTTCATTCATAATTAAATCTACATAACGATTTCTATAGCAGGCTTCCAAATCAGTTAATCCATGAAATTTTTCAGGAAGTGGTTTTAAAGCTTTTCCTAAGAATTCAAATGATGAAGCACGTAGAGTTTTTTCACCGGTATGAGTTGTGAATATTTCACCTTCAGCACCAATAAAATCGCCTACGTCTATATTGTCTTTAAAGAAAGAATACTTATCTTCGCCAACTAAATCTATCTTTATTGAAACTTGTAAATCACTTTCTATATCTCTTAATTTGATGAAACTCATTTTACCCATTTTTCTCATGAATACTATACGCCCAGCAACTCTTACTCCTGTTGTTTCATCTGGTAACATACTTGCTTCTTTTAAACTGTGTGTAACTTCATATCTTTCAGGATATGGATTACATACTTTTTTGATATCATTTATTTTTTCTCTTCTAACTAATTCTTGTTCTGAAAATTCTCTCATTTATTTCACTCCATTCTATATTTCTTCTACTTTAGTATTTGCTAAATAGTCATGAATTCCTCTTCCGGTAGCAGCCATCGCTATAATTGTTGCAATTAAAACAAACATGTGAATGCTACTTAAAACTCCGCTAATGCTCATGTATGCACTTTTGTTAACAAACAATATTAAGATTACTAATACTAAATTCATCAAAATTCCATATGGAATTAAGCTTCTGATAAATAACGAATTAATATTAACTGGTTTATCATCATTTTTTAACACTTTAATTTTTAAGAGTTTTTTACCTAAAGTTTGTCCATTATTATAAACCGGATATATTGCAAAGTAAAGTATATATACTACAATTCCTGCAATTGATGATAAATAAGTTGCTTTTGTTATGTCATAATTAATATCTTGGCTTTCTTTAGTAAATTCATTGATTGTAATTTCTTGTGATGAATATTTCTCATAAAGGTCTGTTAACCTAGTATTAAGTTCGTTAGTATTTCCAAATGTTGGAATAAATAATCCAATTATTAATAAAGCAAAGAATAATATTATACAGTCAATAAGATATGCTAGTATTCTTTTGAAAAATGTTTTTTTCATAAATTAATCCTCAAAATCTTTCTTATATTCATTTAATATATTAATTATATCATTAATGTTCTTAGTTTGATATATTTTATTTTTAATTTCACTTGATTTAGGAAGGCCCTTTAAATACCAGGCAACATGATTTCTTATTTCTAATACAGCTAATTTTTCGTCTTTCACTTCTAATAAATATTTTAAATGTTTTAGACACATATCTATTTTATCTATAGGAGAAACTGGAGATGGTTTCTTACCAGTCTCTAAGTATTCCAAAGTTTCTTTTATTAGCCATGGATTTCCTAAAAGAGCTCTACCAATCATTATTGCATCACATTTTGTTTCATCCAACATTTTTTTGGCTGAATACACGTCAGTTATATCACCATTTCCTATTACTGGTATAGAAACGGATTCTTTTACTTTTTTTATTATATTCCAATCTGCATGTCCACTATATCCTTGACTCCTTGTTCTTCCATGAACACATATAGCACTAGCACCAGCACTTTCACATATTTGAGCTACTTCTACAGCATTAATATTATTACTATCCCAGCCGCTTCTTATTTTTACCGTAACAGGAACTGGGACAGATTCTACTACAGCTTTAACTATTTCACTAATCTTTTCTGGATTTTTTAATAATGCTGCTCCTGCTTGAGCTCTTACGGCTACTTTAGGAACAGGACACCCCATGTTTATATCAATAATATCTGGATGCATATTCTCGTAAATATACTTTGCAGCTTCTACAAACGATTCTTTATCACTACCAAATATTTGTTGTGAAATGGGTCGCTCTTCTTCCGTCATTTGTAACATATCAATAGTCTTTTTATTATTATAAAATATTGCCTTATCACTTACCATTTCAGCATAGATTAATCCCGCTCCCATTTCTTTAGCAATTCTTCTGAAACTTGAATTACATATACCTGCCATAGGGGCTAAAACTATTTGATTTTTAATCTCTACGTTACCGATTTTCCACATAAAAATCACCTGGCACTGATTATAACACTATTTTTTGTTTTACACAACAAAAGAAAAGAACTTAATCTTTCTTAAGTTCTTCAATGATTTCTTCTTTAGTCATTTTAGTATAACCTTTGATACCTTTTTCTTTAGCCATCATTCTTAATTCTGTCATACTGTAATTTTCGAAACTAGGTTCTTCTTTTGGCATTTCTTTATGTTCTGCCAAGTATTCGATTTGTTCTTTTGTTAATGTTTCATGTTCTAATAATGCATCCGCAATTAATTTTACTAAATCTTCGTTTTGACTCAATATTTCTTTTGCTTTTTTATAACATTCATCAATAATTTTTCTCATTTCTAAGTCTATTTCATGTGCTACTTCGTTAGAGAAATTTCTTGTTTTATTGTAATCACGCCCTAAGAACACTCCGCCTTCTTGTTGTTCTAATTGAACAGGCCCTAAATCACTCATACCATATTCAGTTACCATACTTCTTGCTATTTTTGTTGCCTTTTCAAAATCGTTATGAGCTCCAGTAGTTATTTCGCCAAAGTTTAATTCTTCTGAAACACGACCACCTAGTAGTCCAGTTATTCTTTCTAATAATTCTTTCTTTGTAGAAGTATACTTTTCTTCTTTTGGAATCATCATTGCATATCCACCAGCGTAGCTTCTTGGAATTATTGTAACTTTTTGTACATCGTTAGCATCATCTAATTTTAATCCTAAAACGACGTGTCCAGCTTCATGATATGCAACCATTTTCTTTTCTTGTTCAGTATATTTTTTACTTACTTTTGCAGGTCCCATTAATACACGGTCAGTTGCTTCATCTATTTCACTCATTGTAATTGCATCTTTGTTACGTCTTACTGCAAGTAATGCTGCTTCATTTAATAAGTTTTCAAGATCAGCTCCACTGAAACCTGGTGTCCTTTTTGCTAAATTACTTAATTTAACAGAAGGAGCTAATATTTTGTTTTTTGCATGAACAGCAAGTATTTCTTCTCTTCCTTTTATATCAGGTAAGTTAACTGTTACTTGTCTATCAAATCTTCCTGGTCTTAATAATGCTGGGTCTAATACATCCGCTCTATTTGTAGCAGCAATAATAATTATTCCTTCGTTAGCACCAAATCCATCCATTTCAGTTAATAATTGGTTTAGTGTTTGTTCTCTTTCATCATGTCCTCCACCCAAACCAGTACCTCTTTGACGTCCAACTGCATCTATTTCGTCAATAAATATCAAACATGGAGCATTATGTTTAGCTTGTTTAAACATGTCTCTTACACGAGATGCACCTACACCTACGAATAGTTCTACGAAATCAGAACCACTTATGTAATAGAAAGGAACATTTGCTTCTCCTGCTACAGCCTTTGCTAATAATGTCTTACCTGTTCCAGGAGGTCCTACTAATAAAACTCCTTTAGGAATTCTGGCCCCTAATTTTTGGAATCTTTTAGGATTCTTTAAGAAATCGATTAATTCTTTTACTTCTTCTTTTTCTTCTTTTAATCCTGCAACATCTTTAAATGTAACTTTATTTTTTTCGTCATTAAGTCTTGCTTTACTCTTACCAAAATCCATTGATTTTCCAGCACTTCCCATTTGTTTTGAAAAAATGAAGAAAGCTCCGCCAATCAATATTACCATTGGTAACACATTAATTACAATGTATAGTAACGAACTTGAATCAGGGTCTGCTTCTGTTGTTATTTTAAATCCTAACTCATCTTCGTTTGTAATTATATTTTTAATAACAGAGTCTGATAAAGGTGCTTTTACATAGAATATTTCTTTATCAGAATATCCTTTTAATTTACCAGATATTTCATATACACTAGCACGTTCTTTTGGTACTATAGTTATTTCTGTAATATTATTTTTATTTAACTCATTAATAAATTGATCATATGTAAATGGGTTTATTTTTTCATTAACAACGTTGTATACATAATAGATGCCAAGTATTAATAAAACTAAAAATACATATGGAATCAATCCTCTTTTTATGTTCTTTTTATTCATAAAATCCTCCTTGTTAGTTATATTTCAATATTATATCATAGTTTTCATTCTTTTGTTTAGAAAATTTAGACTTTTTAATACCTGGAATCCATAGTATTTGATTTTTACTATCAACTACTACAGGCCATGAGTCTCGTTCATTTATTGGTACTTTTGCGTCTATAAAAATATCTTTTAATTTTTTTTTCCCATTTAGTTTTTTTAATAGCATTTTATCACCTAATGTACGAGTTCTTACATATAGAGGTAATGTTATTTCGTTAGTTAACAATCTGCAAACATTATTGTCATTTTTTTCTTCCTCATCTACACGTTTTATTGTATGATTGTTTGGTAATTCAACATATTCATTAATTTCAACTTCATAATTATTAATAAAATCTATTTCTTCAGAAATCTTTAATTCGTTATATGCCTTTATAGCCTTATAATTACCTGGAAGATTAATACTAGAATTGGAGTGCTTTGAATTCATTAAGTTAATTACTTCCATAACATGAGTCATATTTATTTGGTACAAATCATCTTGATACAAGTGTTCAAATATATAGAAAATAATTTTCTTTTGAATTAATAAGTCGTTTTCTAAAAACAAGTCTATATCAATGACATTATCTTTATATACTCGATTTATTTCACGTTTTAATACTTTGTCAATATAATTATTATATTCAATTAATGTATCGCTAAATTTTAAAAATTTATTGTGAACATTAGGGTCTTCTTCTTTTAAAAATGGTAATACTGTTTTACGGTATCTATTTCTAGTATATTTTCCCTTAAAATTTGATTTATCTATAACATAAGGAATGTTCTTTTCTTTATCGAAATCTTCTAGTTCTTGTTTGGTTACAAATATAAGTGGCCTTACTAATGTATAATTATCTTTTTCAACTTTTTTTTCAAAACCTGCATAGCCTTTCAATGTTGAACCACGTACTATTCTCATTAGTATTGTTTCCATTAAGTCATCGCCGTGATGAGCAGTCATTAAGTACTTTGCGTTGTATTTTTCAATAATTTCATCAAAAAATTGATATCTAATTTTTCTTGCTTGATTATGAAAATTATCATCACCATATTTTTCAATCGTCATCGCTTCAAAGGCAATATCGTTCGCATCACAGTACTCTTGTAAAAATTTTTCTTCCTCTTTACTTTCTATTCGAACATTGTGATTTACATGTGCACAAATGATTTTTATATCAATTTTTTTCCTTATATCCATTAATATATACATAAGAGCCATAGAATCAGGTCCGCCAGAACAACCAACTACAATTGTATCATTATTGCCAAGTTTTATTTCGTTGATTAAATAATCATAGACTTTATTCAATATAATCATCTCCTAATAATATTTGTCATTATGCTATAATAACACAAAATAAAGAAAAGAGCATTATTTTTTACTCTCTTCTGGAATTCTTATTATATATTCACCATTTTTAGAATAAAAATACTTTTCTCTTAAATATCTAGCAATATATTCAGGGTCCTGTAAGCGTTCTACATCAACAGTTAATTCTTCTTCTTCTGTTTTCAAGGCAAGTATCTTTTTTTCTAATTCAGCTTTTTCTTTGTACTTTGAATAAATATCAAGCCAAACTTTAGTAAGGGTAGTTAAAATAGTACCTATAACAAATAAACATGCAACACCAAAAATTAGAAGTCTAAATGTTTGTTTTTTAGCTTTTTTTCTGATTTTCTTATTACTTGTCATATTATCACCTACCTTACCATTTTAAGTATAACACCATTATTATTAAACCTTCAATATTACAAAAGAAATAATTATTAAAAATAATAAAATTTACGTAAAGATTAAAAAAAGAAGATACATTTGTACCCTCTTACTTTGTATATGGTAATAAAGCAATAGCTCTTGCTCTTTTAATTTGTTCTGCTATATGTCTTTGATGTTTTGCACATGCTCCAGTAACACGTCTAGGTAAAATTTTACCTCTTTCGTTAATATATCTTTTTAAAGTTTCAACATCTTTATAATCTATATTTTTTCCTGTACACATGTAGCAAACTTTTTTCTTTTTTCTAAAAAATTCTGCCATTGTAAATCCTCCTTCTTAGAATGGTAATTCGTCATCATTGATTTCAATACTTGAACCGAAATCTGAGAAAGGATCGTTCTTAACACTTGTAGTTGGCATGCTGTCTGAAAAATCACTTGGAGTTACATCACTTGTAGAAGCACTAGCATTTTCTCTTGAACTCTTAGTATCTAAGAATTGAACGTTATCTGCTATTACTTCAGTAATATATCTCTTTTTGCCATCTTCACCATCGTATGTTCTTGTTTGAATACGTCCATCAACAGCAACTTGGCTTCCTTGAGTTAAGTAATTTTTAATATTTTCAGCTTGCTTTCTCCAAACTACAATATTAATAAAGTCTGTTTCTCTTTCTCCTGATTGACTTGTAAAGTTTCTATTTACTGCTAAACTGAATGTTGCAACAGGTAAATTAGAACTTGTATATCTTAATTCAGGATCTCTTGTTAATCTTCCTATTAAAAATACTTTATTCATAACAATCTCCTATTCTTTATTATTCATCAACTTTAACGATTAAATGACGAATGATATTTTCATTGATTAATGCAACACGATCAAATTCTTTAACTGTGCTATGATCTGACTCAATTACGAATAAGAAATAATATCCCATTTTGTATTTATTGATTTCGTAAGCAAGTTCTCTTTGACCCATTTCTTTTATTTCTAATATTTTAGCCCCTTCAGCTTCAACAACTTTTTTCATTGAATCAACTACAGCTTTAATATTAGATTCTTCTAGATCTGGTTTTACAATGAACATAATTTCATATTTATTCATTTTTCTACACCTCCTCTTGGACTTATGGCCTCATTACGAGAATGAAGCAAGGAGTACCTAAATACTCGCAAGTAGTATAACAAATATATTTTATTTTGTCTATAAGTTTTTTTAATATTTATCTTACTGTTTCTCTTAAAAATAAGAGTAAAATTTAAATTGATTAATGTAAATGTCTTACCTTTTTTTAGTTATTACATTGATTTTTAATTGATTAAAATTTATAATGGCAATAGGAGGCGCATTATTATGGATGAAGAATTACAAGTATTAAGAAGTTATACTGATTCATATAGAGCTTTAGATGAATCTATGAAAAGGGAAATTAACCCTGATAATATGCGTCGTATGAACGAATTGGAAGATTTGAGTTTTACAATATGCAAAATAACTAAAAGAGAGGGTTATGAACTATCACCTAAAGAAATTATTCCAATTTTAAAGAAAAATTACGAATATGGTGCTATTCGATATGCCGATGTTTTTGATAAAGCTACCGAAGTTGTTTTAGATGAACTTGTCAGTAGTGAAGGAAATCTTCGCCCTGATATTGGTGATGTGGCAAGAAATAAATATCAAATGGTAGATAATCTAATAGAAGAATTAAAAGATGGTAAAAAATCTAGTTATTTTGGAGATTTTACTAAAAGAACAATTAATGAGTTGGGTAATAAAATTTATGATAAGTATGGTGTAGCAGAGGAAAAACAATTTAGATATAAAAACGGTGCTACCTATTCTTCATTATCTGAAGAAGTGGATTTATTTTTAAACCACTCATTGAGAACAGTTGCAAAAACAACACTCGATGAGCAACAAGCAGTTGTAAATAGTGTTCATCAATTAAATGATATTCAAAATTATCAAATGCATTCTCAAGAAACTGTCTTAAATAACAACGCTGCTCAGTTTAAATAATTAATTTATTAATACCTTTAACATTAAAGTTAGGGGTATTTTTATATAAAAAAAAATAGATTTGTCTATTCTTTCCCAATCTTATTTTTTTTGTTTCTCTTAATCAATAAATAAATTATTACTAAAATTAATAAAATATTTAATACTAGTGAAATTATAAATAATATTAAATATATATTTATTTCATGAATTTTTTCTATATAAATCTTATAAATATTATGATTATCATCTTTATCAGTAACAACTATTGAAATAATACTTCCGTCTTCTAAATTATCATTGCCGTTTATCACATATGTTGATTCTTCTGAAGCAAGTGTTACTATGATATCTAGCTTAGAATTTTTTGTTTTCACAGTATATTCATATAAATTACTAGAAAAATTTATTTCATGATTTTTGATTTCTATATTAGTTAATTTATTATTGTCAGTAATAGTGATTTTCTTTTCGCGATTAACAACTATTTTGTATTCTTGTATGTTTCCGTTTTCTGCGATTACTTTAATTATAAAAATATTTTCTCCAACTTCTAATTGTTGGCTTCCTTCTATTTCGACTAAACTTTTTGAATTATTTGCTTCTGCTGTAATTTTAATCTTTTTAATATTATTATTTACATTAACATTATATGATAACTTATCTTTATTAAAATTTATCTTACCAGAACTAATAGTAATGCTTTTTAAAGATGTATCACTACTACGATTATCTTTTCTTGTTATATTTAAGGTATAAACTTTTTCTATTTCGTTTTCACTTAATACTTTAATTAAAATCTTATTTGTTCCATAATTTAAATTAACACTTCTAGGTCCAAAACTATTAACAAACTTAGCTTTAGAATCTTCTAGACTAGCTGTAATAATAACTTTGCTAATATCACCATCAACTTCTATATTATAGTTATTAATATTCTTATTAAAATTTAAATTACCACAAGACAATGATAAACTCTTTAAATAATTATTGGTACTACGATTATCTTTTCTAGTAATTCTTAATGTATATGTTTTTTTACTACCATCTTCTGCTGTTACAACTACATTAATTATATTTTCTCCATATAATAAATTTATTTTACCAGTACCACTAATCTTAGCTTTGCTATCTGCTGCTGTAGCACTAACAACAATACTATCACTATCCACTGTCAAGGAATAGTTCGTCTTATCTTTTGAAAAATCAACATTTCCTTCACTTACAATTAAAGAGTTCAAATAATTATTGCTGGAATTAAAACTAACATTAATAGATTTATTTCCTAAAGAAACACTATTATAATTATCATCACCCATAACTATATTATTAAAACTAATTGTACTGCTACCAACAGCACCACTACTAGCTTTAACCCTAAAAGTAGCTATTGTAAAACTACTAACTTTGTCTTTGCTTTGACGTATCAAGTTAATATCACTAACACTAAAATTAGAATCAAAAGATGTCCAATTACTTTTATCATATGATGAACTAACTATTGATAAATAATTACCAACTTTAGCCGTTCCTGCTATATCAGTCGGTACAAAATCTAAATTACTAACTGATAAACTACAACTTGTTTCTTCATTACTATTAAGTTTTGTTTTATCACAACTAATATTAATATCATTACTTGCTAAGACACAGTCTGGTATCAAAAATAAAAATAATACTAATATAATAATTCCTACTTTATTTTTCTTATTTTTATTATCTTCTTTATTTACTAAATAAATTACTACCATAACTAAAAAGGCAAATAATAAAACTACGAATATATTATTATTGCTTTTATACTCTAAATTCAAATCAAAACTATCTGCAACTATTTCATGTTCTTCGTAGTTTTCATCACCAAGTACAACATCATCAAAAGATATTTTAGAGGCACTAATGTCTTCTTTATTAATTGCTTTAATAACAAAAGATGCAATAATAAAATTATCTCTTTCTTTTTTATTTTCACTGATTAAGTTTATACTTTCTACACTAAAATTTTCATCTAACATTAGCCAATTATCATTATCATATGAAGAACTTACTAATTCTAAATTATCATCTAATAATATTTTACCCGATACACTGGTTACTATAAAATCAACGTCAACATAAATATTGCACTTTATTTCGTCATTAGTTTTATATTTAATTCCTTCACAACCAATATAAACACTATTATCAGAAGCGAATACACATGAAGGCATTAAAATAATACCAATTACCAACAATAAAAATTTCTTCATACCATCACCTATAAACTAGTAATTATATTTTTATAATAATGATATAATTTTGTAACATCGTTTAAGTTAATAATTTGATTTCTTGCAACATCACCTGCTAAAACATAACATTCATCCATTAGTTCTATTCCCTTATAATAATGGTAAAGTCTAGTTATATCATTTAAGTTTATTTTACCATCACCAGTAGTATCACCTTTAACGATAATTACATATTTTTTGACTTCTGTTCCCGTTGTAATAATTACTTTATAGTTAGTGCCTAAAACACTTGTATTATCTACTTTAATATCTTTAGAATTATATATTTCTATAACACTGTCATCACTAATTTCAATATCATCAACATTATCAACTCTATTGCCATTATCAGTAACTACATAATTATTTTCACCAATATCAATAGTATCAGTGATTACAAAAAAATAATCATTAGCAGTTAAACTAATTTTTTCGTTTGATTTTTCTAAGAGTTTACCATTATTTTTATATACATTAAGTACTTTAGATGTAGAATTAATCTTTATACTAACATTACTTGTATTAATTTTTTCACCGTTTTGATAGATTATTAAATAATAATTATCATTACTACCAGAAAATTTCTTAGCATAATTGCTAGCATCTCCACTAGCTCTAATAATAACTATTTCTATGTTATTGGTAGTTGTTGATACTTCAAACTCATAATTGTCTATCACGAAATATTTGGAATTATTATTCAGATGAACAGAAACCAACTCTACATTATAACTAGTTTCATATTTAGCCTCGATATCTTTACTTTGTGCATTAACTTTACAGTTAATTAAACACAAACATAAAATTGCTATTAAAAACAACTTCTTTTCCATTACTCACCAATCCTTGTATTCAAACTAACTGAACCCGCACTTAAATAACTATCGATTTCATATCCCATTATTTTATATGTAATCTTATCACCAACTTTAACATTTCTTGTTACTTTAACTTTTTCTAAGTATTCACCTGCTTTTACTAAACCAGTTTCGCCTATAATACTATCTTTTTCATCTAATATTCTGACTTTTATCCATATATCATTAGTATCAAGAGATATAAAATCTATTTTTAAATAGTTATCTTTAACAATTTTAGGAGAAGGACTAATATATATCGAATACCCTTCTACAATATTCAAAACTGAATTTTCATATACAATATTATCGGGAATTTCAACTAAAGTATTTTTATCAAAATCAATCTTTTTAAAAGTTTCTTTATTTTTTATATCAATTATTAAAAAACATATAATTCCTATAAAAAAAACTAATATAGTACAAAGTATTATCAATAACTTATTATTTTTCATAAATTCCCCCTACGATAATTTTAAATTAATAGAACAAACTTTAATATATTCTAAACCAGAATCTTTTAATCTTCCTTCTAAAGTTAAAGTAAAACGATTATTAGATCTACTATCTATTGTTGTCTTAGATATATTAAAAACTCCGTCCACACTTTCTTCTAAACTAACATATTCTAGTTCAACACTAATGGCATCATACGAATGATTATTAACATCAACATAATTGTCTTTAGCAGCCCACCTATATGTTGATTCTCCCAAATCATATGTATGATTAATATCATCCCATACATAATTAATTTGTTCTGTATATGTAAATTCCATTTTTCCCCATGTTACATCGACGCTATAAATAGGAGCATCAACATTACCAACTTTAACACTTGCGGATGTTGATTCATCTTCCTTTAAGGCATAAACATCTACAAATAAACAGCTAAATATTATTAAAGAAATAACAAAAATTTTTCTTTTCATACAAAACTCCTATTTAACCTCGATTGATATTTCTATTTCTGAATTAACAATTTCTTTTTCCCCAGTTTCCTCACTGTAATAAGTTGTTCTAAATATACCTTTATATCCTCCTTTTGGTAACTTAACATCGGTATCTAGATTCATATTATATAAAGCATACCCCGGTGGTAATAAGTCTGTCTTTCCAATTAAATATTCTTTTTCTCCATTAATAATTAATAATTCTAAAATAATTGATTCTCTAGAAGAACTGGGATTCTTAAAATACATCTTTATTTTCTTATTTTTGTTATTAACTTCAACGATATTAGAATAAGAGATACTTACGGCTCCTCCACCATTAGACACATCCATCTTCTTACCATTATCTTGTTCTTTAATAGCATTAACATCAATTGTACCAGGAGCATAATCAGGTATTAAAGTCTTTTCTTCTTTTCGAAGAAGGCAAACTATTAAGACACTACATAAAATAATCAATAAAATCAAAAAAATATATATTACTTTAGCTTTTTTCCCTTCTTTTCGTTTTTTGTCATTATTTTCTTTTTTCATACAACCCTCCTATAAAAATAAGGTGGACATAAATCCACCTTATACTATCAAATATAAATTGTCTTTATGAGCAAATTTAATTCAAACACTATTTAGCTCTAACAGAAACGGTGATTGTACCAATTTGATCACCAGCAGTTGGTGTAGCAGTTGGTGTAGATTTATTTACAAGTACAAAATCAACTCTATAGTTATTTCTATAATCACGCTTAACAAAAGTTAATCCGTCTATCTCTGTACTATCACCAGTAGCAGATACTCTTACGGAATCAGGTAATTCTTCTGTTGTAAGTACGACTGGTTTACGTGCAAAAGTATAATACTTATTTTCTACATATCCAGAAGGGGTTGTTTCTGTAGCACAAGTGGAATCTGAATAAATGCCATAATTAACAGCTACATCATAAACGTTTTCATTTGGTACAGCTACACAAAAATCTTCGTAAACTGTAAACTTCGCATCTACATAACTATAATTACTAGCAGCATTCCATTTAACAGATGGAACTATTTGACCATGTTCTGAAGAGTCTTCAATATTAAAAAATACAGAATCACGTGAATCTAAATAATATTTTGGAGTGCCACTTTCTTCACCGACGTTATTAGCTATTTCAGTACAATTTTTATCACTATAAATAGTTTTACCAGTAGCTGAAACATTAGAAGCTTCATAAGGACTACAGATTTTAGTAGGTGTCCAACTATAATCAGCACTATCACTATCATAAGTCCAGTCAAATGATAAATCAGACCAATAAATGTTAACATTGTATATAGGCGTTTCTACACTACCAACAGATACTGTTCCATTTGTACTTCCTTCACCATTTTCAAGATTTGGTATACTAGTAGTTCCTTCAGCATTAACTGTTATTCCAATAGCAAATACAAAAATTCCTACTAAAAACTTTAATAAACTCTTTTTCACTTCTTATCCTCCTATTATCTTATAAATTAATAATATCTTTTTCCGACATTTTTGTCAATATGAGAAACTAAAAAGAAGAGATTTTTTTCTTTTTAAAACGAAGATAAAATTTGAATCACCACTGAAAATGATATTAAAGTTTGAGTATGAAGATACCTTTAACGGACAACCAATTTCTATTTCCAATATGCACCTCGTCCCAAATCTCAACATGGTAAATGTATTTTATTAGATTATATATTGTTGTTATCTTTAGAGTGGATAAATGATTACTCATCTTATCATACTCATAGGATGCAAAAGTTTTATAAAAAAAAGAACCAAATTGGTTCCTTAATTATTACTATTAATCTTTTTTATTTCTTCATAATATAAAGCTTGTGAAACACTAATATATGGAATTACATAAATATATGCTAATCCAAAGGTAAGTCCACCTAAAATTGCCCATCCAAAGAAACTTAGCACAAAGACAAAATAATCTGCCTTATGACCTTGCATCATCTTTTTACTTTCATCAATCAAATCCATACCAGTTTTATCTGTATCTACTTTCAAGTAAAATACCATTGAGTAACTTATTGCTGCAATAATACCAGGTATAACCAAAAGTAGTGACCACGCTGTAATAAGAATTGAAGTTAAAATACCTGTTAATAATACAACACCTAAATCATTTTTAAAGTAATAAAACAAATCTTCCTTAACACTATATTGTTCGCCTCGTGCAAATTTTAATACATATCTAATAAAACCAAAGATAAATACTATTGATGCAAGGGACAATGCTATTTGAACCAGTGTACTCATAGCTGTTGCTTCAGTACATCTCGTTGCAAATGGCATATCAAGTGGGCAAGCTACAGATTTAGTAAAGAAAAATGTATTTATGATAGCTACCACAAGTTCTATTACATAAGCTATTAACCATGGTTTTAATAGATTCCAAATATTCCCTTTTATAAGCTTTTTAGCTCTTTCTTTAATTTCAATTCGATTTGGCTGATTCATATCAAATTCTCCTTTATCAATTAATATTAAACATTGAATCTAAAATAACATATATCTCCATCTTGCATAATATAATCTTTTCCTTCAAGTCGAGCACGTCCTGCTTCTTTTACCTTTTGTTCACTTCCGTATTTTATCAAATCATCATAGCTCATAACTTCAGCTTTGATAAATCCTTTTTCAAAATCAGTGTGGATTATTCCAGCACATTTTTTAGCATTCATTCCCTTTTTAAATGTCCATGCTCTTACTTCGTCACTACCTACGGTGAAATATGTTGCAAGACCAAGAAGGTCATAGGTTTCCTTAATTAATTTATCAAGTCCACTTTCTTCAATTCCTACCGCATTTAGCATTTCTTTTTTATCATCGTCGTTCAATTCACTTAATTCTGATTCTAACTTTGCGCACATTTTGATTACTTTTGAATTCTCTTTAGAAGCATATTCTTTTACTTTCTTCACATAATCATTATCCTCTTTTGCTACATCATCTTCAGAGACATTAGCAAGATAAATCATAGGTTTTATTGTTAAGAAAGCAAAACTACTTAATACATTCATTTCTTCTTCACTAAATTCAATTAAACGTAATGGAATATTCTTTTCTAAATTATCTTTTGCTTTTTTTAAAATATTCAACTCTTCTAACGCTTCTTTATCACGGTTAGTTTCAGCTTTCTTTTTAATTTTATCAATTCTATTAGTTAAAATTTCTAAGTCAGATAGAATTAATTCCAAATTTATAATTTCTATATCCCTAATTGGGTCAACTGTGTTTTCAACATGTATTATGTTATTATCGTCAAAACATCTAACAACTTCTACTATTGCGTCTACTTCTCTAATATGAGATAAAAATTTATTACCTAAACCTTCTCCTAATGATGCCCCTTTAACAAGACCAGCTATATCAGTAAACTCATAACTTGTTGCAATTAATCTTTCTGGCACATACATCTCTTCTAATTTTGCTAATCTTTCATCTGGTACTGTAACTATACCAACATTTGGATCAATTGTAGCAAAAGGATAATTTGCTGCTAAAATGTTTTTCTTTGTTATTGCATTAAAAAGTGTTGATTTACCTACATTGGGTAATCCTACTATTCCTGCTTTTAATCCCATAATTTCCTCCTATTATAGTGTTGGAAAAACTCCTGGTCCAATTGGTAATCCTATTAAGTACCACCCTATTGTTAATAAAATCCATGTGGCACCCATTATTAAACAACATGGCATAGCATAAGAGATAGCCTTTCTTATTGTTATTGGTTCTCTATTTTTGTTATAAATATTTAAATATCCTAAATAAATAACAAAATATGCTAGTAATGGAGTTATTCCTTTTGTGATTGAATCTCCTGCTCTTAATATAAATTGAGCAAATTGTGGAGATATATTTGACTGCATCATAAGTGGAACTACTACCGGTGATAATATTTTCCACTTACTAACTGGTGAAGTCATAAATAAATTAGATACTAATATAACAATTAACACTAATAAAATCAATGGTATTCCTGAGAAAGATAAATTTTTTATTAAGTTAGCACCTATTGCTGTAATTACTGTACCTATATTACTTTCTTTGAATACTGCTATAAATTGTGATGCAAAGAATAAAAGAACAATTAAGCTTCCAATATTTTTGATATAATCTGATGCTTTTTCAATTAATTGTTTATCACTCTTTAATGTTTTAGCACCTACTCCATAAGCTATACCTGTTATTGCAAAGAATATTGATACCATATATGTAAATCCATCTTGAAAATAAGAATTTGTACCAAATAATTGATTTAAATATGTAGTTTCTTTCATATCAAGTAGCATTCCTGAACCAGGAAAATTTGGAATTATCATGTAAATAAACAATACTATAATAATTAATCCTACAATATAAGCATGTTTTAATCCTTTTTTCTCATTGATTTCCAATTCAATTTTCTTTTGTTCTTCTACCGGAAATGTTAGTTTTTCTAATTCTTGAGTTTCTTCTAATGATAATCGATATTTACCTAATTTTTTTACTACTAAATTTTCAATTACTATTGTTCCTATTACTGCTAAAATTATAGAAAAAGCAATTATTATAAATAAATTTGATGTTAAACTAACATGAAATGTCGGGTCAATTAGGCGTGCGCTTGATGTTGTTAATGAAACAAGATTTACTTCCATAGAACCTACAAACAACGTAGCTCCATAACCAAACGATACTCCACAAAAGGCAGCAACTATTCCTAGTAATGGGCTTCTACCATTTGCTAAATATAGTAGTGCAGCTAGTGGTATTAATACAACATAACCTACATCATTTATAATACTTGAAAAAATAGCAATTAATATTAGTATAAATGTTAGTTTTTTGTTATCAATATTCAAGGTTACTCTTTTAATGAACGCATCAATTAGTCCAGAAGCATGGGCTATAGAAAGCCCAATTAAAGCAATTAATAAACTCACTAATGGTGCAAAAGAAGCAAAATTTGACGCCGCATTACTAATGATGTATTTTATTCCATCATAGTTTAGTAAGTTTTTAACACTAACAAAGACAGACTCTAATTCTAAGTTTTCTGGTCTTACGATTGTGTATGTAGCTTGTAATTGAAAAACCGATAATAACCAGCTCAATACAAGCACTCCAAAAGTTAGTAATATAAATGCTGTGATAGGGTGAAAACTAAACTTTTTTAATTTCATTTTCTTTTTAGTACTCATAATTTGCTCCTAACTAATAATCTTTTTTACTTTCTTATTAAAATCTATCCTTGGTAACATAACTACTCGTCCACAACCAACACATTTTATTTTTATATCAGCTCCTAAACGAATAATTTCCCATTTATTTTCACCACAAGGGTGGCCTTTTTTCATTTCTACAATTGTTCCTAATGTAAATTCTTTTTCAGTCATAATCTCACCTAGAATACTATTCTTCTGTTAAATGTAATATTTCTAAAATTCTATTTAAATCTTTATTATTACTAAATTTGATTTCTATTTTATTAGAAGTTATTTTTACCTTAGTTCCTAATTTATCACACATTTCTTCTTCTATTTGATAATATTCATTAGTTCTATGTTTTTCAATGTGATGTTTTTTAGTTAATTCTTTATCTTTAGATAATTCTTCTAAATCTCTAACATTTAAATTCTTATCAACAATTTTGTGAGCCATTTCTATAACTTTATCTTTTTCTTCTATTTTACTTAAAACTCTGGCATGACTCATTGTTATTTTATTTTCATTAATCATTTCTTTGATTTCTTCAGGTAACGATAAAAGTCCTAACATATTAGTGATATGACTTCTACTCTTTCCTAATTTATTTGCTAATTCTTCTTGAGTTATTGAAAGACTATCAATTAATTTTTTATATGCCGTAGCTTCTTCAATTGAATTCAAATTCTCTCTTTGTAAATTTTCAAGAAGTGCAATTTCCATCATTTCTTCGTCTGTAAAATCTCTTAAAATTGCTGGTATTTTAGTTAATCCTGCTTTTTGAGAAGCTTTTACACGACGTTCTCCTGCTATTATTTCATACCCTTTAATACTTTTTTTAATTATAATTGGTTGGAATACACCATGTTCTTTAATTGAAGATGCTAATTCTTCCAACTTTGTTTCATCAAATACTTTTCTTGGCTGATATGGGTTTGGTCTTAACTCACTGATATCAATTTCAATTATCTCTTCTTTTGGTGTCGCCTCTACTATTGTTTTCTCAAATTTGTTAAAGTCTAATTGTTCGTTATTAAACAATTCTTCAAGTCCTTTTCCAAGTGCTCTTCTTTTAGTTGTTTCCATTTCTCTCAATCACTTCCTTAGCTAAATTTAAGTAGGCTTCTGTACCCTTACTTTTAGGATCATATGCAATTATTGGTTTACCATGTGATGGTGCCTCTGTTAATCTAATTAATCGGGGAATTATTGTATTGTATACTCTTTCTTTAAAGTATTTTCTAATGTCTTCCACTACTTCAAACCCCAACTTTGTTCTTGAATCTAGCATTGTTAGTAATACTCCTTCAATATCCAAATTAGGATTTAGATTCTTTTGTGCCATCATGATAGTATTTAATAGTTGCATAATTCCTTCTAAAGCAAAGAATTCACACTGTACTGGAATTATTACTGAATCTGATGCTGTTAATGCATTAGTGGTAATTAATCCTAGTGATGGTGGACAATCAATAATAACAAAATCATAATTATCTTTTACTGTGTCCAACTTTATTTTTAATTGTTTGCCTTTTGAAAATGTGGGCTCATCTTTGCTTTTTTCTAATAATTCAATGTCTATTCCTGCTAAATTAATGGTAGCTGGTAACAACGATAATCTTTTGTATCTTGTAGCTAATATTGCCTCTTCTATCTTACAACTATCGATTAAAACATCATAAACACTTTTATCAATATCTCCTTTATTGATACCAATACCAGTAGTTGTATTACCTTGAGGGTCTAAATCTATTAATAATACTCTTTTACCTAATACTGCTAAAGATGCAGAAAGATTAATACTAGTTGTTGTTTTTCCTACTCCACCTTTTTGATTTACCAAAGAAATTACCTTTCCCATCTTATCACCTTTTTCCCATAATTCTTGTCAAATACTATTCTATCAAAAAATTAGGAGTTTTGAAATGTTTTTAGAACAAAAAAAGATAGAAAATCTATCTTTGTTAATATTATTTGTTATCTTTATCTATTTCGATAATAAATCTATGTTTATTTTCTAAATCAAGTTCATCATTTTTTACACGGAACCCTTTTTCAGATAATTTATTTACAGCATCTCTTATTATTTCAATTGCTTCGTCAATACCTGTTACATTTACTTTCTTTAATTCTGAGAAAGAATAATAATTATCATCTGGTTCCTGTAAATCTAATGTTTCTATATCGTCTGATTTTTCAACTTTTGGAACTTCTTGATTAAGATTTTTTAATAAATCATCAAAATTGATACGTGGGTAATTTTCTTTCTTAAAGTTTTCTACTTCGGCATCACTAGTATTATTTTCTTGTTCAGGAACTAATTCTTTTGGTTTTAATTCAACTGATTCTTCTTTAACACTTTCCTCTGCTGATTCACCATTTTTTATTAAATTATCTAAATCTTTTACAGAAAGACGTTTTTCAATAACGGTATCTAGTAATGAGTCTCTTTCTTTTTCATCTTCAACATTTAATAAGCTTCTTGCATGACGCTCAGATATTTGTTCATTTAACAATGCATCTTGTATTTTACTAGACAAAGTTAATAACCTTAATTTATTTGATACAGCAGATTGAGATTTACCCATACTTTTGGCAAGTTCTTCTTGCGTCATGTTATCAATATCTAATATTTTTTGATATGTTCTTGCTTCTTCGATTGGGGTTAAATCTTTTCTTTGTAAATTTTCTATAAGTGCAACCTTCGAACTTTCTTTATCATCTAAATTTCTGATAATTGCAGGGATTTTAGTCATGCCGGCTAAAGTTGATGCCTTATAACGGCGTTCTCCTGCTATTATTTCATATTTAGTACCAATTTTTCTTACGATAATTGGTTGTATTACTCCATGTTCTCTTATTGATACAGCTAATTCTTTTAAAGCCTTTTCATCAAACACTTCACGAGGTTGGAATCTATTAGGTATAATGTCATCTAAATACAAATATACTACTTCATTTTCCATGTATATCCTCCTCTTTATTCTTTTATTCTACATTAAATTATATACTACTATTGTTTGTTTTTCAATATTTTATTTGTTATAAAGGATATTTTTTTATTTTGTCTATGTTCCTAGGATATTTAGAATTAGTCTTGTTATTTTTTACAATATTTATAATTGTTCTATTACTGTTTTCAATTGGAAGTTGAAATCTACTTATATTAAAAATATCACTATTTAATTCAGTCAATGCTCTTTTACTGTTTGTTATTTCTTCATCACAATTAGCTTTCATCAATACAAGATGACCTTTAACTTTTAATGCTTTTACACTTATTTCTAATAAAACATTCATATTTGCAACAGCTCTTGCTGTTATAATATCAAACTCTTCTTCATGAGTTCTTGAGTATTCCTCCATCCGTGAATGAACTGCAACTATTTTTTTTAAATTTAATTCTTGTATGATTTCATTTAGATAATTGACCCTTTTTTGTAACGAATCTATCAATACAATATTTAAGTTAGAAAAGCATATTTTTAATACTATTCCAGGAAATCCTGCACCACTACCAACGTCACATATACTTAAATCTTTAGTTAAATCAACTTCTTTTATTAAGGTTAAACTGTCATAAAAGTGTTTTAAATATACATCTTCATGATTTGTGATGGTTGTCAAATTAATTTTTTCGTTCCAATCAATTAGTAATTCATAAAATTTATCTAGCTTATTTAATTGCTCTTCAGTAAGTTCTATTCCTAATTTACTAACTTCAATTATAAATTTTTCTTTATTCATGACTTTTATTCCTTTTCATATATACCATTAGCATAGTAATGTCAGCTGGATTTACTCCACTTATTCGCATTGCTTGTCCAATTGAAGTTGGCTTAATTTCTGTTAATTTTTGCTTTGCCTCTTGAGCAATATTATGTACTAATGAGTAATCTATGTCGTTAGGAATTTTAATATTTTCATATTCTAACATCTTTTCAGCTTCTTTTAATGCTTTCTTTATATATCCTTCGTATTTCACATTAATACTAACTTGTTCTAGTACCTCTTTACCATAATTTAAATCTACATAATGTGATAAATTTTCTATTTCTATTTCTGGTCTTTTTAATAAATCATACAAAGATGTAGAAGTTACAATTTCTGGTGTGTTAATACTGTTTAAATACTCATTATTCTCTTTATTTGGATTAATAATATAATTTTTTAATATATGCATTAATTCTGTTATTTTATTTCGCTTTTCATTAAATGTTAAATAATCTTTTTCATTGATAAGGCCTATATCATGGCCATAGTCAGTTAATCTTAAATCAGCATTATCGTGTCTTAATAATAATCTATATTCAGCACGTGATGTTAATAAACGATATGGGTCAATTACACCTTTAGTAATTAAATCATCTATTAGTACCCCAATATAGGCTTCATTTCTTTTTAATACTAATCCTTCTTTGCCTTCTATTTTTAATGATGCATTAATTCCAGCAATTAATCCCTGACATGCTGCTTCTTCGTATCCGCTTGTACCATTTATTTGACCTGCAGTATATAACCCTTCAATTAATTTTGTCTCTAACGTTGGTCTCAATTGAGTTGAATCAATTGCATCATACTCAATTGCATAAGCATATTTATTAATAATAGCGTGTTCTAATCCTGGTAAACTGTGAACCATTTTTTCTTGAACATCATGAGGCATACTTGTAGAAAAACCTTGTAAATATATATCATCATAATAAATACTTTCTGGTTCTAAAAATAATTGATGACGTTCTTTATCACTAAATCTTACTATTTTATCTTCAATTGATGGACAATATCTAGGTCCAATTCCTTCTACATATCCACCGTACATACTTGATTTATCTAGATTTGCTTTAATGATTTCATGAGTTAATGGTGTAGTATAAATTAAATGGCATGGTATTTGTTTTGTTACATCATATTCTTTATTATTGAATACTGAAAAGTATCTTTCTTCGTTATCACCTGGTTGTAATGTTGCTTTACTAAAATCAATGCTGCTTTTTTCAATTCTAGGTGGTGTTCCTGTTTTCAATCTTTTTATTCTAAAACCTAGCTTTCTTAAGTTGTCACTCAAAAATTTAGATGGTCTTTCATCATGTGGACCGCTTGAAATTTTTGTAGAACCATATAAAACAGCACCTTTTAAATATGTTCCTGTTGTTAAAATTACTGCTTTGGACAAAATCTTCTCTCCATTTTCTAAAACTATTCCTAGTATTTTATTGTTTTCAACGATTAAATCTTCAACCATGGCCTCTTTTATTGTTAAATTTTCAGTGTGTTCTAATGTATTTAGCATTTCTTTACGATATGTTACTTTATCTGCTTGGGCTCTTAAAGCTCTTACAGCTGGACCTTTTTTGGTGTTAAGCATTTTCATTTGTAAAAAACTTTTATCTATATTATTGGCCATTTCTCCACCTAAGGCAGATATTTCTCTTACTACTATTCCTTTAGCTGGTCCACCTATTGATGGATTACATGGCATATCAGCAATATTTTTTTTATTACTAGTAACTAACAATGTAATTTTATTTTTTCTAGCACTGGCAAGGGAAGCTTCACATCCAGCATGTCCTCCACCTACTACTATTACATCATATTCCATTTTATCACTCCCTTTATTACCATCAACTACATTATTTTCCAAGGCAAAATTGTGAGAACAGTTGATTAATTAATTCATCAGAATATGTCTCTCCTAACATTTCACCTAGTTTTTCCCAAATTCTTTTTATGTCAATTTCTATTAAATCAGTAGGAACACTATTTTTTATTCCTTCTTCTACATCTTTAGTGATTGCATAAGCTTCTTTTGCAAGTGATATTTGTCTTGCGTTACTCAAATAAGTACAATCACCATTTTTTATTTTTTCTAAATTAAATATTTCTTTTATTTTGTTTTTCAATGGTTCAATTCCATCTACATCAATTGTATTTATATAAACATAATCTTTATTCAAATCAGTAACATTTAGTTTATTATCTAAATCATTTTTATTTATTACAATTAGAGATTGTTCAGGAAGAGAACTTATCAAATCTTTATCTTCTTTATTTAATACATCATTATTATTTAAAACAAATAATACTAAATCGGAATTATTAATTTCGTTTCTACTACGTTCGATTCCTATTTGTTCAACTATATCTTTTGCTTCTCTTATTCCTGCTGTATCAACAAAGTTAAATAAAACTCCATCAATACTTGCTTGTCCTTCTACTATATCTCTAGTTGTACCTTCAATATCAGTTACTATTGCTTTATTTTCATTCAAAATACGATTTAAAATACTACTTTTACCTACATTAGGTCGCCCTACTATTGCAACTTTGATACCATTTCTTATTACTTTTCCGTTTTCTGACTCATCTATTATAGTTTTTAGACTATTTTTTATGTTTTCTATTTCATTTTCGATATTCTTATTAGTCATAACTTCGATATCTTCATATTCAGGGTAATCTATATTAACTTCAATATTTGCTAATAGCTCTAAAAGTTTTTGCCTAAAATTTCTTATAATGATACTTATACTTCCGTCTAATTGATTTATTGACAATTTTCTTGATTGTTCAGTTTTAGCATTTATTACATCCATAACAGCTTCTGCCTCTATCAAATCGATTCTTCCGTTTAAAAAAGCTCTTTTTGTAAACTCACCAGGTTCTGCTAACCTTGCACCTTTTAGTAAAGCTAACTCTAATATTTTATTTGTAGTTGCTATTCCACCATGACAATTAATTTCAACTACATCTTCACATGTAAAAGTTTTAGGTGCTTTCATTACACTTACTAATACTTCATCAATACTATTGTCACCATCGATTATATGGCCATAGTTAATTGTATGACTATCTACTTTTGATAAATCTTTGCCTTTAAACATTGAATTAGCTATTTCTATTGCGTTGTTACCACTTAATCTTATTATGGAAATTGCACCTACTCCTAAAGCTGTTGATATAGCTACTATAGTATCATTCATATTTTCACCCCGTTTTTTGCCTATATAGATTATAACATATTTAGATTTTTTTCAAGTATTAGAAAGAAAAAAAGAGATTTTAATTAATCTCTTGGTTTAATAACTACTGATCTATTTGGTTCTTCTCCAACACTTTCAGTATATACCTTATCATTATCTGATAAAATACTATGAACGATTCTTCTTTCGTATGAGTTCATTGGATCAAGTTTAGCCTCTATTTTTGTCTTTGCTACTTCTCTTGCTGTCTTTTTAGCTATATATTCTATATTCTTTTGTTGTTTTGCTTTATATTCTCCTACATCTAATAAGAATCTATAATTTACTCCTGCTTCATTTTGAATATATTGCTTAGCAATTAAACTTAAAGCTTCTATCGTCCTACCATTTTTACCTATTAATATATTGTTATTATCACTGTATAAAGTAATAGTAACGTTATTATCTCTTATTTTAGTTTCAATATTTGCTTCAATTCCCATTAATTTAGTTACTTTTAATATAAATTCTTTCAAGTTGTCCAAAACATCGGATTTTTTAATTATTTCTAATTCTATTTTTTTATTTTTAAACAATCCTACTTTTTGTTCTGTTTCTTTTATATAAATATCGCTTTCATTAACATTTAACTCTGCTAATGCTTTTTCTAAGGCTTCCTCTTTACTCTTTCCACTATAAACATACTTATCCATTTATTTTTTTACTCCTTTTAACTAACAAGTTTTGACAAATTGTAAACACATTAGTTGTTACCCAATATATTCCTAAAGCACTGGACATAAACAATGACATAAATACTATTGTTATTACCATTACTCTATTCATCATTTTAGCTTGATCATTAGAACCAGTAGCAGTTGAGTTTAATTTAAATGAGTAGAAAGTTGTTAATCCTACAAGTACTATAATTATTAAATATAAAAAATTACCATTTTGAAGACCAATTATTGGCGTTGTACCAAGTTGGAATCCTATGAACTTTTCTTCGAATAATGCTGGAACTCTATTTATTGCTTCTAAAAATGCGATAAATAAAGGTATTTGAATTAGTGCATATAAACAACCAGCAACTGGATTTATATTATATTTTTTATAAATCATAGTCATTTCTTGACTTTTTTTCATCATTGACGCTTGGTCATTTTTATTAGCATATTTTTTTTCTAGTCTATCTAACTCTGGTTTTGCTTTTGCTATTAATTCTGATTGCATAGCTGTTTTCTTTGTTATTGGAAATGCTATAAATCTAATTAATAGACTTGTTATGATTAATGACAATCCATAACTTTTTACGAAATTTCCTATTTGAATAATAACCCAAGCAAGTGGTTTCACAAAGATACTATCCCATAAACCTTCATATCCACCTGATGTAACTGAAAACTTTTTACAAGTTGGAAGTTTTGTAGTATCAATTTTATATTTTTCATATAATTCTATTGTTTCTTTATCACTTGGCTGACATAATATATTTTCTGTTAAATTTTGTCCTGTAGTCGGATTTGTTACAGCTTTTTTAGTTTTAGGGTCTTTTAATACTTTTGTACATCCTGTTGAGAATAATACTAAAACTATTAATAATAGTATTTTTATTTTATTGTTTTTCTTTTTCATTATTTTTCTCCTTTGTATTTATGACTCTGTGTATAAAGTCTACATACCTATTATCAATTTCAGAAAATTCTAAATTAAGGTAATTTCTTCTTATTATTATAATATAATCTTTATTTTTTGGGTAGATATTTTTATATTTATCAATAATATTTCGCATTTGTCTCTTAATTTTGTTTCTAACTACTGCATTACCTATTTTTTTGCTAACTGAAATTCCAAAACGATAATCATTATAGTCATTACTAAAATAATATACTGAAAAAGCATCATTCCAATATTTTTTTCCACTTTTCATTATTTTTGAAAAATCTCTGCTCTCTTTTACAACGTTCCTTTTTTTCATCTTAAACAACTCCAACTAAAGTATATAACAAAAAAGCCACTGTTACCAGTGGAATTATTATACTAATTTTTTACGTCCTTTTTTTCTTCTTTTATTTATAATATCAGTTTTCATTCTAGCAAAAAATCCTTGTTTCTTTGCTTTTCTTCTATTATTTGGTTGATAAGTTCTTTTCATTCATTCCACCTCCAAACTAAAATCTACCCTATTATAATAGTAGAATTACCATTTTGTCAAACATTTTATTGAAAATACTTGATATTAAGTTTTCAACAGAATTAACAGGCTTGTTTATAACTTTTTTTACACCTGTTATATGAAATTTGTGGAAAATGTGCAAATCTTAATTTTTTCTTTATTTTTTATACACAATAATTGGGGAAAACTCTGTGAATTACTTGTTCATAATTTTTTTTTGCGTTTTTGTATTTATTTTTTCAACAGGATAAGTTACAATGAAAATGTATTAATTATTCTTTTAGTGGGGGGAGTGATAATGATGGATACAACTGTTTTGTGGTCGAATATTTTAGATAAAATTAAGTTAGAAACTAACTCATTATCATTTCAGACTTGGTTTGAAGAAACGGAACTTTATGATTTAAAAAACGGAGTAGCTAGAATTATTGTCCCTTACGCTATACACAAAAACCATATTTTGATGAATTACAAAGATTTAATTATTAATTCTTTTTTAGAAGTTACCGGTAAAAGCGTTGATATTGAATTAGTTTTAAAGGAAGATATAAAGGAAGAAGAACCTTCAATTGTTGATAGTATCTCGGCAAATCATCCTGCTAATTCAAATATCTATAATAATGAAAATACTTATGTTAATACAAATTTAAATTCGAAGTATACTTTTGATAATTTTATAGTAGGTAATAGTAACAAGTTTGCACATGCTGCGGCTTTAGCTGTTGCTGAAAACCCTGGAAAAATGTATAATCCATTGTTTATATATGGTAATAGTGGATTAGGTAAAACACATTTAATGCATGCGATAGGGAACTATATTACAAAAAATTCAAATAAAAAAGTATTATACGTTACTAGTGAACAATTTGTTTCGGATTTTATAGGTATTAATAAGAAGGATGAAACAGGTACTAACTTTAGTTATGTTGACTTCTTCAAACAGAAATACCGTAATATCGATGTATTAATAATTGATGATATACAATATTTAGGTGGAGCGACTGAAACACAAAAAGAATTTTTTCACACATTTAACAACTTATATGGTGATAACAAACAGATAATAATATCATCTGACCGGTCTCCTGATGACTTAAAAATCCTAGAAGATCGTTTAAGAACTCGTTTTTGTTGGGGATTACCTGTTGATATTTATCCACCAGATTTTGAATTAAGAGTAGCAATTTTAAAGAAAAGAATTGCTGGAGAAGCTATTAATAAGTATATTCCTGATCAAGTAATTGAATATATGGCTTCTAATCTTGGTAGTGATATACGTATGCTTGAAGGTTCTGTTACTAGGTTGGTTGCATATTCAACAATCATGGGATCAGAAATTGATTTAAACTTAGCAATGGAAGCTTTAAAAGACTATATTAATAAAGGAATTAGTGAAAAGAACGATATTAATAAAATTCAAAAAGTCGTTGCTGAATATTTTAAGATTTCTATAGATGATTTAAAATCTAAGAAAAGAAACTCAAATATATCATTTCCTAGGCAGATTGCCATGTACCTATGTAGAAAACTAACTGATGAATCTTTTCCTAAAATAGGTATTGAATTTGGTGGTAAAGACCATTCAACAGTTATGCATTCCTGTGAAAAAATAGAAAGAGAGATTTCTACTAACAAAGACTTGAATAAAACCATTGAAATTTTGGAAAAAGAAATAAAATAAACAAGTTATTAATACTTTTTCCACAGGATACAATTTATAATTTATATGATGTATAAATATATAAACATTTTTGCACAGTTTCCACTGTAATAATAAAAATATCTTAAAAAAAGAAAGAAGGAATAAATATGAAATTAAGAATTAAAAAAGATGTATTATTAGAAGGATTAAATAAAGTATCAAAAGCAATATCTACAAAGAACTTAATACCTATATTGTCTGGTATTAAATTTGAATTAAATAATAATGGACTAACATTAACAGCATCAGATAATGATATTACTATTCAAACATTTATACCAGCAGATGAAAGCATGAGTATTGAAAAAGAGGGTAGTATTATTATTCAAGGTAAATATATATTAGATATAGTAAGAAAACTACCTGATGAGTTTATTAATATAGAAGTTATAGATGAACTAAAAATAATTATTTACACAGAAAATAGTGAATTTAATTTGAATGGTATTAATAAAAACGAATATCCTAATATTGCATTAGAAGAAAGTAAAAAGGTTATTTCTATTAATAATAAATCATTTAGAAACATTATTAATCAAACATCATTTGCTACTTCTAATGATGAATCAAGAGCAGTATTAACAGGAATTAACTTTAAAATAGTAGGAGATATACTAGAATGTAATGCTACAGATTCATATCGTTTAGCTAAAAAAACAATTAAATTAAATAAACCTGCTGAAGAAAATTATAATTTTGTAATTCCTAGCAAAAATTTAATAGAATTTAATAAAATATTAGATTTAGGCGATGATGATATGGAAATGCATATTTTTAACAATAAAATTTTATTTAAATATAATAACTTGTTATTTCAATCTAGATTAATAAATGGAAATTATCCTAATACCAATAATCTTTGGCCTACAGACCCTATTTTGACTATATGTGCTAATATTGATGAATTATATAATGTAATAGATAGAGCTAGTATATTAACTTCTGATAAAGAAAAAAACATAGTTACATTTGAAATTAAAGGTGAAACATTACTTGTTAAATCATCTTCAGCAGAAATAGGACGTGTTGAAGAAAAAATGAAGGTTCAAAACATGAATGATGAAGAAGTTAGAATTTCATTCAGTGCAAAATATATGATGGAAGCTTTAAAATCTTTTGAAGATAGTGATGCTGAATTGTCATTTTTTGGAGAAATTAAGCCTATAATAATAAGAGGAAAAGAAGATAAAACATTAGAACAATTAGTTTTACCAATAAGAACATATTAAAAAAAATACAATAGTCGACATAATTCGACAGATTTCGACAAATTAATCAAATATAATATCCCCCGTAATTTAAATTACAAATTAAGAAATGGGGGATTTTTTATGGATTATGAAATCAATGATGAGACAATAGCAATTATACCAATTAGTAGTAATAAATCTAAGATTATTGAATTATCTAAAGAACATGTTATTGCTAAATCAACTTTTGAAATAATGGAGGAAAATTGTGAATACTACGGTAGTACTTATGACGGACGGATAAAAGCTGCTCAAAAAATGCTTAATTTTAGTTATAAAATACCACTTCTGATTGAAGAAAGCGAAAGAATTATTTTTTTTCCAACAAAAGCTGCATCTTCTAGTGACTGTTGCTGGATAAATCACAGTTATGTTAAAAATAGAAAAAAAGAAGGTAAAAACACAAAAGTAGTATTTCAAAATGGTATAGAAGAAGAATTTAAAATATCAAAATTGTCATTTGAGAATCAATTATTAAGAGCTGGTATGTTAGATGTATTAATTAATAAAAGAATTAGGCAAAAATAAAGGGGAAAAACCTCTTTTTTCTTTTATATTTATCTAAAATATGATATAATGTAGTTGTATGTATAGTGGATTAAGAAATAGGTAAAGGTGTTTATATGGGCGTTTTTGGTGGATTTAAATGATTTTAACTAAAATTAGTTTAGTAAATTTTAGAAATTATAAAAAATGTAACGTAAAATTTAATAATCAAGTTAATATATTTTTAGGAAACAACGCTCAAGGAAAAAGTAATATATTAGAAAGTATATATGTTTTAGCACTTACCAAATCATACAGAACTAATTATGATGACATATTAAAAAGAAAAGGTAGTGATAGCTATAAAATTGTAGGTGATATAAAAATAGGTAAATATTTCAAAAACTTATCTGTTTTGTCATCTAATAATGAAAAAAAAGTATTTATAAATGATACAAATATTAAAAAAATTTCTGATTATGTTAGTACTTTTAATGTGATTTTATTTTCCCCAGAAGATGTGGAAACTATTAAAGGTACACCGTCACTAAGAAGAGATTTGTTAAATATTGAAATAAGTCAATTAAGTCAGCAATATATAAAAAATTATAATGAGTATAATAAGATATTAAAAATGCGCAATGATTACTTAAAGTTGATATATACTAACGGAATTAGTGATTATAGGTATTTAGATGTGCTTACTAATAATTTAATAGATAGAGCTGTTAATATTTATAAAGAAAGAATCAGTTTTATAAACAAAATTAATGAAAATATTTCCACTATATATAATAATTTAACTAAGTCTGATCAACTAAAAATATTATATGAAGCAAATATTGATATTACAAACACTAACTTAAGAGAACAATTGGGAGAAAAATATCGATTAAATCAGAATAAAGAAGTAGTTGCTGGGATGACCTTATATGGGCCACACAGGGATGATTTTAGCTTTATTATTAATGATAATGATGCTAAAACTTATGGTTCTCAAGGACAGCAAAAAATGGCTATGATAGCTTTTAAATTAGCTGAAATACCAATATTTGAAGAATTAACAGGAACTAAACCAGTTTTATTATTAGATGATATTTTTAGTGAATTAGATAAAAGTAAAAAAAATCATTTAATAGAGTTTATAAATGATGGTATTCAAGTAATTATTACTGCTAATGACACCGTTGGTATAAGTAAGAAATTACTAAATAATGCAAAAGTTTTCAGAATAGAAAATGGAAAAATAAAAAATGAAGGTGATTATAATGGAAGAAAAAGAAGTATATGATTCTTCGGCGATTCAAGTATTAGATGGACTTGAGGCTGTAAGAAAACGTCCTGGTATGTACATTGGTACAACAGATTTAAAAGGGTTACATCATTTAGTTTGGGAAATTGTAGATAACTCTATCGATGAAGCTTTAGCAGGTTTTTGTCATAATATTGAAGTTATTATAAATAAAGATAATTCAATAACTGTTAAAGATGATGGTCGTGGAATACCTACTGATATACATCCTAAAACTAAATTATCTACTGTTGAAACAGTTTATACTGTATTACATGCTGGTGGAAAATTTGGTGGCGGAGGTTATAAAGTATCTGGTGGATTACATGGTGTAGGTGCTTCAGTTGTTAATGCCTTAAGTAAATGGCTTGAAGTTAAAGTATATAAAAATGGTCAAGTAAACTATATAAGATTTGAAAAAGGTGGACATACTGTTGAACCACTACATGTAATTGATACTTGTAGCCCTAATAGAACTGGTACAACAGTAACGTTTAAACCAGATCCTGATATATTTGATAGTGAAATATATGATTATGAAACGTTAAGAGTTCGTATTCGTGAATTAGCATTTTTAAATAAAGGATTATCAATTACTTTAAGGGATGATAGAGATGAAGAGGATACAACTGGTGAAACATTCTTATATGAAGGCGGTATTAGTGAATATGTAAGATTTATTAATAAAGAAAAAACACCTGTTCATGAAGATATTATTCACTTAGAAGGTGAAGAAGACGGAGTATTTTTTGAAGTAGCAATGCAGTATAACACAGGATATAATGAAAATATTTATTCGTTTGTCAATAATATTAATACTCATGATGGTGGTACTCATGAAGAAGGTGTTAGACGTGCATTAACTAGAGTAATTAATTCTTATGCAAGAAAAGCAAATATATTGAAAGAAAAGGACGACCCTTTAACTGGAGACGATGTAAAAGAAGGATTGACAATGATTATTTCTTGTAAACATCCTAATCCACAGTTTGAAGGTCAAACTAAAGGAAGACTAGGTAATTCCGAAGTAAGAAAACTAGCTGATAATGTTTTTTCACAAGGTTTTGAAAGATTCTTAATGGAAAATCCAGATGATGCAAAAGCTATAGTTAGTAAAGCTATGTTGGCATGCCGTGCTAGAAATGCTGCTAAAAAGGCAAGGGAAATTACTAGAAAAAGTGATTTAACTATGACTAACTTCTTTGGTAAACTATCTGATTGTAAAAGCAAAGACCCTAAAGTTTCTGAAATATTTATAGTCGAGGGAGATTCAGCTGGAGGTTCTGCTAAAAAGGGTAGAGATTCAATGACACAAGCAATTTTACCATTAAGAGGTAAGATTTTAAATGTAGAAAAAGCAAGACTTGATAGAGCATTATCAAATGAAGAAATAAGAACAATTATAACAGCATTTGGTACAGGAATAGGTGAAGAATTTGACTTATCAAAGTTAAGATATGACAAAATTGTAATTATGACCGATGCCGATGTTGATGGTTCACATATTAGAGTATTATTATTAACTTTATTCTATCGATTCTTTAAGCCTATTGTTGAAGCAGGACATGTATATGCCGCTCAACCTCCATTGTTCAGGATAATGCATGGAAAAACAAGAAAATATGTTTTAAATGAAGAAGAGCTAGATGAGTATTTACAATCATTACCAGAAAACGTTAGAGCTCGTGCTGAAATTGCTCGTATGAAAGGATTAGGAGAAATGGATGCTGATGAATTAAATGAAACGACAATGGACATAGAAAAAAGAGTATTAAGAAAGATTACTGTTAATGATTGTGTTGCAGCTGATGCTATATTTGAAAAACTTATGGGCGATGAAGTAGAACCTAGAAGAAAATTTATAGAAGAAAATGCTGGATATGTACAAAATTTAGATATCTAGGAGGTGAATTATGGATAATAAAGATAATATAAATGAAGAATTTGATGAAGAATTAGAACGTGTTAATATTGATAATGAAAAATTTAATGGCTATTTTCATGAAAGAGATAGTTTAGCAGAAAATAATATCGTAGATGAGGTTAAATCTTCTTTCTTGGAGTATTCAATGAGTGTAATTGCATCACGTGCACTACCAGATTTACGTGATGGATTAAAGCCGGTACATCGTAGAATCCTATGGTCTATGTATGAATCTGGTTATACGCCTGATAAACCTCATAGAAAATCTGCCACAACGGTTGGTTATGTTATGGGACATTATCACCCACATGGTGATTCATCTATTTATGAAGCAATGGTAAGAATGGCTCAAGACTTTAACCAAAGATATATGTTAATTGATGGTCATGGTAACTTTGGTAATATTGAGGGTGATGGTGCAGCAGCAATGCGTTACACCGAGTCAAAATTAGCAAAAATATCATTAGAATTATTAAGAGATATTAACAAAGATACTGTTGATATGGATGATAACTTTGATGTTACTAGCAAAGAACCAAGAGTTTTACCTTCAAGATTTCCTAACATCTTAGTAAATGGTACTATGGGTATTGCAGTAGGTATGGCTACTAATATCCCACCACATAATTTAGGAGAGGTTATAGATGGTTGTGTAGCGTATATTGACAATCCTGAAATTGATACTCTAGGATTGATGCAATATATCAAAGGTCCAGATTTTCCTACTGGAGGTATAATATTAGGTAATTCGGGTATTAAGAAAGCATATGAAACTGGTAGAGGAACAATTACTATACGAAGTAAAGCTGTTATAGAAGATGCTGGTAATCATCATAATATAGTTATTACTGAAGTTCCATATGGTGTTAATACTATGGAATTAAAGAATAAAGTTGCTGAATTAGTACATACAAAAGTTATTGATGGAATTGCTGATTATCATACAGATTTAAAAAACGGTGTTAAAATAACAATTACATTAAAAAGAGATGCAAATCCTCAAGTTGTTTTGAATAACTTGTATAAGCATACGAATTTTCAAACTCAATATGGAATAATATTTTTAATGTTAGATGGAATGACTCCTAAAACATTAGGTTTAAAGGAAGTAATTGTAAAATACATTGATTATCAAAAAGAAGTAATAATTAGACGTACAAGGTTTGATTTAGCTAAGGATGAGCGTAGAGTTCATATTTTACAAGGATATAAAATTGCACAGGACAATATTGATGAAGTAGTTAAAATTATTAAGGCAGCTAAGAGTGATGTTGAAGCAAAAGAAAAATTAATGAATAAGTTTGGTTTATCTGAGATTCAAACTGATGCAATTTTAGAACTAAAATTGAGACGTTTAACAGGATTAGAAAGAGAAAAAATAGAAGCAGAATTAGAGCAATTATTACAAGAAATTGAAGAATTAAAATCAATTCTTGCTTCAGAACAAAAAGTATTAGATATTATCAAAAAAGAATTACTTGAAATCAAGAGTAAATATGGCGATGATCGTCGTACTGATATTGATATGACAGCAATTGATTATATTGAGGATGAATCATTAATACCAGTTGAGGATTCAATAATTACTTTAACTAATAAGGGATATATCAAGAGATTACCTGTAGATACTTATAAAACTCAGAATCGTGGAGGAGTAGGTATAAAGGGTATGGGTACTAATGAAGAAGATTATCCTGAAAAATTAATTACTATGACTACTCATGATTACATATTATTATTCTCTAATTATGGTAAAGTATATCGTATGAAAGGATATGAAATTCCTAAGTTTAATAGGCAATCTAAGGGATTACCAATAGTAAACTTATTACCAATAGAAAAAGAAGAAAAAATTACTTCGACTATTGTAATTAAGCAAGAGAATGAAGAAACTAAATACTTGGCTTTTGTTACTAAAAACGGATTGATTAAACGTACTCCTTTATCAGAATTTGATAATATTAGAACAAATGGTAAGAAAGCAATTGTATTTAAAGAAGATGATGAATTGATTTCAGTTCGTAAAACTACAGGAAACAACGAAATAATCATTGGAAGCAGTGATGGAAGATTAGTAAGATTCCATGAAAATGAAGTAAGAGTGATGGGACGTAGTAGTTCTGGGGTAAAAGGTATTTCATGTGAGAATTCTTATGTAGTTGGTGCAGAAGTAGTTGAAGAAAACAACCAAGTATTAGTTGTAACGGAAAATGGTTATGGTAAACGTACTCCTATTGAAGAATATCGTTTAACACATAGAGGTAGTAAGGGTGTTAAAACTCTTAATGTTACTGATAAAAATGGTAATATAGTTACATTAAAGTCTGTAAAAGGTGACGAAGATGTAATGATTATTACTAATACAGGTATAGTGATACGTATATCTATCGAACAAATATCAATTTTAAGTAGAAATACACAAGGTGTAAGATTGATTAACTTAAAGAACGATCAAAAAGTAGCTACCGCTAATACAATAGAGCATATAGAAGAAGAAATAGAGCAAGAAAATACAGAAACAGAATAAATTTGCTTGCAAAATAGTTAAAAATATATTAATTTATATATAGCGCAATAAATATGTTGGAACCAGGTCAGGATCGGAAGATAGCATCCTTAACAACCTCTATTTATGTGCGCTATTTTTATGGAGTGAAGTTTATGAATGGTGATATGTATTATATGAATGAGGCTCTACAACTTGCAAAAAAGGCATACAGTGAGGATGAAACACCGGTAGGAGCAGTTATAGTTGAAAATAATGAAATTATTGGATATGGTTATAATCAAAAAGATAAATTGAAAGTTGTTACAAAACATGCAGAATTATTAGCTATTGAAGAAGCTAGTAAATACAAAAACGATTGGCGTTTAAATGATGCTACATTGTATGTAACAATGGAACCATGTCCTATGTGTGCTAGTGCCATTCAGCAAGCTAGAATTGCAAGAATAGTATATGGATGTTCATCAAATAATGACGATAATATAGAATTATTATATAAGATAATGCAAAATAAAAAGTACAACCATCAAGTAATTATAGATAAAGGAATTATGGAAGAAGAATGTTCTGCAATTATTAAAAAATTTTTTAGTAAAAAAAGATAAATGTTCGATTTTTGTTCGATAAATTATTTCCCGGGAAATATTTTTAAGGTTAAAAAAAGATTAATGTATGTTAATTTTTTTTTTATTGCGTGTGGTTTCACGTGAAACATAAAAAATATCCACAATGTATAATATCGATTATATAAGGATGTTAGTTATAGTACAGTAATAAATTAAATCACAAGATGTATTCCAAAGAAATATACCGTACAAATGTTCAACAATTATTTCCCAGGAAATATTTTACTTTTGGTAATTGGTAAATATATATACCACGACCTTGACAACTATATTTTTAAGAACTGTTATTTTTTTTACTGACACATATCAAGATTCGAAGTATTTATTTGAAATTCAAACCTTTTAACAATATTTTGCAATTTTAGATTTCGTATTATTCAATGTTTCACGTGAAACATAAAAAAATATCCACAGAAATTATTTAAAATCAATATGCAATTTTATCGTTAGATTACTGGATGATATAATTTGCACAAATAATTATTGACGATTGTCTTAAGTATATACAATTACAAAACATATAAATTTAACATTTATTTCAAACAATAATGTTTACACATAACACAAATATCCACAAACTAGTATTTAGTAAATAGATATAAATTCACTTTTTGTGTGAATAATTCTATTATTTTATAAGCAAACATCACATTAGTAGTTGCTTTGTGATTTTATTAACCATATAGTAAAGAAATAATGTTTCACGTGAAACATAGAAAAAATATTCACAGTTTTTGTTGAAAAAAGCACAAGAATCAATAGCATAAAATAGCAATTTAATTGTTTGGTAACATATAGTGTTTAAATTGTACATATTAATAGAATTTACAATTATTGTCATGTATTTCAGAACTTTTTTGAAATATATGTTTATTAATAAAAGTATTTGAATGTGTCTATGTGCCATTTTCAAAATTTAATTTAACACATTGATATTATGCGCATGTGTTAATCAATGTTTCACGTGAAACATAAAAAAATATCCACAGAAATTGTTTAAAATTAATATGCGATTTTATCAGTTAGATTACTGGATGATATAATTTGCACAAATAATTAATAATGATTAATAGTAATTGTCTTAAATATATACAATTATAGAATATATAAATTAAACGTTCGTCTCGAGTGAAATGTTTCACGTGTAACATAAAAATATTCACAGTTTAAAATAGTATTATTTTTGTAATTAAAATAAAAATAATAAGTAACTAAAAATACAGTCTGCAAACATATGTACGAAAAATTATTTCCCGGGAAATATTTTAATAAAAACTTTATGTAATTTTTAATACATGATATAATTAATGTGGAGGGATAATATGGGTCATTTAGCAATTTATAGGAAATATAGACCTACTAATTTTGATGAAGTTTCTGGTCAAAAAGTAGTGGTTAATATATTAAAAAATGCTGTTAGTAACGACAATATATCGCATGCGTATTTATTTACTGGCCCAAGAGGTACAGGTAAAACCAGTATTGCTAAGATTTTGGCAAGAACAATTAATTGCGAGAGTTTAATTGACGGTAATCCATGTAATAAATGTGATTCTTGCTTGAATTCGTCCTCAAAAGAATGTGTAGATATTATAGAAATAGATGCAGCTTCAAATAATGGTGTGGATGAAATCAGAGAACTAAAGAGTAAAATTAACATAGTACCATCTTTTCTAAAGTATAAGGTTTATATAATAGATGAGGTACATATGTTGTCAATTGGAGCTTTTAACGCTTTATTAAAAACTTTAGAAGAACCACCTTCACATGCAATATTTATTTTGGCAACAACAGAAATTCAGAAAGTCCCAATTACTATTCTTTCGAGATGTCAAGTGTTGGAATTTAAAAAAATATCTAAATATGATATGCAAAAACGTATTGAACATATATGTAACTGTGAAAACATAGCAATTTCTTCTGAATCAATTGATGAAATTATTAATTCGACTGATGGTTGTATGAGGGATGCACTTAGTTTATTAGAGAAAATTAATTCTTATTGTGCTGAGAAAATAGAATTGCAAGATGTAAGAACGATTTGTGGCAAGCCAGAAAAAGAAAAAATAGATAATTTAATCGAAAATATGTTTAATTTCAATGTGAAAGATGCTGTGGATATTATTAATTCGTTCTATTTGCAAGATTATGATTTGTTGTATATAGTAGAAGATATGATTAGTGAAGTTGAAAAAATTATTTTTTCCGGTCAAAAAGTAGACAGTAATTATAAAAATTTACTATCTGAATTAACTAATATTTATGACCAGATGAAGACAAGCTCGGTAAATAAGAAGATAATTTTTGAAATTGGTGTTTTAAATTATGTAGATAGTTTTAACGAAAAAAATATTTCCCGGGAAATATTTTTAAACAATTGTTCGAAAAAAGAAGAAAAAAGTGTTAACGATTTTGAAAATAGTAAGACAGAAGTTCAGAAGAGTAATGTAGAAAATACAGTAATTTTTAAAAAGTCAGATTTTCCATTAAATAATTTTAAAATGATTAGAATTAATAATACTTTTTGTAATGCATCAAAGGATAACTTAACTAGTATTAAGGAAAAATGGGAAGAATTGAAAAGTTTTGCTTTTGATAAAGAAAGTGGTTCAATGGTGTGTAATTTATTAGATGGTTCGCCTATTGCTGCAAGTGATAAATATGTAATCATTTGTTACCAATATAGTTCTGTTGCGGATAAAATAAATGAAGGATATATTGAATTTGAAAAAATATTAACTAAATTCGTTAAATTGAACTATAAGATAGTGGCAATTTCTAGTTCAGAATGGTCTGAATATAAAAAAGAATATATTTTAAAATTAAATAAAAATGAAAAATATACATTATTAGATGACACATTTACGGATAAATCAATTGAAAAATCATCTGAAATAAAAGAAAAATCTAATGATGAAGAAGAAATAAACGATAAGATTTTTGAATTGTTTGATTCAGAAGTCGTTGAAATAAAATAAAAGGAGAAGATGAATATGAATATGCAAGCAATATTAAAGCAAGCACAAAATATGCAAAAAGATATGATGAAAGCAAAAGAAGAGGTTGATAATACTGTTTTTGTGGGAGAAAGCTCTTTGGTAAAGGTCGAAGTTTATGGTACTAAAAAAATTAAAACTGTTAAGATAAATTCTACTGAGCCAATTGAAACAGATGAAATTGAAATGTTGGAGGATATGTTTTTAGTAGCAATTAATTCTGCTTTTGAAAAAGTTGATAAAATGACAGAGGAAAAAATGGGAAAATTTGCTAATATCCCAGGATTATTCTAAAAATGTATCCAGATAGTTTGCAAGATTTGATTGAAGGATTTAAATTATTACCAGGTGTTGGTGAAAAAACAGCTGAGAGGTTGGCTTTTTATATCCTGAATATTGAACAAGATAAAGCAGAATTTTTTTCTAATGCAATAATTGAAGCAAAAGAAAAATTACATAAATGTCCTATATGTTCTAATATTACGGATAAAGAATTATGTAATATATGTAGTTCTTCAGCTCGTGATAGCGATATTTTATGTATTGTCGAGGATTGTAGAAGTATCTTTTTGTTTGAAAAAATCGGTTCTTTTCATGGATATTATCATGTACTTGATAATTTAATATCACCATTGGATGGTATAAATCCTGAAGATATCGGATTAGAAAAATTAGTTAAAAGAATTGAAAACTCATCTTTTAAAGAAATAATAATAGCAGTTAAACCTACTATAGAAGGTGAAACAACAAGTTTATATATCAAAAAAATACTTGAAGGATTAAATATTAGAGTTACAAGAATCGCAAGTGGTATTCCTTTAGGGGCGGATATTGAATATATAGATTCATTAACGTTGGAAAGAGCATTAATTGATAGAAAAGAGATTGAATAATAATTAATAATCCTCATAGATTGAAATGAGGAGATTTTATGATAATTAAAATATTAAAAAAAATAATTTTTGCTGTAGTACTTTTATATAGTTTTAACTTAATTGCAGTAAAATTTGGAGTAATTATTCCAATTAATTACATTACAATACCACTAGTTACATTATTAGATATACCTGCTATGGTATTATTAGTGTTCTCTGTTGTATTAATATTTTAAACTCGAATGGGGGGTAATAAAAATGAATAAAATTGCTGATAAAGTTTTAAATATTGAAAATCTTAACCATGCTTATTTACTAAAAACAGATAGTTTTGATAAGGTTATATCCCTAGCAAAAGAAATATTTAGTGTGTATAACACTGAAGAAGAAAATATTAATACATTAATTGATAATAATGTGTATCAAGACTTAAAAATTATTGAACCTGATGGTCAATGGATAAAAAAAGAGCAGATAATTGATTTAAAAGAGCAATTTAAAACAAAATCTATTTATAATAATAAACGCATTTATATAATAAAAAACGCTGAAAATTTGAATAAATCTTCAGCTAATACTATGTTGAAATTTTTAGAAGAACCTGAAGAAAATATAATTGCTTTTCTTATTACATCAAATGTGACTAAAGTACTTGATACTATAGTGTCTAGATGTCAATATTTAGTTTTGGATACTAATAGTGAAAATGAAAATTCGATAAATGACGAAACAATTAACTTGTTTGAACTATTTGAATCAAAAGGTATAAATGCTTCTTTTGATTTGATTAATATTATTAATAAATATGATGATAGAAATGATATAAAAGAATTACTAAATAATTTGTTGTACTTATACGAAAAAGATATGTTGAATTTATTAGAAATAGAAAAAGATTCATTATATAAAGATATATTTGACAAATTTTCTAAAAAAAATACAATAATAGATATAAAAAGAAAGATTACTGGCTTAATGTTAGCTATAGATATGCTGGAATACAATGTTAATATTAAATTATTGGTGGACAAGTTATTAATTTCAATGTTTGGAGTTGATTAGAATGTATGAAGTTATAGGTGTAAAATTTAAAAATTCAAATAGATTTTATTATTTTGATATTAATTCATTTGATGTAAAAAAAGGGGATAATGTTATAGTAGAAACGGAAAAAGGTATACAATTTGGCCGTGTAGTTACTGATGTAAAAAAAATTAATGATAACGACATATCATCTGAATTGAAAAAAATTATCAGAATAGCTACAAAAGAAGACGTTAATCAATATGATAGTAATGAAGAACTAGCAAAGAAGGCTTTAGAAGATGCTAAGAAAATTGCAAATAAATTAGAATTAAATATGAATTTTATCGGAGCTAGTTTTACTTTGGATAAGAATCAGTTAATTTATAACTTTGTAGCTGATGATCGGGTTGATTTTAGAGAATTGGCTAAAAAATTAGCGGCAATATATAAAACACGAATAGAATTACGACAAATAGGCGTTAGAGATAAAGCTAAAGAAGTTGGTGGACTTGGACCTTGCGGTAGATTCTTATGTTGTAATAGTTTTCTTTCTGATTTTAACAGTGTATCTATAAATATGGCTAAAAATCAATATATTGCACTTAATCCAACTAAAATTAATGGTATATGTGGTAGATTATTGTGCTGTTTAAATTATGAAGATGATCAGTATACTGAGATGAAAAAAGGTTACCCGGAAATTGGAACAAGAATAAAGAAAGGCAGTGTTAGTGGTAAGGTTGTATCCCATAATTTATTTAAAAAAACATATACAGTTGAATCAAGTGAAAAAATCTTAATTGAAATGTCTCTGGAAGATAATGAAAGTAATTAATGATTTGATTGGCTACAAAAATAAAAAGGTAGTCCAAGATACAGATTGGTTTAGTTTTTCACTCGATTCAGTAATGTTACCTAGATTTGTAACAATAAATAAGGGTACCAAAAATATATTAGATATAGGTACTGGCACTGCACCTATCCCTTTAATTTTATCTACCAGAACGAACGCTAAAATCTTTGGAATGGAGATACAAAAAGATGTTTATGAACTTGCACTTGAGACTATTGATATTAATAATTTAAATAATCAGGTGAGTATAATTAATGATGATGTAAAAAATATAGCCCATTATTTCAAAAGTGGCTTTTTTGACGTTATTGTTTCTAATCCACCATATTTCAAAGCCAGTGAAAAAGGTTTAAAAAATAATGATATTCATAAAACTATAGCAAGGCATGAAATATATTTAAATTCTGAAGATATAATTAAAATTGCTAGCGTTTATTTAAATAATAACGGTGTTTTTGCTATGGTTCACAGAGCAGATAGGTTAATAGAATTGATAGAAATGCTTAGGAAATATAAAATTGAACCTAAACGAATTCAGTTAATATATCCAAAAACAAATACAAATGCTAATATTGTGTTAATAGAAGGACGAAAAAATGGCAATGTTGGATTGAAAATATTACCACCAATAATTACACATAATGATGATAATAGTTATACTGATGATATAAATAGTTATTTTAGTTAGGAGGTTATTATGAGTCAGAAAAGTTATGATAATAAAAATTCTTTATATTTGATTCCAACTCCGATTGGCAATCTAGATGATATAACTTTAAGAGCAATAAATATTTTAAAAAAGGTTGATGTTTTATTTTGTGAGGACACAAGGATAACAGGGATGCTATTAAGTAAACTCGAAATAAAGAAAAAATTGATTAGTTGTAATAATATAAACGAAGAAGTTGTTAGAAATAAAGTTATTGAATTTTTAAATAATGGACAAGAAGTTGGTTTGGTTACCGATAGGGGGACTCCTATAATTAGTGATCCTGGTTATAAAACTGTACAAACAGTTATTGAACATGGTTATAATGTGATTGGATTGCCAGGTCCGACAGCACTTATACCAGCACTAATAACTTCGGGAATTGAACCATCTCCATTTTTGTTTTATGGCTTTTTGAATTCTAAAACTTCTAAAATGGAAAAAGAACTAGAAAGTTTAAAAAATTTAAAGTATACATTGATATTTTATGAATCTCCACATCGTATAATAGATATGTTAACTACTTTGAAAAAAGTTTTTGGTGATAGGCAAATTTCGGTAAACCGTGAAATATCTAAGCTTTATGAAGAAATATATAGAGGTTCTGTTTCAACTGTAATTGAAGAATTAGGTACGGAAATAAAAGGTGAATTTGTTATAGTTGTAGAAGGTAACAAAGAAATTGTTGATTATACAAATACAAGTATTAAAGATCATGTTATGTCTTACGTTAATTTAGGATATAATGAAAAAGAAGCGATGAAATTAGTTGCAAGGGACAGAAAAGTCTCTAAATCAGATATTTATAAAGAATTTCATAGGGGAGATGATTAAATGAAATTAATTGTTGGTTTAGGTAATCCTGGACGTGAATATGATAGGACAAGACATAATGTTGGCTTTTTCTACATTGATTGTTATGCAAAATATAAAAATTTAGAAATAAATAAGAGTAAGTTTAATGGATTGTATGCTGAATACATTATTAATTGCGAAAAAATTCTTCTTTTAAAACCGCAAAGTTTCATGAATCTGTCTGGTGAAGTTGTAAAAAAATATGTAGATTATTTTAATGTTAATCTTGATGATGTTTTAATAATTTGCGATGATTTAGATACACAAATTGGTAAATATCGTTTACGTTCTAGTGGAAGCTGTGGAGGACATAATGGACTAAGAAATATTGAATTGATGTTAAAAACACCCCATTATTCAAGATTAAAAATAGGTATTTCACAAGATCGAAGCATTGACACCAAAGATTATGTTTTAGGAAAAATGGATAAGAATGATTTTTCTAAAATTGAAGAAAATACTAATGTTATATGTGACATAATTGATGACTTTATAATAATGGATATGGAACATTTAATGTCAAAATATAATAGAAAATAATGGTGATATTATGAATTTCTTAAGTGAATTTGATAAATTTTCAGCAAAAGAAAACGTGAGTCTATCTGGAATGACTGACGAATTTTTTTGTTTATATATTTCAAGATTATCTAAAAGTAATAATCAAGACATTGTAGTTGTAACTTCTACATTGTTTGAGGCTAATAAACTAGTTAACTCATTAAGTTCATATGATGATAATGTATTGTTGTTTCCTATGGATGACTTTTTAGCAAGTGCTTCAATTGCAGTAAGCCCGGATTTAAAAATATCAAGATTGGAAACACTAAATCATTTGGTTCAAGATGGTAGAAAAATTGTTGTTACTCATTTAAATTCATATTTGAGATTTTTACCTTCTAAAAACGATTATAAAAAAAGTATAATTCATGTAAAAGTTGGGGATAGTTTTGAACGTGAACAATTTATTTCTGAATTGATTAAAATAGGATATACAAGAGAGACTACAGTTACTAAAACGGGTGAAATTGCAGTTAGGGGATTTGTAATAGATGTCTTTCCATTGGGTTTAACTTCAGCAATAAGATTTGAATTTTTCGGTGATGAGATTGAATCAATCCGATATTTTGATATTTCAACCCAAAAGTCAATTGAAAATATTACAAAGGTAAATATTTATCCAAATACAGAGTTCCTTACTGGTGATGATAATAACTTTAATAAAAGATTTAATATTATAGATAATCCTGTAAATATTTCAGATTATTTGAATAATCCGGTGACAGTTGTTAAAGATTATTCACAAATAGAAGCCTCTTACTTAAAATTACAAGAGGATATGGCTGATTATATTGATAGAAATAATTTAGATTCTCAAACTAAATTTATGTTTGACATTGACAAAATTCCTAACAATACTATTTTGTACAATACATTCGATTCAGATGTTTTGCGTTTTAAAGGTAATAAAAAAATTAAGTTTGATGTTTCAAACATAGAGTCATTTCATGAAAATATTGATTTAATAAAAGAATATATAAATAACAATTTGAAAAAAGGGAAAACTATAGTAATTTGTTTAAAGGACTATCAAATTAAGAGCTTTCTTAAATTTATTGATATTGATTATGTTAAGGCAACTTTAGATAATTTAATGTTGGGTAAGTTAAATATTATTAATTTACCTTTATCAAGTGGTTTTATATATTCAGATTATATATTTTTAACAGAAAAGGAATTATTTAATACATCAACTAATAAAACAAAGTATAAAACTACTTTTAAATACTCAAGTAAAATAAGAAATATAGGTAATTTAAAGGTTGGAGATTACGTTGTTCATAATGTACATGGTATTGGTATATATAATGGTATTAAAACATTATCAAAAAATGGATTAAAAAAAGATTATCTAGAGTTATTGTATGAAGGAAAGGATAAATTATATATCCCGGTTGAAAAAATAGAATTAATTAGTAAATACACAGGTAAAGAAGGTATGGTTCCTAAAATTCATAAATTAGGAGGAACTGAATGGGCTAAGACTAAACTAAGAGTTAGAAATAAAGTAAAAGAAATAGCAGCTGACTTGATTAGGTTGTATGCTTCTCGTGAAATGCAAGAAGGTTTTGCATTTGGTCGCGACAATGAGTTACAGGAATTGTTTGAAAATGAATTTCAACATGAATTAACTACTGATCAGAAAATTGCAACTAATCAAATAAAAAATGATATGGAATCTAAACATCCAATGGATCGCTTGCTTTGCGGTGACGTTGGATATGGAAAAACTGAGGTTGCTTTTAGAGCAATGTTTAAAGCTGTATTAAGTTCTAAACAAGTACTTTATTTGTGTCCTACTACAATTCTTTCAAATCAACAGTATAATAATGCAATTCAAAGGTTTAAAAATTATCCTGTAAATATTGCAGTTTTGAATCGTTTTACTTCGTCTAAGAGAACTAAGGAAATACTAAATGATTTATCGGAAGGTAAGATAGATATTTTATTTGGAACACATCGTATATTGAGTAATGACATAAAACCTTCTAATTTAGGTTTATTAGTAATTGATGAAGAACAACGTTTTGGTGTAACGCATAAAGAAAAAATTAAGCAATATAAAAATAATATTGATGTTCTTACTTTAACGGCTACTCCTATTCCTAGAACATTACAAATGTCAATGATGGGAATTAGAAGTCTATCTCTAATTGAGACACCACCTGTTAATCGTTATCCAGTTGAAACTTATGTAATTGAAGAAAACGAACTATTAATTAAAGATGCAATTTATAAAGAATTATCTAGAAATGGACAAGTATATTTATTATACAACAGTGTTGAAAGAATAGAGCAAATGTCCAATAAAGTTGCTAAACTTGTACCAGATGCCAAAGTAATTTTTGCTCATGGTCAAATGAATAAAGACGAACTAGAAGATATTATGTTGAAGTTTATTAACCATGAATATGATGTTTTAATATGTACAACTATAATTGAAACTGGAATTGATATTCCAAATGCTAATACATTAATAATAATTGATGCTGATAGATTTGGACTTAGTCAACTATATCAGATTCGTGGACGAGTTGGTAGAAGTGATAAAATTGCTTATGCTTACTTAATGTATGATAAAGGTAAAGTTTTAACAGAAACAGCCATAAAGAGGTTGAAAGTTATTAAAGAATTTACTGAATTAGGTAGTGGTTTTTCTATTGCGACTAGGGATTTATCTATTCGGGGTGCTGGAGATATTTTAGGTAGTGAACAAGCCGGTTTTATTGATAATGTAGGTATAGATTTATATTTAAAAATATTAAATGATGAGGTTAAACGATTAAAAGGTGAAGAAGTTGAAGTTGAAAAAGTTACTGATACTAAACCTCTTATTGAAGTTGAAACCCATATTGAAGATAGTTATGTAGAAGAAAATGAGTTGAAGATTGAAATTCATAAGAAAATCAATGAAATAGATTCTTATAATAAATTGTTAGAAGTAAAATCGGAGTTAGAAGATAGATTTGGTAAATTGGATGAAAATTTAATTATATATATGTATGAAGAATGGTTTGAAGCTCTTGCTAAACAGAAACACATTGAATCGGTTAAAGAAACTAAAAACTTTATTGAATTGGTTTTTGAAGAAGAATATTCTAGTAAGGTAGATGGTGAAAAACTTTTTGAAGATGCATATAAAATTTCTAATATGTTTAGATTTATGTTTAAAAATAATAGACTAATTATAGTCTTAGATATTTTGAAATTAGAACGACATTATGTATATTATTTAGTTCAATTACTTGATAAAGTTCAATTCATAGATAAGCAATAATATTGACTATTAAACATATATTTGATAATATTAACTTATGAAGAATAAAGAAAAAGGTGTATATATGGCCATAGATGAAAATATAAATGCAATGTTCAGTGAACGAAATCAAGAATTGTTTTTTAATAAGTTATTGATGGATATAGATAATAATGTGGATACTTTTAAATTGGCATCGAAAAATACAGTAATGATAGAGATTGCTAAGCTTCTTTCAAGTTTAAAGAAAATTTATGCCAATTATTCACAAGATATTGACGATAGTAAAATAAAAAAATTGTTGAGTGATACAAAAAATGCTTTAGTAGAAAGCGTAAATGTTGTGATTGAAGATAAGGGCGATTCTAGTAAAGAATACGTTAAAAATCATAACGCTGAAAAAATAGATTCTAAATATTTAAAAAGCTTTCATAGACATATTGATGATACTGAAAGTGAATTTGAAGATACATTAACTTTAGCTGTTAAACAAAATATTGAAGTTGATTTTGCAAATAATTTACTTAAGTTGTATCCTTGTGTTGATGAAAATATGCACAACGAAATGTTAAATTTAATTAATGTTAATTTTTGTGGAAATATGATTAATAGAATAAAAAGTGAAAGTATTCATAGAAATATGACATTAAAAAACATGACCGAGGAAACTTATAAAAAGTATCTGGAATTGTCAAAAAGTTCCGTAGATTTGGCTAAAAATGACAAAGTAAAAATTAAAAAAGAAGGCTCAAATAATTGAGCTTTTTTTATTTACAAAAAAATTGGTAAAATTTACCAAAGAAATTACTCTCTTAAAACGTTTATAATCTAATTGTAAGCAAAAAATTATTCGGATATGTATATTTTTATATACACAACAAATACTAATGTGTGAAAGAGAGGAAAAACTATGGAAACAACAGGTGTAGTTAGGAGAATTGATGATTTAGGTAGAGTTGTAATACCAAAGGAAATTAGAAGGACTCTTGGGATAAAAGATGGGACCTCATTAGAAATATTTGTTGAAGATGATATGGTTGCCTTAAAGAAACATTCCTCTATGAATAATTTGGTTCATTTGGCGGAAGTTTATACTGAAGTAATTGGTAATGCTTTGAAGAAGGATATAATTATAACTGATAGAGATAATATTGTAGCCTGTACAACTGCGTTAAAGAAAGATTATTTATCAAAGGGAATTAGTGGTTATCTTGAAGATTGTATAAATAAAAGAGTAAATATAATTCAGAAAGAATCAAAAAATTTAGAAATAGTAGCAAATAAATCGGTTTGTTGTAGTTATGCGATTAGTACAATTATTTCTAATGGCGATTCAATAGGTTTAGTTATAATATTCGATAATAATGCTAATATAGATGATTTAGAAGGAAAAACGGCACAGATTGCAGCACAATTTTTGGGAAAACATATTGAAGAATAAAACTAATAGTGTTATAATGTTATGCATAAATTATTAATGGCAGTGATGGAAAGAGATGTAATTAATTAGTGTAGAGAACTCTTGGTTGGTGAAAAAGGGTATAATTGTTACTGAAAATGGTTCTTGAGCTTTATTAATCGATATGTAGGTTAGTACGTTGGCAGCGTTAATGCATTGAGTGCATAGTATAACTATGAATTAAGGTGGTAACACGGTAATTTCGTCCTTAGGAATGAAATAATCGTGTTTTTTGTTAGGAGGAGAAATTATGGCAAGATTCTTTGAAAAAATAAGTTTTAATCAATTTTGTACTGATTGTAGTTGTGACAAAGCTTTATATGAAAATTATCAACTTCCAAAAAGAAGTACACAACATAGTGCTGGTTATGATTTTTATTCTTTAAATAATATTACTTTGAAGCCAGGTGAATCTAAGAAAATTCCAACTGGAGTTAAGGCAAATATGAACGATGATGAAGTTTTATTTCTTTTTGTAAGAAGTAGTATGGGATTTAAGTATAATATTCGGATGTGTAATCAAGTAGGAATTATAGATAAAGATTATTATGGAAATAGTAATAATGAGGGACATATATGGATTAAACTTCAAAATGAAGGAACAGAAGACTTTGAAATTAAAATTGGTGATGCGATTTGCCAAGGAATTTTTACTAAATTTTTAGTAACAGATAATGAAGAGGAAATAACAAATAAGAGAACTGGTGGAATAGGTTCCACTAATAAATAAATATAAGGAGTGATAATATGGATAAATATTATATTTCGACTGCAATAGCATATACTTCAGGAAAACCTCATATAGGTAATACTTATGAAATAGTTTTGGCTGATGCTATTGCTAGATATAAAAGGCAAAAGGGATTTAATGTTTATTTTCAAACTGGTACAGATGAACATGGTGAGAAAATAGAAATTAAAGCAAAGGAAAAAGGTTTAACACCACAAGAATTTGTTGATGAAATAGCAACAGAAATTAAAAGTATTTGGGATATAATGAATACAAGTTATGATAGATTTGTAAGAACTACTGACCCTAATCATGAGAAAGAAGTTCAGAAAATATTTAATAAAATGTATGAAAAAGGTGATATATATTTAGGTAAATATGAAGGATTATATTGTACACCATGTGAGTCTTTCTTTACCGAAAGTCAATTGGTAGATGGAAAATGTCCTGATTGTGGAAGAGAAGTAACGAAAGCAAGTGAAGAGGCTTATTTCTTTAAATTATCTAAATATCAAGATAAATTAGTTGAGTATTACAATAGCCATCCCGATTTTATTAAACCAGATTCAAGAAAAAATGAAATGATTAATAATTTTATTAAACCGGGATTGCAAGATTTATGTATTTCCAGAACATCATTTAGTTGGGGAATACCAGTAGAATTTAATCCTAAACATGTTGTATATGTTTGGTTAGATGCACTTACTAATTATATTACTAATATAGGATATGATGTTGATAATCCTACTGATGAATTTAAAAAGTATTGGCCAGCAGATTTACATTTAGTGGGAAAAGATATAATTAGATTTCATACAATATATTGGCCTTGTTTCTTAATGTCTTTAGATTTACCACTTCCAAAACAAATCTTTGGACATCCTTGGTTATTGTGTGGTAACGATAAGATGAGTAAATCTAAAGGTAATATTATTTATGCAGATGACTTAGTTAAGTACTTCGGCGTTGATGCGGTAAGATATTATGTTTTACATGAAATTCCATATGCAAATGATGGAACGCTTACTTATGAATTATTGATAGATAGAATTAACAGCGATTTAGCTAACATATTAGGTAATTTAGTTAACAGAACCATTTCAATGGCTAATAAATATTTTGATGGAAAAGTTAAAAACACTAAATGTGTGGATTCGGTTGATGAAGGATTAATTCAAAGCATTAATAATCTATCTGATAATGTTGATAAAAAAATGGCCAATTTAGAAATTGGTGCTGCACTTGACGAAATATTTGATGTATTGAGAAAAAGTAATAAGTATATTGATGATACAACACCTTGGAGTTTAGCAAAAGATGATAGTAATAAACCTAGATTAGAGACAGTTATTTATAATTTACTAGAATCTATAAGATGTTGTGCAGTATTCTTAAAACCATATCTTCCAGATACTAGTGATGAAATATTTAGGCAATTAAATATAGATGACAAAGCAGAAAACTACAATGAGCAAAATAATTATTCAACAATAGCACCTAGTCCTCTATTCCAACGTATTGATAAAGATGTTAAATTAAAAGAGATAGAAGATGCTAAGGATATGTAGTTATTAAAAAATATTGATTTTTTGTCAATATTTTTTTCTTTGGTATATAATTGTAGGTAGGAGGTATTATGCTAATAGATACACATTTACATTTAGAAAATGATAATAAAGTTAATACTATAATAAATGAGGCCTTTGTTAATGGTGTAGAAAGATTAATTATAAGTGGCTGTGACAAAAAAGGGATAGAAGATGCGTTAGAAATAATCAAAAATAACGATAATGTATATGCTACTATTGGTTTTCATCCTAGTGAAGTTACCTTAGTAACTGATAATGATTTGGAAAGTTTGAAAGACATATTAAAATCTAATCCTAAGATAGTGGGCGTAGGTGAAATAGGATTAGATTATCATTATGGTAAAGATGATAGAAGTGAACAATTAGAACTATTTGAAGCTCAATTAAAAATAGCGCAAGAACTAGAAATGCCGGTTGTTATTCACTCCAGAGACGCCTTTCAAGATACTTATGATTGTTTAAAAAAATATAATTTAAATGGTGTTATTCATTGTTTTAACGGGAGTATTGAAGTTGCTAATCTTTATATTAAATTGGGATATTGTTTAGGAATAGGTGGGGTTATTACTTTTAAAAACAGCAAATTATTTACAGTTGTAGAAAATATTCCTTTAGAAAATATTGTTTTAGAAACAGATAGTCCCTATTTAGCACCAGAGCCATATAGAGGTAGTACTAATTCCCCTAAATATATCCCCATAATTGTGGATAAAATATCTAGTATTAAAAAAGTTTCCACAAAAGAAGTGGAAAAAATTACAACCAATAACGTTTTTAGAATATTTGACTTAAAATAATGAGTGTGCTATCATAAATTTGTAAAGATGAGGCGACAATATGAAAAAAGTGTTGTGTATGATAAGAAATCAACTTTGCGTTATAGGTGTACTAATTATTATGTTTTTGATAGTAGTAAGTGGTAATAAAAAAGAAGAATTGATTTCGTATAATGTAAGTAGTATTAATTCTATACAGGCGGTTCACTTAGTGTCAAAATATAATCCAGAAGTTGTGGAAACAATATATGCCAGTAACATTAGTGAAGTATTACAGTATGGTAGTACTAATCCTGTTATATTTCAAGGGACTATGACAGGTTATGGACCAGATTGTGTTGGTTGTACAGGTTATGCTGCATGTCCACCTAAAACCGATGTTAGAAATGGTAATATATATTTTTATGATAATACTTACGGTACTGTAAGAATAGTTGCTGCAGACTCTAAAATACCATGCGGAACTATTGTTAAAATTTCTGGTAACAGATTGGGGGAACAAATTACAGCCGTAGTTTTAGATAGAGGTGGAGTTATAAAAGGTACATTAATGGATTTATTAATGCCTAGTGAAAAGAGCTCTTACTCTATAGGAAGACAAAATGTAACATATGAAGTAATAAGATGGGGTTGGTAAAAGTACAGAAATGTACTTTTTTTGAAGACAAGGAGGTTTTATGAAGTATTCACCAACAGAAATAAATAATAATATAAAAAAATATGATTTTAATTTTAAGAAGAAATTTGGTCAAAATTTTATAGCAGATGAAAATATTATAGATAATATTATTAGAGAAGCAAAGATGGATGAGGATACTTTGGTTATTGAGGTTGGTCCCGGTGCAGGGGCTCTAACATATAAATTGAGTAAAAATGCAGGAGCTGTTCTTTGCTATGAAATAGATACAACTCTTAAAGATATGTTGGCAAATAATTTGAAAGATTGTGATAACGTAGAAGTTATATATCAAGATTTTTTAAAGGCAGATGTATTGACTGATATAAGTAAGTATAATTATAAAAATTTGTATTTAATAGCTAATTTGCCATATTATATAACTACGCCAATCATAATGAAAATTATTGATAATTGTATTGGTATTGATAAAATGTTGGTTATGGTTCAAAAAGAAGTTGGTGATAGATTTAATGCTAAGCCAAATACTAAAAACTATAATTCACTAAGTGTTTTTTTGCAATATAACTATAATATAAGAAAAGCATTAGATGTTAGTAGAAACGTTTTTGTTCCTAAACCAAATGTAGATAGCGTAGTAATTGAATTTACCAAGAAAGAAAGAATACCAGTTAAAAATATTAATCTTTTTTATAGGCTTGTTAAAGATAGTTTTGTTCAAAAGCGCAAAACTTTACGTAACAATTTAAGGACGTATGATTTAGCAAAAATTGAAGAAGTATTAAGAAAATATAATTTTGACTTAAGTGCACGTGCTGAACAGTTAAGTATTGATATATTTATTGATATAAGTAATAATTTATAATATTTATGATTTTGAAACATATAATTATTTGGAGATGATTATATGTTTTTTAAAATTGGAGATTTAGTAACTAGAAAATCCTATAATAACGATATTGTCTTTAAAATAATGAGAATAGATGATAAGGTAGCGTATTTAAAAGGTTTAAACATAAGGCTTTGTGCTGACAGTAGTACTGATGATTTAAAATTAGTTGAAAACGCTAATATTGATGATAATGATGTTATAGATAGGGTGAGTACTACTATAAATTTAGATCGTAACGAATATTTTTATTTGCCTGGAAAAATTCTTCATTTTGATGGTGATACAGAATATTTGGAAAGGTGTATGAATTTTTATAAGAAATTGAAAATCAAAGCATATGGAGTAAATCTAAAAGAGAATGAAGTACCCGAAGAAATAGGGAAATATTTAGAAGATTTAAACCCGGATATAGTAGTAATTACAGGACATGATGTTTTTTATAAAAAGAAAGGAAAGATGGATAATTTAGATAGTTATAAAAATAGCAGAAATTTTGTTAACTCAGTAAAAGCGGCTAGAGATTATGAAAAGTCACACGATAAATTGATAATAATAGCTGGTGCTTGTCAATCTGATTACGAAGAATTAATTAAGGCTGGCGCTAATTTTGCGAGTAGTCCTAAAAGAGTGAATTTACATGCCTTAGATCCTGCTATTATTGCTTCTTCGGTTGCCTTATCTGATAAAAGTAAACCAATAGAATTGTTAAATATTATTGAAAAAACTAAATATAAGGAAGAGGGTATAGGTGGTATTATTACTAATGGAACCATGTATACGGGGTATCCAAGATGAATATAGAAAAAATAAAGCAAGACTTGGAAAGTAGAAAGGGTGAAAGTCTAAATTTTAGGTTTAATGGTAGCAGAAATCAAATTGAAGAGTTTTGTGGAACAATAGCAAATACATATAATTATGTGTTTTTAGTAAAAGTTGATAACGACAACGAGCAAATAAGGTCCTTTACTTATACTGATGTTTTAACTGATAGTTTAGAAATTTTTATTGATAAATAACGAAATCAGTTGCATTTTGTGAGAATTTATTATAATATCATAGTATAAGGTTGTAGTCATTATGGTTATAACTAAAAGGAGGATAGGCAAATGAAAATCACATCTGTAAACGTGAGAAAAATCGAAAAAGAAAATTCACGAATGAAAGGAATTGCGTCTGTATTGATAGATGATAGTTTCGCAGTACATGACATAAGAATTATCGAAGGAGATAATGGATTATTTATTGCAATGCCAAGTAGAAAAACTGCTACTGGTGGTTATCGTGACATAGCACACCCAATTAATCCAGAAGGTCGTGCAATGTTCGAAGAAGCTATTTTCGAAGCATACAAAAATGCTGATCAACCTTCAGAAGAAGAATAGTATTTAAAAGCACTTAGGTGCTTTTTATTTTGTCATATTAATTTCTTTGATACATATAGTTTATTAGGAGGAATTATATGGACAAGATGGATAATAATGTAACTAATTATAATCATGGCATAAGCGTTATTGAAAGAAAAAACATAATAGTAACTGGGGTAAAAAAGATTGATAACTTTGATAATGAAGAATTTCTGATGGAAACTACGATGGGGTATTTAGTTGTCAAAGGTGAAGAACTAGAACTAATTAAACTAGATACAATGCAGGGAAATGTATCTATTAAAGGGTTAATAAAAAGTTTTACATATATGGAAGAAGGTAAAACAAAAGATAAAGAGAATAGTATATTTAACAGGTTATTTAAATAATGAATTTAGAAATTCAAATACAATCATTAATTTTTTCTTTTGTTTTTGGTCTATATTTTTCACTTTTATTTAATTTATTTTATAAATTTTTATTTAAAGATAAAAAAATTCATACTTTATTAATAAATTTGATTTTTGTATTAATGAATATTATTTTGTATTTTATTTTGTTGAAAGTAATTAATAATGGGATTTTACATATGTATTTCATTGGATTATTATTTTTAGGATTTATCATAGGTAATAGACAAGCTAGAAAATTAAGAAAATACAAAGATAAAATAGTTTGAAGAGTAATTAGAAATAATTATTCTTTTTTTGTTAATGCCTTTTAAATAATGACATATAGATATTTTTGTTGTATAATTAAAGTGGGTTTTTGGCAGGAGGTTTATGAAAATAGCTGATAATTATAAAAAAATTAATGATTTAATTAGTAAGTCTTCAAGTGTGTTTGTTACAGCTCATAAAGGATTGGATTTAGATGCTTTAGGTGGCTGTCTAGGTATGTACAATTATACAATACACAGAGGAAAATCTACGTACGTAGTAGTTGATGATAAATACTCTGAGGCTGCTGTATCAAAAGTGATGAAGCAATTATCAAGCAAAATTAGTATTATCAACAGTACAAAAGCTATTAAATTGAAAAATGAGAGTAGTTTATTAATAATAGTTGATACCAACAAAAAGTATTTGTTGCAAAATAGTAATTTAGCAGATGCTTTTAGCAATAAATTAATAATAGATCATCACGGTGAAGGTGAAGGAACAATTGATGATGCTAAATTAATGATAATTGATAGTTTTGCTTCTAGTACTTGCGAGATAATAACTGAATTTTTGAAATTAAATGATTTTAAAATAGATAGTTATTTAGCAACTATATTGTTATCTGGGATTGTTTTAGATACGTGCAATTATGTGTTAAAGACTAGTAGTAATACCTTTTATTACTCATATTATTTATCTACTTGTGGTGCTAATAATAATCAGGTTCAATATTTGTTGAAGCAAGATTTAAAAAAATACATTAAAAGGCAAAAGATGATAACTAATGTCAAAATCATCAATAATATAGCAATTACTAAAGCTGTTCCAAATGATGTTTATCGTCCAGAAGAATTGGCTAAAACGGCTGATACATTATTGTTATTTAATAACATAGAAGCATCATTTGTTATTGCTAACGTTGATAAAAAAACTATAGGTATAAGCGCTAGATCTCTAGGTAACATTAAAGTAGGACAAGTATTGGGACTTTTAGGTGGCGGCGGAGATAACCATGAGGCTGCTTCTAAAATACAAGGTTCTAGCTTGAGTAAGGTTGAAAAGGATTTATTAAATATAATAAAGCTTTTATAAAGGAGGGTTAACTTTGAAAGTAATATTTATTAAGGATTTAAGAGGACAAGGAAAAAGAGGAGATATAAAGGAAGTAAAAGATGGATATGCCAAAAACTATCTAATAAAAAATGGATATGCTTCACAACTAACTGATTCAACTCTTGGTAAATATAATCGCGAATGTGAAGAACTAAAGCAACAAGATAAAAAAATGCGTGAAGAAGCAAATGACATTAAGAAAAAAATAGAAAACGTAGAGTTAGTTTTTAATGTTAAAACTGGTAAAAATGATCAAGTATTTGGAAGCATAAGCGCAAAACAAGTGAAGGATGAATTGCAAAATAAAGGAATTGAAATAGATAAAAAACAAGTTGAATTTGACCATGCGATTTCTAGTTTAGGATATCATGATGTTAAAATCAATTTATACAAAGATGTTTTTGCTAAAGTGAAAGTAAAATTAGAAAAGTAGGAGGCGATGATATGCCTAATAAAAATATACCAAATAATATAGAAGCTGAGCAGGCTGTCATTGGTTCAATGTTTCTTTCTAAATATGCGTTGGACAAGGCATGTGAAACATTGGTAAAAGAGTCTTTTTATAATAACAATAATGCTATTATATTTGAGACAATCAAGGAAATGAGCGAAAATAAAAAACCAATAGATTTAACGACGTTAACTACAGAGTTAAAAAACAAAAATTTAATTAATGAAATAGGCGGAGTTGAGTATCTATCCGAAGTATTGGAATCAGTTCCTACAGCAGCCAACGTTGAATATTATATTAAATTGGTTGAAGATGCAGCTGTTTTAAGAAGGTTGATAGAAGTATCTACTAACATAACAACTAATGCATATCAATCAGATGGTAATGTAAATGAAACTCTTGATGAAGCTGAAAGAAAGATATTAAGCGTAATTAAGAATAGACGTTCTACAGAATTTAGAACGATAAAAGAAGTTCTTGCGGCAACTCAAGAAAACTTGGAAAAATTAGCAGCTGCTAAAGGTGAAATAACTGGTTTGCCTACTGGTTGGGCTGACATAGATAACATTACTACCGGATTGCAAGGAAATCAGCTAATTATTATAGCAGCTCGTCCTGCTATGGGTAAAACTGCATTTGCTTTGAATTTAGTAACTAATGTAGCTATAAATACAGGCAAAACTGTGGCATTATTTAATATGGAAATGGGTGCTGAGCAATTAGCTTCAAGAATGCTTAGTTCGTTAGGACAAATTGAAGGTAAAAAACTAGCAACAGGTAAGATGTTTAATGAAGATTGGAAAAAGTTAAATGAAGCAATTAGTCAATTAGGTGATGCTAGAATATATATGGATGATACACCGGGTATCACTATTGGTGAAATAAGGTCTAAATGTCGTAGATTAGCAAGTAGTAGTGAAGGCTTAGGTCTTGTTGTAATAGACTACTTACAGTTAATATCTTCTTCAGTTAATTATGGCGCTAACAGACAACAAGAAGTATCTGATATATCACGTTCGTTAAAAACTATGGCTATGGAATTAAATGTACCGGTTGTAGCGTTAGCACAGTTATCTCGTGCTGTTGATAGTCGTGAAAATAAACGACCAATTATGAGTGATTTGCGTGAATCTGGTTCAATTGAACAAGATGCTGATATTGTAGCATTTTTGTATAGAGATGACTATTACAACAAAGAAAAAGCAATTGATGCTAATACAAGTATCAGTGAATTTATAATTGCTAAGCATCGTAATGGACCTACAGATACTATTGAATTACTATTCAAGCGCGATACATCTACGTTCTTGAATTATCAAAAAGAAGGACAGGGTGGACAATATGAATCATAAAACAGTTTTGTATACCATTATTGCATTAGTGATAAGTTCTAGTATCTTTTTCTTTGGCTATAGGAAATCAGCAGATCCACAAGAAGTATATAGAGTATACCTTGATGGTAAATCAATTGGGTTAATCTATTCTAAAGATGAGTTAGAAAATTATATAGATAATGGTGAACAAGAAATAAAAAAGAAATATAATGTTGATAAGGTTTATATACCTAACAATTTAAAAATAGTTAAAGAAATAACATATAATGAAAAAATAGAAAGTGCTGAAGTTATTTATGAACATATGAAAGAACAATCAGCATTTACAATTAAGGGATACAAAATAACTGTTAAAGGTATTGAAGAAATGACAGAAGACGGAAATGTTAAAACTGATGATGTCGTAATAAATGTTCTTGATAAACAAGTTTTTATTGATTCGATTAATAATACAATTAAAGCCTTTGTTGATGAAGATGCTTACAATAAATTTCTTAATAATACTCAGGAACCAATAAAAGATGTTGGTACATTAATAGAGGATGTATATGTTCAAAATGATATTTTAATAAAAGAAACTAATATTTCTATTAAGGACCAAATTTTCCTTAATAGTGATGACTTGAGTAAATATTTATTGTTTGGTACTCTTGCTGAACAAGAAAAGTATGTAGTTCAGTCTGGAGATACAATCGAATCTGTTTCCTATAATAATAAACTTTCTGTTGGAGAATTTTTGATTGCAAATGAACAATTCAATAGTGCAAGTAATTTGCTTTATCCAGGACAAGTAGTATCTTTAGGACTTATTCAACCTGTAATTAAAGTAGTTGAAGAAAAAAACGTAGTTACAATAGAAACTAATGCATATAATACTATTTATGAGGATGATGAAAATCTTCCGATAGGTTATGAAGAAATAAAACAAAAAGGTGAAGATGGTACTTCACGTGTTACAAAAATAATTAAGGAAATAAATGGTGAAATAAAAGAAGCGTTACCAGTTAGCGATGAAAAAATCAAGCCGGTTGTATCACAGATTATAATAAGAGGTCAAAAATATATATCAGGTGTTGGTAACTTAAAGGTTTGGCATTGGCCTACAGCACCAAACTACATCATTACTAGTAATTATGCATGGCGTTGGGGTAAATTTCACAAAGGTTTAGATATTGCTGGTACTGGTTATGGTTCACCAATATATGCAGCAAATAACGGTGTAGTAGAAAAAGCGGTGTATAATCATAGTGTTAATGGTAATTATATATATATAAATCATAATAATGGTTACTATTCAGAATATGCACACATGGCTGATTTAAAGGTAAAAGAAGGGCAAACAGTTGAATCAGGTCAATTAATTGGTACAATGGGAGAAAGCGGATATGCATTTGGTGTTCACTTACACTTTGGTATTTTCATTGGACACCCAAATCACGGAAATGCAATTAATCCACTACAATTCTATCGATGAAAATAAAAGTTATAGCTAGTGGCTCTAAAGGTAATTCGACATTAATAATTTGTGATAATACTAAAATATTGATTGATGTAGGTATACCTGTTTCACATATAAGTAATTCAATGAAAGAACTGGGTTTATCACCAAATGAGATTGATGGAGTATTGATTTCACATATTCATAGTGACCATACTAAAGGGTTACCTTCTTTAATAAAAAAGTATAATTTAAAAGTATATGCTGCACCTGATTTGCTATATGATTTAGTGAATATTATTCCTTTAGAATCAATTGTAGTTGTTGATAATGAGTTTTTTATTGATGATGTTAAAATAACTTTGTTAGCGACTTCACATGATGTGATTTCGTATGGTTTTGTTATAGAGCATAATTTTAAATCTTTAGTATATATTACTGATACGGGTTATATAAATAAGAAATATTATAGTGTAACTAAAAACAGAGATATCTATGTAATAGAAGCTAACCACGATGAAGAAATGCTTATGAATGGGCCGTATCCTTATCATTTAAAACAACGTGTTATAGGTGACAAAGGGCATTTATCTAATCACTATACTGGAAAGTATTTGACCAAGGTGGTTGGTGATAATACAAAGTTTGTGTTTTTAGCACATATAAGTGAAAATAACAATACCTATGATTTGGCATTATCTCAAGTAGAAGAGGAAATGAGCGAGATTAATTTTGATAATAATAAATTTATTGTAACTCACCAAAACGAAGAATCAGAATTAGTAGAGGTATAAATGATAAAAATAATTTGTGTAGGTAAAATAAAAGAGAAGTATTTAAGTGACGCTATTAATGAGTATTGTAAAAGATTAAGTAAGTATACTAAACTTAATATTATCGAATTAGATGATATAAATAATAAAAGTATTGATGTTATTCTAAAAAAAGAATCAGAAGAAATTTTGAAATATATTGATACTAAAGATTATATTGTTACTATGGAAATTGAAGGAAAAGAGCTTTCATCAACTGAATTTGCTAATATAATAGATACTACTTTTATAAATTACAGTAATATAACGTTTGTTATTGGTGGCTCCTATGGATTATCAAACGAAATTAAGCAAAAATCTAACTTTAAATTATCATTTTCTAAGATGACCTTTCCACATCAATTATTTAGAGTTCTGTTATTGGAACAAATATATAGAAGTTTTAAAATTAATAATAACGAAGAATATCATAAATAGGTATTCTTTTTTTTAATTGTTATTAATAAAATTAAATGGTGATAATTATTCTTACATTAATTAATAAATCGTTGTGGAGTATAACAATCGTATTACTAATTTTTAGTGGTCTTTACTTTACATGTCGCTTGAAATTTATACAGTTTAGAATAAAAGATATGTTCAAAGGCTTTAAGAGCAGAGAAAGCTCAGTAGCTTCTCCATTTAAAGTGTTGATGCTAACTCTTGGAGCTAGGATTGGAATAGGTTCATTAGCAGGGGTTGCACTAGCTATATATATTGGTGGACCAGGAACGGTTTTTTGGTTATGGATTTCAACTATTATAGTAGCATCTAATGCTTATGTAGAGAGCTATTTAGGAGTTTTGTTTCACGAAAAACATGATGGATTTAATAGAGGTGGACCTTCATATTATATAGACAAGGGTTTGAATAACAAATCGTTAGCTAAAATCTATTCAATAATTGTTTTAATTACATATATTTTGGGTTTTTTAACTATACAAGCTAATACTATTGCTAAGTCATTTCAAAATTTTAACAATAGTAATCCATTGGTGATAGGTATTCTTCTTGCAATCATTAGTGGTTTCGTTATTATTAGGGGGACTAAAGGTATAATAGATGTATCTTCAAAAATAATGCCTTTTATTGGAATTTTGTATATAGCTGTTTCAATATATGTTTTAGGAAGCAATTTAGACAGGTTACCTGATATTTTTTGTTTAATTATTACTGGAGCTTTTGATTTTAAGAGTGTTGGTATGGGAATTTTAACTCCTTTTATAATAGGCTTTCAAAGAGGAATATTTTCAAATGAAGCGGGAGTAGGCAGTGGTGCAATAGCAGCTAGTACCGTTGATAATGATGATGCGAGAGGTCAAGGAATGATTCAAGTAGCGGGAATATATTTTACAACGCTAGTTTTGTGTACAATAACAGCTTTTATGGTTTTACTTAGTAATTATCAAGAAATAAATTTAGAAAACATTAATGGAATTGAACTAACTCAATATGCATTTAATTATCACCTTGGTAACTATGGTGGCATTATTTTGATGATTACAATATTTATTTTTGCTTTTTCCACTATTATATCGGGGTATTATTATGGTGAAACAAGTTTTAAATATTTAAAAAGGGATGCAACTAATAAAGAAATAATGATACTTAAAATAATAACATTGATATTACTTATAGGTGGAAGTATAGCTAATTCGTTGTTTTTATGGAACCTGGTAGATATATTTATTGCTATTATGGGTATGATTAACATATATGCCATTTTTAAATTACGAAGTAAAGTAAAATGATTTATGGTATAATTGATATAGGTGAAGAAGTATGATAGGTAATGATTGGGATAAACTTTTAAATGATGAATATAACAAGGATTATTTTAGGAACTTAGAAGACTTTGTTTTAGATGAATATAAACATAAAATTATTTATCCAAAAATTAGTGATGTATATAATGCCTTTAGATATACTTCGTTTGATAATATAAAGGTAGTTATTTTGGGGCAAGATCCTTACCATGGTGAAGGTCAAGCTGAAGGACTTTGTTTTTCGGTAAAAAGAGGAGTTCAAAAACCACCATCATTGTTGAATATATTTAAAGAATTGCATGATGATTTAGGTTATGAGATTCCTAAAAATGGTAGTTTAGTTCCGTGGACAAAAGAAGGAGTACTGTTATTAAATGCAGTGTTAACGGTTGAAAAAGATAAAGCCGCTTCACATAAAGGAAGAGGCTGGGAAAGATTTACTGATGAAGTAATAAAAATCATTAATAAAAAGGAAACACCTGTGGTATTCATCCTTTGGGGAAGTTATGCTAGAAGTAAAAAAGAGCTAATTACTAATGATAAACATTTTATCATAGAATCAGCTCATCCATCGCCTTTGTCTGCTCATAATGGCTTTTTTGGAAGTAGACCATTTTCAAAAACAAATAATTTCTTGATAGCACATAATATTAAACCAATAAACTGGGAAATAAAAGACTAATTTTATTTCTTTTTTAATATTTCAAACTCTTCTTCAACGGGGTCAACATATATTTCTCTCATTGATATGTGTTTGAATTTAGCTATTAATTTGTTTAAGAATTTATTTATTTTGTTATTTAGAATAATAGTTTTGTCATTATAATAATTTTTAGTAGCAATACATTCTATATCAACATTATACAATTCTTCAAGTAATTGTTTTACTTCATCGTCCGGAATATAACTTCTTTTTTCTTCTAAGAATTCTTTTAATTCTTTATAAGCTTTATTAAGAATGCTGTTTAATTTGAAACTGTCATTTTCAGTATTTTCTTTATCAAAGGCAAATTTAAATTGATAATCATTTTCACGCTCTTCTAATGCTTTTTGTAAGCTAGTTAATAAAGAAAGTTTCTTTTCAAAAAGTGCATCTAACTCGTTTTCTGCTTCGCAAACTTTGATGTTATAAATTGTTAATTTATCACTTTTAAATTTTAAAATTAAGACTATTAATGCTACTAACGTTACTATTCCACTAATTATTGCTATCCACATAATATCACCCTCTATATTAAGAAAATTATATCAAAAAAATTATAATGATACAATCTCATTGTATAGATTTATTTTTCAATTTTTTATGTTTTCGATGATAAATGATGATATAATGAATTGAAAGCGGTGATAATATGAAAGTTAAATTAGGTGTTTCAAATAGACACGTTCACTTGTGTGAAGAAGATTACAAGATTTTATTTGGAGATGCTAAAATAGAAAAATTACGTGATTTAGTTCAAACTGGAGAATTTGCTACTACTGGTTTAGTAGAAATAGAAACTGAGAAAGCTAAAATAGGAAAAGTTAGATTTTTAGCTCCTCTTAGACCTTATACTCAAGTAGAGATTTCAAAAACAGATTGTTATACTTTAGGACTTGATGCTCCTGTTAGAACATCTGGTGATTTAGAAGGTGCAGCATCTATTACCATTATTGGACCTAAAGGAAAGATTACTAAGAATTGTGCTATTATGGCGAATAGACATTTGCATATTAATCATGAAGATAGGGTTCGTCTAGGATTAGAAAGTATTGATGAGATTGAAATAAAAGTTGGTAATGAAAAGTCTGCTATATTGAAAAATGTTAAAATAAAAGAAATTCAAAAAGGAGTATTGGAAGTTCATTTAGATACAGATGATGCTAATGCTAACTTATTAAAAACTGGTGATGAAGTGGAGTTAATTTTCTAGTTTTTCATCAAAAACCATTTCGTCTCCTGTAGGTTCTGTACCTTTTAGATAGTACAGTACCTTTTTTTTGGCTGAATTAGCTGTAGCGGGTTTTCCAGAAATAGGGTCTACTAAAACTCCGACGACGTTTGATGGCATATCAAACCAGACTTTTTCTTTATCTTTTAAGAATACTTCCATTGTATCAGCCCATATATTTTTGGATGAAGCGTATAAGGATTTATCGATTTCTCTTGCATCATCATATCCTACCCAGATTGCTGTAACGATTTGTGGAGTATAGCCGATTGTCCAGGTGTCCGTTGCAGTTGTTCCTGATTTTACTGAATATTTTCTGCTCAATCTTCCGGCAACATTGATAATTGTTGGGTAATTATAGTCGATAAAGCTAGAATCATAGGTTGTGGTTAATAATTCATTTAATATATAAGTTAAACTAGGATTTAATACTAATTCTTCTGTTTCTTTAAATTCGTATAAAACGTTGCCATTAATATCTTCAATTTTTGTAATTAAATGAGGTCTATTTTTATAGCCGTTATTTGCAAACACAGAATAAGCACTTGCCATTTCTATTATTCCTATTTCGCTTGTTCCTAATGGAAGGGAAGGAATTTCTGGTAATTTAGCGGTTATTCCTAATCGTTTTGCCATGTTTACCAGGGTATCTTCTCCTAAAAACATATGCGTTTTTATAGCATAAATGTTTTCAGAATAAGCGATAGCAGCAGCTAACGAGATTGGTTTATGTCCATATATTTCATTAGCGTTTTTAGGCGAATATGAATCTTTATTTGAGAAGGCAAAAGTAGTTTGTTCACTAGTAAAAGAAGTGCTGGAGGTAAATCCATTTTCTAAAGCGGCATAATAAAGAAACGGTTTCATTGTTGAACCAACTTGTCTTAAAGATTTAGTAGCTCTGTTATATTGCGATGTTGAATAGTCTTTTCCACCAACTAAAGCGATAATGTTTCCTGTTTTTGGGTCTATCATTATTCCACTTGTTTGGACTTCTTCATTATTTTTTAAATTTTCTTTTATACTTTGTTCTAAAGAGGACTGGGCATTCATATCTAGTGTTGTGTATATTTTAAGTCCACCAGTGTCTAAAAAGGAATTAGGAATACTTTTAATACTATTTAACTCAGTAAGAACTGCATCTTGAAAATAAAGAATTGTATCAGAATTAATAGTAGCTTTTTTACCTATTATAGTTAGTTCTTCTTGGTAAGCTTCATTCATTTCATCTTCACTTATATAATTATTTTTTACCATTCCTTTAAGTATTAAACTTTGTCTTGACTTTGCTAAATCATAATTAATTAAAGGAGAATAGTTTGCTGGTGATTTGGGAATACCTACTAACATAGATGCTTCAGCAAGAGTAAGGTCTTTGGCTTTTTTATTAAAATAATAGTCAGCAGCATTAGCAATTCCATACATACCATGCCCATAATTAATGGTATTTAAATATCCCTCTAAGATTTCTTCTTTACTATAATGCGTTTCAACATTTAGAGTTAACCACATTTCGTTCCATTTTCTTTCCCATGTCTTGTCAAAATCTAAAAATAAATTTTTGACATATTGTTGTGAGATTGTTGAAGCTCCTTGCTTTGTTTTGCCTGCTAAGATATTGGTGTAACCGGCTTTTATAATTCTTAAGAAGTCAAATCCAAAATGCTTATAAAAATTTTTATCCTCGGTTGATATTGTGGCATCTATTACGTTTTGGGATATATCTTTCAAAGCAACCCATTCGTTTGTGCCAGATCCCTGAAAATATAAATTACCTGTGCTGTCATATAACGAAATGTTATTGGCACTTTTAATTTCTAGTTTAGGTGAAGTTTGTTCATAACCATATATTCCTAGTCCAACTATAAATCCTATAATCAAGAAAAATATGCTAAATTTAATTATTCTTTTTATAAATTTCATAATGTCACCATCAATTCTAGTTTTAGTATGGAAAGAAAAATATAAAAATATGTGTTCAATTTATATAAGTTGTGTTATAATTCGTGTTAGAAATTTTGGTGGTGGTAAAATGCAGAAAGGAAAATTTAAATATCAATTGAAAAGCAATGATGTTTTAAATGAATATGAAGGTATTTGTTCTTATTCTCAAGATGATATTTTAACTTTTTGTGAACCAGATAATACAAAAGTTTTGATTGATTTAGGAAATTCTATTCTTAAAAGAGAAAATGATGAAATGTTATTAACGTTGAATTTTCTTAAAAATGAAGGAGTAATATTGGTTAAAAAATTAGATAGAGAGATTAATTTACAAATGAAAGTTAATTCTAAAAAAATGGAGAAAAATAGATTAATTGTTAATTATACGTTATCTAATCAAGATGAATTTGAATTTTTTATTGAATGGTTTTTAGGCGGTGAATAAAATGAGTTTTATTAAAGAAATAGAAAATGATTTAAAAAGCGTTATAAAAAGTGCAGGATATGAGCTTGATAATGTGACATTAGAGGTTTCTAATCGTCCAGATTTAGGTGATTATCAAATAAATGATGCAATGAAATTAGCTAAGGCTTATAAAAAGAATCCTAGAGATATTGCTAATGATATAGTTGAATCTTTAAAAGAAGATTATCGTTTTACAAATGTAAATGTTGCCGGTAATGGTTTTATTAATGTAAGTATAAGCAATAATTACTTAATAGAATGTATGAATAAGATGATTGAAAATGTTTATAATAACATTGATTTGCCTCAAAAAAAGAAGATAGTTATAGATTATGGTGGAGCTAATGTTGCAAAAATGTTGCATGTTGGTCATATGAGAAGTGCTAATATTGGTGAAGCTTTAAAAAGATTAGCGAAGTTTTTAGGAAATGAAGTAATAGGCGATGCTCATTTAGGAGATTCTGGATTACAAGCTGGTATAGTGTGCTTAGAATTAAAGCATAGATTTCCTAGTATGCCTTGTTTTAATGACAATTATAATGGAGAAGAATTTGAACTTCCAATAACAGAAGATGATTTATCTTATATATATCCTGAGGGTAGCATAAGAATTAAGGCTTCTGAAGAATTATTGGCTGAAGCTCGTAATATTGTTTATTTAATTCAACAGGGTCATGTTGGTTATAATGCACTATGGAATAAGGTATCTAGTTTATCTATTTCTGCTATAAAGAAAGTATATGAAGAATTAAATGTTACTTTTGAATTGTGGGAAGGTGAACGTGATTCATTTAAATATATTCCTGCTATGTTTGATGAATTAGAAAAACAAGGATTACTTTATACCAGCGAAGGTGCTAAAGTAATGGATGTTAAAGAAGAGACTGATGAAAAAGAAATTCCACCTATTATTTTGGAGAAAAGTGATGGTGCTTATCTTTATGGAACTACTGATTTAGCAACAATATATTCTAGGGTAAAAAGATTTAATCCAGATGAAATATGGTATGTTGTTGATAACCGTCAAGAATTACACTTTAATCAAGTTTTTAGGGCAGCGTATAAATCTAATATTGCACCTAGTGATACTAAATTACAATTTTTAGGGTTTGGTACTATAAATGGTCAAGATGGAAAACCTTTTAAAACTAGAGAGGGTGGAGTAATGAGTCTACCTAGTTTAATTGACTTAGTAAACGAAGAAACATATAAAAAACTAAATCCTAGTATTACTGATGAACTAGAAAAGAAAAGTATTGCTAGAACAATAGCATTATCAGCCATAAAATATGCTGATTTGATTCCTTATAGAAGTACTGATTATATATTTGACCCAAATAAGTTCAGTGATTTAGAAGGTAAAACTGGTCCATACTTATTATATTCAACAATACGTATGAAATCTTTATTGAAAAAAGCAAATGAATTTAATATTGATTTTACTGTTATTAAAAAATTAAAAAATGAATATGATAAAGAAGTAATGTTAAATATAATGAATTTTCCTTTAGTCTTAACTAAGTCATATGAAGCTAAATCACTTAATGATGTAACAGAGTATATATATAAGTTAACTAGTTCTTATAATAAATTTTATTCTGAGAATAGGATAATTACAGAGGAAGATATTGAATTAAGAAGTTCATGGTTAGCTTTAACTAAATTAGTTTTAGATATTAATTTATTGCTTTTAAATATATTAGCAATAGATTGTCCAAACAAAATGTAAAAAAGCAGTTGATTTTCATTTCAAATAATGATATAAGTTTTATTGATTTGTTTTACAAGCAAATAATTATTACTAGCATATAATGTTAATCGTAGGAGGACGTTTATGAGTATAAAAGATATGAGCAAAGAAGATTTGGAATTATTATCTTACAAAGATATTACTAATAAATTATTAGAAGAAAATGGTGCTACTAACACAAAAGACTTATTTAAGGAAATAACTACTTTGTTAGAATTACCTAATAGTGTATTTGAAACTAAAATAGGTGATTATTACACTACACTTACTACCGATAAAAGATTTATTCTTTTAGAAGATGGTAAATGGGATTTAAGAGATAAACATACTTCAGATAAAGTTGTAATGGCTGTAGATGATGAAGATGAAACTGATGAAATTGATGTTCACAACGATGAAGAAGAAGAGCCAGAAGATAACTTTGATGATGTAACAAATGAAGATGATTTTGATGATTCAGATGATGATTTAAAAGATTTAGTAATTATGGACGAAGATGAACTAGAATTAGAACAATAATTTTAGTTTCTTTTTTTTAGTAGTTCGTGATATAATACGATAGATGAAAGGGTGATTTCCATGATTGAAAGATTAGAAATTATTAAAAATCGATATGAAGAATTAAATAAGCAATTACTAGACCCTAGTATTTTAAGTGATATTAATAAAACACGTGAGATATCAAAAGAAGCTGCAAGTTTGGAAGATACAGTTATTTGTTTTGGTAAATATAAAAAGGTTTTAGCCGATATAGATGCTGCTAAAGATATGTTAAAAGACCCAGAAATGGCAGAATTTGCTAAAGAAGAACTAGAGGGGTTTGATGCTTTAAAATCAGACTTAGAAAAGCAATTAGAAATCTTGTTAATACCAAAAGACCCTAATGATGGTAAGAATGTTATTGTTGAAATTAGAGGAGCTGCTGGTGGTGATGAAGCTAATATTTTTGCTGGTGACCTATATCGTATGTATTTGAAATACGCTGAAAAAGAAGGATGGAAAGTTGAAGTATTAGAAGAAGAGCATAGTGAGGGTGGCGGTTTTCCTCTTATCAGTTTTATGGTAAAAGGTAAAAATGTTTATTCTAAACTTAAATACGAAAGTGGAGCTCATAGAGTTCAAAGAGTTCCTGTAACAGAAACTCAAGGTAGAATTCATACTTCAACTGCTACAGTACTTGTAATGCCTGAAGCAGAAGAATTAGATTTTCAACTAGATATGTCAGAAGTTCGTATTGATATAACAAGGTCATCAGGATGTGGTGGTCAAGGCGTTAATACTACTGACTCGGCTGTTCGTGTAACGCATATACCTACAGGTACTATTGTTTATTGTCAAGTAGGACGTAGTCAAATTCAAAATAAGGAAATGGCTTTAAATACTCTTAAAACACGATTGTATAATATGAAAATGCAAGAAAAAGAAGAAAAAGAGGGAGCCGAACGTAGAAGTAAGATTGGTACTGGAGACAGGTCAGAAAAAATAAGAACTTATAATTATCCACAAAATAGAGTTACTGATCACAGAATTGGATTTACTTTAATGCAACTTGATCGAGTTATGGAAGGTGAATTAGAACCAATAATTGAAGCCTTAATAACTGAAGATCAAAAACGTCAATTAGAAGGTAACAATTAATGACTGTTGAAGAATTGATTATTTATGGAAAAAAATATTTACATAAGCATGAAGTTAATATGCTACTTAGTAATATTTTGAATTTGGATAATCTAGAACTTCTTAATTATTTAGATAAAGTAGTTGATGATGTTGATGCTATAAAATATAAAAACATGATTGATAAAGTTTTAGCCAAGACACCTATTCAATATGTGTTAGGTAATGTTAATTTTTATGGTTATAATTTTTTAGTTAATGAAAATGTTTTAATACCACGTTTTGAAACAGAAGAATTGGTTGAGAATACTTTGAAATATATAGAAAAACTTTTTCCAGGTGATAGTGATTTAAATATAATTGATTTAGGTTGCGGAAGCGGAAATATTGGTATAACTTTAAAGAAAGAATTAGAAAATGCTAATGTTACTTGCGTTGATATAAGTGATAAAGCCATTGAAGTGGCTAAACATAATGCTAAAAATTTAAATGCTAATGTTTCTTTTGTTCAAAGTGACATGTTAGATAATGTTAATGGTAAATTTGATGTTATAATTAGCAATCCGCCATACATAAGTAGGGATGAAGAAATAGAAGATATTGTTAAAAATAATGAACCAGACTTGGCCTTGTATGCTTCTGATGATGGATTATTCTTTTATGATAAAATTCTCTCAACTTGTAAGAAAAATTTAAATGATAAATTTCTAATTGCTTTCGAAATAGGAATGACTCAGAAGGATAGAATTATTGATTTGGTTAATAAGTATTTAGATGATGTCGTTATTGAGTGTAGAAAAGACCTATCTTATAAGGATAGAATGATATTTATATATTCTAAAGATTTATAGTCGAAAAAAAGTGTATTTTGTTACACTTTTTTTGTTTTATTAAATATTTATTTCAGCACTATATAATAGAGATGATAATATGAAAAAAGTATTAATAGTTTTAAGTGTTTTAATTATTATTTTAGTTTCCAATACTACTACAGATGATTTAATTATTCCTGATGAATCAATACGAGTTAGAGTAATTGCAAATAGTAATTCGACAACTGACCAAGCTATTAAAAAAATTGTGAGAGATGAGATTTCAAAGGAAATAACGGTACTATTAGAAGATGTTACCAATATAGAAGATGCTCGCCAAGTAATAAAAGATAATATTGATGGAATTGATAAAACAGTTAAAAATGTGTTATTAGAAAATAATTATAATGATAAATATGCAATTAATTATGGTTATAATCTTTTTCCTAGTAAAAAGTATAAGGGTGTTGTATATAAAGAAGGTTATTATGAATCAGTTGTAGTGACTTTAGGCAATGGTGATGGTAATAACTGGTGGTGTGTACTTTTTCCTCCTTTGTGCTTAATGGAGACAAATCAAGACAATTTAGATGAAGTGGAGTATAAATCATTTATAAAAGAAATAATAGATAAATATTTTAAGAATTAAAATAATGTTTAAATAGTATTATTAAATTAGTAGGGGAATGATACTATGATACATTTTATAAGTGTAATTATGATTGCAATTGGGTTAAGTATGGATGCTTTTTCTTTGGCTATTTTGTATGGCACTTTAAATTTTACTAAGAGAAAAACTTTGACTTTAGCAACGTGTGTTGGAGTTTTTCATTTTTTTATGCCCCTTTTTGGAAATGCTATAGGTCTTAAGGTTTTGAAAATCTTACCTGTTAGTTCCAATATTGTAGTAGGTATAATTTTTATGATTTTATCTATTCAAATGTTAATATCGGTTTTTAAGGAGGAAGAAATAGTTGATTTGCGAGGCTTTAGTTCTATTATATTGTTTGCGTTTACGGTAAGTATAGATAGCTTCTCTGTAGGGATAGGATTATCAACGATTTGCGATAATAAGTTGCTAGCAGTTAGTATTTTTTCGTTAACTAGTTTCTTTTTCACTTACCTTGGAATTACTATAGGAGGAAGTTTAACAAATAAGTTCGGGAAAATATCAACTTTATTTGGAAGTATTGTATTATTGTGTCTATCTTTGGTTTATCTTTTCTTTTATAATGGTTAATCTATTGACTTATAATTTTAATTCCTACTATAATTAATATGGAAGGAATGTGATAAAATGTTAGTAAACAGTATTAAGATGCTTCAAGATGCTAAGAAGGGAAAATATGCTGTACCTCATTTTAATATTAACAACTTGGAATGGACTAAATATATTTTAGAAGAGTCACAAAGAAATAATATCCCAGTAATTTTAGGAGTAAGTGAAGGCGCTGCTAAATATATGGGAGGATTTTATGTAGTTAGCCAAATGGTTAATGGATTAATGAAAGATTTAGGAATAACTATAGATGTATGTTTACATTTGGACCACGGTTCAAGTTTTGAGTCTTGTAAGAAAGCCATTGACAGTGGATTTACTTCTGTAATGATAGATGCTTCTACTCATCCGTTAGAGGAAAACATTAGAATAACCAAAGAAGTGGTTGATTATGCTCACCCTAGAGGTGTAAGCGTTGAAGCGGAAGTTGGACATATAGGGGGAAGCGAAGATGGTATTTCTAGTGAAATATATCATGCTACTTTAGAAGAGTGTGTTGAATTAAGCAAAACAGGAATTGATTCAATCGCACCAGCACTAGGAAGTGTTCATGGATTATACAAAGGCCTACCTAATTTAAATTTTGAACGAATGAGTTTAATTAATGAAACATTAAGTATTCCTCTTGTATTACATGGTGGAACTGGTATTCCTGATGAAGATATTAAAAAAGCTATTTCTTGTGGAATTAGCAAAATCAATATAAACACTGAATTACAAATCGCATGGCACAACGCAGTAATGGATTTTGTAATCAATAATAAAGATGTTTATGATCCTAGAAAAGTTATATCAAGTGGACAAGCATCTATGAAAAAGACTATTACAGATAAAATAAATTTGTTTTTTAATAGGTAATTATTTGTCGAATTATAATACAATATATTGAAGTGGAGGTACTATGAAAGTATTAGAAATAGAAGGCGGACACAAATTATCTGGAACAATAAGAATTAGTGGTGCTAAAAACAGTTCAGTAGCGCTTATACCTGCTGCAATTTTAGCAGACGATGATGTTACAATTTGCAATGTTCCAGAGATAACAGATACAGATGCTCTTAGTGAAATATTGGAATACTTAGGTGCTGATGTTAGAAGAGCGAGTGAAAGTATTGTTATTAATCCTAAGACTATAAATAATAAGGAGATTCCTGCTAATATTTCCAAAAAATTACGTGCTTCATATTACTTTATGGGGGCATTACTTGGTAAATATAAACATGTAGAAATGTATTTTCCTGGAGGTTGTTCTATTGGAGCAAGACCAATTAATTTCCATTTAAAAGGTTTTGAATCTCTTGGTGCTACAGTAGAAATAGAAGGAGATAAGTATATAGTAGATGCCAAAGAATTAAAGGGTGCAAATATATATTTAGATTTTGCATCAGTAGGTGCTACTATTAACATAATGTTAGCGGCAGTTAAAGCTAAAGGTAAAACAATAATTGATAACGCTGCTAAAGAACCCGAAATAGTAAATGTAGCAACTTTCTTAAATAATATGGGAGCTAAAATTAGTGGAGCAGGAACAAGTACTATTAAAATAATAGGTGTAGATAAATTAAATGGTTGTTTCCATGAAGTTATACCGGATAGAATAGAAGCTGGTACATATACTATTATTGGGGCATTAACAGGTAACTATTTAAAAGTTGATAATATTATTCCTGAGCATATTGAAGCTTTAACTTCAAAGCTAATGGAAATGGGTGTTGAACTTGAAATAGGTGCTGATTATTTAATTGTTAATAAGCCATCAAAATATAAACCAGTAAATGTAAAAACATTGGTATTTCCTGGTTTCGCAACTGACTTACAACAACCGTTTATGGTGTTGTCAACTCAATGTAATGGTAAATCTATAGTCGAAGAGACAATATATGAAAATAGATTTATGCATATCCCTTATTTAAATAAGATGGGTGCAAATATTGAAGTTAATGGTTCAAAAGCAATTATAAAAGGTCCTACAGAATTAACTGGTACTGATGTTGAAGCAACTGATTTGCGTGCAGGTGCAAGTATGGTGGCTGCTGCATTAATAGCAAAAGGTAAAACAAGAATCAGTAATATAGAACATATATTAAGAGGATATGAAAATATAGTTGAAAAATTAAGTGATGTTGGTGCTAAAATCGAAGTAAAAGAAATATAGTTTATAGAATATTTCTTTTTTTTGGAGGCAAAATGAAACATAAAAGATTATTTATTTTATTTTTTCTTTTAGCATTTATAAGTATAGGTACTTTTAGTATTTACAAAACTACTTATAAGCAAGAACTAAATTATGTGGCACTTGGGGATTCGGTTGCAGCAGGAAGGAATCCTTATGGAGTAGATGATTATGGATATACTGATTACGTAAGAGATTACTTAAAAACTAATAAGAAACTATCAAGTTATGTTAGTTATGCAGTTAGTGGTTATACTACTTTAGATGTTGCTAATGATATTAATTTGAATAAAAATATTAAAGTCAATGGTTCTTTGGTAAATATTCGAAAAGCATTGAGAGAATCTGATTTAGTTACTATATCAATAGGTGCAAATGATTTTATGCATAATATTAATTTGTCATCACTTCCTAGTATATTGTCTGATACTGATGCTGCTATAAAACAAGTTGATGAAACTATTGAAAATGTTAATGAATTATTGTCTTTGATAAAAAAATATGCTAAAGGACACATTTTAGTGATAGGTTACTATAACCCTCTTCCTAGAATAGAAAGATATAAGGATAATATCAATAAAATAGTTCAATATGCTGATAAAATGTATGATAGTATTTGTGTAAAGAATGGTGTTATTTATATAAAAGTTTCCGATATTATTTCTAAAGATGATGATTATTTGCCAAATCCTCTAGATATTCATCCAAGTAAAGAAGGATATCTTGTAATAAGTGACGAAATAATTAAATATTTAAAGACTGATGTACTTAAATAAATTTTTGTTGCATATTTTAAAAAATGTTGTTATACTATATTAGCAATTATTACTATGATTGATTTAAATCATGGCGGAAGGAGAGATTATAATGAAAGCAGGAATACATCCAAATTATAAAGATACTAAAGTAACTTGTGCTTGTGGAGAAACTTTTGTTGTTAAATCTATCAAAGATGAAATTAATGTTGAAGTTTGTTCAAAATGTCATCCATTCTATACAGGTATGCAAAGCAGAACTTCACATACTGGTAGAGTAGATAAGTTCAACAAGAAATACGGTTTCGATAAAAAAGAAGCGTAATAAGTTAAGAGTGATATGTTCACTCTTTTTTCTTTTAATAGTTATTTCATCATGATATAATATATATGATAAAGAGGTGTGATATGAAAATAGCTATAGCAAGTGACCATAAAGGTTACCATTTAAAAACTACGCTTATTACGTATTTAAATAAAAGAGGATATGAAGTTATAGATTTAGGAACTGACTCTGTGATTTCAACTGATTATCCTAAATATGCTTTTAGATTATGTGAAAAAGTGATTAATAAAGAAGCAGAATTAGGAATTGTTATTTGTGGTACTGGTATCGGTATTTCTATCGCATGTAACAAAGTAAAAGGAATTAGATGTGCTAAAGTGGACAACATAAAAGAAGCAGAATTAACAAGATTAGATAATGATGCTAACGTTTTAGCGCTTAATGGTTCTATGATGTCGTTTAAAGCAAAAGATATAGTTGATGTATTTTTAAAAACAAAATTTTCTAATTCTGAAAGACATATTAAACGTCTTAAAATGATACAAGATTATGAGGAAGGTAATTATAATGAGTGCTAAATTTTTTATTTATGTTTTTGTATCAATACTAGTAGTATGGGCAATGGAAGCAGTAAATATTAATCAAATATTTAGAAAAAACAGAGTAATACAAGCAAGAGTTTTTTATCTATTACTTGGTCTTTCGATGATTTATTTGGTTAGTAATTTTGTTTATGATTTCTTTTTATCAACAAAAATGATTTAATATGTATAAAATCCACTAAAATGTTAAAACTGATATTGAGGTGGAAAAATGAAGAAAAAATTGAGATTAAGACCATATGTAATGCCAAGCATTTATATAGCGTTAATTATGATGTTTGTAATAGGTGCGATGGCAAAGTTTGAAGACCCTCCTGTAGAGGAAGATGTTACTTATGTATCTGGAGTTATTCTTTCAAATGATACTCCGGTAATATCGACTAATGATACTGTAATAATTAGACCCTATAATGACCCTGCTGTAAAGATAGGTAAAAATTTCTATAATTATAAGGCTGATGAGGAAAATCAAAGAAGTGCTATTGTGTATTATGAGAATACTTATATTCAAAATTCTGGTATAGATTACGTTAAGCCTGAAGGATTTGATGTTGTATCTGTTTTAGATGGTACTGTTATAAGTGTTAATAATAACGATTTGCTAGGTAATACAATAGAAATTAAACACGATAACAAGTATATTAGTGTTTACCAAGGGATGGCTACTATTACCGTCAAAGAAGGAGATTCTGTTATCCAAGGACAAGTATTAGGTAAGAGTGGTGTTTCAAAAATCAATAGTGAACTAGGCAGTCATTTGCATTTTGAACTTTTCAAAGAAGGTCAAGTTATTAATCCTGAAGAATATTACAATAAAAGTATAAAAGAGTAGTAGGCAATTATAATGCCTTTTTTTATTCATAACTGTTTAAAGATTTATATATACTTTATTAAAGGAAGGTATATATGGATAAATATATTGTTGAAAGAGTAATGAATGAGGCGTTATATATGTTAGAAAATAAAAGTACAGTGCGTGATATAGCACTAATTTATAATGTTAGTAAAAGCACTGTTCATAAAGATTTACAAGAAAGACTTCGCGATATTGATTTAGACTTACATGAAGATGTGGATAAGATTTTTAAAGAACACATTGAAGTAAGACATATAAGAGGTGGAGAGTCTACAAAGAAAAAATATTTAAAATTATAAGAGGAAATTATGAAAGATATTGGAATAGATTTAGGAACAGCAAATGTACTAGTTTATGTTAAGGGGCAAGGTATTGTATTAAATGAACCATCAGTTTTAGCAATTGATTCAGAAACTAAAAATGTATTAGCGGTAGGTAAAGACGCAAATGAAATGTTAGGAAGAACTCCTGGCAAAGTTAAGGCCATAAAACCGTTAAAAGATGGTGTTATTGCGGATTTTGAATATACTGAAGCAATGCTAACTAATATGTTGAAAAAAATTAAAGGATTGCGTTTATGGTCAAAACCTAGAATATTAATTTGTTGCCCATCTAATATTACACAAGTGGAGAAAAATGCAATTAAAGAAGCTGCAGAAAAACTAGGAGCAAAGAAAGTGTTCATGGATGAAGAACCAAAAGTAGCTGCGTTAGGAGCAGGTATGGACATTTCAAAACCTGGTGCTAATATGGTTATTGATATCGGTGGAGGTACTACTGATATAGCTATCTTGTCATTAGGTGGTATTGTAAATAGTTCATCAATTAAAGTGGCTGGCAATACCTTTGATAATGCTATTATTGAATATATAAGAGAAAATCATAAATTATTAATTGGGGAAAGAACCGCTGAGTATATAAAACTTAATTTAGGGGCTGTATATAAAGGGGATAAAAATAATAAACAAGAAATTAAAGGCAGAAGCTTAGAAACAGGCTTACCAAATACAATGGAAATAACAGAAAAAGAAATTGAAGAAGCATTACAACCCCACGCATTAAAAATAATAAAGGAAGCTAAAAAAGTATTAGAAGAAACGCCACCGGAATTATCCGCAGATATTGTGGATAAAGGTATTGTTTTAACCGGTGGAGGAGCATTAGTAAAAGGTTTTCCACAATTATTTGAAAAAGAACTTGGAGTACCTATCTATATAGCTGAAAGTCCATTAACTTGTGTGGTTGAAGGTTGTGGAATTATGTTAGATAATTTAAATTTATTAGATAAATAAACCGTTAATGCGGTTTTTTGTTTTATTTTATTTATTTATTTGCTATAATTTAGTTGGAAAGAGGTAGTATTATGGTAAATAAGTATTTAATTGAGATAGCATTAATAACTTTAATAACATTTGTTTTTACAGCTTTAATAATGCCAGGCATGATAAAGATTGCTAAACATATTAACGCAATGGATGTTCCTAGAGATAATCGTAGAGTACATACTAAACCAATGCCTAAATTAGGCGGACTAGGAATATTCTTAGGTTTTCTATTTGGATATATGCTTTTTGGTGTTCACAGTATTCAAATGAATTCAATTTTAATAGGTAGTTTTATAATAATAATAACAGGTATTATAGATGATATTAATCCAATTAAGCCTAGGTATAAATTGCTTGGTCAAATATGTGCAGCGTGTACAATAATATTTTATGGTAATATTTATTTAAATGAAGTAACGGCCTTTGGTCAAGTTTTTAAATTTGGTATCCTTGCATATCCAATAACATTGGTTTTTATTATTGGATGTATCAATGTAATTAATTTAATAGATGGGCTAGATGGCTTGAGTGGTGGAATTGCTTCTATATTTTTAGCAACAATGGGAATTATTGCATTTGTTCAAGGTAGACAAGCTACCCTTGAAATAACATTAATATTTATTATGTTAGGTGCAACAACTGGGTTCTTATTACACAACTTTAATCCAGCAAAAATATTTGCGGGCGATACTGGTTCAATGTTTATGGGCTTTATTATTGCTGTAGTTTCTCTTTTAGGATTTAAGGGTGCAATGTTCTTATCATTTGTGATTCCATTAGCAGTTCTAGCAATTCCTATTTTGGATACATTGTTTGCAATTGTAAGACGTATGTTGAAAAAACAACCAATATTTGAAGCTGATAAAGACCATATGCATCATCAGTTTTTAAAGATGAATTTCACTCAAAGGCAAACAGTATTAATTATTTATTTAATAAATATATTATTCTCAGCTGCTGCAATTTTCTTCACTTTGGGTGATGCTAAAAAAGCGATGATAATTTACTTTGTATTATTGGCACTTACAATATGGTTTATTCTACATACAGGTATACTATCTCAGAGTATGAGCAACAAAATAAAACAATTAGAAGATAGATTTAAAATTCAATCAAAGAGTAAAAAACAAAAATAGCAGTTATAACTGTTATTTTTTTGCTTTTAACTGTAGAAAAATGTAAAAATATGGTAAAATAAAAGAGGTTTGAGAAAAAAGGTGAGATTATGATTAATTTTGTACTTTATGAGGATAAAGAGCTGATTAGAGATAATTATGTTAAGCTTGTTCATAAATTTATGGGTAATAGTGATGTATCGTACAAGATTTATCAATTTTCTGCTTATACTACTGAGTTAACAAAGTTTATACAAAATAAATCAGGACATAACATTTATATTTTAGATATCGAAGTTCCTGGAAAGTCTGGCTTAGATTTAGCGAGAGAAATAAGGATGAGTGGTGATAATCAAAGTCAATTGATTGTTGTTACTGCTCATAGAGAAATGTTAGAAAATACATTTACAAATAGAAGCTTAATATTAAATTTTGTTTCAAAGTTTGATAACTGTGAGGAAAACTTATTGAAAGTATTAAATAATGCTTATATTAATATTACAAGATACAAGTCTTTTGTGTTTAAAAACGAGGGTGATTTATATAGAATACCATATGATGATATATTGTATTTTGAGATAGACCCAGAAAGCTGTAAAGTAAATCTTATTACTAAAACAAAATCTTATTTAATAAAGGGAACTATTAGTAATATATTGGACGGATTACGTGATTTAAGGTTTATGAAAACTCATAAAAGTTGTATAGTTAATTTATATAATATTGAAAAGGTTGACTTAAATGATTTAGTCATAACCTTTCACGGCGGTAAAAAGACATATTTATTATCTAGGAATTATAAAAGGGAATTACAAGAAAGATTAATGAAATGAGGTAAGAATTATGGATTTTAGTGGTATATTTAATTATTTGATAGGAAGTGTTTTTTTAAGTGCCTTTTTTGTTATTGCTGGTAGTAAGTTTTTTAATCAAAAAGTGGACAAAAACTTTAAAAACTTGTTAGTAATTATTGCTTTAATTGTTTTCATTACTGCAAATTATATGATTTTGGACAATATTGCTAAATTGGTTACTTTATATGGCTTTGTACTATTTTCTTATAAATTGTTATTTAAAAAGAATTTATCGCAATGTGCAACAGCTGCTTTAATAGCTTATCTTTTTGTGGTTATAAGTGAATTATTATTTACGTTAGTAATGGCCATATTATCTTACTTTCATATCATTAAAGACGTACGAGAATTTGTTGGAAGTGCTATCGCTAATTTTTGTATAAGTTCTTTTTCAGTATTGTTAGTTTTTCCAACAGCTAAAGCCGTTAATGGTAAAATAGATAAAGTGAAAGAAAATAATAAATTATCTTTAATGTTCACTTTTGCTATATTACTAATATCAATTAGTTCTGTTTTTTATAAAATGTATTATAGCGGTTGGAGATTAGATTATTCTTTGTTTTTAAATTTAGTTCTTATTGTTGGTTTAGTCTTTTTGGGATTTATTGTAATAAAACAACACTTAGATAAATTAAAAATCGCTGATGAATATGAAAAATATGTTAAGTATTCTAAAGAGACGGAAAATTTAGTTGAGCAATATAGTATTTGTCAACATGAAAATAGAAATGAATTAATTCTTATAAGAGGTATGGTTAAAAAGAGTAATACTAAATTATTGGAATATTTAGATGAAAGTATTGGTAATAAAGATAATATTGAAAATGCTTGGATTAGATACTTAAGATATCTTCCGTTCGGTGGATTAAAAGGAATAATTCATAATAAATTAAGTAATATGAACGATAAAAAGATTAATGTCTTCTTTAATATTAGTAAAGATGTGAGCGAATCAGCTTTGGGATTTTTAAATGTAAAAGAAAATAACCAATTATCTAAAATAATAGGTGTATTCTTGGATAATGCTATAGAAGCTACAAATGATGTTGAAAATAAAGAAATATCATTTTGCATTTATATTCAAAATGATAAAGTTGTATTTGAAATAGCTAATACTTATAAAGGTGAAGTTAATGTAGATGAAATTTATGAAACTGGTAACTCTACCAAAGGTAAGGGACATGGTTATGGATTAGCTCTTGTAAAAGCCATAGTAAATGAAAGCCCAATATTTGAAAATGAAACAAAAACACTAGGTGGTTACTTTGTACAAAAACTAATGGTTAGTAAAGAACAAGATTAATAAATAGTATATTTATGCCTCTGTATGAGGCTTTTTAATATTTAACCACAAAAAAACTGCATTTTGCAGTTCTTTTCTTTATAGCATTGATTTCGGCATTTCTGGTTCGTCAAATATAATTGCAAGGCAAGCAGCAGATGCAGCGCCAGCAGCAACTACACCAAGTGCAGCTAATGCCATAGCGATGAATTTTTTCATTTCTTTTTCCTCCTTCTATTTTCTATTTCCCATAACTTTTGTAGTTGTTATAAGGCATCTTAAATATTTTGTACGTCAACGGTGATATCAATATAGTTTCTATTAACATAGAAGCGGATAAACAATTTTGAATGAAATTGTTTTTACAAATTATAATCATTGCGAGATATATTATTCCTATGATTACTGTTAAAACTTTATATATAATTCTTCGCTTTTTTCTTATTAGTGGTCTTTTAACTGTGTCAGCAGGTGCAAATAATATAAAATTTATTAACGATATACTTGCTATTATTAACAATATATATATTGGAAATGTTATATATTTACATATTAATGGTATTCCTATAAATGTTGGAACTGAGGTTACCCAGCAAATCCAAGATTTAGAAGCGTGTATACCAAATGCTGTTGTTCTTAATATATTGAACAATAGCAAGGTAATGATAGTTTCCTTAAAGATATTAAGGAAAATCGATAATAATAATATTACGATTACTTTTGTAAGCGATAAATATATAGATTCGAGTCCATATTGAATTTTTTCAATATCCTCATCACTATAGTTCGGATAGTAACGCCTAATTGTGCGAATTGAGTTACTAATAATAATTTTTTTAACCATACATTACCTCAACTATTACGTTTTAATAGTAACACTCTTAATTAATATTTTTCAAAAAGCACCCTAAAGTGTTCAAAAACCGCTGGCAACTGTAATAAGTTAACAAAAACAACCCCAAAATTACCTAAAACCATCAAAAAACTACATTTTACCACAAAAATGAAAAAATCATGATTATTTTTGGTATTATTTATTTGCGCAAAGGAAAGAGGGAGCCCACTTATGAAGTACATGAGCAGTAAAAAGAATAATAATGAAGGCGAGGTGTATGTAGTGAGAGGTCGCGTAAAGTGGTTCAATAATGAAAAGGGATATGGATTTATTGATTATACTGAAAATGAAGATATCTTTGTTCATTATTCAGCTATCAATCAAGAAGGCTATAAAACTTTATCAGAAGGACAATACGTTGAATTTAATTTACTAGAAACTACTAAAGGTTATCAAGCATTAGATGTTAAAGTAATTAAAGAAACTTCAAACGTTAATTAAAAGGTAGCTTTAATGCTACTTTTTAATTTGCAATTTTCACAAAAATTTTAACTTTATTAATGCTTAAAGATATAGAATAATATTCTGAAATGTGGTAGAATTAAATCATAAGGAGGAGATGTTATGAATATTACATTAAGAGGAGATAAGATAAAAATTACTGAAGCAATGCAAAACTATGCTGATGAAAAATTGGAACGCTTAAATAAGTATTTTGATGACTCTGACAATGTAAAGGCAAACATAGTAGTTAAAGTTCAAAACTACAAACAAAAGGTTGAAGTTACAATTCCACTTAAAAATTTAATATTAAGAGCTGAAGAAGTTCAAGATGATTTTTACGCAGCTGTAGACACAGTTGTAGATAAGATTGAAAGACAATTAAGAAAGAATAAGACTAAATTACAGTCTAAAAAATTAAAAGAATCAAAAGAAATAGTGTTTGATTATATAGAAGATTATGATGATGAAGATGAAGCACTAGTAATAGTAAAAAGAAAGAAAATAGAAGTAAAACCAATGAGTGAAGAAGAAGCTATCATTCAAATGGAATTATTAGGACATCAATTTTACTTATTTAAAGATGCTGAAACTTTAAAACCAGCTTTGGTTTACAAACGTAATGATGGTAATTACGGAATAATTGAAACAGACTAATTATTAGAAGAGCAAATTTTGCTCTTTTTTCTTTCTTTTTGCTTAAAATATAGGAATTTCTTTGTATTATTACTTATTTTTTGATAAAATATTTTATATGAGGAGATGGTATTAATGAACATATTAAGAAGTTTATTCGATCATGAATATAAAGAATTAAAAAAGTTTTCTGCATTAGCAGATAAAATAGAAGCTTTAGAACCAGAATATGCAAAATTAACTGATTATGAATTACAAGCTAAAACAGATGAATTTAAAAACAGATTAGAAAAAGGAGAAACACTAGATGAGCTTTTAGTAGAAGCTTATGCAACAGCAAGAGAAGCTTGTTTCAGAGTGATTGGTGAAAAGCCATATTATGTTCAATTGTTGGGTGCAATTGCAATTCATTTTGGAAATATTGCTGAAATGAAAACTGGTGAAGGTAAAACTTTAACAAGTGTTATGCCAGCATACTTAAATGCATTAAGTGGAAATGGTGTTCATATAGTTACAGTTAATGAATATTTAGCTGATCGTGATGCTAACTGGATGGGAAATATTCATAGATTTTTGGGATTAACTGTTGGTACTAATTTGAGAAGTCTGAGTCCTACAGAAAAGAAAGAACAATATAATTGTGATATTTTATATACAACTAATAATGAACTAGGATTTGATTACTTACGTGACAATATGGTTGTACAAAAAGAAAATAGAGTTCAACGTGGACTTAATTTTGCTATCATAGATGAAGTTGACTCTGTATTGATAGATGAAGCTAGAACACCATTAATTATTTCTGGTGGTGAGATGAAGAGTGCAAGACTTTATACTGATGCTGATAGTTTTGTTAAAGGTTTAAAAAATGAAGAAGATTATATTTATGATGAAAAAACAAAAAGTGTAACTCTAACAGAAGAAGGAGTTAAAAAAGGTGAACAACGCTTTGGAGTTGATAATTTATATGATATTAATCAAACTAGTTTAGTTCATCATATTAATCAAGCTTTAAAAGCTAATTATTCTATGCGTAATGATGTAGATTATGTTGTTCAAGATGGTGAAGTTGTAATAGTAGACCAATTTACAGGCCGTTTAATGAAAGGCCGTGCCTTTAGTGATGGCTTACATCAAGCAATTGAAGCTAAAGAAGGTGTTAAGATTCAACAAGAAACTAAAACTCTAGCAACAATTACATTCCAAAATTTATTTAGAATGTATAAGAAACTTTCTGGTATGACAGGTACAGCTAAAACAGAAGAAGAAGAATTTAGAAATATATATAATATGTTTGTTATTTGTATACCAACTAATAAAGAAGTAGTAAGAGATGATGAACCAGATTTAGTTTATGCAACTAAAGTTGGTAAGTATAAAGCTCTAATAAATGAAATAGAACGTCGATATAAGACTGGGCAACCAGTACTTGTTGGTACAATTGCAATTGAAACTAATGAATTGATTAGCGATTTATTAAGAAAAAGAAAAATACCACACGAAGTATTAAATGCTAAAAACCATGCACGTGAGGCTGAGATTATTGCAAAAGCTGGTGAAAAGAAAGCTGTTACAATTGCAACAAATATGGCAGGACGTGGTACTGATATTAAATTAACAGATGAAGTAAAAGAACTTGGTGGATTATGTGTATTAGGTACTGAACGTCATGAGTCACGTCGTATAGATAACCAGTTAAGAGGTCGTTCTGGTCGTCAAGGTGACCCTGGATTTACTCAATTCTATGTTTCAATGGAAGATGACTTAATGGTTAGATTTGGTACTGATAGAATCAAAATGATGATGCAGACATTAGGATTTACTGAAGACCAAGCAATTAAAAGCAAGACTTTCTCTAGAGCTATTGCTACTGCACAGTCACGTGTAGAAGGTAATAACTTTGATATTCGTAAACAATTATTACAATATGATGATGTTATGAACAATCAAAGAGAAATTATTTATAGTAAAAGAAATGAAGTTTTAGATAATGAATCTATTCATGATACAGTATTAGAAGCGATTAAAAACCATGTTACTGATTTGGTAAAATCACATACTTTCCCAGAAGGACATTTGTCTGATACTGATATTGAAGAAATAACTAGTTATGCTAATGAAAATTTATTAAGAAAAGATTTGAATCCTAAAGATTTAAATGGTAGAACAGAAGATGATATTATTGATATAATTTATAATATTATCGTTGAAGAATATGAGGAAAAGATTAAAAATGTTCCTAGAGAAATTTCTGATGAATTTGAAAAGGTAATAGTACTTAATATTATTGATAAGTATTGGACTGAACATATAAATACAATGTCACATTTAAGAGAAGGAATTCATTTAAGAAGTTATGCTCATGATGACCCACTTCGTGCATATACTGTTGAGGGTTACGAAATGTTTGATAATATGCTTCAAAATATTGATAAAGATGTAACTATTTTCTTAGTAAAATCTGAAATAAAACAAAACATTGAAAGAAAAGAAGTTTCAAAAGAAAAAATAACTAATGATGGTAAAGATGCTGTTAAAGCACAACCTAAAAAAGTTGATAAAATAGGTAGAAACGACCCTTGTCCATGTGGAAGTGGTAAAAAGTACAAACAATGCTGTGGTAAATAGCTTATTTTATAAGGGTTTGTACAATTGGAATTAGTTAAAAAACACTAAATTGTGTGCAATTTGTGTGCGAAAAATAAAAAATCATGCACATAAAATCATAAAATCAACATTCGTGTTGATTTTTTTTGTTCTTTAAAAGATTTAGGGGAGAAAAAAGTATGGTTCAGTTTGGCGCAATGAAAAGATAAAACTATTACAATTTTTTTCCTAAATGAAAACTGAAGAAGTTGACGCATTGATTTGAGGTGATGCTAATTTTTTAAATAAAACTAACAATATTAAATGTTATAATAAAGTAAAGGAAGTGAAAAAATGGGCAAAATATCAAATGCAATTCATACTGTTGAGACTGCTTTTGAACACAAATTAGGCAATATGGAATACGAAATTATTAATATTGATTAGCAATCGAATAATAAGGTGTCAAGTGACACTTTTTTTAATGTAGATTTGTAACTTTTTAATAATATAATTTTATTCATGTTATAATAAAAAAGAGAGTGATAATATGACATTAATTAAAAGATATGAACCTAATTGTAAGACAGGATTAACCAAAGAACAATTGGATGAACGTATATCTAATGGTCTTGTTAATTTTGATAATCAACCCAAAACTAAAACAGTTAAGCAAATTATATTGAGTAATTTGTTTACCTATTTTAACTTTTTAAATACAGTTTTAGGTGCAGCTATAATTTTTGCTGGAATACTTCAAGGACAGTTTTTGTATTCATTAAAGAATTGCTTGTTTATGGGAGTTATAATTTGTAATACTATTATAAGTACTATTCAAGAGATAATTTCTAAAAAAATTATTGATAAATTGTCATTTTTAGCTAGCTCTAAAGTAAAAGTAATTCGTGACTCTAAAGAGGAAGAAATTACTATTGAAGAAATAGTATTAGATGATGTTGTAAGGTTAGAAATAGGTAATCAGGTAGTAACTGATTCAATTGTTTTGACTGGTGAAGTAGAAGTTAACGAGGCATTTTTGACTGGTGAAGTAGAACCTATAGTAAAAAAGAAAGGTGATATGATATTATCTGGTAGTTTTATTGTTAGTGGAGAGTGTTATGCTAGGGTAGAACATATTGGTGGTGAGAACTACATTTCTTCTATTTCACAGGAAGCTAAATATAACAAGAAAGTTAATTCTATCATAATGAATTCTTTCGAAAGATTATTAAAAGTTTTATCTATTCTAATTATTCCTATAGGTATTTTGTTTTTGATTAATCAATATTCAATAACTAACAATATTTATGAGTCTATATTTGCTACAGTTGCAGCATTAATTGGAATGATACCTGAAGGTTTGGTTTTACTTACAAGTTCTGTTATGGCAGTTAGTGTAATTAGATTATCAAAATATAAAGTATTAGTTCAACAGTTGTATTGTATTGAAGTATTAGCTCGTGTTAATGTGTTGTGCTTGGATAAAACTGGTACTATTACTGAAGGGAAAATGCAAGTTCAAGATGTAATAATTCAGAAAGGTCATAATAAATCAGAGGTTAATGAAATTTTATCTGAAATATGTGAAGTTAGTAATGACCATAGTTCTACATTTCAAGCGATTGTAGAAAAGTTTGGCAAAAGTAATAAATGGACATTTGATAATAATATTCCTTTTTCCTCAAACCGTAAATTTTCAGCAGTTTCATTTCTAGAGCATGGTTCATATTATTTGGGTGCGCCTGAATTCATATTAAATAAAGAACAATATAGTGAAATTAAAAATGAGGTTTCAAATTATCAGGAAAACTATCGTGTTTTATTACTTGCTCACAATAATGAAAAACTAGTAGAAAAACCCGAAAAATTGGAACTTATTGCATTTGTTTTAATCAAAGATGTTGTGAGAAAAAATGCTAAGGCAACATTAGAATATTTTGATAAACAAGGTGTAGCTATTAAGATTATTTCTGGCGATCATTATAAAACAGTTTCTAGTATTGCTAAGGAAGCAGGAGTTAAAGATGTTGTTGGCGTTGATGCATCAACTTTAAAGGACGAAGAACTAGATGATGCGGTTTTAAAATACAATGTTTTTGGTAGAGTTACACCTATTCAAAAGAAAAAAATAGTCAGTGCTTTAAAAAGACAAGGATATACAGTTGCTATGACTGGAGATGGTGTTAACGATGTTTTAGCTTTAAAAGAAGCAGACTGTAGTATTGCTATGGCTAGTGGAAGTGATGCCAGTAGAAATGTAAGTCAATTGGTATTACTTAATTCTGACTTTAGCAGTATGCCACATGTAGTAGCAGAGGGTAGACGTACTATTAATAATATTGAACGTAGTGCTTCGTTATTATTAGTAAAAACCATTTTTACTATGTTATTGGTATTAATTTGTATATTTTTATCTAGTAAATATTTCTTTGTACCAATTCAGTTAACACTAATTACTATGTTTACAATAGGTATTCCATCTTTTGTGTTGGCACTTGAACCTAACACTGAAATAGTTAAAGGTAATTTTTTAATAAAAGTTATTGGTAAAAGTGTACCAGCAGCATTAACGGTTGTATTTAATGTAATATTGGTAATGTTATTTAAATATGTTTTTGGATTGTCTGAAGATGTTGTTACAAGTTTAGTAGTATTTTTAACAGGAATGACAGGATTTATATTTTTATATAGATTATGTCAGCCATTTAATTGGTTTAGATTAATATTGTGGTTATTATTATTAGATGGCTTTGTATACTGCGCTTTTTTCCAATATGATTTCTTTAATATAAAGGCAATTAATTTTGAGATTGCGTTAATTTTTGGAGTATTGTTGATTTGTTCATTATACGTTTTTGGAAAGTTGAACAAACTTACTGTGTTTATTCTTGACAAGATTGATGCTAAAAAGAATAAGAGTAAAAAATTGTAATTTTGCTCTTTTTTGTTTTATTCGTATCTTTTAGTTTAAATTAATACGTGATATAATGTTGATACTAGGGCTAATAAGGAAGGAAAGTAATGATGGAGAACGATAAAAAATATTATAAAAGTTTGGATTTAATTAGGTTATTATCATGTGTTGCCATATTGTTATATCATATGGGACTATTGAAAGGCGGATATTTAGCTGTTTGTACTTTCTTTGCTTTAAGTGGCTATTTATCATGCGTTTCAGCATTTAAGAAGGATAAATTTTCTTTTAAAAATTATTATTTAAACCGATTATTAAAATTATATGTTCCGTTGTTAATTGTAGTATTTATAACTATTGCCGTTGTGTCATTATTACCTAATATTGGTTGGTTTAATCTAAAACCAGAAACTACATCAGTATTACTAGGTTATAATAATTTTTGGCAATTAAGTGCTAATTTGGATTATTTCGCTAGACATGTTAATTCACCATTTATGCATTTGTGGTATATATCTATTCTTTTACAATTTGATTTAGTTTTCCCATTTATATATCTTTTACTAAAAAAAATAGGTGATAAAGTTCATAAATTAATACCATGTATTGTTACTTTAATTTTATCAATTATTGGATCTTTATATTTTTACAAAGCTAGTCTTTCTTCAAATATGATGTTTGTTTATTATAATACTTTTACTAGATTATTTTCGTTATTATTCGGTGTAACTCTTGGATTTGTTCATTCGTATTATGGAAGATTGATTTTCAAAGCTGTAAAGAAATCCTTTATGCGAATAGTAATATTTATTATTTATTTGTTGGTATTAATAGGTTCATTTATATTTCTTGATTCAACATCACCATATTTTGCAATAACTATGATATTAGTTACTTTGCTAAGTTGTAGACTGATTGAGTATGCTACTATAAATAGTGAAAATAAATTATCGGTTTTAGATAAGTGCATTAAATCCTTATCTAGTATTAGTTATGAAGTTTATTTAGTTCAATATCCGGTTATATTCTTATTTCAATATGCAGGTATTAACAATAATTTAAAAATTTTATTGACAATAACAAGTGTTGTAATTATATCTTATATATTGCATTTTGCTACTGATTTTAAAAATAAAAAGTACAGGGTTTTACGATACATAACTGTAGGTATGTTATCAATTGTAACTATTTATGGTGGATATCGATATGTTATAAGTGAAGATCATACTGCTGAAATGAACGATTTAAGAAATCAATTAGCTCAAAATGAAGAAGCGTTTAAGAAAAATCAAGAAGAGTATGCCGCCAAACTAGAACAGGAACAAAATGATTGGTTATCAACATTAAAAGATTTAGAAGATGGTGAGAATAAATTAAAAGATGTTGTTACTAATCTTCCGGTTATTGGTGTAGGTGACTCAGTTATGTTAGGTGCTGTTGAAAATTTATATAAGCAGTTTCCAAACGGTTACTTTGATGCTAAAGTATCAAGGTCTATATGGAAAGCGAGTGGAATTTTAGGTGATTTGAGTAATAAAGGAATGCTTGGTAATCCGATTGTTATAAATCTAGGCGCTAATGGTGATTGTCCTAAATCTTGCAAGGTTGAAATCATGAAAAAGTGTGGTGATAGAAAAGTATTTTGGTTAAATACTACTAATGATACCAATGTTAATAAAAATATTAGTGATTTTGCTGCTGATTATTCTAATTTATATGTAATTGATTGGAAAACTATATCAAGCGGTCATAACGAATACTTTTATTCAGACGGAATTCATCTAACGCCAGTAGGTAGAGAGAACTATACTAAAGTTATATATGATGCTATATATCAAGTTTACTTAGATGAATATAACGCGAAAAAAAATGAAATATTAAATCAGCATGAGGAACTTTTAAAAAATAAAATAAGTTTTTATGGTAATGATATGTTGTTAAATGCTTTTGATTATTTAAAAGGTGATTATAGTGAAGCTAAATTTATTATTGATAAGAACTTTAAATATCAAACAATAAAAGAAAAGTTACAATCAGCAATCAAAGATAATACAATTACTAATAAATTGGTTTTTGTGTTTGATTATAATGCTAACTTGAGTATCAAGGAATATCAAGGACTAATTAAATTATGTAAAGATTATAGTATATACATTGTTAATAGTAATGAGTATATAAAAGGACTATCCAAGTATAATTATGATAATGTAAAAATTATAGACTTTTATAAAGAAATCCACGAAAATAAAGATTATTTGATGGCTGATGGAATTCATTTAACAGTAAAAGGAAACAAAGCACTTAATAAATTAATAAGTGAATCTATAAAATAAAAAAATCCAAATTGAACTGAACCCCAAAAGTTGGACAGTTTATAAATAGTTTCTAATTAGAGGATTGTAACCTGTAATTCACAGGAGAC
>CAKPHC010000004.1 GCA_934155645.1 uncultured Bacilli bacterium | reverse complement strand
TTTTCAATATTCTTTGATGGTTCTTTTATTCCTTGGCTCATTTTAAATAAGAAGATTGATTTCTCTTCACTTGAACGTTCAATTATTTTCCTGTTTTCTATTAATTCGTTTAACATTTTTACATCTGGATTCTCTATTGTGAAATACATAAGTTCCGATACTAATGAGTGACATAAAATCAATAAATTCATTTGCGGATTTACTTTTTGAATTGCTAATACTACAGTACCAAAAGTTAGAAACAGTATTAACGGTATAAACTCATCTTTTCGTATATATTTATAATTTTTAACTAACAATATAAAAATTCCTACTATTAAAACAAAACTTAATATATAAATATAATTTACAGCTATTCCGTACGAATAAGCAACTAAGTTTTTATAATAAAAATCAATTGGTAAAATCGATATTATAAAATAATTAGTTATTAAAAATACTGTCATAAATAATTTTATATTAGCTTTATTAATTTTTTTCTTATCATGAGATACAATATACATATATGAAGCAAACAAAAATGTCCAGGTAAAAAAGTAACCAAGATATACTCTAGAAATTATAATTTTTATTTCATTACTTACATTAGGATTTTTAAAAACTAAATATCCACCTATATCTATAATTAATCCAACTAAATTAACAACCAGCAATCCTGAATAAACCTTGTTTTCTAATAAATCAATTCTTTTCTTCGAAAAGTATGCACAAGCTGTAATAATTATAAATAATATGCTACATATTGAAAAAGCTGTACTAATCATAATCCACCTCTATTATGATTATATAATTGTTTACTCAAAATTAAAAGAGCTTTACGTTCTCTTTTTTATTAATATTTTTTGATTATCATTTTTTGTTATTGCTGTAAAATCAACTTTACCACTTGGTGTATATAAGAAATCATTATCAAATGAATAGTATTTAGGAACTGCTTCTTCGCCAACTCTTTCTTTGATTTGTTCATTGATAATAGTTTCAATTTCCTGATTTGAATAAGAACAATGTTCTTCTTTAATTAAATGAACTTTGGGAACCGTTCTTAACTTTTCATCATTAACTCCTGTAACAACACATTTTTTTATACCTTCAATTTCCATTATGATTTCTTCTAATTCTGGTGGATATACCTTAGTCACGCCACATACAAAAATTCTTTTTAATCTTCCATTGATAATTAATTCACCTTTTTCGTTTATCATACCCATATCGCCAGTTCTAAACCATTTTCTCCCATATTTATCCGTTATAAAAACTTTATCATTTTCTTCATCTTTTTGATAATAACATTCCATAATCGAAGGCCCTGAGATAAGTATTTCGCCTGATTGGTTATAATCTTTTTCCTCAATTGTGTCTGAATCAACGATACATACATTGTTATATCTTAAAGGATATCCTACTGTATTTGGAGTATTCTTTGGCATTTTTATACTAAATACTCCACAAGTTTCAGTAGCGCCATATCCATCTAAAATTTCATTAGCATTTTTTAAACTTAGAATTTCATTGATTTTTTTGGCTGTTGATTCCGGTAATTTTTCACCACCGGAAACCGGATATTTCAAAAAGCTTAAATCTTTTGCTTTAGTCATCATAGCAAAGTGTTCCCAATGAATAGGTCCACCAAATGCAACTGAAGGTTTATATTTTTCTATCTTTTTGGCAAATAAATTTGGAATAGGTACTGGGTCTAATATTGTTTCTAATCCAAGACATAATGATAAATGAAGTGATGTCAAACCATATGCTATAAAAGGTGGCAAAATATCTAAAAATTTTTCACCTTTTGAAATATTATCAATTAAATAATTATGTTCAAATACAGTGGTATTTAAGGCTTTATTTGATAATACTACTCCTTTATGTGTACCTGTTGTTCCTCCTGTAAATACAATGCTTGCTGAGGTCTCATCTAATCCATCATTTGGCTGCAATACTTTTTCTTCGTTATCAAGCAATTCAGAAAAATTCATGTATCTTTTAGGTATAGAATTTCCAGTAATCTTTTCTTGAAAACCAAGAACTTTTTTTAGCAATGTGTTACTTGAAGATGTCATAGTAGAAAGCATTAATACTTTAATTAAATTATTTTTAAATGTTATATTTTTTATCTTTTTGCAAGCGTATGTTATACTTAATAATACTTTACTGTCAACTGAATCTATATCTCTTTTTAAACCAAATTCATTCATTCGTGGGTCTATAAAACAACTTATAGCCCCAATTTTGTTCAACGCATATAAACAATAACTAGCTTCAGGAATATTTAGCATTACCAAAGGAACTATATCGCCTTTTTCTATCCCAATATTTTTAAAAACAGAAACACATTTATCAATGTTTTCAAATAACTCTTCATAAGTTATAGAATCCAACTTATTATTTATTATTTTTAATGATGGTACCGAAATAGCAATGTTGTTCATATTGTTTTTATTACATTCGTATAAATAATTATACAAATTACCTGTAGGTTTAATGTTAGATATTTCATTGTCACTAGGTATATCTTTTAACCATCTTTTTTCAAAGGATGGCAATTTTCTATAATCGTTCACAATAAATTTCCCCTATTTTTTTACTTTAACTTTTTCTTTGACATTATAGTTAATGTTAAACTCTTTTATTAGTTTTTGTTCATCTACTTTACCGCCTAAATTTCTTGGAAATTTTTCTAAAAAATACCATTCATAAGGAATTGAAGTTTCTTCTAAATTTTTATATGCTTGTTCATTTAAAACATCTCTCGCAATATTTTCATCTATAGTTTTATCTTTTAATACAACGAATGCTACTGGAACCATTTGTTCTTCTGGATGTTGTACACCCATTACAATGGAGTCTTCAACCAAAGATAATGAGTTTATAAAATCTGCTATTTTCTGCGGATGAACATTAAAACCTTTTCTCATAAAAATTTGTTTTATACGGTTTGTGATAAATAAATGACCATCCTCATCCATTTTCCCTAAATCGCCAGTATGAAGCCATGTTAATCCGTCTTTGTGTCTTTTCAATACTTTTTCGGTTTCTTCTCTATTATTTAAATATTCACTCATTATTGTAGGACCACTAATACAAATTTCTCCTTCTGTATTGTATGGTAATTCAATATCAGTGTTTGGTTTGAAAATGCTGATGTTTTCAAGAGGTAAAGGTATTCCTACTCCACCGAATTTATAACTTCCTTTTTTAGCATATGTTCCACATCCACCATTTTCAGTAATTCCTAATCCTTGTCTTACTAAAATAGTTGTACTTTCCGCATTTTCTACATATCCTTCTGATACTTGATTTAATTCTTTTTCAGTTTCTTTGTTTAAAGTAGCTCCGCCTGAAACTAAATTTCTTACAAAATTTATTTTTCCCTCTTTGAATTCTCTACTTTTCTTCAAATTTTCATAATGAATTGGTCCACCATTAAAATGGTCTGGTTTTATTTTACACAAAACATGTGGAAATTTATCGGTTATTAGTTCGGAAATTAAAATATTTGTTAATCCGCCACAACCACTATAATGCATCGTTGAAAAACCATAACCTATTGACTGAATTAAAGCATCTAAGTTAACTTCTCTTTTATCAAAATTTCCACCAACCAATTGTTGTAATGCTATAGAGTTAATGCTTTTATCACTTAGACATACACCCTTAGGAGTACCAGTTGTGCCACTAGTTCCTATTATTGTTGCTATATGTTCACTATTAAAGTAAGGTGTTAAATTCTCTTTTACTTTTTTTCTTTCCTTGTAAAATTCGTCCCATGTAACTATATTAGAAAAATTGGGAGCAATAAATTGGTTTTCACCAAAAACTTTATCTTTTGCTAATACAAATTTTCTTATCGGATACGATAATGATTCTAACCCGTTCAAATATAAAACATTATTTAATCCTTTGTAACACTCCAAGTATTTATCGTTAAAAAGTGAAAATATTACCAAGTTTTTGACGTTGTTTTCATAGATTATATTTTGTAAAGTTTTTGAAGGTAGCATAAAATTAATTGGATAAGAAGTAGCACCAATTATATTAAGTGCATAAATTAATATTCTACTTTCAGGAATATTTGGCAATACCAAAGGTACTATTTCATTTTCTTTTATATTTAATGATAATAGAGCTTTTGCCGTTTCCTTTATTTTATCTAAGTATTCTTTATATGTAATTTTTATTCCATGTTTAAAATCATCTCTACTAGTTCTTAAATCTAAAGCCACAGTATTAAGATTATCTTCATTACATCTTTCAAGCATTTGAAACATCGATTCTTCTTTTACTTTTACTTTTTCTACATCTTTGTCATAGTACTTTAACCATGGCTTGTCTATACTTGGATACCCTGTCATAATATTGCCCCCTCAAACTTCTTTTATTATAACATATTTTAATAAACAAAAAGCGCAGCACAAAAATAAAAACCTGTACTAGCGCTTTCAATGCCGCTTATTATAACACAATCTATTAAAATTGTCTAGTTTTCCTTAGAGTTTGATTTAGTTTTCTTTAAAGCTACACCATAATAATCTCTTATTTTAGCTTCAATTTCATTACATAAATCTTTCTTTTCTTTTAATAAAAGTTTTACATTTTCTTTACCTTGCCCTAGTTTTTCACCATTATATGCAAACCAAGCACCGCTTTTCTCAATAATATTAGCACTAACTCCTAAGTCTACTATTTCGCCCTCGTGACTTACACCTTCACCATACATTATATCAACAACAGCTGTTTTAAATGGAGGTGCAACCTTATTTTTAACAACTTTAATAGTTGTTTTATTTCCTATTACACTGTCTCCAACTTTTAATTGTTCACTACGTCTTACATCAAGTCTTATTGATGAATAGAATTTCAATGCTCTACCACCTGTAGTAGTTTCAGGATTTCCAAACATAACTCCTACTTTTTCACGTAATTGATTTATAAATATTGCAATTGTATTTGTTTTACTTATTGTTCCTGAAAGTTTTCTTAATGCTTGAGACATCAATCTTGCTTGAAGTCCTACATGTGAATCTCCCATTTCACCATCTATTTCTGCTTGTGGTACTAATGCTGCTACTGAATCGATTACAATAATACTAACTGCTTCACTTCTTACTAAAGCTTCACATATTTCTAGTGCTTGTTCTCCTGTATCTGGTTGTGATAATAAAAGTTCATTTATATCAACACCTAAGTTCTTAGCATAATTAGGGTCAAGTGCATGTTCAGCATCAATAAAAGCTGCACGCCCTCCCATTTTTTGTGTTTCTGCTATAGCGTGAAGAGCAAAAGTAGTTTTACCACTAGATTCAGGACCATAGATTTCTATAATTCTTCCTTTAGGGTATCCACCTATTCCTAATGCAATATCAAGTGATAGTGAACCACTAGGACAAACATCTATCTCCATATGTTTGCTATCACCTAATTTCATTATTGAACCTTTACCAAATTGCTTTTCAATGTCACTTAAAACTTGTTCTAATGTTCTATCTTTATCTGCCATTTTACTCATTTATATTACCTCCATAATTTTTAATACATCTTAATCATACACTATTTTTTTTACAATTGCAAGCATTTTTCAAACAAATGTTTGTTTCTAAGTTTTACCCTTATTTTATGGGCATAAAAAAAGATTTTCATCTAAGAAAATCTTAATTTTCGCTGTCTTTTTTATCAAAAATTAGTTTTTTATTCATCATGTAGTATTCTATCATTGAAACAATAGACATTATTGTTGCAAAATATAATAGAAAATCACTAACTCTTATATTTATTAATTCAAATGGTAAGTTATAGAAGAAGGTCAAAGCAATGCCAACCATAAGTGCTGCTGTTTTTAATTTTCCTGATTTAATAGCCGCAACTACTTTACCACGACTTGCTGCTTCCATCTTTATTGCATTAACAACTATATCTCTTAATACTATAACTACAGGTATAATTGCATCAATGAATCCTGTTGATGCTAATATTATTAAAACTGAATTAACTAATATTTTATCAGCAATAGCATCTAACATTTTTCCAGTATTTGTAATAAGTCCATATTTTCTTGCTATATATCCATCTAGAAAATCCGTAATACTTGCAATAATAAATAATCCTCCGGCAATTAAATATCTAGTATCAACTAAGATATCACTAATATAAAACTGTGGAAAGTTAATATTAATTGCATAGAAAGGAAATAGCATTATAATAATAACTAATATTGACATAACAATTCTTGAAACTGTTAATTTAGTAGGTAAATTCATACATCATTTCTCCTTTTAATTCTTGGTTAATAACAGGTGCTTTTGGTTTTAATAGTTGCATAAGTACTATTATTAATATTACTACTATAAGTACAGCTCCTATAAAGATTAATATTCCTTTTATATTTGCTTTCTTCTTTCTAATTTTTGTATATGGTGAATGAATCTGTTTTGGTGCTTGTTCATTTACTTTTTTTTCTGCTTCTAAAATATCTTTTAAAGAAATCTTAGATGTATGTTCAAACATAAAGTCATTAAATTCATCCGCTACTTTTTCAGGATCAAGTCCCAAATATTTAGCATAGTTTCTTATTTTAGATTTTAATCCCAAGACATCTTTAAAAGCCCTTATGTTTCCTACTTCTATATTTTCTAAATCATCTTTAGAAATATTTAAGTCGTCACTTGCTTCTTCAAGCCCTACACCATTTGCTTCTCTATGTTCTTTTAAATATTCTCCTAATTCTTTCAAGATAACACCTCTTTAATAGAAAAAAAATAATACTTTATAAGCCATGTTCTGTTCCTATTTCTAGGCGACAAACATTTATCTACCACTATGTGGTCCTTAACTCCGTTTAGTTCCTTCGTTAAAGCTCCCCTACCAATTTTGGGTTTCTCGCTCGTGGGGGTTACCGCGTTCCACTTCATCTATTTCTAGAATCATCGTCTCTATGGCCCTTTACGATTACTTTAATCATATCAATGACTTAGATTATTTCATCTCCGTTAGTATAACTACCTAAGGTTATTTTTTTCCTTAGCGCGATCACTAAGAACATCTCAGTTCTTGCGAGCATGGACTTTCCTCTATATAAAATATACAGCGTTTGTCAAAGTATTATTCTTCATCTTTTCCATATACAATTTTTTCAAGTTGTGATAGTCTACGCATTACATCAACATTAGTAACTTCTTTGTTATCACCACTTTTAGCAATTTCAATACTCATTTTTAAATTACGAATTTCTTGTTTTAAACTCATAATTTCTTCTAGTAATTCTTCTTTTTCTTTTTCGCTATCTTTTAATAATGATAAGAATTGCTCATAATCACCTATAATAATATCTAGAAATTGATCTACTTCTTTTAATCGATACCCTCTAGTATCAATTTTAAATTCTTTTTCTAGTATATCTTGTGGTGTTAAAGTTACTTTATTTTGATACATATTATCACCAATCCCTTATGCTTATATTATCACAAAATATGTGATATTTGTCAATAAATAGTCTATTAAAGTGATAAGTATTCAATTAGTTAATTTATTTCTTTTTTTATTTCTATAAATGAGTTTGGATAATACAATGTTACAACTAATTCTATTCATTGCATCAATAACATTTTCTATTTCCATATAGCCTCCCGTTATTAAGATACACCATATTTATCTTCTTGTCTTAAATTCGACAAAACTTGTTAAAATACTACAAATATTATTTGATTAAAATATATAGAAAAAAATAGTAATTTATAGTATAATTTAGTATAGGTGGTTTTATGAAATACCCTAATGGAATAAAATTAAGTACAACTAAGAACATAACTTATGACAATAGAGGTATGAACTTAGAGGGAGATATTAATCTTACAAATAAATATTACATTGATAATAATATTGCTTTTATCTATAAAAAACCTACTCCAATTCAAGTAACTAAAGTAGATTATTCTAGAAATAATGCTGTAATTAAAGAGGCATATTTCAAAGAACCTTCTACTACTGATTACAATGGATTATATAAAGGTAAATATATAGATTTTGAAGCTAAGGAAACAGATAGTTTAACATCATTCCCATTAAGTAATATTCATAAACATCAAATTGAACATATTAAGAATATTGTTAATAATCAAGGAATTGGTTTTCTAATAATTAGATTTAATAAATTAAATAAAACATTTCTTTTATTAGGAAGTGATTTAATTAGTTTTATTGCAAATAATGCAAAGAAATCTATTCCACTTGAGTACTTTAATAATAATGCTTATTTAATTGAGGAAAGATATATTCCTAGAGTTGATTATTTAAAAATAATTGACTTTATATATGGAGGTATAAATGAAAAAATCAACTAATAAAGGGGTAAAGTATAATAAACAAACTAAGACAAAGTCTAAGAGTTCTAATTCTTTTAAATTTGATACAACTACTATTGTATTATTAGTAATAGCAATTGCAATTATATTGGTATTACTAAAAGTAATTGGTCCGTTATTTACTATTATCATGGTAGCAGGTATCGCCTTAATTCTTTTATTATCTAAATGGGTTAAGAAACTTAGAAAGAAAAAGAAAACAAGGATAATTGTTAATATCATTTTAATGATACTCCTACTTTTATGTATAGCTGGTTGTATACTAGCAATAGTTTTTATTGGTTATGTAATTAAGAAAGCACCAGAATTTGATGTAAGTCAACTGGAACGTTCTGAGTCATCAATTCTTTATGATATTAATAATAATGCTTTTGCAGAATTAGGTACTGAAAAAAGAGAAAAGATTACTTACGATGAAATGAGTCAAACATTTATTGATGCATTAATTGCTACAGAGGATTCAAGATTCTTCCAACATAATGGATTTGATGCGGCTCGTTTCTTAAAAGCGTCTATTCAACAAGTACTTCACTCTAGTGGTGGTGGTGCTTCTACTCTATCGATGCAAGTTATTAAGAACAGTTTTACTGATGCTAACCTAGATGAAGGTTTTGAAGGAATAGTTCGTAAATTTACTGATATATATTTAGCAGTATTTAAACTAGAAAAAACTTATAGTAAACAAGAAATAATTGAGTTTTATGTAAATGTTCACAATATGGGTGGAAGTGCTTATGGTGTTGAACAAGCTTCTCAAACTTATTTTGGTAAACACGCAAGTGAATTAAACTTAGCTGAAGCTTCACTTTTAGCGGGATTATTTAAGTCTCCTAATGCTTATAATCCATTTAAGAATTTAGATGCTGCTACTGCAAGACGTAATACGGTATTAAATCTAATGGTTATGCATGGTTATATTACTAAAGAAGAAAGAGATATGGCTAAAGCAATTCCTATAGAAAGTTTACTTGTAGAAAATACTGGTAGCAGTAATAAATATCAATCTTATATAGACCAAGTTGCAACGGAAGTTAAAGCAAGATATGGAGTAAATATTTATAGTACTCCTCTACTTATATACACAAATATGGATCCTAATAAACAAACAGGTATCGATAATATATTTAATGGTATTACTTATAACTGGGTTGACAATGTTGTTCAAGCAGGTATTGCAGTTGTTGATGTTGATACTGGTAAGATAGTTGCTATTGGTACTGGTAGAAATAAAACTGGTGTTAATCAGTGGAACTATGCATCCGGTAATAAACGACAAATCGGTTCTACCGCTAAACCATTATTTGACTACGGACCTGGTATTGAATATAACAATTGGTCACCTGCTAAATACTTTGAGGATAAAGAATATTATTATTCATCTGGCCAACCAATGAGAAACTCTGACAGACAATACTGGGGGTGGATGACGTTAAGAGATGCTTTAGCATACTCAAGAAACGTACCTGCCCTACAAGCTTTCCAAAGCGTTGACAATAAAAAGATAATAGAATTTGTTAGTAAATTAGGTATAACTCCTGAAGTTAACAAATATGGTTATATACATGAAGCTCACTCTATCGGTGCATTTACCGGTTCTAATGCCTTAGAAATGGCCGGTGCTTATGCTGCCTTTGCTAATGGTGGTACTTATTATGAACCATATACAGTAAATAAAGTTGTATTTAGAAGTACTGGTAGAGAGGAAACATATAAACCAGAACCAGTTGAAGCTATGAGTGATTCTACTGCATTTATGATAACTGATGTATTAAAATCTGCTGTATCGTATGGATTAAGTAGTGCTGCTCGTGTTAACGGAGTTAACGTTGCTGCTAAAACTGGTACAACTAACTATCCAGAAGACTTATTAAGATCAAAAGGATATCCAACTGATATAATTAGTGACTCATGGATTGTTGGATATGACCCAGAATATGCAATTGGTATGTGGTATGGTTACCCTAAATTAGATGCTACATATAATTTAAAACAATCTGTTGCTGGTGTTGAACGTGGACGTTTATTTAGAGCTGCTGGTGAAGTAGTATTTGCTAAGAACGGTCAAGATTTCCAAGTACCTAGTAGTGTTGTTAAGAGTGCATATGAAAAATGGAGCAGTGATCCTTACTATTTACCTAGTGAAAATACTCCAGAAGATGAAATTGCTTATGACTACTTTAAAGTTGGAACAGAACCTACAGAAGTGTCTACTAAATATCAAAAATTAAAAAATGTTACAAATCTTTTAGTTAAATACAATCCTTCAACTATGAGTGTTTCATTATCATGGTCTAAGGCTGCTAAACAAAATCCTAAAGATTCTTACGGAAACTTTGGTTATAAGATTTATAAAGATGGAACTTACTTAGGATTCACTGAAAAAGCATACTTTGTAATAAATGATGAAGAAGACCCTTACGGTGAATATAAAGTTGTTACTACTTACGAGAAATACGATAAAATGGATAGTAAGGGCGCTATATACGAACTCAAGGAAGATGTTATTTATTCACATGACTTCTTAGTACCTGGTACTAGAACATATGCTGTTAATGAATCTTTAGATAGTTGGGATAAGAATCCTTCTTCTAGTGATTTGAAGTTCTATAAAAATAAAGATGAAATAACAAAATTTAAAGCAATTATTACAATAAAAAATTCCAAAGGTGAAACCGTTGGAAACATAACAACAAACGCTAAAGAAGAATATACTGTAACATATAAAATCAGTTACAATTCAAAAGAAGTTCATATTGCTGAAAGAAAAGTAATAATAGAGTAAGAAAACTTACTCTATTTTTTTATACAAATAAATGGCATATCATCATAAATATACTACCAATTAAGAAGTACAATGTCGTTCGTTTGGTATTGTTATATTTTAATGATGCTGGTATTAATTCATATATAGAAATAGCTATCATAATTCCAGCTATACTAGAAAGCAAAATACTCATAATAAGATCGTTCATGTATGGGGCTAAAAATAAGTAAGCAATAATAGCGCCGAGAGGTTCAGAGATTCCCGATACAAATGTATACAATAATGCTTTAGCTTTACTTTTAGTACTGTAATAAATTGGTACTGAAATACTAATACCCTCCGGAATATTATGAAGTGTTATAGCAAGGGCCAAAGAAAGCCCTAGTTGAATATCTTTAGTAGAAGTCATAAATGTTGCTATTCCTTCTGGAACATTATGCAATATAATAGCAATCATCGAAATAATACCTACTTTAAACAATCCTTTATTTCCTACTTTCTCTGAGTTAATGTCTGGAATATATTTATTTATTAAAGTCGAAATAGCAATACCGAAGACGATAGATATTAAGGCGATTAATAAGGCTGGAAATAAATAATAAATATTTAATAATCCTGTTATAGATGATGGTATTAAGTCAGTAGCACTTACAGTTAACATTACCCCTGCTGCAAAAGAAAGTGCTGAGCAAACAACTTTATCTGTATTTCTATATTTAAAAAATATTAAAATTGAACCAAGCATTGTAGATAATCCGGCTATGGATGTTATTATGAAACTATATTTTATATTAGTCATATTATATTATCACCTATTTAACTTTATGTAACTTTTTAGTTATAATGCAAAAGAAAAATCCATAAAAATGGATTCTTTTTTAAATATGAAGTTTTGCTTTAATTTTCTTTAATTTATGAACTACTTTATAACTAACATCATATAAAAGATAATACATAGGACTTACTATATAATCATATTCACCAATTAATTCTACTACTTCCCCACCAAATCCCTTTTTAAATATATAAATACCATACATTGGGTCTTTTGGAGATAAATCGCTAGAAATACCATAGAAATTATAATAATCATATTTGTTATCTACGGCATATTTAATCATTTCGTAATTAAGACTGTAGAATGGTTGGAATTCTAAATATTCTTCATAAGCTCCTCCGATAAATGAAATTACTTCACGACCACGGATAAAATATAATATAGCTCCTAACGTTAAAATACTGCCATGCTTTTGATATAATTCTTCAAATTCAACTATTCTTTTTTTAGTTCTTTCTATTTCATCTTGCTTTAGTTTTAACTTAGTCTCATTCATTTTAGCTTTACCATTTTCTATATTAGATAAAACTTTATTATAATCTTCTTCCAATTTAGATACTTCATCTTTTAATGTATTAAGTGTTTTTTCTATTTGTAATTCTGCTAAGTATAATTTTAAATCTTTACCATTACCAAATGCTTTATACATATTTTGATAATATTTTAAAGGTCTATTCAAAAACTCACGTCTTTTGCTAGTATGATTCATAATTTTCTCAAATTTATCTAATTCTTCATATGAACCTTCTCTTACTACTACGCCGTTTTTTTCATTTTTACGAATCATTTGTCTTGTTTTAGAAGTCATATCTTTCATTACATCATCTAGTGTTCTATCCTTTAAATTAATTCGGTACATCCATTTAGATTGAAGAGTTTGAACTCCAGGGCGTGCACACTTCTCTTTAAATCCAAGTTTTTTTAATTCATTAACAACATCAGAATTATCTTTTCCACCTTCTACTATATTTCCATCTCTATTTCTTTGATGATACATAAGGTACGGATCAATCTTAAAGAAAATACCATTATTATCCTTTACATATTTTGCAACAGCAGAAGTAAACTCTTTTAACAAACCATTATTGTGATAGTCTATTAAAAAACCACGTGGCGCATAAAACATTTTCTTTTTTACTGGTGTTTGTTTTGATAAAATCATTGTTGCTGCTACTATTTCACTATCATCTTTAAATCCTAAAAAAGTATGTTTCCATCCGTTTTCACCTTTTACTTTTGTCCAACTTATACTTTGAAGAAAAGTAGATTGTTCATGATTACTTGCAAAGTTTTCAAACTCTTCCGATGTTAATGTTACTAATTTCATAGTTCCTCCTTAGCTCTTATGAGCTCTTATAAATATTTTTATTTTTCGTAAATTGGTATATACATAATACAAAGGACTTAATGAATAAGTGAATTCTCCTATTAATTCTACTACATTACCTCCAAAACCTCTTTTAAATTCATACATACCGTAGTTTTCGTCTTTAGGATTAAATATTCCTGAAATACCATAAAAATTAACATATGGTATTTTATACTTATAAGCATCTAATATGTGTTCATTATACATTGCATATTTTGGAGTAAATCTTTTGTATTCTACTAAAAAGCCACTGTATAAAGTTAAATACTCTTGACCTGATTTTAACGAAATCAATACTCCTATATCTTTTCCCTTAGGATTTTCTTTTTTAAATTTTTTAGCAAGCTCAACTTCATCACGATATTTCTCTAGTAATTTATCAGAAGTACTTTTTTGATTTATTAGTTTATTGCCTACATTATCATGTTCCATCTTTTTATTTATGTTTGCATTATTTTCTTCTTCATTCTTTAACAATTCAAGGGATGAATTCAAATATACATCTGGGTCCAAATAAGCAAGATATATTTGCATTTTATCTTTTAGACACTTATACATTCTTGTATAATATTCCAAGCTTCTATAATTGAAGCCTTTTCTTTCTGCTGTCTTAATTAATATTTCTTCCATACTTTCTAGGTCTTCAATAGTTCCTTTTCTTACTTGAATTCCTTTTTTATATGTAGCGTCTATATTTTTTCTAGTGCTTTTTGAAAAATCTTTTTTTAATTCTTCATATGGTTTATTTAATTCTACTCTAAAATTCCAACGTGATTGAGTATTAACTATATCTGTGTTAAAGCCAAAATGTTTGTATCCTATTTTCTTCAAGTTGTTAATTGTCTCATCATCTTTTTTATCACTAATGATACTGCCGTCATTACCTCTTACTCTATATATTACATTAGGATCTATTTTAATCATTAATCCATTTCTTTTTTTACAATATTTCTTTAACTCTTCGGTAAAAAATTTAAGTAATTCTTTATTATGATAATCCATTAAGAAACCACGTGGTGCGTAAAAGGTATATTTACCTGCAAAGGTTTTAGTAACAGAAAACATAGCACCTGCTATAATGGTGTTTTTTTCTTTAACTCCTAGGTAATATATTTTACTTCCATAACTTTTTCTCAATTCAGCAATTTCTACAGTTTGAAAGAAACTTTCTTGTTCATGACTTTCAGCAAAAGATTGAAATTCTTCTTTTGATAATTCTACAAACTTCATGTTATTCCTCCTTGTATGTTACCTCTATATATATTATAGAATAAAATTAGTTATATTAAAAGTAGAAAAAAAATATAGCAACCGCTATATTTAATTAATTTGTGCATTATTACAATTTCTTTTCAACTTACAATTCTCACACATTGGTGAGACTGCTTTACAATAATAACGTCCAAACAATACCATTTGATGATGTCTTCTATTCCAATTCTTTTTGGCAAATTTTTTCATTAACTTATTTTCTATTATTAATACATCATCGTCCTTATCGGCTAAACCAAGCCTTTTACTAACACGTGCTACATGGGTATCAACTGCTATTGCAGGAACATCAAATAAATTACTTAGAACAACGTTGGTAGTTTTTCTCCCTACTCCAGGCATTTGTTCTAATACCTTTCTATCATTTGGAACTTGTCCATTATAATTATTAACTAAAATATTTGCTATTTCTTTAACGAAAGTAGCTTTTTTATGATAAGTCCCAATAGGTTTAATTATTTCCATAATATCATTTATATCAGCCTTAGATAAGTCATTTATTGTGGGATATTTATTAAATAATACCTCAGTTACTTGATTTACTCTTTTATCAGTAGTTTGAGCACTTAACATAACAGCTATTAATAGCTCATAATCTTTGTTATAATTCAATTCACATTTAGGATTAGGGAATAACTCATCTAAATAATTCTCTATTTTATTCATCGTTATTATCGTCCTCTAACCAGTTATACTCAAATACTTCAAGTTTTTCCTTCTTTTGTTCTTTATGGCTAGTTCTATTTTTCTCTACATCGTTAGCTGTTTTAATACCTTTTTTACCCCATTCATAAAGTATTTTATCTATATATCTTAAATTATTCACACCGTTAAACGTAGCTTCTTTTAAAGCTTCTTTTATAAGTTCTTCTGATATACCACTATCTAACCACGCTTTTACTATCTCATATTCGATTGGACTTAATGTTCTTCCAAATTCTTGCTCAATCAATGAAAATACTGTTGTATCTTTCTCTTCTTTAGTATTTAATTCATCTATAATAATCATATTAATCTTTTGATAGAAATTATCTAATGATATATATTCTTCCATAATGTTTTTATCATTTTTTTTAACTTCTAAATTAATAAGTTTATTATCAGTAAGTTTACTAATTAATTCCATAACTTTCTTTAAGTCAAGTCCCATATCATTTTCAATAACTGTAGGGTCAAATAATAAATTATCTCCTCTATTAGATAAATACATCAAGAAGACAAATTCTTCTAAACTGATATTTAATTTAGGATAATATTTATATAAATATAGTGGAATAACAATATCACGTGATTTAATAAATTCTAATATTTTTTTGTTTTTCATAAATACTATCCTCCTTACTTTTAATAATTACTTATAATATACTTTTCTAAAATTTCTTTATTGTTTTCTATTTTTTCATTTAAAATCATTGAAGTCAAGTCATTATAAATATTTCTTAAGTATTCTCCACCATTTCTATTCAAAATATTCATTATGTCTTTACTAGTAACTGCTATATCATTTTTATTAGTTATAGGTAATGCATTATATTTATTAGTTATCTTTTTCTTATCTATTCCTTTTAATGTACCTGCAATACTATTAACGTATAATCCATATTTGTATAAAACTTCATTATTCAAATTATCTTTAGTCATTGCTTCTCTTATTTTATTAATTAGGTCTCTTTCACTTTTAGAGAACGGATATTTATCACTTGCTTTAAGTGAAGTCCATATACCTAATATATCGACATTTAATTTAATATCATCTATATTATATATTTCTAATTCTTTATCAAGTTCTAGTTCCTTTATTAAACTTACACCGTATTTGGCATTTTTACTTGAGAATATTTTATCTAATTCTTCTTTTTTTCTTTGATATGAAAGGCGAAGTAAGTTACCTTTAGTCTTTTTAATTGCTTCTTTTACTTCATCGCTTAATTTAAAATCTAAGATTGTTGCAAATCTTATAGCTCTTAGTATTCTTAATGAATCTTCATAAAACTTTTCGTAACTATTTCCTACTGTATTTATTTCTTTATTTTCTAAATCTTTTTTACCGTTTAATAAATCAATAATATTACCGTTACTATCCATACATATAGTGTTAATTAAGAAATCTCTTCGCCTTAAATCTTCTTCTAAATCATTGATATATTCAAATTCTATAGGTTTTCTATTATTTAGATATGTTAATTCTCTTCTAAAAGTAGTTATTTCAAATCTAATATTATGATAGAAAACTGTAACTGAGCCATATTCAACTTTAGGTATAAAAATATCTTTAAATATTTTTTTTATTTCCATAGGTGTTGCCGAAGTTGTTATATCAATATCAGTAGATTCACGTTCTAGTAAGTAATCTCTTACGAAACCACCAACTATATAGGCTTTAAATCCATGATCTTCTATTTTTTTTAGTACTTTTAATGCTGTTGCTAACATAGAAACCCTCCTACATAATTATACCACAAATATAATAAAATTCCTAAAAAAAACAGAGTCTTAAGCTCTGTTTCAATAATATTAATTAACTGCGTCTTTTAATGCTGAACCAGCTTTAAATGTTACAGCATTTCTAGCTGCAATTTTAACTGTAGCACCAGTTTGAGGATTACGTCCTTCACGAGCTGCTCTTTTTGAAACTGCAAATGTTCCAAATCCAACTAGTGGTACTTTATCTCCTTTAGCTAATGCTCCTGTAATTGTAGCAAATGTAGCATCGATTGCTCTTGTAGCATCTGCTTTTGTTAATCCTGTAGCAGTTGCAACAGCTTCTACTAATTCTACTTTTTTCATAATATTATTACCTCCGTATTTATTTTTAAGCACTATATGCTTACATATATAAAATATCATGTTTTCAGTACAAAAGCAACGAATTTTTCATTATTTTACATGCTTTTATTAAATAACAATAGCAATTAAGTTATTAGAACCTTTATTTACTACTTTACTTAGTATATTACTTAACTTATATCTTACATTATCAGGCATTAAAGATATTTTAGATTGAATACCCTCCTGGACTATAACATCTAGACTACGTCCAAATATTTCACTTTTCCATATATTAGATGGATTAGTTTCATAATCTTTCATTAAGTAATTGATTAGTTCTTTACTTTGAAGTTCACTACCAATTATAGGTTCAAATGTTGATTGAACATCTACTCTTATCATGTGAATAGATGGTGCTACTGCTTTTAGTTTAACACCATAACGAGAACCTTGTTTAATTATTTCTGGTGTATCTAATTTCATATCAGCTAAAGTAGGAGATGCTACTCCATAACCGGTTTGTTTTACCATCTTTAAAGCATATTTAATTTGGTCATATTCGGTTTTGGCCTCATTATATTCTTGGAACAACGATAATAACTCAGCTTTATTTTTTACATCTATTTTAATTATATCAGTTAAAACTTTATTATATAAATCACATGGTGCTTCTAACGATACAATTACTTCACCTGTTGATGGATCAACGTTAGATAAATAAGCTTTCTCAATGTTCTCATTATCTAAGAAATGTTTAGTAATATTTTCAATGTCTCTTAATTTATCTACTTCCACAATACTTTCTTTAATACTGTTGATATAACTTTGTTTAATAGGATTTTTACTATTTAAAATAGCAATCCATTCAGGCATATTTACTTTAACTTCTAATATTGGAAATTCATATAATGCTTCACGTAAGATATTATAAATATCCTTTTCGCCCATAGATTCAATACTGATTGGAATTACAGGTACATTATGTTCTTCTTTTAATGATTCTGCTAATCTTTCTGTTTCTGGTAATGTTGGATGTGTAGAGTTTAAGATAACTATAAATGGTTTACCTAACTCTTTAAGTTCACTAATTACCCTAGTTTCAGCTTCTAAGTAATCATTTCTTGAAAATTCCCCAATAGAACCATCAGTAGTAACTACAATACCTATAGTAGAATGGTCTTTTATAACTTTCTCAGTACCTAATTCTGCTGCCTCAACAAACGGTATTTCTTCGTTGTACCAAGGACACTTAACCATTCTAGGTCCATTTTCATCTTCAGCACCTTTAGCATTATTAATAACATAACCTACACAGTCAATTAACCTAATATTACAACTAAAATCATCTATATCTATCTTAGCAGCAGTATTAGGAACAAATTTAGGTTCAATTGTCATTATTGTTTTACCACTAGAACTTTGTGGTATTTCATCTAATGCACGTTTTCTTTCATATTCATCTTTAATATTAGGAACAACTAAAGTTTCGATAAATTTCTTTATAAAAGTACTTTTACCCGTTCTTACCGCTCCTACTACTCCAAGATAAATATCTCCTCCTGTACGTTCTGCAATGTTTTTAATTATTTCATGTTTATCCATATATTTACCCACTCTCTTTTTTCATTTTCAATTAAATATATGACTTTATTTTTAAGTTATACCAAAGAAAAATAGTGAATAATCACTATTTATAACATTCCATCTAAATTTTTAGGTACTTTATCTTGAACAATCGCATTTATAATTTTATTGGTTTTTTCTTCACTTACCTCTTTTCCTGCTATTCCACTTATCTCTTTAATTAAATCACGCAGTACTTTTTCATCTTTCATATCTGATTTTTGAACTTTAGATGCTAAAGACATAATAGTTTCCTTATTTACTTTTGTTTTTTTCTCTACCTTATTGAAAAAAGAATCTCCAAACATAAAAAAACCTCCTACATAATTATATGTAAGAAGCCTATTTTTGTTATTCGTTTCTATTTTTAAATTGTAATACTATTGGAGTACCTTCTAATTCAAAGTTTTCTCTTAATTTATTTTCTAAATATCTTTCATATGAGAAATGAACTAAGTTTTTACTGTTAACAAAGAACGTAAATTTAGGAGGTTTAACTCCTGTTTGATTAGCGTAATATATTTTTAATCTTCTGCCTTTATATGAAGGTGGTAAATTTAATAAGTATGCTTCTTGAATCACATCGTTTAATACACTAGTCTTAATTTCACGTTTAATATTTTCACTTACTTTTAAGACTTCTGGCATAATTGTATGAACTCTTTTTTTAGTTAATGCTGAAGTAAATATTACTGGTACATATGATAAGAATTGAAATTCACTACGTACCTCTTTTAAATAATCTTTAATAGTTTTCTTGTCTTCAACAGTATCCCATTTATTAACAACTATTATAAGTCCTTTACCTTTTTCAAGAACGTATCCTGCTATATGTTTATCATGTTCAATAATACCTTCTTCGGCATTGATAACTAATAGACATATATCACTTCTATCAATAGCTTTCATACTTCTTAATAAACTATATTTTTCTACGTTTTCGTAAATTCTTCCTTTTTTACGCATTCCTGCTGTATCTATTACTACGAACTCTTCTTTTTGATATGTAAGAATTGTATCAATTGCATCTCTTGTAGTACCTGCAACATCACTTACTATTACACGTTCTTCATTTAACATAGCATTAATTAGACTACTTTTACCTACATTTGGTCTACCTATAACTGAAAATTTTAATCTTTTATCTTCTTTATCTTCTTTTTCGTTAAAGTCTTTTGTAGCTTCATCCATTAACTCCATGAATCCAATTCCATGTTCACCACTAATTGGAATATATATATCAAAACCTAATTCATAGAAATCATATATATGGTCATTAGCTTTTTTATTATCAACTTTATTAATAGCAACTATTACTTTTTTATTACTTTTTCTTAAAATATCTCTTACTATTAAATCATTTGATGTAAGGCCTTCTTTACCATCTACAACAAAAATAACAACATCACTTTCATTTATTGCAATTTCTGCTTGCATTTTAATTTCATCATTAAATTTTTCTATGGAAGCGTCTATACCACCAGTATCAATTACGTTAAATCGATAATTCTTGTAAGTAGCTTCACTATAAATTCTGTCTCTAGTAACACCTGGAGTATCTTCTATTATAGATATCTTTTTACCTACTATTTTATTAAAAATTGTACTTTTACCAACGTTTGGTCTACCTACTAGTGCGATTACTGGTAATTTCATAATATCACTTCCTTTTCTTAATAAAACGGTGATAATTCACCGTATAACTATTTCATTTTTTTAATTAATTGCTCTTGTACTTCTGTTCTTACCATCTTATAAGATGAATTAGTTCCACCTAAATAAGCTTGATAACTAACATATTGTCTTAATAATTTATAATATCCTTCTTCAGTTAAACAACCGATTTCTCTTATTTTTAAATTATAAATAGCTGTATTATTTAAATTGGCTTTACAGTTATCTAATTTCTTTCCACGGTAATTAGTTTTAACAATGGCATCATCTGGTATACTAACAAAGTTTTCACCCTCACAGTTTTGAACTAATTCAATCCCATTAGGATATCTTCCACCTTCAGCAATAATTACCTTAGGATTACCACAATTATTTTCTAATACTATTTTACCTAATTTACTCATACAATCCCCCTATAAACAGTGGTAATTATAACATATTTACACTATTATGTCAAATTGTGCCAATGAGATTTAATGTTGGAAAGTTCTTCTCCATAAATAATATTAGAACTTTCTATTAGTGAATAGACATCTTCTTTTTTCAAATCATTTATATTTAAATAAAAAGAATTGTTTAAATACTTAATATTTTTATAATTCTTTATTAACTCTAAAAGATATATATTAATATATATTTCTTCATCATTATGAACAATTATTCTAAGGTCTACTGTTTTATTTAAATAATTATCTATATTTCTTATTTCTAGTATTATTCCAAGATATTTTAATGGATATACGTGTACTTCATAAAAGCCTTCTAACATTATATTATATATATTCTTAATTTTTATAATTATTTCTTTAACTATTTTACCCAGTTCATCTTTATTTTTTACATCTATATCTTCTATATAATTGCTGTTAATAAATATCTTATAACTATCATCATCAATTATATCAAGCCTCATCTTATCACCTAATGTATATTATGTGAATTAGAAATATTGGGTATAAAAAAAGGTACATATAATGTACCAAATATTAATTAGTTTTTATTACATATGGATTAGAGCTAGTGCCATCTCCACTTGTGATTTCTACAGTAGATTTCAGATTGATGACCGGGCGCACACCCCACCCGCGGTCGACGCTGTGTCCCTCCATAAGACCATCACGAAAAACAATCCCCACTTCACTCGAACCTGTAAAATAAAAAGGCGACATTGTCCAAAAAAAATCTCTATTAGTTAGATAATAATCGGTATTGGCAGTAGTGGGATGTACACCTCCTGCATATGCTACTTCATCGGCTGTTATTAATCCGATTGGATAAGTTAGTGCTTTATTACCTTTTGTTGAAGTTGCCGTTGTATATAAATCATTACTTTGTGGACATTTAAATTGTGGATTTATTCCACTACTACCATAGTTTGGAATAAGTCTTGATGAAGGTCCGTAAATTGTATTATTAGTTCCATATCCTAAAGCAGTGTCCCAACCATTATATGTACTCCCACTAGGAGCTACACTTCTGTCACCACAAGATCCTGCATCCGCTATTATTGACGAATAATTTGTTAGATTGTTCTGATACCATGTATCTAACATTGTTTTAATTGTACTTGAATTTATATTTGCATGCGTTGCTGCATATGTTGTTGAACCTGGCGTTCCATACATGTATCCTACATAGGCATTATCTTCATATTCTTCATTAAAAGCACTCTTTTCTATTATTTCCTGCCTAATTAACCTCACACTACCATCTTCATTTATTCTTACTATTCGCCATAATTCATCTATAGTTTCATACGTTGCTTTTTCATTTAGTAATGTCCCTTTCCAATCATTTTTGCAACTTTCTTCACTATCATACCCTACAACTCCGTTTACAAATGTGCCATCTTCATCGTAGAAAGCACAAACATTCGTTGATAAGCATTGTAATTCTGTAATATCTTTATCATAGTAGTTGTCATCTTCTTTATTATAATATGTTAATTTTTCCCCTTTATATGTACACGTTGATACAGGTGCATTTCTTAATTTTACATAGTTATTTTCTACGGCTCCTCTAAAGTAATATGTTGTTTTATTATCTTCTGTATTAGTTGAAGTATAATAAAGCCCTTTACCATTGGTATCGCTACTTATTTGTGAAAAATCTATATTGGTATCTGGCTGTGGTGTGTTATTTGCTAATATTTCTTTAACTAATAAAGTATTATCAGTGATACCTGGATTACTAGGTGTTAGGCTTTGTCCATCATCTTGTACATAAGATAATTTAATATTTAAAGTCTTATTACTTTGTGGTAAACGTGTTGCATTTATATCAAATTCTGTTGTAACTTGAAAAGTTAAGCTTTCACCACTTTTTAATTTAGATTGTTCTTCAATTCCTGTAATACTATAAATGATTAGTTGACTACCACTAGTTGTTGCATCAATTTTCTCTAGTATAGCGTCTAATGTTCCATAATTAGTTACTGTTACATCAAATACCATTTTATCGCCTGGCTCTTTTACTCCTACATTAAATGTCATATTAGTATCAGTATAAGTTGGTTCTTCTATGTTATAAGCTCTACCGGTTGGTGTATATGTAACATTGCTTATCTTAATACCCCAAGTATCTGTTAAGTTACTTGTACCTTTTATATTTAAATTAGTTGATAATAATGAATAGCCTACTATCATAAAAAGTATTGCTATACACATTGCAATAATTATCTTCTTTTTTGTCATGTTACTCCCTCCGAATTATGTTTTATCCATAATCATTATACCCCCCCCCCCTAGGGATTTGGCAATAAAAAAATAGCCTTGTTGGCTATTTATACAATCTCGGTTGTCAAGTCATCTATTTTTTGTATTATTTCATCTCTACCTAATTTAGTAACACTAGAGAATAGTACTATGTCATCTCCCATTACTAAATCTAGAGAATCTGTTAATGCCTTATAGTTAGCATCTTTTTTACTTGAATTAACTTTATCTACTTTAGTTGCTACTATAGTGACAGGAACATGATAATACTTTAAAAAGTTATACATTAGTAAATCATCTTCAGTTGGTTTATGTCTAAAGTCTACTAACATAAATACTCTTCTTAATTCTGCTCTTTTCTCTAAGTATTCTTCAATCATTAATCCAAATTTCTTTTGTTGCTCTTTACTAGTTAATGCATATCCATATCCAGGTACATCTACTAAATAAAAACTATCATTTACATTATAAAAATTTAAAGTTTGAGTTTTACCAGGAGTAGCTGATACTCTTGCTAAATTTTTTCTATTTACTACAGTATTTATAAAACTACTTTTACCTACATTACTTCTTCCAACAAGTAAGAATTCTGGTTTACCTTCTGTAGGATACTGACTTCTTCTTACAGCACTAATATATAAATCTACACTGTTAATCTTCATCTATATCACCTAAATTCTCTATATAATTTTCACATGCTTCATCTAGTTCTTCTAATAAGGCCTCTGCTTCTTCCATACTAGTTACTCTAGCACCACTTGCAAAGTGATGACCACCACCATTATATTTTTCTGCTATATGGTTAATAATTGGTCCACGTGATCTTATATTTAATTTAATTAAATTATTTTTAGTATCTTCTGATATTGTTACCCATACAAGTACTTCTTCAATATAATTAAAATTATTGATTAAATTACCTGCTGAACCTGAATCTACTCCATATTTAGTTATAATGTCATTAGTTATTTTAACACTTGCTAAACCATTTTCAGTTACTTTAAAGTTTTCTGCAATATAGCCCTGTAATCTTATTTCACTTAAAGGTCTCATAAATATATCTTTATATAAATCAGGCATATTAATTGGATATTCTTCTAATAAATCTTTCATAACTCCGAACGTTACTGCTCCTGAATTAAATAAAAATCTATTAGTATCTGATACAATTCCTAAAATTATTGTTCTTGCTATATCCATATCCATTTTTAAAGGAGTATGTTCAATCAATCTATAGACTAATTCTGAAGCACTACTTGCAGTATCATCTATATATTCTAAGTTAGCATACTTTTCAATAAAGGGATGATGGTCGATTTTAATATAGCTGTCAAATCCTTCAAAATTTTGAATATCAATTCTTCTTTTATCAGGTGTATCTACTACTATTAATAAGGCATTATCTAATTCTTCTGTTTTATCTAGTTTAGGAAAGTAATTAAATTTTGCACTACTACCACCTACTGCTAAAACATGTTTATCAGGAAATGTTTTTTTAATAGAATCTCTTAAAGAAATTTGGCTAGCTAAAGCATCTGGGTCTACACCAATATGTCTAGCAATAACAATATTATTATATTTTTTAATTTCTTTATAAATATCTTTTAACATAATTTTTCCTATCTATTTATTATTTCTAAAGTATCTAATGCTATCATTAATTCTTCGTTAGTAGGTACTACATATACTAAGCTACTAGAATCTTCACTACTAATTTTAGCAATTTTTCCTCTTGTGTTATTAGCTTCTAAATCTAATTTAATACCTAATACTCCTAGTTTTTCAACTATTCTTCTTCTAGTATCAGCACTGTTTTCACCAATTCCTGCTGTAAAGCAAATTACATCTACTCCACCTAGTTCTACATAGTATTGAGCAATGTATTTAACAACTGACCTTACAAACATTTCTTGAGCTAAAAGGCAGTTTTCTTTTCCTTCTTTACATCCATCTTCGATGTCTCTAGAGTCACTACTTAATTGACTTATTCCTAGAAGTCCTGACTTTTTATTGAAATCGCTTAAGATTTCACCAGCACTTTTACCTTCTTTTTCCATTAAGTATGGAATTACTGAACAGTCTACATCTCCTGTTCTAGTTCCCATAACTATTCCGGCAAGTGGAGTAAATCCCATAGAAGTATTAACACATTTACCATCTTTTATAGCAGTTACACTTCCACCGTTTCCTAAATGACAACTGATAATTTTTAAATCATCTCTTCCTAGTTCTTCACTAATTTTTTTAGTTATGTATCTATGTGAAGTACCATGGAATCCATATTTTCTTACTTTATATTTTGTATACCACTCATATGGTAAAGCATATAAATAATTTTCTTTTTCCATAGTTTGATGGAAAGCTGTATCGAATACTACAACCATTGGTGTTTTTGGTAATACATCTCTAAATGCTTTTATTCCTAAATAGTGAGCTGTATTATGTAATGGTGCTAGGTCACTAAGTTTTAAAATGTCTTCTGCAACTTTATTAGTTACCATAACTGATTCTGTGTATTCAGAACCACCATGTACTATTCTGTGACCTATTCCATCAATTTCTTCTAAACTATCGATTATTTTTAATTCAATTAGTTTGTTTAATAAAATTTTAACTGCATCGGTATGGTCTTTTAATTCAACTTGTTCTTTGATTTTAAAATCTTGATACTTAATTGTATATTGACTGCCTTCAATACCAATACGTTCAAATAAACCTGATACTAAAACTTCTTTAGTATCCATTTCAAATAAACTGAATTTTAAGGAACTACTTCCTGCGTTAATTGACATTATCTTCATAATTATCCCTCTTTCTAATAAGAATATTTTAACATATATATAGGCGTTTTACCAACTTTTTTTAAAACAAAAACTATCAACGATTTTGTTGATAGTTCTTAATTAATTTATCTTAATTAGAAATTGTTACTGTAACCTGAGCTGATTTGGTTCATACCGCTACGAACTAATCTTTTTGTAATTTCACCACCAACTGATCCGTTAGCACGTGAAGTTGTATCTGGTCCTAAGTTAACACCGAATTCATTAGCTATTTCATATTTCATTTTATCGATAGCTTGTTTAGCACCAGGAACGTGCATTTTCATTGAATCTTTGTTACCGTTCATCTTTTTCACCTCCTATACATTTATAGAATGTGAAAAATTTAACAATTCATACGTTTTTTTTACTGGTAAAATCTACCTATAACAAAGATGTATATTTATTTTCATTTTGATTATCATTAATTTCTATTATTAATCTGTTTTTAATTGCTTCATCTATTTTTTCTTCATAATTAAATGTTTCTTCATATTTTATAGCATCACTTAAATTAGGATTAATTACTGGATGTTTTGGTACAAATATAGTACAACAATCTTCATAAGGTAAAATACTTATATCATATGTATCTATTTTTTTAGCAATATCTATTATTTCTAATTTATCTAGACATGCGACTGGACGAATTACTGGTAAGTTAGTAACATTATTTATTACTTGCATACTTGTTAAAGTTTGACTTGCTACTTGTCCAATCGATTCACCATTAACTATTACTTGAGCTTTATTTATTTTTACAAGTTTTTCCATTATACGATACATCATTCTGCGCATAATAGTAATACAGTATGTTGGGTCTATATTTTTATAGATAGATTCTTGAATATCAGTAAATGGAATTACATGTAATTTTATTTTATTAGTATATTTTGAAAGTTTTTTTGCTAATTCTATTACTTTATTTCTTGCTTCTAGACTAGTATGAGGAATTGCTTCAAAGTATACAGCATCAATAGTCATACCACGTTTTAAAGCGAGATATCCTGCTACTGGGGAATCAATACCACCAGATAACATTAGCATTCCTTTTCCTAGTGTTCCATTAGGATATCCACCTAAACCTTTATATTCATTAGTATAAATATAAGTAAAGTGTTCTCTTATTTCAATGTGTAATAATACATCTGGATTATGAACATCTACTTTTTTATTTTCAATATTTTTTAAAATTAAACCACCTATTTGTCTTGAAAAGTCTAAACTAGAAATAGGAAATTTTTTATCACTTCTTTTTGTTTCTACTTTAAATGAATTAAATTTTTCTTTAGACATTATATCTATAACTGTTTGTTTAATTAATTCAATATCAGTATCGATTTTATATGCAACTAGATATTCATGTATCCCAAATATATTATTTACTTTTTCTAAAATATTATTTAATTCTTTGTCATCAAATTCTATATACATCCTAGATATATCTTTATATATATTTACATTATTATTTTTTAATTTGTTTTGAATATTTTTATATAGTGTCCCTATAAAGTAGTTAATATTTCCCTTTTTAGTGGATAATTCACCATATTTTATCATTATTACTCTTTCCATGATTTTTTCCTCTTTCTATTATCAAAAAATAGGTATTTGCTACCTATTTTGATGTATTTTCTATTACTTGAGATTCGTTTGCTTGTTCTTCATTACTTTTTTTGATTAAGTCATATACAATAACAGCATTTGAAGCACGTAATAATCTATCTGCATAATCATTGCACTCTTCAATATATTCATCTGTAATAATTGTATCTTTTAAAGTCATGAAAGCACTTTTTTGACTATTGTAATATACTTTGTTAGTTACCCAGTTTCCTGTAGGGAATACTACTATATTATCTTCACCAATGTTAAAAATATCATTTCCTAAAGCGTATGGATTATTGAATCCAAACATATTTCCAAGAGTTGGTGATACGTCATACATTCCCATAACGTTAGAGTTTACTTCTTTATATTTACCATCTTTTGTCCAAATGATAAATGGAACTTTTCTATTTAATTCATATTGATAACTATCAAAGTTAATGTAACCTTCAGAAGTTTCAGGAAGAATTCCATCTGTTGTTTTATCATAGTTATACATTTTTTGGTAATCTTCTTTAGGTAATCTTGCATCATGGTCACCATATAAAACTATAACAGTATTTTCTAATACTCCTGCTTCGTCTAATTCATTGATAAATTCACCTAAAGCACTGTCAGCATAATGAACTGACTTTAAATATCTACCAAGTTTAGTATTTTCTAGGTATGGATAATCAACTTGTTCATAAGTTCCAGTTGCTTCGTTGTAAACTGTTTCGTGTAAGGCAAGGTCAAATTCACCATATTTATCTACTTCAGCAAAAGGTGTATGGTTTGTTAACATGATAACAGTTCCATAGAAGTTTTGATGTTCTTCGTTAATCTTTTTAATTTTTTCAGCTGATTGACGGAAGAAGGATTTATCAGAAATACCTAGTCCAATAACTTCATCTATATCATAATCAGTTTTAGCATAGAATTTGTCATATCCAATTGCTTGATACATAATTCTTCTATTCCAATAATCTGCATTATTTCCATGCATTGAGAAAGTATAATATCCTTTTTCTTTAAGCATTTTTTGAGTAGTTATATAATATCTATCATAATAACTACCAAAAGCTGTACCACTATTTGCAGGCATTAATGAAGTACTGTAAGTAAATTCACTATCACTACTTGTTCCTGTACTAACTTGTGAATAGAAATTATTAAAATATAATCCACTATTTGCTAATTTATTTAAATTAGGTGTTACTTCTTGACCATTAAATTTTAAGCCAATAACAAAGTTTTGCATACTTTCAGCGTGAATTGCAATTATATTTTTACCTTCGTATATACCTGTATATTTGTTAGAAGGATGATTTTTATCTTCAGCAAAGTATTCTTTAAATGTACGCATTGCTTCATCATATCCGAATAAAGATGTTATTTTAGGCTCAATACTTTTGAATAAGTCATTTAAGTGATATGTATAAATACCATACTTCATAACTATATATTCACGATTCCATTGTTTTACTAAACGCCCTATATCAGTTGATGTTAATGTTGCTGTAAATACTATTACACAACCAACACCTACTGCTAAAACTTTTAAAGCTTTTGGTTTATCAACATAATCATTTTTAAATATTTTGTCTTCTTTACGCTTTTTTAAACATATAAGAATCATAATAATTGGACTAAGTAAGTAAATAAAGTCTTTAGGTTTCATAACGTTATCAACTACCGCATCTCCTACTTGTCCTATAAATTTTAGAGTTGATATTAGTGATATAGAAGAAAATGAAGTATAAAATGTATAATATGATGAGTTAATCATACATATTGCTGTTAGTATTATAGTTACAACTAAATAATAAATGTATCTTCCTCTATTTTTAAATAAAAATCCGAATGACCCTACAATAAGTACAAATGCAAAATCAGCTAAAAGCGGTTGAAATGCAAAAAAATTACTAGTATTATTCATAGTAAGCATTCTAAGTAAAAAAGCATTAACGACATTTAAAAATACAAAAGCACAGAAAACTTTATTCTCTGAAAAAACCTTCTTTGTGGCTTTTAGGCCTTTTAAAATATATTTCCCAGGATTTGTTACCACTTTATTTATTTTATCTTTTATTATATGTTTATCTATCTTATGCTTATTGTTTTTAATCTTTTTTTTCATAAACCCAACCTCGCTTACTACATTATAACACTTCATTATGTTTTTTACAAATATTTAAAAATAATTACAAAAATGTAATTATTTAGGTTCTATTATATGTAAGTATTTGCACTTTTCATGATGAAGTTTTTTATTATCTAAGCATTTATTAATTTCTTTAATAGTATCACTCATACTGTATTCACTATCTATATCTAATCCTTTGAGTGATTCTTTTATTGAATATATATTTAAATTATATGACTCTTTATTAGAAGATAATAATGTAAAACTTGCTTTAATATAAGTATATAACATTATGCTGTTTTCATCATCAGGATCATTTATATGTAATACTGCATTTATAGCTTTGGCACAGCAATTAGTTGCTTTTTCTACTTGAAAGTACCCTACTATGGGTTCCATTATACGATACATTTCTCCATACATATGAAATGAAATATATACCTTATCTTTTTCTACAACATCTAAGAAATAATCTTCAGAGTTTGGTGAAGAGAAAAGTAATTCATATTTTACTTTAGAGTATTTATCTTTTTCCGGATTAGCTTTTATGTTTTCTTCATTTAGAACTAAAAATAATCTTTCAAAGTCATTGTCTAGCGATTCATTTAATCTAGTAATTGCTATGTCACTTTCTAAACCGTCTTCATCTTCATCATCGTATTCATATGTCATTTCTAAATGTTCCATTAAATAGTCATCATCGCTTACTGCAAGTAAACAAATTTTATTTATTATTCTACTTGTTACTAATCTATCAAAATCATCTGCATATATAGCATTAAAAATATTATCTTCTGACATTTTTGAAGATGCGCTTTCACCAGTTAAATAATATGTAATAGTACTTGCTTTATTAGTATCTATTTCTAATTCATCATACAAATCATTTTCTTGTTCTTTTAATTTTCTTAATTGTTTGATACATTCAGTTTTATCAAGTCCTTCATTAGTAGTTTCAATATAGAATAGTCGTGTATAAACTTTTTTTATTTCTTCTGTAATATTTTTTATTTCTGTTAATATTTTTTTATCTTGTTCTGTTAGCATAAAGTATTCCCCCTGATAATTTATTTATTATAATGGGCATTTGGTCAAATGGCAACAAAAAAAATGAATAGATAAACTATTCATTAGTTAATTGATATTTAGTTACGTTAAGACCCATACCTAATACAAATATGTATGCTAGTATATATATCCACCACATAAGTACTAATATATTTGATAGGCTACCATAAAGGTTGCTATAATTACTAAAATTAGCAACATATATAGCATAAACTCTTGTAATAATTACCCAACTAGCACTAGTAAATATAGCTCCATAATTTACATGTTTTGGATTTATTGTTATATCTGGTGCCATAATATAAAGTAATTTAACTGATACAAATACTAGTAAAAATGATATTGGATATTTAAGACATGTATAACTAAATCTTATAATATTACCAAATGTTGTACTAGTTACACTTTGAATTAAGTTTACAATCATATCACCACATACTGGTACAATAAATATAAATAATAATAGACATATCAAGACAAGCATCATTACTATTGATTTTAATCTTCTAGTAAGAAAGAATTTATCTTTAACATTGTATATTTTATTTGATGCAATAATCATAGAGTTTGTCCCATTAGAAGCAAGAATAAGAGCTGACACAAATAATATTATTGTATTTGTATTAGCCTTAGCACTACTAGCTAAAGTAGTAACCATATTAATCATTGCTTCTGGTACGTTATTTATTATTAAGTCTCCTATAAATTTAGTGGAAATATGAAATCTCGAGAAAATACTTATAAAAAGTGCTGCTAAAGGGACTATTGTTACAAGAAAAAAGAAAGATAGTTGACCCGGTAGGATTAACATTTCTGGTTTTCTTATATTTTTAATTAACCTATTATATAGAACTTCAATCCTTCTTTTCATATTATCTTCCTTATTATTTATAATCTTCTTTATTAGTTCTCATTTCTAGTGTTGCTTCATTTATTGCGTCATCAATTGTTTTAATTTCATCCATAATCATACTGTAACCTAAAGCGGCACCAAATCCATATGGTAAGTTTTTAAATTCTTTAGTTAATTTATTAGTATAAGTTGATACTTGTTGTTCACTGTAACCAATTAGATAAATTAAGAATTCATTACCATCAGTTCTTATTATCTCACTATTTTCTAATTGAGTATTTACCAAAATACCTGCTGCTTTAACAATTAACTTATCGCCTGCTTCGTGACCATAATTGTCATTAACATATTTAACATTATTTAAATCTATCATAACTATAGCTTGTGGATATTTATTAGTTTCATTCCATGCTTTCATGTTTAAATTTAAATAGTTTCTGTTTTTTAATGAAGTAAGCATATCAGTATATTTCTTACGTTCTTCTTTTCTAACAGCAGTTACTTTACTTCTTTTCTTAAGCATTACATACATAATAGTTAAAATAATAAGTGGTACAAATATAATTGCTAGAATTATTACATATAATTGTTCAAATGTAGTTCTATCAACAATAGATGGATTTAAATTATTAATTCCACTATTACGATAACGGTAATATGAATTAGTATTAATTATATAGTTAAATAAATTATAAAATGCCATGTTGCTGTCTTTAACCATATAGTTATAATCATTTGTCATAATTCCGTTATATAAAACTTCATAATCTTTGAACTTACTATTTCTATTAATTGTATAAACTTCTTTATCTACAACTAGTACTCCATCTGTTGCTTTAGATAACATTTTATCTAATGTGTCATATGGAGTTAGATTAGCTTTACTATTATCTCTAAAGTAATCGTATAAAGCATTGTTGTTTATAATACTTGTTTTAACACCTTTTAAAGCTTCAAAAGAGTTGATAACGTAAGCATTTTTTGTTTTAGCTAATACTACATATTCTTCTATAAATGTCGAAGTAGTTGCCTTATAATTAGACCTTTCATAATTATAATAATTGAAATAAATATCTACATCGCCATTATCTATAGCTTTTTTTAAGTCTGTAACAGTTTTATATTTTTTAAAAGTAAAATCTATTCCTGTTAAACGTTCTATTCTATTAATGTATTCACCACTAATACCAACTAATTTACCATCAACAGTTGCTTCATATGGTGCGTTTTCTACATATCCGTATACGTAATTTCTAGATAATAAATCTGCTTTTGTCATATCATTAATGTTATTATTAGAAATATAATAGTTTAATAAATTTTCGTTATAATAATTAACATATTTTTTATTTTTCCAATTGTCATAGTACTTTTTAATGATTTCATTTAAACGTTCGTTGCTATCACTTAGTGTTAGTACTAGTTTATTATTCATTTCTGTTAAAGTGTAATTTATGAAATATTCATCATTAGCAATAGTTTTATCTAAATACATAAGATTAGGAATAATCATGCATTCAATTGTTCCTTCGTCTAAAGCTGCAGTCATTTTTTCAATTGCATCATAAGGTTTATATGTTATATTAGTTCCTGTTTTTAAGTAATAACTAATCTCACCAACATCACTTGTAAATACTCCTATTGTCATATCTTTAAAATCAGTTACTCTGTTAATTTTTAGATTAGTTTTACTAATAGTAATGTATACATCATCACCTAAGAATAAATCTTTATCTGTTAATTGTTCATCGTTTTTTAAAACTCTAAAACGTAATCCAGTTCCTTGTGGTTTACTAGTTTTTAGATAAGGAACTTCATTAAATTCAAGGCCTGTATCTTTAGATAAGTCATCTACAAATTCATAGAAAATACCATTTTCACCATATATAGGATAGTTACTAACTAACTCAAAATCATAAATTGTTGATACATTAGATTCTATCCATTTTCTATCATTTACGGTAAGAGAGTTTATGTCTTCCTTATTATAATAAAAGTAAAGAGATAAGAATACTACTATAGCAATTATAATTGGTACTAAAATTATTAATTTTTTATTTATCTTCATTTTCAGTCACCTGTCTATCTTTTGTCCATGTAAGTCCATCTCTACCATTTTGTTTGTATCCAATAATAGGAAAATCATTTAATGCCTCGTTATCTTTTTTTACAAAGATTTGAATATCGTAGAATTTCAATTGGTCAGCATCAAAAGATTCTAATGCAGTTGCTCCTATAGCTTTCGCACTATCTTTAGTAACTTCATCTTTAACAGTAATAATAATATTTACTACTTTTCCTTTTAAATCAGTAGTTACTTTGGTAACATTTTCATTTTCTTGTATTTTGTTTTTAATTTCTTTATATTGAGTATCAGTAATTTCTACTTGTTCTATACCATCTAATCTATTTCCATAAGCTTCACGTCTTCCACTTGTGAATAGTAGATTATATAAGTAAGCCCCAATAAAAACAACTACTACAAATATTACTATTATTAATGTTGTTAGCTTATTCTTTTTTATATAATTCATAAATACCTCCATATCAATTATACACCAGTATTTTTGTTTTATCAATTTATATAATTATTTGGACAATTCTTCTAATAATAGAGTATTAACTAATTCTGGATTAGCACTTCCTTTAGTTTCTTTCATTACTTGTCCTACAAAATATTTTAGTAAACGTTCATTACCATTTTTGTATTCTAGGACATTTTCACTATTATTATCTATTATATTCTTAATAATTGCTCTTAAGTCATCATCACTTAATTTACTAATTCCATGTTTTTCAAATAAAGTTTCAACTTCGTCATTTGTCTCAAATAAGTCGTTTAATATTTCTTTAAATATTTTGCTACTCATATCACCGTTATTAAGCATATTTACTACTTTTATGAATTTTTCATCACTAAAGCAAGTGTCTTTCATAGTTTTATTGTTTTTATTTAAATATGCGGCAATATCACCTAGTAATAGGTTACTTGCAATAACTAAGTTAATGTTTTTATCTAAGTATTTATTTAAGTACTCAGATACTTCTCTATTTTGAATAATTTTATTAGCATTAATTAGGCTTATACCATTTTCTAGATATATTTTTCTTCTTTCGTCTGCTAACATAGGAATTTTTTTCTTTATTTCATCTATATGTTCATCAGATAATGTTACGAAAGGAATATCGGCTTCGGGAAAATAACGATAGTCATTGCCTGTTTCTTTAACTCTCATCAGAATAGTAGAATTTGTTTTGTCATCAAAACGTCTAGTTTCTTCGTGTAATGTTTCACCTTCATTAAGCAATTCTTCTTGACGTTTAATTTCACTTTCTACTGCAATACCTACATTAGTAATAGAACCAATGTTTTTAACTTCTATTTTAGTACCTAATTCTTCTGTTTTACTGATAGATACGTTAACATCACATCTCATGCTTCCTTCCTCTATTTTACAGTCAGAAACATCAGCATATAAAAGCAATTCTCTTAATTTTTCTAGATAAAGAATTGCTTCTTTACTGCTAGAAATATCTGGTTTAGTAACTATTTCTACTAAAGGTACTCCTGCTCTATTGAAGTCTAATAATGAGCTATTATTATAGTGAATGCTCTTACAAGTATCTTCTTCTATATGAATATCATGGATACCTATTTTTTTAGGTTTTCCATCTACTTCTATTTCAACATATCCATCTACTCCAATAGGAGTTCTTGCTTGAGTTATCTGATAACCTTTAGGTAAGTCTGGATAAAAGTAATTTTTTCTATCAAAGTGCATTTTTTTATTTATTTTGCAATTAAGAATAAGTGCAGCAGTTAAAGCTTTGTTAACTACTTCTTTGTTTAATGTAGGAAGAACACCAGGGTATCCTAAGTCTACTACATTAACGTTAGTGTTTGCTATATTAGCATATCCATTTACTGAATCAGAAAATATTTTAGTTGCTGTTTTTAATTCTGCATGAACTTCTATTCCTACAGTTGGTTTATAATTACTCATTATTTCACCTCTTTTGCATTTAAATCTAAATTTAATTTTTTCTCAATGAAAGCTGCTAATTGATACATTTTAGCTTCTTCAAAACTGTCACCTATTATATGTAATCCTATAGGCATATTATCTTTATTAAATCCAACAGGTACGTTCATACCAGGAAGTCCTGCCATATTAACTGGAATTACTAAAACGTCGTCTAAATAGTTTTGAAGTGGGTCATCTAAGTTATCGGTTAATTTATATGCGACAGTAGTTGCTGTAGGTCCGATAATTAAATCATATTTTTTAAATGCTTCTTTAAAGCTTTTTCTTATGTCATCTCTTATTTGTAGAGCTTTGTTGTAATAAATAGTAGCGTTTTCTCCACTTAATAGGTATGACCCAACCATTATTCTTCTTTTTACTTCGTCTCCAAAACCTTCTTGTCTAGTTCTTTTATATAAATCTTCAACATTTTTAGGATTTTCACAAGAGTATCCATAACGAATACCATCGAATCTTGCTAGATTACTACTTGCTTCACCCATAGCAATTATTTGATATAGGTTAACAGCATTTTCAATATAATCAATGTCAATGTATTCAACGGTTGCGCCCCACTCTTTTAATTTATCAATTATTTCTTCTATTTTTTGTTTTACTTCAGATGATACTACTTCACTCATAAAGTAATTAGGAACAGCTATTTTCATACCAGCTATATCTTTACCAATTAATCTTGTATAGTCTTCTACTTCTCTATTAGAAGAAGTTAAATCTTTATCATCACTACCACTTATAACATTAAGTAATAGAGCATTTTCATAAACATTTCTACTCATTGGACCAATTTGGTCAAGACTGGAAGCAAAAGCAACTAATCCATAACGAGATACTCTACCATAAGTTGGCTTCATCCCTACTAATCCACAGTAACTTGCTGGTTGTCTAATAGACCCCCCTGTATCTGTACCAAGTGATAAAGGTACTAAATGACTTGCAACTGATACTGCACTTCCTCCAGAAGATCCTCCAGATATTCTAGTTTTATCCCAAGGATTTTTAGGTGCTCCAAAATAACTTGTTCTACTAGTTGAACCCATTGCAAATTCATCCATGTTACATTTACCAATGATAATCATATTTTTAGAGTTTATTTTTTCTACTACAGTGGCATCGTATATAGGAATAAAGTTCTCTAATATATGTGATGCACAAGTAGTTTTTAAATCTTTAGTTACAATATTATCTTTAACAGCTATAGGGATTCCAAATAAGATATTATCAACTGGAACATTTTCTAATTCTTTAGCTTTCTTTATTGCTTCTTCTTTATTTAAAGTTATAAAAGCATTTAAATCTTTATTTTGTTCTATTCTATCAAAACACTCATTAACTAAATCGATTGGTTTAATTTTTTTTGCTTTTAATAGTGTATTTATTTCACTAATACTTAAATCTAGATACTTACTCATTTAACATCACCGGAACTTCCACAAAATTACCATTATGTTTAGGTACATTTTTCATTATTTCATCATTTGTTAACATTTCACCTTTAACGTCTTCTCTTAAATTAGCGTCATGGTCATGTGGTGCGATTAGTAATTCTTCATCATAATCATTTACTTCTTTTATCTTATCAACCGCATCTAATATTCTTTTTAATTCTACTTGATACTTTTCTATTTCTTCTTCACTTACTGCAATACGTGCTAAGTGAGCTACGTGTAATACTTCTTCTTTTGTTAATCTATCAGTCATAATTACCTCCAATACCAATATATTATATCAAAAATAGACGTATTTGAATAGAAAAAAAATAACTCTTGCGAGTTATTAAGCACTTAATCATATATCACCATATGATATTAATATAATGAACGATTATTTTTAATTTTATACTTTTAATTTTTTCTTTTTATTATATAATTGTACTAGGTGATAAAATGATACTTGATGCTGAAACTATTTCTTCATTATTTTTACTAGGTATATTACTACTCATTTGTGTTCTTGTTATTATTGTTTTTACTATGAAAGATTGATTTATTATAAATACTTTTTTGTAATACTTTTGGTTTTTCTATTTGTGAATTATTTATATATTCTTCTTCATAATTGATATTAGGAGTAGTTTTAGAGTATTCTAATTCTTTACTCTTTTCTTTTGGCTTGATTTCTTCTATTTCATCTTTTTTAGTAGTAGTAACGTCTTCATTAGTTTCTAAAGAATTATTTTTACTAAAGTATTTTTTCTTTATACAAATTGCTTCTGGAATTGCTGTAGCTATAGCTGATGCCATACATATTGGGGCGATTAATCCTAACCCACTGTCTCCAAAACCAAATGCTAGAGTTGATACTACACCAGCACTCTGTAAAGCCATTTTTAACTTAGCTGGAATTGTTGGAAACATTTCTTTACCAGTTTTCTTAAATTGGTAACTTGATATAGTAAATACTGTTGCATCTCTTGCTGCTATTAGAAGTGGCCATAAAGGCATAATACCTGTAGCCATTAAAGTAATCCCTAGTCCCCAATTGAATATTTTATCTGCGATAGGGTCTAGAATACTTCCTAATTGTGAAGACATCCCGCAATTTCTTGCTAAAAATCCATCTATCGCATCGGTTGAAGCTATACCTATTGTTGCTAATGTAATTAATAACGGAGAAGTAATTCCATGCATTGCTATATATCCACAAAGTGCTACTGATGAAATCATTCTAAATACGGTTAAAATGTTAGGAATAGTTAGTTTTTTATAGTAATTTTTTTCATGATTATCACAATCTCTTTTCTTTTCTTCCATACCAATTCCTCCTCTTTTAGTTATATATAATAATACCTTGTTTAATTTATGTCAAGGAACGTTATTTTATTGTATTTTTATGAAATATAGTGTATATTTATATCATAGGAGGATAATAAAAATGAATAGAAAAATTAGAGTTGCTCAATTTGGTACTGGTAAAATGGCTGTGTACACAATGAGATATGCTATGGAACATGGTTGTGAAGTAGTTGGAGCTATTGACATTAATCCAAGTGTTATTGGTAAAGATATCGGTGAAATCATGGGTATTGATAACACTGCAGTAAAAGTTACTGCTCTTGAAGATGCTGGAGATATGTTACAAGCAATTAAACCTGATATTTGTATTGTTACTACTATGAGTTTATTAAATGATGTATATGATGCATTAATGTTATGTGCTAAGTTAGGAATTAATGCTATTACTACATGTGAAGAAGCTTTCTTCTCATGGAATTCTAATCCTGAGGCTACTAAAGCTATTGATGCTATTGCAAAACATACTGGTTGTACAATAACTGGTAGTGGTTACCAAGATATATATTGGGGAGAATTAATAAGTGCTATTGCTGCATCTAGTAATAAAATTACTAAAATCAAAGGAAGTTCTAGTTACAATGTAGAAGACTATGGTATAGCTCTTGCTAAAGCACATGGTGCTGGATTAACACTAGAGGAATTTGATAGAGATGTTGCTTCTGCTGATAGAATGCCTACAGAAGAACGTAATAAACTTATTATGAATGGAGAATATGCTCCATCATATATGTGGAACGTTAATGGTTGGTTAGCATCTAAACTAGGATTAACTGTAATAAGCCAAACTCAAAAATGTGTTCCTCAAACTCATACAAGTGATATTAACTCTTCTACTTTAGGGATGACTGTTAAAGCTGGAGATGCTACTGGAATGAGTGCTGTAGTTACTACTGAAACTGAAGAGGGTATTACATTAGAGACTGAGTGTATTGGTAAAGTATATGCTGATACTGATTATGATAAAAATGAATGGACAGTTTATGGTGAACCTAATACAACAATCGTTGTAGCACGTCCTAGTACAGTAGAACTTACTTGTGCTACTGTAGTTAATAGAATTCCTGATGTAATTAATGCTAAACCAGGATTTGTTACTACTGAAAAGATGGATGAGTTAAAATATAGAACTAAACCATTAAATGAATACATAAAATAAAAAGCACTAAGTGCTTTTTTTATTTTGTCTTCTTTTCGTAGATTACTGTGGTATCATCTTGGAATACTGCCATATAATCATTATTATTTGATAAATGAATATTTAAAGCTATATTATTAGGAATTATTAACATGTCAAAATTATAGCCATCTAATAAATATTTATATCCCCTATCTTGTAAATCAACTGCATCTTTAAAGTTATATTTAGAATACATATCTGCTCTACCATCAATAAAAACTTTTATATCATTATATATTAAATATCCACCATAATTGTAATAATTAAATAATCTTTTAGGTTTATTATCTTTTATATAATTTATTGCAGTATCAGAAATAGGTTTTTTATTGTAATTTCTTATTAATTTAGGAGTAAGAATTCCAAAGCACACAACAATTGTGGATAAAATTATTATATATGCTTTACTAGGTAAATTTAGTTTAAAATCTTCTACTATATTAAAGATAGCATAAGTAGCAGCTATATATAGTAGTGGAACAAATCTTACACTTTTAAATCCTAGGAACAAGAAAGCTCCTAAAGTTATTAAATCTATTAATTTTATTTTTTTATTCGATATAATCATCGTTATTATAACTAGTCCTAAAACAGCAAAAGCTGCTATATCACCAAAATCATTTAAATCTGGACAACCCCACTCAACAATATTACTAAGCATTAGTTTGTCACCCATATTTATATATGGATATGTAATCATTTTTAATCCATGAGGATTAATAGCAATAGCACATATACTTAATAGCCCACAAATCAAATACTTTTTTATTTGATTTTTATCTATTCTTTTAGCTTCAACTTTTCCAAATTTAAAACTAAATAATCCAACAATCATAAACATAAAGCATAATACATATGGAAGATTAGATGAACCACCATGGAAGTTTGCCCACAATAGGCTTATTACAGGTAAAAAATAAATTTTTTTAGAATTTTTATTGTTAAAGTTATCATACAAAATATAAATTGTGAAAGCTAGTAAAGTGTAACTAATCATATGAGGTCTTGGAAGCATTACTTTAGAAAAGATTAGGAATCCTACTAAAGCCCAAAGGAAAGTAAAGATTTTGTTTTTTTCTAGTTTTTCTTTATTGTGTTTATATATTACTGTTATTAGAAGCAGATACATACTTAGATTAAATATCAACGGTCCTAGTCCTTTAAAAATGTATCTATAAATGTATAAGACCACTTCACTTAACCACTCGTGACTCATCCAGTAAAGGTTGTTACTAATTCCATACCAAGAGAATATATCGTGATAAGGAATTTTTAAATTATTTACCATGTATTCCCCTGCTTTAACGTGCCAATAGTAATCATTACCAAAGCCAAAATTAAATAGTGCAAACAATAAAATACCTGCGAAAATTAAATAGAGTTTCCAATTAAACTTCTTCATAAGTACACCTACCTTATAAAAAGTTTATCATATTTTACTTATTCAAGGCAACCACTCTTAGTACTTGCTTCACCCTTTTTATAAATAGTTAATTTTTCTTTAGAATCACAAGTTACTAGTAATAAATCTTTAGGATTATTATAGCCTTCGTTCTTTAGTCTAGTTAACAACCACTTGTCATCTTTTTTTATAATTTTTAAATTATTTGACATAATATGACCGTCAATCACAAGGTTAGAACATATTCCTTTATAATCTACTTTTACTTTGGCATCACTAGGTGTTAAAGGACTATATTTACTCTTTTGTAAGAAACTTATTTTCCCGTTTGATTCCATTATAGCAAACTCTATTTCACTTATATCAAAATAACCATTTGTTCTAGCTTCTTGTAATAAATCATTGATATCTAACTTCGATTTTTCGACATTATCTTCAATTATTTTTCCATCTTCTATAACTATAATTGGTACTCCTGTTACAAATCTTCTAAATTTAATACTTTTTGCTGTAAAGTGAGAGATTAAGATTGACACTATTGTATAGACAAACATGACAAGGGCGCCATGCCAAAAGTGAGTTTCTAAATCAATCGAAATATCGGCAGCAACGCTTCCTATTGTAATACCTACTATATAGTCATATAAGTTTAGTTGAGATAATTGTTTTCTACCCATTGCCTTGGTAAAAAAGAACAAAATTACCATTGATGCGACTGCTTTTATAAACACATAAAAAAAATCCATAATATCACCATTAGTATTATGGACCTTTTCTATTAAAATAAACCTGTTATTTCTTCGTTTTCATCTATATCTATTTTTTCTAAATTAGGTATTCTAGATAAACCCGGCATTGTTAGTATATCACCTAATAGAACAGTTATAAAAGAAGAACCTCTATATAATCTAACATCTTTAACTGTTACTTGATAATCTTTTGGGTATCCTAATAAATCAGGATTATCGCTTATAGAGTATTGAGTTTTAGCAATACATACTGGTAAGTGTTCATATCCTTTTAATTCTTCTATTTTTTGATTAGCAATGTCAGTGTACTCTATTTTACCGGCATGATATATTTCTTTAGCAATCTTTTCTATTTTCTCTTTTATAGATAAAGTATCATCATATAGTAATTTGAAATCATTTGGTCTATCACATAAATCAACTACTTTATTTGCTAAATCGATTGAACCTTTTCCTCCAGTTACATAACTATCTTCAGTAACAAATTCAACATTAGTACTTTTACAGTAATCTTCAATTACTTTTATTTCTTCATCTGTATCTGTTGTATATTTATTTAAACATACAACTAAATTATTAGTATATTTTTTTAGGTTTTCCACATGAACCATTAGATTTGGTAATCCTTCTTTTACTTTTTCCACAGAAGGTGTTAATATGTTTTCTTTTTCTACTTTAGCATTATATTTAAGTGCTTTTAATGTTACTACTAGGACTACACAATCGGGTTTTAAATTTGCTCTTCGGCATTTTATATCAAAGAATTTTTCAGCTCCTAAATCTGAACCAAAGCCAGCTTCTGTTACTACATAATCAGCTAAATTAAGTCCTAGATTGGTAGCAATAATACTGTTACAACCATGAGCAATATTAGCAAAAGGTCCACCATGAATTAAAACGGGATTATTCTCTAGTGTTTGTACCAAATTAGGCTTAATTGCATCTTTTAATAGTGTTGCTAAAGAACCTTCTAGATTCAAATCTTTGGCAAGTACTTCTTTATTATCATAAGTATAACCAATTAAAATATTACCTAGATTTTTCTTTAAATCCATTAAATCTTTTGATAAACAGAAAACACTCATTACTTCACTAGCTGCTGTAATATTAAATGAATCATTACGAACTACTTTACTATTAATTGTAATATTTCTAAGAGCTCTATCATTCATATCCATGCATCTATTAAAAGTAATTTTATCTGGATTTATATTTAATTTATTACCAAAATATAAATGATTATCTATTGCTGCACTAATTAAATTATTACAACTTGTAATAGCGTGCAAATCACCTGTAAAATGTAAGTTAATATCATCCATTGGTACTATTTGAGCATATCCTCCCCCAGTAGCACCACCTTTTATACCAAATACTGGTCCTAAAGAAGGTTCTCTTAAAACAATCATTGTCTTTTTATTAATTAAATTAAGAGCATCTCCTAGTCCTATACTTACAGTAGTTTTCCCTTCTCCATAAGGAGTTGGATTAATTGATGTTACTAGTATTAGTTTACCTTTATTATTATTTTTATATTTTTTATAATCTATTTTTGCTTTATAGTTACCATAAAGGATTAAATCTTCCTCTTTTATTCCTATTTTTTTAGCAACATCTTTAATGTTTTCTTTTTTACAATTATTTGAAATTTCAATATCACTCTTCATAATGACACCTCTTCTTTCATTAGTAGTATACCATATTTAAATATTTTATCTACCAATTATATCTATTTTATTATATAATATGTTTAGTTTTAGGAGGATAATTATGGAGTTAAATAAATTAAAGGATAAGAACTATTCAAATATTACTAGTTTAATAAGTGCAATTATATTTTTTATTATAGGTAGTATTATTTTTACTAATCCAAATAGTACGGTTAAGTTCATTGCATATGTTTTAGGTGGTTGCTTTATCGTCGTTGGATTATTTAAAATTATTAGTTATAGTATTGCTAGAAAAAAAGAACAAGAAGTTTTTATAAGAGATTTAAGTATAGGTATTGTGGCTTTGTTATCTGGTCTTATATTAGTAATTTTTTCTAATGCGGTTGAAGTACTTATAAGAGTTCTTACAGGAGCATGGATATTGTTTAACGGTATTAATCTTCTTGTTAATTCTATTAAAGGTAGGAAAGCTAATGATAGTTCTTATGGAATATTAATTGTTTTAGCAGGATTAATGATTGCTGGTGGAATATATATGATTTTAAGAAGTAATCTTGTTTTCAAGATGATTGGTCTTTGTATAATGGTTTATTCTGTTATTGAAATCATTGGTTACGTTTATTATTCACAAAATAATTAGAACTTCGGTTCTTTTTTATTTTGCTTTTTTATTTAATGTGATATAATTTTTATAGAATAGGAAGGTGTTTATATGAGTACTTTAGTAATTAGTGCGGCTAACTTGGCTACTTTAGAAAACAATCTACAAGTTTTAGCAAATAATATCGGTACTGTATCTAATAATGTAAACACTGTTAATGGTCATATCAATGATGTTGAAGGACAAGTAAATACCGTTAAAAATGATGTTAAAAGTCTAGAAGAAGAAATAAAGAAATTTATGGTAGAAATTAAACAAGGTACTATTGTTTCTAATGCTAGGCAAACTATTTTGATGGACCAAGCTGAGTTCAATAAAAAATTTAGTCATAGAGATGAAGTTAGAAGACGTGTTAATGGATTACTTCAATCAGTAGATATAAATGCAATTAAGAAAAGTACTGTAGAAAATATAAGTGAAGAAACAATCGTTAATACTCCTGATTATTGGTTATCCCCTGCTATGGTGGCACTTTGTTCATGGTATACAAATAATAAAGAACTTGCTAATAAAGCTTTAAAAGAAGCAATGGCTAGAGACGATGAAAAAACTTCATTATTATTTTGCTTAGTACATTTAAGGGCTAATAGAATTGATACATCAATGAAATGGTTGAATAGATATTTAAATATGCAAGACCCAACTAAAATGGAAAGTAAAATTATAACGGTGCTAGATGCTATTACCAGTGGAGTATTTGGGACTAGTGCTAAGAAAACTTGTTTAGAAAAAGTTAATGAGTGGGTTTTAGAACTAAATAGTTATAACGAGATTAAAGCTAATGAAATTAAGAGATGGGAAGAATACTTTAGAGAAAAATTAGAAGCAATCAATGATAATGAATTCCCATATATTGATAAATATGTTATAGAAAGTGAAATGATTCATGATGTTATTTCTTCTTCTAGAGTACACAAAAATATTTATAATGATTTAAAAAATACTATGGAAGAAAAGCAATATAAAAAAGTTAGTACTACAAATAAAATAGATAACTTATTACACATATTAGTATTTAATTATGATAAAGAGGAATTACAATTAAAACGCGATATTCAAAAGAATAAACATATCATTGAAGAAAACGGTGATATTTCTAAAGCTCTTGATAAGTTTAATAAAACTAGTATTGCTTTAGAAGAAACCAATAATTTTTATAGTCACATTACTAATATTGCAATTAATAATAATGTTGATGCTAGTCTTGATACTAAAAAGTTTGCTATCGCATTATCTAAAAACTTTATTATTGATGGATATTCAAATATATCTAAATATAAATCTATTGACTTGTTACCTGATATTAATATAACTATTAATGACTGGACTGGGTCAACTAAAAATGGTAGCAATGAAATTGAATTACAAAAAAATATTGCTAGTTTCTTAGATGATAAATTTCATGATGAGGTATACAGTGACCGCTTGTTCAATTTAAAAATGTTAATATCAATTGTAATTGGTCTATTAGGTATATTTTTAACATTAAAGCAACCTATTGTTGCCGCTATAATTTTCTGTATTGTATTAATCTTTAATGTTGTAGAATTTATCAAAAACTATTCAAAACGCGAAAATAAGATAAATCAATTAAATGATATTAAAAAGCAACATAAAGTTTTATTATCTAATATAATTGCTGAAATAGTAGATTATTACTTTATTTATAAAGATAGTATGAAAGATAGAGAAAAATTTATAAATTACATTAATTCATTTAATTGTGAAGATTATATTAAAGTTGATACTTCTAATAGTAGAAATATAATTATAGATGGAGGTAACAATGGATAACGATGATACTTTTACTTATGTAAATACTGAAGATAATAATGAAGAAAAAGTTATAACTAAAGATGATGATAAGCATGAAGAAAGTGTTGAAACACAAGCCCAAGCATTTGTAACTGGTCTACCCGATTGGGATTTAACACCTCCTTATGAAGTAGTAAGGAGAGTGAATCGATAATGACTTACTATGAGTGGATTAATAGTTTTGATATTTTAAAGTCTGGTCCTAGAGATGAAGTTTTATTAGAGAAGCTTTATAATAGTTCAATCGAATTAGATGGAAATATGCTTTATCGTTTTATAAAACACGTAAATAATTTGGTAAGAACTAGACTTAAAAATGCTTTAGAAGGTACACTACATAAAATATCTAGTAACAATGACGTTAATTTGTTATCACTTGAAATAATAAATATCAAAAAAGAACTAGCGTTTTCAAAGAAAATAATTAATTTACCAATAATACCTGATGAAAATAAAAAGAAGTTCAGTGAAACATTACAAAAATTTGCTAACGAAATAAATGAAGCAATTGAAAACAGTGTTCAAGGAATAGATACTACTGGTGAAATAATGACTTTAGTTAAAAACAGTAAAATAAATGTTTTGGAGGATTAAATTATGAATTATGAAGAAACAAAAAAATTAATGAGACAATATCTTTTAGCAAGAATTCCTTTTATAGCTATTAAAACAATTGAAAAGAATCGTGCCCTAGCACTTTTAAAGGATTTATCTAATGAACTAAATCTACCTATTAATGTTTTCTCTATGTCTAAAGGGATTACTTCTGTTACTAATAACGAATTGATTAGTGATGAAAAAACAATTATGGGAGCACTTGATTTCATTGGTGAACAAATAAAGGTAAAAGAAAATGCTACTTTTGTATTGACTGATGTATCCGAGTTAGAGACAGAAAGCACAGTTTCTAGATATTTAAATGATATAGTAACAACAGCTGAAGAAAAAGGTGGTTCTATTATAGTTATTACTTCTTCCCCTATTTGGACTAATCTACAACGTATGGGTATGAATATTGAACTTGCTCTTCCAAATGAAAAGGAATTATATAACTTGATTACAAATTGCACTAATCCTTATCAAGGTCAAATTACTATTGAATGGGACACCAATAATTTTAAAGAAGCTGCTACAATTCTACTAGGATTAAGTGAAGTTGAAGTTAAAAATGTTATTTCTTCTCTAATTGCTAAAGGTTCTTTATTAAAGAGTGACTTAATCGATTTGAAATTTGCTAAGGATAGTATGTTTTCTGATATAAACGGACTAGAAAAAATTGAAGTAGACCCTTCCATTGCATTTGGTGGATTAGATGGATTAAAAGACTGGTTAGATGAAAAGAAAAAGTTACTTGCACCTGATAAAAAAGAAGAAATGATTAAAAGAGGTATTAAGCCACCTAGAGGCATTTTAATCGTAGGTGTTCCTGGTTGCGGTAAGAGCTTATCTGCTAAAGCAATTGCTGCTAAATGGCAAATGCCTTTATATTTACTAGACTTTGCTACAGTTCAAGGAAGATATGTTGGACAAAGTGAACAACAGTTAAAGGAAGCTTTAGAAACTGCTGAACATGTTTCTCCTTGTATACTATGGATAGATGAAATCGAAAAGGGATTGTCTGGTACATCCGGTGATTCTGGTGTTACTAATCGTATGATTGGACAATTCTTATTCTGGTTACAAGAGTGCAAAAAAGAAGTATTCGTGGTAGCTACTGCTAATAATATTGATTCACTTCCTGCTGAATTGCTTAGAAAAGGAAGATTCGATGAAATGTTCTTTGTAGACTTACCTAGTGATAATGAACGTGCTGAAATAATTAAATTATATTTACTTAAATATTTAAATGTTAAAGTTAATGATGAGTTTATAAACAAATTAGTTGAATTATCTAAAGGTTTTGCTGGTTCAGATTTAGAGTCATGTATTAGAGAAATTGCTTATCAAGTTGTTGCAAATAATATTACATTAACTCAAAATACATTTATTGATGCATTTAATAATACAGTTTCATTATCTAAGACTAATCCTGAAAAAATTAATAAAATTAGAACCTGGGGACATGAACATGCTACTCCAGCTACAAAAGAAAAAATTCCTACTCTGTAGGAACTTTTTTATTGGGTAAATACTTTTTAATAATACTTGTAAATAATACTAGGTAAGATATTGAAATTAAGAATCCTCCAAAGACATCACTAGCAAAGTGAACTCCTAAATATATCCTTGTTATACAAATTAGTATAATTAAAATTCCTAGTAAAATTGAATAAAACCATTTCTGTTTATTTTTAATATTTGATTGCCATATTAGATAAATCAAGAAGCCATAAAAAGCAGTTCCAACCATCGCATGGGCTGATGGAAAACTATACCCTAGTTCTTTTATTAAATTTATGTCGGTAGGTCTTGGTCTTGTAAAAATATATTTAAGTAATAAGTTTAGTAAAAAGATAGTTACTAAATTAATACTAGTTAATATACCATATATTTTCTTTTTAGGAATCAATAACATTAAGACAGCAATAGATATAAGTGCATAGGCACTACCTAAATTAGTTATTACTTTGACAAAGAAAGTCATTTGGTCAGAAATAAGTTTTGATATATATCCATAGTAGAAATTATCAAAGCTTGCTATTTCATTTGCATATATGTTTCTTACTATAGCTATAAACATTATTAAAGTAATTAAACTAACTATCCATTTTAAATTTTTTTTAAGAAATAATAATACTTTTTTCATTATACTTCACCTATTGATGATTATAACACATTTTATTTATCAAATTGTGTAAAATGGGGTTATTTGCAAAGAAAAGTTATGTTACTATAGTAGTGTAAGTGAAAGTAATGGAGGTTTTTATGGAGTTAGTATCTAATAATTTACGTTTAATTGTAATGGATAATTTTTTAGACTTTGGAAAAAAAGTCGATGGGCACTTAAAACTGATGAGAGAAATTAATGATGATCGATTCAGTTTTATTGTTCCTAATTCTTTACCTAGGTTTTCAAGCGGTGAAGCCAAAGCGGTAATAGAAGAATCAATAAGAGCTAAAGATGTTTATATTTTATCTGATGTTCTAAACTATGATTGTACATATCAAATGCATGGGTTTACAAATCATAAGAGTCCTGATGACCATTATCAAGATATAAAAAGAGTTATATCAGCAATGAATGGTGCTAGTGACTCTATAACAGTAATTATGCCTTTCTTATATGAATCAAGACAACATAAAAGAAAAGCACGTGAGTCCCAAGATTGTTCTTTAATGTTACATGAACTTGAATTTTTAGGAGTTAAAAGAATAATTACTTGTGATGCTCATGACCCTGGAGTTAGAAATGCCCTACTACATTGTTCATTTGATAATGTATACCTTACTCATACAATATTGGACCAATTCATTGATGAAGAAAATATTAATTTTGATGATTTAATTATTGTTGCTCCTGATACAGGTGCTTCTGATAGAGCTGAGTATTTTGCTAATATACTTGGTTCAAATATTGGACAATTTAATAAAAGACGCGACTACACTCGTGTGGTTAATGGAAAGAATCCTATTGTAGCACATGAATACATTGGTACAGATGTTGTAGGAAAAGATGCTATAGTAGTAGATGATATGATTTCTTCTGGTCAATCTATGTTAGAGGTTGCAGATAAATTAAAAGAAAAAGGTGCTAAAAATATTCATTTAATATCGTCATTTGCATTATTCAGTGATGGACCTAAAAGTGTTGAATTATTTCAAAGAGCATATGAAAATAAAGTTTTTGATAACTTATATACAACAAATTTATCTTATGTACCAGAAGATACTAAAAAATTAGAGTGGTTTAATGAAGTAGATTGTTCAGAACATATTACTCAAATAATAAATGCACTAAATAATCATGAATCAATAAGCACTTTCTTAAATGGTAAAGAAAAGATACTAAAAAAAGTAAATACTGCCAAAGAAAAAAAGAGGTTTTAAAATTTAACCTCTTTTAGTTTGCTTTAATTCTTTGAATTTTTCTTTTGATTCACTGTTAAATCCCCAAATTATATCTTTGTTTTTACTTAGAATTTCATTTGTTATCTCTTCAAATATTTGTTTATTTTTCTTGCCTAAACTTCCTATTCCTGCAACTGTATGTTTAGTAAAAGATTTGTCAAAGACTATTAAATTTTTGGCAGTTGTTATACCATTTTGTCTTAATTCATATGGGTATAGCCATACAATATCAGAATATTTAACTGCATATAAGCAATTTGAAAAATCTATTAAGTAGTTTTTAGTTAAATATATTTTTGCTTGCTTGTAATACTTGGTATCTGAAGATTCTATTTCATTATTAATTTGTTGCCATTCTTCAGCTGTTACATTTTTAATAAATTTCTTAGTTTTAGTTTTGAATACGATTGTTATTGCACCAATTATTATTGCAAATACTCCTGTTATGATGGCAAGACATATTTGAACTGTTATATCATTTACGTCAGCAACAACATCAAGATATACACCACCGAAATAATTGTTAAAGTTTGAATCATTTACAACTTCACTTTCCATATCTCTATTATATACTTCTATTGCAAGACGTTTTATATTACTTTCAATTGATGATGTCATTCCACATATTGCTACTGGATTATCTTCAATAGATTCATGATTTAAAGAACTAAAAGTCTTGTAATCTAGGTACGCTATATAGAAATAGTTGTCATCGCGGATAAAATAGTATTTATTCTCCATTTCGTTAGTGGAAGTTTCAGCAAAAACATAAGGAATTGCCGTAACATTTACGCAAGAATAAACTCCCTCTTCATTTTTGCCTTCCATAATTACATTATTTAAATATTTAGGAGTTGGATATTCTTTCTGACTATCTATAACCGCCCATACTATAAATCCTATAGTCATAAGCACTAATATAATTGTTATTATCAATCTTCTATTGCCTAATTTTAAAGATTCTTTTATTTTATTTGAATATACTTCTTTCATAATCTCACCTAGGAGAATTATATCATAAATGTAATTCTAAAGCATTATTTTTCTAATAAATCATTTATTTTGTTTGCATACTCTTTTATTGTTTCTTTGTAGTCATCTATTTGAGCTTGTAATTCATTATTTTTTATCGCTAGATTATCATTTTTTTCTTCTAATTCTGCTATTTTATTTTCTAATTCATTTATTTTATTTTCATAGTTTGCAATTTCATTGTTATATTCAATTTCTGCTTGATTAGTAAAGTACTTTTCTCTATTGCTAAATAATATTTCTTTGTTTTTAGAAGTTGTATAGACAGTTATATCATACGAGTATAATCCACGATATAAATATAATTGCTTTTTAGATAAGTCTTTCAATACACTGGCAGTAAAATTTTTAAATGTATAATCTTTTCTATTGCCATAAATATTTATTTCATTATCAATGTAGTTAATTGTAATATCAGAATAATCATTATAATACTTTACTTCTATTTTAATATTGTCACCCATATTTTCATCTATAACGTAATTAATATTATCATAATATCGATCAATGATTGTTGTATTGTTGTTCATTGGATAACTAACTTCATAAACGCTAGCTTTTATTCTTTCAGGAACACCTTCAATATAACTCATACTACTAAAGTCCCATGCAGTTATTCCGGTTCCTATTCCTAAAACTACTATAGAAATTATAAATGTTAAGAAAATCCTTTTTAAATTATTTTTCTTATTAAAAAGAAAGTTGAATACTAGTTCTAATAGAGTTATGTTAATAGCTATACATGCTAATATGGCAGGAATTATTCCAAGAAAGAATATTCCTTTAAATAAAATTACAATACCTAAAATTAATCCTATTGATAAAAAGAATAAACTAAATATAAAAGGTATAGTCATAAATATTACAAATAGTTTTACACATGCCATAACGATTTCACCTAAAGTATCGATGAAGGTATATCTTTGAGTTTTTACTTTAAGTGGCTCATCTTTCTTTTCTTGATTTTTGCTGTTTTTTTCTTCTTGCAAGTTGCTGTCTTTTTTAGTAATATCATCAACTATTTTTTCGTAGTAGTCTAATACTCTTATTTTATATACATATACGAATACAATTAAACCTAATATGAAATATGCTGTATACAAAATAAATTTAAAAATACTTGATAATACTGGTCCTACATGATTTCCAAAATTCATAAATACATCATTACCTAAATCATAAATATAGTTAAGTGGTATTCTCAATATATTAATAATTAGAAATACTATAAACATTTCAAATATTATTTTAAGAATTGTTCCAAATGATAAATTTCTAAATATTTTACAAGTTCTATTTATTGTTTCTAATACTTCGTCAACTAAGTTGCTACCTATGCCTTTATTTTTTTGAGTAGTTCCTAGTTCACTGATTTCATCATTGGTAAGTTCATCTAATGTACAATTAAATATTTTGCACATGGTAAGTAATTTATCCATTTCTGGATATGTTTGGCCACTCTCCCACTTCGATACAGCTTGACGTGATACATCAAGTTTATCTGCTAATTGTTCTTGTGATAATTTATTTTCCTTTCTTAACTTTTGAAGTTTTTCACTAAATTTCATTTCTTTCACCTCACGCAAAAATCTTATAATAAAACCATGTAGCAATCTACCAATTTTAAGTTGTTTTTTGTAAACTTGGGGTTGCTTTTACCTCTTTTCTTATATTATACCATTAAAAATGATTAATATTTCATGTAATTGTTTCTTATGAATACATTAGTAATGGTGAGGTTTTATGAAAAAGTATTTAGTTGGGATTGTTATAATTGTTTTATGTATTTCTACTCTTATTTTGATAAGAGACAATTTAAAACTTAGAAATTCTATTAATGATGCGGTTAATACAATCGCAATTAATAATAATGAAACTACTTTAGAGAAAAAAATTGTAAAAAGGTCAGATAATCCGAGATATAAATTAAATATTTACTATCCCTACACTTCTTATGAATTATTGAATAAAACAATTGAAGAAAAGATAAGGGCCGAAATAAATTTATTATTAGATGCAATTAAAGAATATGGAGTAAGGCCAAATCAATATTATTCTTTGTTTATAAATTATGATAAATATAGTTATAAGAATTTTTTATCATATGTTTTTTATATAAGTAGTTATACAGGTGGAGCACATCCAAATAATACTATATGGACAATCAGCTATGACATTGATACTAACGAAATAATTGATATAAATGATTTAATAAAAAAAGACCCAACTATTTTAGATACATTATCATCTTATAGCAAAAGTGCATTAAAAAAGGATAAAAGGTTTAATGACACAAGTAGTGACATAAAGAAAATGATTGATGAAGGAACTAAGCCAACCGCTGATAATTTTAAAAATTTTGCTTTTTCAAATGATGGATTAATTATATTTTTTGAACAGTATCAAGTTGCACCTTATAGTTTTGGAAATTTCGAAGTAGTAATTCCTTATTCTAAGTTGTATGTGATATAATAATACTAGGAGGTTATTATGAGAAAAGTAGGAACTGTGGTAAGAGGTATTAGAACATCTATAATTAAAGAAGGAGATAATTTAAGTGATGTGGTAGTTAATTCTTTAATTGAAGCTAGCCAAAGTGAAGGATTTGGTTTCAATGATAAAGATGTGGTGGCAATAACTGAAGCTGTTGTCAGTATAAGTGCTGGTAATTATGCTACTATTGATGATATTGCTAAAGATGTTCAAAGCAAGTTTGAAAGTAAGCACATTGGAATAGTATTTCCTATTTTGAGTAGAAATAGATTTGCTCTTTGTTTAAAAGGTTTTGCTAGAGCAATGGATAAAATTACTATGTTATTGAGCTATCCTTCTGATGAAGTTGGTAATGATATATTGGATAGTGAAAGGATGGAAGAATTAAATATTAATCCTTATTCCGATATTATTAGTGAAAAAGAATACATGGATAAGTTCGGTGACTTTAAACATATTTTTACTGGAGTTAACATGGTAGATTTCTATCGTGACTTGGTAAAAAATGAAAACTGTGAAATTGAGTTTGTGTTTGCTAATCGTCCTGAAGTTATTTTAAATTACACAAAGGATGTTATAGCAGCTGATATTCATACTAGATATAAGACAAAGAAAAAGTTATTGGAAAATGGTGCTAATAAAGTACTTGGCCTTGATGACATTATGAATCAAAGTATTGATGGTAGTGGATATAATAGTAAATATGGTCTTCTAGGGTCAAATCGAGCAACTGAAGAAAAGGTGAAACTATTTCCAGATAATGGTCAGGAATTAGTTTTAGATATTCAAGCAAAGTTAAAAGAAAAGACTGGTAAAACAATTGAAGTAATGGTTTATGGTGATGGAGCTTTTAAGGACCCAGTTGGTAAAATTTGGGAACTAGCTGACCCCGTTGTAAGTCCTTTTTATACTAGTGGATTGGAAGGAAGTCCTAACGAGTTAAAACTTAAATATTTATCTGATAATAAATTTAGTAATTTGAAAGGTGAAGAATTGCAAGAAGCTATCAGAAAGGAAATAAAGGAAAAAGATAAAAACTTGAAAGGTAAAATTGAAACTCAAGGAACTACTCCCAGAAGATATACTGACTTGATTGGTTCACTATGCGATTTAACTAGTGGTAGTGGTGATAAAGGAACACCAGTTGTATTAGTACAAAACTACTTCACAAATTATGCTGAATAGAGACACTTAGGTGTCTTTTATTTTGGCAATTATTTGAGTCTTGCCTTATTGGTGTAGATTATATATAATAAAAGCCGTTAAGGAGTGATTGTTATGTCTTTAGAGTATTATGCTAAAAATATATATCCTGTTAAACTTACTAAAATTGAAAAGGATGCAATTCTTACGTATACGGCTGAACATTTTGACATAAATAATTGTTTGAGACGCAATAACCCTAGTCGTGTCTTTTTTGAAGAGCAAATATTAGCAATTGATAGTGCTATTTCTAAGTTTGATTTAAGAAGAAAGTTAGTTGTTTATAGAAATCTGATGTTTTTAAATCGTGACTTGCTTAATAAATATCTTTATTCGGTGAAGAAAGGCTCTTTCTTGGAAAAAGCTTATTCAAGTTGTTCTACTAATACTGGCTTATACGGTGAAGCCTCTAACGTTAAACTTAAGATTTTGCTAGAACCTAAGGTAAGAGGAGCCTATATTAAATATATATCTTCAATGGAACACGAAAATGAATTCTTGCTAGCAAGAAATACTACTTTTGAAACGATAAGTTGTTGCAAAGATGAAGGTACATATAAAATACTATGCAAAGTAAAAAAATAGATTGGTTCATATCAAGCGTAAAAAAAAATACCTATTTTGTATATGGTATTTTTTATTTTACATGGATTTTTTTCCACAATCATCATAGTTTTCTGACTTATATTCCTCTTCTACTTGAGCCTTTGGTACACAACTATCATAAAACTGTGCTTCTTCTAGCTGCTCTTTTAATTTTAATAATTTGTCCTTTTCAATTAATCTGAAGTTTTCGTAGTCATCCGGAGTATCAATATCAGAAACTCTTATTGATGATGACTCAATTTCTTTTTCTGGAACTTCTACTATTTTTATTCCTTCAAGATTTCGCATGGATAAGTTTCTCCTTTCATTTATAAAAAAAAGAACTATATAGTTCGAATATTCAAATGGCAGGGGCGGAGAGAATCGAACTCCCAACAGTGGTTTTGGAGACCATTATTATACCATTTAACTACGCCCCTATTTGCTAGGTATGTAAGTATTATAGCACAATAAAAATTAATAAACAATAACTCATTTAATCTTTTTATAATTTTAGGCAAGTAAAAAATCTACGATGTGTAGATTTTTGATTATTTAGGTAATATTAGTAATTGCCCTATACTTAATGTATTTGAGGTCAGTCCATTAAGAGCTTTTATTTCATCAACTGTTGTGTTATTAGCTCTTGCTATGTTATATAAACTGTCACCTGGTTTAACATAGTATGTAACATAATTTTCGGTAGTAGGAATTCTAAGTATTTGCCCTACTACTAATAATGTAGATGCAAGGTTATTATATGACTGCAATTCGTTTGGAGTTATTCCATATTTTAAAGCAATGCTGTATAGACTATCACCTGGACGAACCACATATTCAATTACGTTATCTTCTGGTTGTGATGGTAATGGAGCATTTGACTGATTTTTACTTGGAATGATAAGTACATCTCCTACTTTTAAAGTAGTTGTATTTAAATTATTCGCTTGGATTAGTTCATTAACAGTTACTCCATACTCGTTTGCTATTTTCCACAAAGAATCTCCTCTTTTAATTGTATATGTATTATTTTGACTTGATTTTGAATTTGGGATTAATAGTTGTTGTCCTATAACTAATACAGTAGTTGGTAATTGATTAAATTCTATTATGTCGTTGACTGATGTTCCGTACTGGTTAGCTATTTTATATAGAGTATCACCACTTTGAACAGTATAAACTATATAATCACCTGGAGTAGTATTATCGGCTGGTAATTTAGGAATCGTTAATCTTTGGCCTATAGTTAAGAGATTAGATGTTAGGTTATTTGCAAATTTAAGTTCATCAACTGTAACTCCATATTTATTTGCTATAGAATATAGTGAGTCTCCTCTTTGTACAACGTATGTGTTATAGTTAGAACCATCTGGTGCAGTATATGGTACTCCAATGTAATTAGCAACAGCCTTTACTACGGCTTCACCATAGTCAAGTAAATTGTTTTGCAACTTTTTTAAATCGTTAGGATTGTCTATAAAGCCGTACTCGATAAGTAATGATTCTGTATCACCAGTTAGTCTTTGAATGAAGTAATAATCTTTTGATGGATTTTCAGGTAATCTTCTTTGATATGCCTTACGTATTTTTTGACCTTCTAAGCCTATTTCTTCAAGAATACTGTTAGCTAATGTTGGGTCGTTGCGAAGAGCATAGACTACTTCAGCGCCTTCGCCACCTGGTGATGGTCATTGTGTAACGTTTTTATTTTTTTGCTAAATCCATTATATAATTTTCAATTACTTTTTTATTTTCATTTATCTCTTGTTGTAAAATTGAACAATCAATTTTCATTTTTTCTAATATACCTTTATATTTATCTGAAAAATGTTCATTAATCTCCCAATGAAGATATTCTTTATATTTATTAGTATAATCTTCAGTTAATTTATTTTTGTCTACTTTTGAACACAATAATACAAATCCCATAAATATACAAAAAGCATCTATATGATCTTTTTTGTCAGCAATTAAATATTTTAAAGATGAATATATTAATAATTCTAAAAAATAAGCAATCAGATAAAAATATAAAGCAAATAAATCCTCATCTTTGTTTCTATTTACTTCTATCATCATACTAACTACAATTGAGCTATGTGTATATAAACATAATTTTTCATAAGTCTCTTCCAACAGTAATTGTAATTCATCATCTTCAAATTCTTCAAATAAAATAGAGTTAATCTCTTTTAATTTAAATTTAAAATTCTTTAGTATTGCAGTAGGGCGTGTATTATCTGTTTTGCCACATTTTTCTAAATTCTTAAATTCTTCAAATGTATTCTTTGGATCAAAATATATCATCATTGACATCATTATTTTTTCCATGCAAGAACGCATCAACGTTGCAGAATCAACTAAGTCTTTTTTTCTTAAAAGTTTATAAACATTACTAATTGTATTATTAGCCTGTTGCAATAAATTGATTGTTTCAATGCTAATATTTTCTGTAACAGATAAATTCTTTAAATATTTCTTTATATATCTTCTCATTGGTTTTACAAAATTTGTCTTTACTAATTGTTCAATAAATATCATATCTTTTTCTTCCATTTTGTCCCCCCTATAAGTAGTTCATCTATTCTATGTTTACTTTGTTCCAAAAGGAGCAAAGTTTAAATATTATTTAATATACTAAATTTGTAAATTATTTCAATATTTTTATCTTTATCTATAACTATTTTATCAATAATAGTTTGCATTAATTCTCTTGTAGGATTTTCAATATCAATTAAAGATTTTATTTTATCTTCATAGCATTTTAAATCATCAGTCTTATTTTTAATTACCTTTGTATCTGCTCTTAATTTATTTATTTCACTACGTAATTTAGTTAGTAAAACTTCTGTATCATTTGCTATTCTTTTATACATTTCATCTGATACTATGCCTTTAAACTTATCTTCATAAAGCATATCCAATTTACTTAGATATTCTTTTTCTTTATTCTGTAACTCATTTATTTTTTCCTTTAGCTTAGAATCATTTCTTTTCTTATTATTAATCTCACTTGCTATATTGGATACATTAATAGCGGCTATATATTTTTTACAAGTACCCTTAATAACATCTAATAATGCTTGTTCTAGCTTATCATAAGGCATAAAATGTGGATAACACATTTTTCTTTTTGGATCTCTCGAATATCTATTACAATTAATAGTCCAATAGTCATGATTTTTCCTATAAATAATAGTTAATGTATTACCACATTCCTTACAATATAACAAATTTTCAAATAGTCTTTTTTCTCTTTTTGTATTATTAGTAACATTAGTCCTTTTAACATTATTTTGAACCTTTTCAAATATAACTCTATCAACAAGAGGTTCATGAGTATTTTTAACAATACTCCAATTTGCTCTAGGTAATGCCTTTTTCTTTTTTGATTTATAAGACACTTTAGTTTGAACACTTTGAACCATATCACCAACATACATTTGATTTTTAAGAATTTTTTTTACAGAAGATATAGTCCACATTGGATTATATTTATTATTAGCATGAGCATTTTTTCTTTTAAGACTACTTGGTGTTTTAATCTTATTATCATTTAGATAAGTTGTTATCTCGGATAAGCCTACTCCTTTATATGCCATATCAAATATTTTCTTAACTACTGGTGCATATTCAGGATCTGGTATTAAATGCCCTTTATCTTCCGGATCTCTTAAAAAACCATAACTTGGAGCACTACCAATAAACTTACCATTTTTTCTTTTATCATTTAAAACATTCCTTATTTTAACTGAGTTTTGTTTACTATAGTAATCATTACAAGCTATTATAAAGGTTGAAGAATCATTACTTGCTTGATTTAAAGCATTATCATAACCTTCTTGCATAGAAATGAATCTTATTCCATTTTCAGGGAAGAACGTTTCCACATAATATCCAGTCATAACATGATCTCTCCCAAGTCTTGATAAGTCTTTTACTATTACAAGATTGATAACTTTATTTTTGATGTCTTCCATCATTTTGTTAAATCCCGGTCTATCAAAATCAGTACCAGAAAAACCATCATCAACATATTCTCCTACAAAGATAAAACTCTTTTCTTTTACAAAATTCATTAGCATATTTCTTTGATTAAGGACACTCTCACTATCAGATTCGTAAGCTTTCCCTTCATCTGCTTCAGATAATCTTATATATATTCCTGCTTTGTAAAACTCTGGCATCTGTATTAAAGTGTTATACATTTATACTCCTTTCTTATGTATAACATATTAAAGCCAAATATATTGTACCATAAAAATACAATATATCGCCATCGTTCTACACATTATTCATCACACTTTTTATATAATTAGTTATCAACAAGATTAAATCAGGAGAATCTTTTTTAAATGTTTCTTTTATATTAAACATAAGTCACCTCTTTATAATGTATGACTTTGTTAACCAATTAATTATTCATCTCCTTTTGTTATTTCATTTATTAATGCTTCTAATTCTTTTATTTCTTCTTTACTCATAGGTTCTGATACAGTAGGTTTACCATTCCAAGATATGATATTACCTTCATTATCATATTCTATAACAGGACCTATATTTTTTCTCATATTATTATTTTTATTATATTGTTTAAAGTTTTCTTGATTACTTGTATTAAGATTTTTTTGAATATCTGATATTCTTTTTTTTGAATACTTCTGATACCATAATTTTTCTTTTGAAATTATTTTTTTCTTTCTTATCATACTGTAAAACAATATAACCATAATTAAATAAACTACTTATACTCTTTGATATTGTTTGCTTACTAACATTAAAATTATTACTAAAAAATTCGTTAGTAGCCCAACAATATCCATATTTTTTGCAAAGTGACAAAATGTAAATTAATAGTAATCTTTCAAGTGGTGTTAAATTATAATCTCCTAATATACTTGTTGGAAAAACTAATTTAATAAAAGGTTCAATATCTCTTTCCATATTTATTGATATAAGATTACCTTAATAATTTATTCTTATCAGTCTTTTAGAGCATAAGAAAAAGAACTGAACAAAGAATAACACAGCAATTCTAGAAATACTCTAGTACTTCCATTTAATTTTGGCACTTCATTCTTGTTAAGTTCTTTATAAGAACATTGCATAAACTTCTTTAAGTAAAAGTCGACTTTTCTCGAGTACACTCGTCGTACCCTAATTTAATTATAGCAAATTTTTACAAAAATTTCAACGCTATAAATCTTTTTATGCATTTAACCTGATTTAGTTCATATATATTTTTTAACACTCCACAACATTCTTAATCTTATTGAATTCTATTCCCGATTCAATTGTACTAGCAAATTGCATAATTGTGCATAAAACAATTGATAATCCGTCTTTAAAATTTAAAAATTCAGCGTATTCATAACTTCTGCGATGGATTGTTGGTGCAATAAATATAGTAAAAGCATCTTCATTATATTTTACCGCATCTCTTAAGTGATCACCGACTGATGGAAGTTCTCTTACACATTGTTGATTTCCAGTAAGCAATGTAACTTCAAGCAATGAATAATTATTGTCATCATAACATATGATGTCAGGCATCCCACCTCCTGCATGCCTTCTAGGCAATCCTTCATCATCAATTAAATAGTTAGGTTTTACAATTAAATCAACAAACCATTTTTTTAAAGCTATACTTGTCAAGAATTCTAGTCTAGTTGGCTCATCAATAAACTTCAATATATCGTGTTTTGATTTTCTATTTGATGACAATATACTTAATTCCTTTTTTATTGTTTCCCAATTGAAATATTCAGTCCATTTATCAATGGATTCTTCTATTGTAATAGTATTTTTTTTGCTAGATATATTAATCAATCTACTATCTATCTTTGACATATACACATAATAATCATATTCATCTTCATATTTAGAAGAATAACCACTATATTTATTCAAAATATAATCTATTTTTTCTTTCTCTTCAGCATTATAGTCTATAAATCTACCATATCCGCGTAATGTTATTAATCCAGTCATCCTCATTTTTCTGATAAAATCATCTGGTAACTCTTTTAGTATATTTTTCTTTTTAAACTTTTTTTCTCTTCCTTGCGCATGTAATTCTTTTAAACATTCTTCATAAATAACATCATCACTATATTCAAAGCCGAATTTTTCTCTTAAATTCTTTATTTGCTCATATATATGATTTTCATCATCCGATGCTGAAGAAATAATAAATGCTACTTCTCTTTTTGATATCATGTCATTATCTTTTATTGGATATTCCTTCAACTTTCTTAGTACTTTTAGTAATAATGTAAATGGTTGATTTTCATTCAGAACCCTTCTAAAAGGGTTATTTCTTTGATACTTAACTAATGTATTAAGAAATGCTTGTTCTTCTAATTCTGGATTATTATTTGAAATAGAATTAATCAATAATTGACCTGTTTCGGATATTTCAATAGGCTTATTAATTTCATAATAAATAAAACCAAATTCTTTTATAATTTTAAATATTGTATCAAATCTTGATGGCCATCCATGATCAAAACCAGCCTCTTTATGATCTTGTGGTGAATTATTAATAATTTCTTGTACTTGTTCATCAGAAAACTCTTCATCAGAATTATATATAATCCATAACAATGGATTATTTCTTTCATAATTTGTATAATATAATTTATTTTTTATTATATCTTTAACTATTTGCATAATAACATTATTAGTTAATAATTTATTTTGATAATTTGATATCATTTTTACATAATTCTTTATTCTTTCTGGATTCCTCACTGTTGTACTAAATAGTAAAGCTTTATATTCAGATTTTCTATTTGTCATAATTAGTTACAAACACCTCCTTAGAACTTGTTTTTAGTGTATTATCATTATAACTAATATAATTACTAGTTATTTCATGAACAAAATATTTTTTGGACCATTTGTAAAAAATATCATTTTTTTTGCCTTTATGATAAACCAAATTTGTTATTCCAAATTTTATTCCCCTTGCATCAAGTTTATCTAAAAATTCATATAATTCTTTTTCGTGTTTCTCATTCCATAATTTATTATACTCACTTTGACTAATTAAATATGGTGGATCAAGTAAAACATAATCATTTTTTCCAATTTTTAGAGAATTTAAAAAATCTTTATAGTCCAAATTATAATACTTTATATTAATATTTTGTATATAATCAAAATAATAATTTAAAGAGTTATAAACATTACTGTTAAAATCTACATTACCGACAGGCAAATTGAATTCACCTTTTGAATTAAATCTTGTCATATGATTAAATCCATATATTAACAATAGATATAATTTCAAATTATCGCTTTTATTTAAATTATAATCATTTCTAAGTTTTAAATAGCTTTGTTTATTATACTTGGCATAATAAGTTTTCTTATATTGTCTTTTTAATTCTTCTGGAACTAAATGTCCATTATAAGAACAAGATAAATTATATTTACTTATTAATTTAAAAATTTTACTAAAAAAATCTTCTTTATGATTAACATACTTAAACAATTCTTTATGGATATTAATGATATATGAATCAATATCATTAACATAATAATTATTTGCCCGTACATTTAAAAATGAGCTACCTCCACCAACAAATGGTTCAATATAGTTATTTATATTAACTGGAATATATTTTTTAATTTCTGGCATTAATTTATATTTATCACCAACATAAAATAATGGTGATCTATATGAAATTTCTTTTTTAATTTCTGGTTTAACCTTTGTTATAAAAATGTATTCTTTGTGATTTTTTAATTCTGTTTTACCGGTATTAAAAGCCTTATATCTTTTTTCAAATCTTTTTGTTTCACCTTTATTAGATAGGATAGTTTCGATTTCATCTAATGTAATTTTATTTTTAGAAGAAGAACTTTTTGAATCATAAGTATTATTATAGGAAACTACTATATATTTAACATTTAGATTTTGAATTAAATCATTAAATACAATAGGAGCAGTAACTTTACAATATTCAGACATATTTTCTTCTTTAGGCTTCATTGCTGTCCCATATAATTTGGGCTTTTTCCATTGAACAATATTTTCCATCACATGATAAAATCTACTATATTGTCTAGAATTATATGGTGGATCTATATATGCTATATCAGCCTTTATTGTTTTTGACAATTCATTCGAATCAGTCCTATATATTTCAACAAGTTTTTTATCGCTTATATTTTTAGGATTTATTGTTTCAAATATAAAACTTTCCGGAATATTTTTCAATTTTCTATAAGCATCATAATGACCACATGTATTTGCAATTCGATCAAAAGAATATAGTAAGGATGATAATAAAATATAATATTCTTTTTCATTAATATATTTATTTTTATACTTATTCTCGATATCCTGTCTTATGTACCCTATTTTTTTTGCATCATTTCTATTAAAAAATTTATCACCAAAATTTTTTGAAACATAATTCTCTCTAAGCTTGTTGCTACTTAGGTTATTATACACTTCTTTGATTTTATATATTTTATTTATATCATATTTTTTGTTTAAAAAAAATCCATTATATATTACATTATTTGAATATAGAAAATCATTCATTATAAATCTATCATATTTTTCAAAAATATAATCTGATACAGAACCAGTGCCTGCAAATACATCAAAGAATGAATGACAATCAAAACAGTTATCTTTAATAAGCTTAGAAATCCAATCCATGAGCTTATACTTGTTTCCTGTATATCTTCTATTTTGTATATTAAACATTTTGCCCTCCTACTGCTAAAACAATTTTTTAACAATTAAATCTTGTGAATGTAAATTATTATTTTTACCCAATAATAAATTTTCATAAAACTTAACTAAATATCTACTGTCTTCTTTTATATTTAAATAGTTATTAAAATAATTACTTCTTACTAGCGCATTTCTAAAATAAACTGATTTATCCTTAAATAGAGTATTATCCACATTATAGCCTAGACTAATTAAGTATTTTTCAATAAATAGAGCTGTTGTTCTAGTATTTCCTTCTCTAAAAGGATGTACTTGCCATATGCTAGAAGAAAATTTAGTTATATTATTAATAACTTCAACTATATTCATTTCTTTATATTTTTTTCCTTTTTCTAATGATATATCATATTCTAATGATTCTTTTAATGTCTTACAATCACCATAAGCCACTGAATCATTATTCAATATTTTTTCATGTTTAGAAAAATCTATTTTTCTAAATTCACCGGCAAATTCATAAATATCTTGAAATAAATATTTATGAATATATTTTAAATAATCTACAGACAACTCAAAATTATCAATTTGTAATAATTCAACAATTCTTGTAGATACAAAATCACACTCTAATTCATTATGATTTAATTCTTGTTTTTTATCTTTTTCAATGTAGTATTCTCTTAATTCTTCTTCTACTTGTTTAATGGTTAAATTACCACTAACATTTTCTCCTAACAATTTTTCTAAATATTTAGAAGGTTTTAAATTATCTACTTCTTGAAGACCTATAGCCATATCCCACTCAAGTTGTTTTAAATAGCCTTTTGATTTAGTTTCTTCTATATATTCAACATTACTTGAATCAAATTCTTTTTCACTCATTTAATTAACCTCCTATCTCACTGCATAATCTACCAAAGTTCTAACTTTTTCATATATATTAAATACTTTAGAATACTCTAGTAATTTATCTATATCTTTATCACTGCTATTAAAATAATCGTGTAATATATTATTTTGTAATTCTAAATCAAAATCATCACTTTTCAACATATCACAAATACATCTTTCAGCATTATATATTTTAATTAGATTATTAAACATATTGTTAATTTCAATAATTCCAATATCATAATATTTATCTGATACATAATGCACTTTATAATTGCTTAATACTCTTTTCTTACTATTAACAGTTATTTCTATTTCTCCTGGTAATTCTTTAATTAAACCTAACATACTTAATGCTGTCTTATATGAATATATAGCATCAGGATATCTTTTTTGAAAAACATATTCATCATCAACTAATGTATTACTATCAATATATAAACCATGTGAAACTTTATTAATTAAACCTTTATCAACATATTTTTTTATTAATGGTTTACTAATATTTAGTTTTAAAAAATCTGATGTAGATATATATCCATGATTAGCAACTAAAAACTGTTTAATTTTATCTTCATTAGTCATAGAATCACCATTTACTTTCATAACAATATTATATCATTTTATTATATTTGAGTAAACTAATTTTGCATAATAAGAATAATAAATTTTTACTAACTGTCAGCGACTATTTTTATCGGTTTTAGGGATACTCCCTAACAAGCATTAACGGGTGTGTCAACACCATGCTTGATTTATTGTACAAGACTAGTAAGTAACCTCTGGTAAGGGGGAGTAAATTTTTTCAATATTTTATGCAAAAATAGCACTAATTTTAATTAAATATTAGTGCCAAAATAAATTTTTATTTAAAATAATTTTCCAAATATATTGGTATTGTATCTATAAATTGAACATTATTTTTATTAATCAAGTCAATTTTTTGTTGGCATGTTTTAATTGTTAAACTTTGATTAATTATTACAAACAATATCTTCGGAGAATTAAACCTTTCCTTGTATTTTTCTAAAGTATCTTTTATATATGATTTAATATTTTTTTCATTTAATATATCATTGTTATTAGAAAGTTTTGTCTCTATAACTATATCTTGAATAAATCCTTCTGTCACTAATTGTATATCATTTCTTTTTTTATCAAAAGCCATAGATTCATATATGACTTTAGTGGAAAAACCTCTGATATTTAAAATTCTACTTAATTCATATCCAATTAAAAATTGATATACCTCTTCTTTCAATGGCCTAATTTTTTTAGTGTTTTTATCTCTAAATATTTCTAAAAAATTCATTCTTAATATATCGTTAAATATATTAGTTTGTAGTACTTCTTTTACTACATTAAATAAATCATCATATGAATATATCTTAATATGTTGATCGGTAACAATAGTATTATATTGATTTATTACCTGAATTATATTTTTATATTCTATATTTTTTAACAAAGCAAGATTATTACAAATTTTATATAGATATCTATTATTATTGTTTTTTTCATTTGATATAATATAATCAATAACATCATTAAGATTAAATTGATTATTATTAATATATTTTGTTATCATATTTAAAATATATTTGGAGAAATAATAATAATCTCCATTATTATATATATTAAACATAAATGATAATAGATCATAAATATAATCTTTATTTTTGTATCCAATTTTAGCTAAAGAATTAATATAGGTTCCAGAAGAATATTCAAAATTACCTTTATTCTCTATAGACATTAAATCTCCTTCAAAAACGAGATTGTTTTTGATATAATCAATTCTATTCTTTATTTCATCTTCAAAACCAAGTTCAATCAAAATATCTTGACAGATTTTGTATTTTCTAAATTTTTTCAATTTCTTTATTTCATCATGATTTAATGAATCAAGATTATCAAGTATAAAAGATAAAATACTATTAATTTTGTATTCATCAAAATTTATATAGTCTAACCATTTAAATATTGTCTGAAATAAAACATTTGAACTATACTTTTTTAATTTTCCAATTATATCATACGTATAAAATTTAACATAATCTTTTGATTGCCTTTTACTAACATAATCCAGCAGTTTTTTATAATTATTATCACTATATAATGGTTCAATTTTATCTATATTATTATTTAAAAGTATAACATTAATATCATTATATTTATTTATATCATACCCCATTTTTAATAATATAAATATTGCCTTGTGATATAATTGTATATCATAACTTATACTATAAGTTTCTTTTTTTACAGCCTTAATAACTAGTTTATTAATATCTATCGTCAAAATATGGCTTTCAATTTCTCTTGAAAATGATTTCAAAGTATTTTTAAATATAACATTTGAATTAACTATACTAAACTGATTACTGTTTTTAATCAAATCATATATACGATCAATTTTATAATATATATTATTAGCATAATCAACTTTCTTTAAAATTTCTTCAACTTTTACATAATCTTTATCTTGATATTTTGTTATCAATCTTTTATATTCTAAAAAATCTGATGAGAAAAGATTTTTTATTTCAGGTTCAAGCTTAATTCTGATTTCATTATCTAAGTCAAGTCTCCAAACATAAAAAATAGATTTTTTGTCGACTAATTGTTCATATAATATCTGTATATTTTCAGAGTTTATTAGAAAAACTTTAATAATCAATTCTCGCATATATTTCGTAATATAATCTGATATATAACTTTGATTATTTAAGCCATCAATAGTTATGTAATTATATTTGATACACAATGCTATTATCTTTTCTAAAGCATCACCATTTCTACGATCAAACATTATTTCTTCTCTTATATCTCTATTGTTTTGTAGGTTTTCATTAACTAATTTATTTATTATTTTGTTATATAGAATTGAAGTAATACTTTTTTTTGAAAGTTTAATCCATAAATCTTGATAATTGTTAGAATTTAAGAAATGAATGAAACTTGCAATATTATTATCATCTTTTATACCATTAATAAGATTTTTGAATCTACTTACATCATAATTATTACTAATAAATTCAGCAATCAGATTTTCATTAATTATAAGATTATCATCAAACTTATTTCTGCAATTTAATATATAATAATTTAAATGTGCATCAAATTTTTTTAAACTATTCAAATGAATTTTATCATGTAAAAATATGGATAATAATCTTTTATCAATACTATTATTTTCAAGTAAATTATCAATTTCAGTTGTTTCAAAGATTTTTAAACATATGTATAAATATCTAACTTTAAAATTTTCACTTTGTATATAATATTTTTCATTCTTTAATAAATAATTTTTCAATTTTTTTGTTTCTATTTTATTAAACGAATAATTCTCTAATAAATAATTAATACATGACAAAGTATTATTAATAAAAACTATATCAAAATCTGTTAAATCTATTTTTATTTTATTATTTACTAAAATTTCAATTAAATTTCTAAAACATAATTTTATATCAACAGTTAACACTTTAGAAATATTACCCATGCTATCAGAAGAAGGCATATATTGATAAAGTTTAGAATATTGAAAAATAATTTTTTCAATATTTTTGACAATAATATTTTTATCATCAAAATTATAATTTATGCTTAATAATAAATCTAGTAAATTGTCTTGAATATACAAATTATTAAATATATAATTCAAAATTAAATTAAAATATATTTTGGACTTAGATATTAAATATGATATTGTATTAAACCATAAAGTATTTATTTCATTAGTACCTTCAATCGTGACTATGTCAAATAAATCTTTATTAGAAAAATTATTTTCAAATATTTCTTTAGCAGCCAAAAATTCCATTATTTCTTTGTTTTCAAATGCAATTAAATCACCATAATTAAGTAAAATCTGATTATTTAAAAAGCTTTCAATAATATCCTTATTTAAAACATAAGACTTAATGTCAAGATGGTTTATGTTACTAAGGAAAATTGTAAATTCCTCCATTGTCAAATTACTCTTTCCAGTCATCATCATAACTAACGCTAATGATTGTAAAATTTTTTTATGAATATTGATTTCTATTTTAATTATAGCTCTTTCGTTTACTACCTCAAAATGTTTGTTTAAAATCATTTCTAATAAATCAAATTTGTTTATATTATTCTTATAATTTATAATGTCCTTAACATTTAATAAATGAATTAAAAATCTTGGCGTTTTTAATAGATTATATATATTCTTATAATTTTCTTTATTCAATCCATGCATTTTTAAAATATTATCAATTTTAGACTCTTCCAATTGTCTTATTTCATAGACATTGTATTTTATATCAAATAGGTTCCTTTTTAGTGCAAAATCTCTGCGACTAGAAATAATTATATTTTTATCTTTTATAGACAATGCATATTGTAAAACACTATTTTGAATATTTGAATTTATCTCATCTAAGCCGTCAAATATAATATATTCTGAAGCAGATGTAACCGCTTCTTTTATAGAATGTAAATTATCATAATCTCTAAATTTAATTAAACTAACATTTATTTTGTTTAACTCAAAATGTCTTTTTAATTTCTCTAGTAAATATGTTTTACCTATACCATTACTACCAACTATTAATGATATACCATTTATGCTTTTTATTCTTTCAAAAAAATCTTCCATATTTCTGATTTTGCTATTTTTAAATTCGTCACTCACTTTGTCAAGTTTTTGGTAATTTATTTTATTTTCAAATAATACATCAATTTTCTGTTCAATGTAATCCATTTTATCACCTCAACTAACTTCTTACAGTCAAAAATTATATAATATATTATACCATACAAAAGCACTATCATCAGTGATAGTGCCAATTTTTAATAATATTTTTCTAATTTTAATGGATTTCTATCAGTAATTTTTAGATTATATTTTATGTTTAATATCATTTCTATAGATGGTAAGATCACATCAATATTGCATCTACAATTAAAAATATCTACTGCAGAATTAATATGATTATATAACTTACTGTCATCTAAACATCCTCTTGAATAACTATTTGCAATATAAAATGCTACTGCATCTGGTATTACATATTTAATCATATACTCTTTAAAATTATCATAGAAAGGTAAATATTTTTCTTGAAACTCTTCATCAGATATATTTCCTTCATCCATTAATTCATGTTCTTTTGCGTAACTCATATTATAACTAATCTCCATTTCTTACAATATTTTCGGCTTTAATCATTATACATATTTTGTTACACATTAACCTTCTCCTCCTCCTGAATTTATGTGATTTGATAATACTATCACGTTAGGGTCATTGCCATATGCATTTAAAATCCTACTTACCCTTTCATTTCTATCAAGAGTTCTGTCCGTATCCCTAGTAATAGTTACTGGCACCCCTAGCTCTTTAAATCTATCGTAAATATAATTAGCTACTTTAAGATTAAAATCCTTTTCTTTGATATTACCATTAACAGCTCCTGGATCGTCCCCACCATGCCCGGCATCTACTACAATTTTATAATCCATTATATATTCCTCCTCGAAATATTTTATGATATTGAACTAGTTTGTTGTCATATAAACTAAAAGAATAATCTTACATTGCAAATCTACTCTGTCAAATTATTCTATTATTAAACTTATATCCTTTTTATAACCAACCATTATATTTGTTAACATAATCAGTTCCTCTTAATTTTCTTAATGCCTTTGCTTCTATTTGTGCTACTCTATTACCAGTTATTCCATAATATTTCCCAATAGTTTTTTGAGATTGAGGTTTACCATCATCCAGCCCATATCTTTTATGGATAACCAATCTTTCTCTGTCATTTGCCAGTTTTCTATCAACAGCTTCAAGAAACTGTTTCATTACAATATTTGTAGTAACGAATTCTTCAACATCAGTTATATTTTGAATTGTATTTGGTTTTGGTTCTATCAATCCTATACTTATTATTAACCTTAAATAATTAAATATTTTCGATTTTCCAAAATTAATGTCATCTTCACTATTGGAACTCAAACGATTGTATATTGTTTCCAATAAAGGTATTAATTTTATTGCACTATCATAATCGTAATCAAGTTGAGAATTGTTTTTATTTTCAGAAACTGCTTCTTCAATAATTTCTCTAAACGGTTTATCTATCCCCTTATTTCTATATGATATATATAATGTTGCTAATTTTGAAAAACTATCTCTAGAAACTCCTAATAGTTCATTAACTTCGATTTCATCTCCACCCAAATTTTTATAAACTTCATTAAAATACGTACAATTGAATAATAATGAATATGCAGTAACCTTTAATAATTGCCCATTATATATTTCCCTAATCCATGCCTCATTAAAAGAACTAATAATGTCATCCATATCATAAGATGAAGCAACCAATAACTCTAGATTATTTCTTTTAACGTAATCATACACGACATATAAAGTACCTGATATAAGTTCATCCATATACTTTTTCTTTAACATTTCATCTTGAGTATTAATAGCTTTTCTGTATAATTCCTGTGCTGCACTAAATTTCAATTTTGGTAAACAAGATATCTGATTATACCATTGCATTAATTCTTCCATAATACTCCTTAACTAGTTTGCTTGTTTTCTTATTACTTTTATATGTTTTGTAAATCGTTAGTGTATAATTCTTATATTTTTCTAATAATCTTTTAGTCTTTGATAGTTTTTTTCTCATTATAAATTCCCCCTTTTAATAATTTATCTAACTTTAGTTATAGTTAAAGTCTTTCTTTTAATATATCTCTTACTATTTAATGAACAAAAATAATTACCTTCACTTGTATCATAATCTAATGAATAATCATCTGACATTTGTTTTGATAATTGCTCTAATATCTTGATTTTTTTTGAAGTGTCTTCATTTTCTAATTTACCAAACATTCCAATACTTATATTCTTACTCCCCGAATTATGAATATGATTCCATCCAATTATTTCACTTCCAAAATATGGATTATGAGTTAATATAATATGTTCTTTTGGAATAACAATTTCACTTTGTCTAAATATTAGAGGAATTCCTCTATCAATAAACATTCTAGAATTGGTTCTACCTAATGTTTTAGCAAATTCTGATATAACAGTTACTCCACACTGTGAAATCGAATCATATTCTCCTTTACCAATCTCTGCTACATCATTAGCCTGATAATTAAATCCTAAAGCACATAAATAATCCATATAATTATCTAATAGATTTTTGTTTTGAATAACCCAATCAATAAAATCTTTTGAGTACATGTTATCTACACTATTCATATCTAATCCACTAGCTTCACAATATTGTTTAAATAAACATAATAAATATTTTTCACGCATAAAACTCCTCCAATAAATTCTTTTTTCAAAAAGCACTAGTATTATAACCGAAAGGGTGATATAATCAAAATATCAATTTTTCATATTAGATATAACCAATAGTTATGCAAGGAGGCTTTATGAATATCAATTTGGAATTATATAAAACATTTTATTATGTTGCAAAAAACGAAAATATATCTAGAGCAGCTAATGAACTAGCAATTAGTCAACCGGCAATAAGTAAGGCAATTAAAAATTTAGAAGAACAACTTAACACTAATTTATTTATTAGAAAAAGAGATGGAATGGAATTAACCGAAGCTGGAGAAGCTTTCTATAAAAAGATAAAAGATGCTATGGAGCTAATCTCATCAGCTGAAAATGATTTAGAAGTTATTACAAGTATGGAAACTGGAAGTATTAATATTGGTGCAAGCAAAACAATACTGCATGAATTTTTAATGCCATATATTAAAGACTTTCATAAAAAATATCCTAAAGTTAATATTAGAATATTTACTGATAAAACTTCTGATTTGATTACTAAAGCCAAAATGGAAATAGTAGATGTTATATTCACTAATATGCCATACGGATTACCAACTAACTTTAATTCAACAAAAATGATTGTATTACATGATTGTCTTGCTTGTAATAATGCATTTGAACATTTGAAGGAAAAAAAGTTAAATAAAAATGATTTATCAGAATTACCACTATTAGTTTTAACAAAAGGAGCTACTACACGAATAAGATTTGATGATTATTGTGTAGAAAATAATATTGAAATACATCCTGAAATGGAATTTGGAAGTAACACTCTAATAAAAGAATTTACTGAAGCTGGTTTTGGCGTTGGATTACTAACTGAAGAACACATAAAAAAAGAGTTAGAAGCTGGAGTACTATTTAAACTTAATTTAGACCTACCATTATCTGAAAAATATCTTGGAATGGTGTGGAATAAAGATAATAAAAGTTTAGTAGCTAAAAACTTTATTAAGTATATAAAAAATAACATTAGCGAATAATGTTATTTTCTTTTTGATGGAGTTGAAGGGAAGATTTTTTGCAAGTCATTATCTAGTTCTTCTCCCAACATAGATTTTAAACTTTCTTCAAAAGCATAAGCTTGCTCTGATATCTGTAATCCCACATTTAATCCTGATGAAATATTAATATGTGTTAAAGCTTGTTCAATTGGGCTGAATATTCTTTTTCCCATATTTTCATTTTCAATACTTTGGACAATTCCACCACCACTATTACCTGAATCTCCTTGTAAAGCATTTCTAAATCTATTAAGTGTTTCTATTCTTTCTCCGTTATTTGTAACTATACTTTCAGCCTTTCCAGTATCAATTGATTGTGGAACATATCCTAAAAAGTTCCCTTCTGAATCGTAATTTTCAACAAAAGTTCTAAAAATAAAATCTTTTCTTTGTTTAACTGTATTTATTAAATCTCTTAATACTTGTTTAGCATCAAATCTATTATTAACCATATCATCATCGTATTTAGTTGAAGATATTGATGCGAATTTTTCGTTTGAAGAGTTTAATCCATGATCTAATTGTACTAAGCAAAAACATGTTTTAAAAAAATCGCCCCTCATAAATGAACTGGTTTTCAATATTATCTTTTCCCATGGTAATAATTGATATGTTTTACCATTTTCTTCAACCAATCCTCCGTCTGCAATTATTCTGTCTTTATTTTCAAGTAAAGTTTTCAATATAGTAAATGCAGATGAATTCTCATCTATAGGATAATATACACTTCCATCTGGTTTTACTTTAGCAAAATACTTTTTTGTTGTTTCTGATATTGTTTCTCCCTTTTGTACTCCTAATAAATGAGGTAAATTCCATCTATTAATATTATAGTAAAAATCAAATTGTGAATCATCAGCCAATATTGCGGTATTTTGAACTGATACACTGTTTTTCAATGGGTCATCTACATTTTTTGTATAAAAGAATTTATAAGTATCTACACACAATTCAAGGTTGTCAAATAAATTTTTCATTATTTCCTTCATTATTTCATCTGTAGAAGTTATCCCTAGTAAATCTTTTCCACCTGGATATGATGATAACTTAAGATTACTACTATCATCAACTGTTGTTTTATACATTGTTCTACTGTCATCCCTAGTTATTGTAGTAATCGGAATGTTTCTTCCGGTTGTATATGTATTTATTCCTTTAGTATCTGCTATTTCAGATAAATAATATGTGCCGTCATCTCTTTGTTTAAGTATTTGTCTTCTATTTCGTGGAGATATTCTTAGCCTATCCTCTTCTAATTGAATATTAGAACCTTTTGACGCTTCTATCAAATGAATTAAAGATGCTTCATCAAATGTAAATCTTTTATTTAATTTATTGGCAATTTCTTCTAAATCAGAATCGATTTGTACTTGAAAGCCACTATCAAAACCTAATCTTTCTGAGGCGTTTAGAAATAATGCCTTTATTTTGGATTGTTCTTTCGTTACTATAGCCATATCTATGGGCATTTGAAAATAATACTTTGATAATTCATCAATAATTATCTTACTATATTTTTTATAATTATTTTCAATTACATCTATCACCTTTGTTTCTGCATCATCAAATATTCTATAAGATTCAAGTTCTGATAATATGCTACTAGAATTTGTTCTCAATTGTTTTTTTAAAAATTCTGTATCCATAAATTTTGTTCCAAATATAGCTTCTAGAACATCTAAGTTTAATTCAGTTTCCATATTATACACCTCTATAATTATTATATCATAAAAAAAAGAACAATTTTATATTACTATTTAATTGTTCTACATTCATATAATATTTACTAACTAATGTTTAAGGATAAATTTATTAATTATTGTTATCCTTCTTTAGTTGAACATATCCAACCGTCTTACCATCTTCTTTTTCCCATTCAATAGTAAACTTTTTTGGTGGTTCTAATCCTATTATCATCATAGGTGTAGTTAACAGATTATTTAACGGTTTTAAATACTCTACATATTTTTCATAAGTTCCAATTGCATTATCAAAGCCACCGGCTTTTTTCATGCTATCGGTTGCTGTTATGACAACACCAGCTTGAGTTTGTATTGCTTTCTTTACGTGATTTAATTCGCTGGATAAAACTGGCTTAATTAAGTTCCATGATACGTTTCCACCATGATTAAATGCAACTTCAATTGCAATGTTGTCTTTTGCAAAATCTAATCTCCATGTACCTTTATTATCAGAATAATCAGGATCTGCAAAAATACAACTTTGCTCATTCCATCCCTTTTCTCTTAATCTTTTCGCAATTAATTTGTTAATTGCTTCTGAAATACTTTTGGCTTTTCTAGTTTCACTATTAAACTCAGCGATTAAATCGTCATCACTTATATTATCAAGAACTTCAATAATTTCGTCCCATAAATAAGCAAAATCTTTATCGTTTTTAAAAATATCTTCTGCATGTCTAAATGAATGTTTTATATATTCCATATTTTACCTCACTAACTACTAAAACGTGACAACATAATTATAACATAGATAACATTATTGTACTAATTTTCTTTATAATTATTAATCATCATCTTCACTATAATAATCGTCATCTTCTAAATCTTCCTCTTCAAAATTCCAACTATCATAATTACCATTTTTTAGTTCATCTTCCTGTAAAGAATCTAAATCGTTACCCCAATTGTGTTTATTTTTTTCATTTTCAGAGTCACCCAATAAACCTGATAGGAATGATAATATAATACCCATATTTTTTCTCCTTTGCTTATAAATATTATATCTTATAAATAGAAAAAGAACAACTTCTTGTTCTTTAATCAGTTGATTTTGACAAAGTAACACTTGTTGTATGTTCTTTACCATTTCTGTTGTAAGTAATAGTTATTTTGTCACCTATATTGTATTTATATAAAACATATTTTAAGTAAGCGGCATTCATTACTTCTTCTTTATCAATCTTAGTAATGACATCGCCTTTTTGTAATCCTGATTTTGATGCTCCAGAACCACTTACTACTTCAACAACCACTATACCACTTGTAACATCATTTGGAAGAGTTATTCCATAACTAGCTAGGGTTCTAGTATCAGTTGCATTTAACAATCTAATCCCTAACATAGGTCTTTCTATAGTTTTAGATTTTTCTAACTCGTCTACATGTGCCATGGCATCTTCAATTTTAATTGAGAATCCCATTCCTTCAATACTACTATCTACTAGTTTCATTGAATTAACTCCAATTACTTCACCATTAGAATTCATAAGAGGGCCGCCACTATTTCCTGGATTGATAGCAGCATCAACTTGTGACACTTTCATAACCCAGTCTGATTGTGAATTAACACTTACGGTAACTAATCTATCTATACCAGAAATAATACCACTTGTAACGGTATTATAATACTCAACACCTACAGGAGAACCTATTGTAAATATAGTATCACCTAATTTTAATTTTTCAGTACTACCAATAGTAGCAACTTTTAATACTTCAGATACTGGAATACGTAAAACAGCAATATCTAAATACTCATCTCCGCCTAATTTTGTTGCCTCAATTTCTTTTTCATTAGTTAAAACAACTGACAATTTATTAGCTCCTTCAACTACGTGTTCATTAGTCATTATATAGCCATATTTATCATCTGTTTTATATACAAATCCACTTCCAGTACTGGCAAGTTTATTACCTTGGAAGTTCTTTACCATGACAACAGCATCATATACTTTTTCAACGGCAGCACTTATACCAGTGTTATCTATTATAACTTTATTTTCACAACTAGTATATTGGCATCCTAAGGCACCTGCTGTATTATTATTTCCACCACTAAATGGATTTGTAATAACTACATACATCACTCCTCCACCTAGTAAAAAGGCACATAATACAAGTACAAAATTAATTATTTTACTACGCATCATCATCACTCCTTCTCAATGTTAGCAATATCTTTCCAATTTTCAGGAAATCCCATCCTATCTAATACTTTAGATATTGGTATAGAATATAGGTTGTAATTTAAATTATCTAGTGCATGATCTATTTCAATCACCATGTTTTTGGTTTCATTATCAGTTAATAAATGTTTCATAATAATTATTAGTGCAAATAAATCATTCTTACCATATTTATATTCCCCATCTATTTTTTCTATATTCAATAAACTGTGATATATAGTATTCCCTATAATTTTTTGTGTCTTGTTTTCAAACAATATATCTTCATGGGCACATAAATTACGATAATTTGATAGTATTGGTAGATATGTACCTAAAGTATTAATATCTACACCATATATGTCAGCAATAGCAATTCTATCATCAATCCTTAGTATAGAATATAATTCACTTACTATTCCAAAAGATAAAACTTTTACTAAAACCCATAGAGGAATATATCCATAATTACTTAAATAATGGACAGTAGCCGAATGTTGCCTTCCGTTAACATGAATTTGTCTTTTCATTTTCTTTATTAAATCATTTACTTGTCTAGATTTTTCTGGACTAGTATCAAAGTTTTTAGGTTTTAAGTAATCATGTTCCTTATATCCATATTTTTTAGATAAACGATATGAGATAATTGATTTTAAATTGTTTTCTAAAATCAATAAGTTTTTAAAAACGATATTTCTAAATTGACGATCAAATAAGAACAAACTATATAATTCTTCAAAAGTAGTTCCTTCAATGAACTTTTTAGGATCTCTACTACTCAAGAATAAATGTCGATATCCACTTAAAAAGAAATAGTTTTCTCTTAATAGAACCTCTTTAGCATAAAACTCATCATTAATAACTAAACCCTTATGTCTAAGAATTTCTATTTGCTCATCTAAAGTTTTGAATTGCTTTGTTTTCATACCCTCACCTATTGTAAATTATAGCACATAACACATAAAAATACATGAAAAATTTATGAAAATATTGTAATTTATTTGTGATATTTTGAATTAAATATTTAGATTCTTTTCATAATAATTATAGGTGATATTATGTTTTATAATTATAAGATTCTAGATGTTGATAATGAAGAAGTATTATATTTATACGTTAATAGTATGTATGAGTTTTCTTCAGAATTAGATAAATCTAATAAACCAAGGTCCATTTTTGATAAAATTAATAAATATATAAAGGATATGGATATTAGTTTCAGTGGTAAAAAAGTTATGTTAGTAGTTAATGGAATTATTATTGGTACTTTAATGCTTGTTACAAATGATTTCTTGAATACAAATAAAAAAAATCAATATATATCATATAAAGAAATTGTGGACATTGATGAAGATGATAATATTGACTTGATTGATAAAGATAATGAATTAAGTAGTTTTGTTAAAAACAATGTGTCAGTTAATGATAGTTACATAATATCGAATTTTGTTAAAATGAAAAATAAAGATGGCTTTATTACTTACACTGATATTAATAACTATATAATCAATAGTCTTAGTAAAATTATTCCTCCTACATATGAAAAAGAAGCAATTAAAAGTGCGGCTGTTATTACTAGGACTCTAGTGTTTCAAGAATTATATGAGAATGATTACTTGAGCGATAGTAATTACAATACAATTAATCTACAGAAACTGTGGAAAAAAGATTTCAATTTTTATTTTAATAAATTCAAAGATGCGGTTGAAGAAACGCACAATCAATACTTGCTGAGTGATTTTTATTATTTCAAATTTGATGATAGAAAAAAATATCAAGTTCCATTTACTAGTTACGGTGCTAATATATTGGCCAAAAAAGGATATAAATATATTGATATTCTTGGTCACTATTATCCAGATGCTAGATTGGAAATCGTTTGATAGTATTCTATTACTGCATTAGTAATTGAATTAGATATTTTTTCTTGATAAGAAGTCTGTCTTAATAAATATCTTTCATTAGAGTTAGAAAGAAAACCACATTCTATTAAGACTCCTAACTTTCTAGTGTTTCGATATAAATATAGGTCTGTCTTTTTCAAGGACCTTCTAGTTTTTAAATCTTTTTTAAAGTGCTTCATTAGAATTTCTCCTAAAATTTTGTTGTTAGGATTTATGTTGTGATATAAAACTTCAGCACCACTCCATGCTGGATTTTTATACCAATTCATATGAATAGACAAGTACATATCTGTTTTTTTCTTTTCGTCTTCAATAAAAAGAATTCTTCGATACAAATCTCCTCTTTTTTTCTTTTTGTCATATTTACTAGATAAGTCACTATCATCGTTCCTTATCATGTATACAATGGCTCCTTTCGATAGTAAGGTTTCTTCTAACACTTTTGATATTTCTAAATTTATATCTTTTTCCTTTATTTTACCATACATAGTTCCCGGGTCTCTTCCACCATGTCCTGGATCAATTACTATAACTTTACCTAAAAGGGGCATGTAAGTTATAGCTTTAACTTTTACCATAGCAAAGATGAATATTCCTATTAAAACAGCAAGTAACATATAAATTTTTAGTTTCAATTCTATCACCTAATAAATCATATGTTTTCATTTATCAAAAAGAAAAGGAAGATAATAATATCTTCCATAAAACAATCTTAACGTTTTGAGAATTGTGGTGCACGTCTTGCTTTTTTCAATCCTGGTTTCTTACGTTCTTTAATTCTAGAATCTCTAGTAATAAATCCTGCTGGTTTTAATACTTTTCTAAAACTATTTTCACTATCGCTTGAAGTAGTACTGTCATATTCTAATAATGCTCTAGTAATACCTAAACGGATAGCTCCTGTTTGTCCTGAGAATCCTCCACCTTTAACTTCAACTTCTACATCAAAGATTTCGTTAGTCTTAGTTAATTCAAGTGGTTGCATTAAATCCATAACTAAAGTTTCATAAGGTAGGTATTCGTGTACATCTTTACCATTAACAGTAACTTTTCCTTTACCTGGAATTAATTTAACTTTAGCAATACTAGCTTTTCTTCTACCAGTACCGTAATATACGTTTTTCTTATCTTTTGCCATCAGTTATTCCTCCTTATTTAACTTCCATAATTTCTGGTTTTTGAGCAGCATGTGGATGGTTTGCACCTTTGTATACGAATAATTTCTTATACATTTGTCTTCCTAATCTATTATGAGGAAGCATTCCTTTAACAGCTCTTTCAACCATTTCTTCAGGATATTGTTCTTTCATTACTTTAGCAGTTCTTTCTCTTAATCCACCAGTATACATTGAGTGATTATAATAAATCTTATCCTCTAATTTATTACCAGTTAAATTAGCTTTTTCTGCATTAATAATGATAACATTATCACCACAGTCGATATGAGGAGTATAAGTTGGTTTATGTTTACCACGAAGGATATGTGCAGCTTTAGCAGCTACTCTACCTAATGATACTCCTTCAGCGTCGATTACGTACCATTTACGTTCAATTGTTTCTTTCTTTTGCATATAGCTTTTCATAATTTTTTCTCCTTTACTTAAGTCCAGCTTCCCACGGCCAAACTTATGTGGGGATTTCAATGTACCGATTAGAATTATACTAAAATGGGGCTTATTTGTCAACGAATTTCTTTATTATTTATAAGAAACTTCAACTAAATACAGTCCTTCAGGTCTAGCAGTAAATACATGTTTACTTTCTTCTTTTCCATATAATAATTTTTTTATAGTATCAACAGGTAATTTACCCTTACCTATCTTCATTAACGTACCCACCATATTTCTTACTTGATATTTCATAAATCCATTACCATTAAAATTAAAAATTATAAGATTATCTTTTTCTTCAATAGATGCATCATAAATAGTTCTAGTATAATCCTCTTTTATGGCTTCATTAGAAGTAAAAACTTCGAAGTTATAAGTACCAATAAAGTCTTTTATAGCCTGTTGCATCTTTTTTACGTCTAACTCTTTATTGTATTGATATATATGGTTTCTTTCTATTGGATTATATTCTCCTATATTTAAATAATACTTATAAGTTTTATTTTTTACCATGAATCTTGCATGAAAATCATTATCCACAGTAACTGCATCTATTACATGAATATCATCTGGCAACAAACTATTTAAAGCACATTTTAACTTATATAAAGTTATTGTTACATTTAAATCAAAATGAGCTGTCTGTCCTAAAGCATGAACACCTCTATCAGTGCGCCCAGAAGAAAATATTCTAGTAGCAGTGTGGTTATTAATATTATATAAAGCTTTTTCTAGTTCTCCCTCCACAGTTCTTTTTTCAGGTTGCTTTTGATAACCGTGAAAATTAGTGCCATCATAAGAAAATCTAATTAAATAACGCATAATTCACCTTCTATCTATAAATAATGACAAGTACAAATATTAAAAGTGAGATTATCAAAAAGGTATTATCCAATTTTCTCCAATCCATATTTAAAACTGTCGTTTTATTGTTATAGTATTTGTAAAAACTAAGCTTGTTTCTATAAGAAATGTCTTGTAAATCATAATTAGTCTTAATTTCAGATTGTTTTACTATATATTTACTATATTTTCTTCTTGTATATTTATCTATATCATCATAAATTTTTAAGTTTTCATTAAATTTTTGGTTTTTATAACAATTATTTAAGTACAAATCCATAGATTGTTTGTTTCTACTTTTATAAAATAACTTATCTATTATATACATTTTTTCTTTACTATTCATCATATCTTTTACAATTAAATAAAACACGTATAGTAAAATTAGCTTCACAATTATAAGTAAGAATGGATGAAGATAGTAAAACATTGATGCTACTATCAAAATTAAAGATAATTGAATAGCTTCAAAGTCTTTTAACATTAGAGAAATAATTAAGCTTATTCCTATTATTATGAATACTAAATAAACATTATTGACCATAATTATTGATAACATCATTAAAATTAAACTGATTACTTTAGAATATAAGTTTAGTTCTTTAATTGCATTACACGCTTTTGTATACATCTTTAATCACATCCCTTACATCTTTTCTATAGAACAAATTGATATTCTTCTCCTTTTTAGCTTTATATGTTAAAAGCGAAAAATATGGAATATCAACATTTTTTGTTAATAACATTTCTACTTGTTGATATATTTCATCAGTCTTTCCTATAATTACGTCATTTTTTCCAACGATTATTAACTTTCTCGTCAATTCATAAAGAATATTACTATCCATACTTGCAATTATTATTAATGTACCTTGTTCTTGTAATCTATTTATTACTTTTTTAAGTAATTTTTTATTATTTAAGTCTAAACCATTCATTATATCTTTAAAAACAATAATTTTGGGTTTATATATTAAGTTTGCGATTAGTTTTATAAAATATTTTTCTGTGGTTGACAATGATGGAGTTATTCTATTTAAAATATCTTTATCAAGATTTAGTTCATCTAATAGAGAATTAATCTCTTGCTTAATACTTTTATTTTTATACCCTCTTACTTTAGCGTAAAACAATATTTCATCTATAACTCTTGAGGTATAAAATTCTTTTTCTTTATCTATTACAGCAATAAAAGATGGGTTATATTTTCTATAAATATGATTATCTATTAAAACTTTTCCTTTGTCTATTGATTCTGGATTTAATAAAATTTTTATGATGTTTTTATAATTATAAACACCATTTATATTTGAGTTATCAATAGTAAATGTGATGTTATTTAATTTGTCTTTATATGTAATATTATCAAAAGTTATTTCCATAATTTGTCAACCATCCCATCTACATCTGTTATTATTTCATCTAAAACTCCATAAAAATTTAGTTTTAAAGATAAATCTATCATTTGGGGAATTATAAAGCCTAGTTTTGCTAATTCATTATCCTGTTGTAAAACTTCTTTTGGAGCTCCTTTGATTTTAATGGTTTTATCACCTAGTATCAATACATTATCAAAATACAAAATATTATCTAAATTACTGCTTGTTATACATATAGATGTATTCTTTTTTATTTTGTCTAATAATTTAAATATTTTTTTACACTCATCGCTATTTAATTTATCTAAAATACTATCTAAAAATATAACTTTAGGTTTATGCATGATAGATGTTGCAATTAACACTTTTACTTGTTCATAATTAGTTAAATCCTTTATTTTTTTATTAATACAATTATTTAAGTCTAAAAGATTAGTAACTTCGCGAACTCTCTTTAAAATATCATTTCGTTTGTAATTAAGATTTTCTAATGGAAAAGTTAACTCATCCGTAACTTTATCGAATAAAAACTTGTTATTATTATCAAAAAAAACTACACCAATCATTAATAAGTATTTTTTTAAATTTTCGTGATTTAAAAGAATTCCATCCAATTCTATAGAGTCATGGCTTGGAAGAATGCCACTTAAAAGATATATTAATGTTGTTTTGCCACTTGAATTAGTTCCTAAAATGAGATTTATGGATTCTTTTTTTATCGAAAAATGTAGATTATTAAATATCTCTTTATTTGGATAAGAGTAATCCAAATCATTTACTTTAAGTAATTCTTCCATAAACCCACCTCATTTTTACTTTTTATTATACAACAGATTCTAAAAGAAAAAAATACCTAAAAAGGCATTTTCATATTTCCATTTGAGAACTGTTTCATCATTTTTTTCATCTGGTCAAATTGCGTTAATAATTTGTTTACTTCTTGAACAGATAATCCACATCCTTTAGCAATTCTTGTCTTTCTGCTTGCTTTAATAATATCTGGATTCTTTCTTTCTTGAGGAGTCATAGATAATACTATAGCTTCTACATGTGCCATTTGTTTTGGGTCTATTTTGATATTATTAAGTCCTAATTTTGAAGCTCCTGGTATTAGTTTTAATAAATTTTCTAGGGGTCCAAGTTTTTTTATTTGTTTCATTTGAGCTAAAAAGTCTTCTAAATCGAATTTGCCACTTTGCATTTTTTTAGCGGCTTTCTCTGCTTCTTTTTCATCTATGGCTTCAGTTGCTTTTTCTACTAGAGATATAATATCTCCCATTCCTAGAATTCTTCCAGCCATTCGTTCTGGATCAAAGTAGTCGATTCCGTCCATTTTTTCACTAACACCGATAAATTTAATAGGAACATTAGTTAAATGTCTTACAGATAGCGCTACTCCACCTTTTGTATCACCGTCTAGTTTAGTTAAAATTACACCAGTAAGTGGAAGGGCATTGTTAAATCCTTCAATTACATTAATAGCATCTTGTCCCATCATCGAATCTATTACTAGTAATATTTCTTGTGGGTTTATAGCATCTTTGATATTGTCCAATTCGTTCATTAAGTTTTCATCTATGTGTAATCTACCTGCAGTGTCAATTAATACATAGTCATAGCCATTTTCTTTGGCATATTTGATTGCGTTGTTAGCAATTTCCACAGGGTCCTTCTTACCTTCTTCATATACTTCTATATTTAGACTAGCTCCTATTTGTTTTAATTGGTCAATAGCTGCCGGTCTATATACATCACAAGCTACTAAAAGTGGTTTTTTCTTTTCCTTTTTTCTTAATAAGTTGGCAAGTTTACCAATAGTAGTAGTTTTACCACTACCTTGTAATCCAACTAACATTAATATAGCAGGATTGCCGCTAGTATTTAAATCTTTTTTCTCTCCACCTAATAGCTCTGTTAGTTCATCTTTTACAATTTTTACAAATACATCGCCTGGTTTTAGACTTCTTTTGACTTCTTCTCCAAGTGCTTTTTCTTTAACATCGTTAACAAATTCTTTAACAACCTTATAGTTAACGTCTGCTTCAAGTAGAGCAAGACGTATTTCTCTTGTCATTTCACTTATATTTTCTTCTGTTATTTTTCCGTAACCTTTTATTTTAGATACTACGTTTTGTAATCTTTCTCCCAAACTTTCAAACATTCTATCACCATGCCTTCTTTATGTTTATTATATTATAGTAATTCTTTAATTTGTTCTAATAAATCAGTACCTATTTCTTTTTCTAAAAGCGCTATTATTTTATCTCTTTTAGAAACCAAATTTAAAATATTTTCCATTTCCTCAAGACGCTCTTCAACTATTTTTAATTGATTATGTACCGCATTACGGCTTATATTATTTGCTTCTGCAATTTCACCCAAGGAATAATTACTACAGTAATAGTCCTCGAAATACTCTTGTTGTTTTTCTGTTAAAAAGTCTTTGTAATAATCATATAATATGTTCAATCTTATTCTTTTATCCATAAATACCTCTACATCATATCTTTGAATAGACCATATATATATTTTTCTATATCAAATACTTGCAAATCATCTTTAGTTTCACCAAAGCCAATATATTTAACAGGTATTCCTACTTCTTCTTTAATTGCTAGAACAATACCACCTTTAGCAGTGCCATCTAATTTAGTAAGAACAATTCCAGTTATGTTTGTTATTTCTTTAAAACTTTTAGCTTGAACAATACCGTTTTGTCCAGTGGTAGCATCAATAACTAATAAAGTTTCATGAGGTGCGTCTGGTATAAGTTTTCCTATTACTCTATTGATTTTATCAAGCTCGTTCATAAGGTTTACTTTATTTTGTAATCTTCCTGCAGTATCAATTAACACTACATCAGTTTTTTCTTCTTTTGCTCTAGTAAGTCCATCGTATATAACACTTGCCGGATCCGCCCCTTCAAAAGCACCAGTAAAATCTACTCCAACTCTGTTTGCCCATTCTTCTAGTTGCTTAGTGGCTCCTGCTCTAAATGTATCACCTGCTACTAGCATAACCTTTTTACCTTCATGTTTTAACTTATCAGCTAATTTAGCAATAGTAGTTGTCTTTCCTACGCCGTTAACTCCTACAAACAATACAACAGTTGGCCCTTCTTTTGCATAATTAATTTTATTAACTATTACTTCGTCATTAACATAAATAATGAATAATTCATCTACAATTATCTCGTTTAAATAAGATACGTCTTCAATGTGTTCTTGTTTTACTCTTTTACGAAGACGTTCCATGAAACTCATTACTGTATTAACTCCAATATCAGCCATGATTAATATTTCTTCTAATTCATCAAAGTAATCTTCAGTAACTTTATGATATTTATTAGTTAAATTCATTAGTTTTGATACAAAGTTTTCACGACTTTTGGTAAGACCTTTTTCATATACTTTTACACTTTCGACATTTTTTTCTTTCTTATCTTCATGATTTTCATCACTTTTTTGTATTACTGTCTCATTTTCTTTTACTTGTTCATTTTTTTCTTCTTGTTTAACATCTTGTTTAAACATATTTTTTATTTTGCTAAATAATCCCATGTATAATCACCATTTCCATTATATCAAAAAAAAAGAGTACAATATACCCTTTTTAAAGATTTTCTTTAACCAATTCCTTTGTACGGTAGAAAGTTTTAGTAACTACATTAATTTCTTTTAGATTGATTCCTTCTAAAGATGTAGCATTTTTGTTTTCTTTTTGATTATATAGTGCTAAAAATTCTTTAAGTACAACATACTTATCTAGCATTTGTTTACCGTTTTTTTCATAATTATATAGTTTAGCTGTTTCTGCTTCTAAAGATGAACCCATTTCTTCTTGCCATGCGGATACTTTATAAACTTTATAATTGCTACTTGATACTTTTTGTGAATCTATTAGATAGTCACCACATCTTAAGGTTACATATCTTTCACTACTGGTTACTGTTACCACTTTTGATTCATATAAATCACAGTTACCTCCACCTCTAAAAGGATTCTTAAATGGTTTAATATAATTATCATTAACTATGTCTTCTAAATATATTTCTTTATAGTATTTAATTTTTTCATCACGATATGTAGATACCTTAGTAGCAAAGTCTCTGGCATTTTGAGCGAATACTTCATATTTTCTTTTGTTTCCATCCTTTAAGGCGATGTATGCGACGAAAGCAATAATAACAGCAACAAAGGCTATTATAGTTAATAATTCTATTAGGACTAAGCCTCGATTATTTTTCATTTTCATAAGAATGCATCAACCTCACTTTAATACCGGTATCATATGTATCTAATGTTTCAAAAGACACTTCTAAAGCTTTTTTATAGTTACCTTTATAGAATAGAACTTCAGCTTTTGATAATCCTCTATCTATTTCTTTGTTATCTTTTCTAAAACGATTTCCATATATAATAGCATCTTCAACTAATCTTGCTGTTTTAATCATTTCATTAGTAGTATTGTATAGTTTTAATACTAAGTCTCTTGCTGTGTCAACTCTTGTATTTAATGTTTTTATAGAGATTGGTTTTTTTTCTAATTCTTTAATTATTTCTAATATTGCTTCATTAGCTTCTGATAATTGAACAAAGTATTCGTTACCAATAATTGGTAATTTATATCCTCTTATTCTTATTTTAGATTGATTTAACAATTCTTGAATTTCATCCAATTGTTCTCTTGCTCTTACTTCATCCTCATACATGTTTCCAAGTGATTTAAGAGAAATATCTAAGTCATCATCTACTTTTGATAAATTTAAAGTTAAATTTTCTAGTATTCTAAGCATTTTGGAATAAGAAATTTCTTTCTTACTTAAGTCAATTAATGCTTTTTTGTATTCTTCGTTAATATCATTTAAACGATTATTTACTTCATCAATTACTTTAATATCTTCATCCGTTAAATCATACATGCTTTTAATTTCGTCTAGTTGTCCATATATATCAGCAACTACTTTGTTTACTTTTTCTAGTTTTTGGTTAAATACATTAGACTCTTCTTCATATTCTTTTCTAGAAGTTTTTTCTTTTTCAAACTCATTAAATAATGAATCTAAGTACTCTAGCATTGTACGAAGTTCAAACATACAGTCTTCTAAGTTTAATACCTTAATTCTATCTACTATAGAGTTAACATTTTTTAATGCTTCTTCTACGTTGTACTCAATGTTCATATAACCGATTGGATAGTCTTTTTCAATCATATCTTGATATGTTTCTGTTATTTGTTCAATTCTCTTTGGAATCAATTTTTCTGCTAGTAGAACTAAGTCAGGAACTTCTTCTACTACTATTGACATGTGGTCTACCATATTGTCAATTGCTTTTACAATGTGAACTACTTCGCCATATTCGTTTTTTTCCATTGACTCTTCGAAGTCTTGAAATCTTTTTTCAATATTTTCAAATTGTAATTCAATTATTTCAGCTATATCTTCATATTCATCTTTTTTGTCTTCAAAAGTACTACTTAATTCACGATATTTGCTTTTTAACTTAGTAATTATACTACGATATTTTTCTTCACTAGAATTAATTTCTTTTATCTCATCAAGTAATGTATTCATCATTGTTCTAGCTTTATATATTTCAATTTCTACATCAGCAAGTTTCTTTTGATATCCTTTGTAATCTTTATTATCTAAAAATATATCTAAATCAATTATCATATCGGTGATATGCGCAATTTGATTAGCTTTTATGTTTTCAAATCTTTCTTGCCATTGCTTGTATTTTTCTTCCATTTTATCATTTTTTATAATTGTTTCTACTTTTGCAAGTTCTAATAAAATTGGTGTACTTTCAATAATATTTTTTTCTCTATCTAATTCTTCAATAGTAGTTTGAAGATTTTTATCACGTCTTTTTTTACTAACTATTAATACTATAACTACTAAAAGAACAGCAACTATTATATAAGTAGCAATTATAAGAATTGTACCATTCATAATTTCACCTCGATTTAAGATTTTATTTTATCAAATGCATAATTGTTCCTAATACCATCAAAAATGCTCCTACGGCATATAAAATTGTTCCATCAAAAGCATCAATAACAAATGCTTCTTTAGGTTTTTTAGGATTATATTTAATTACTACTTCGCTTCCAATAGGCATTAGATTAGTGTCATTAATAGAATCAATTACACGAACTTTTTTACCTTTTACTAAAAATTCTACTACGCCAGCTACAGTATTAATACCATCCTCAGCTAAAAACAAATGGTCATCTTCATCATAGTTAATAGCATCCATACCAAATTCTTCGTCATCGAATTCAATATGTCCCTCTTTAGATAAATGCTCAACAACACAACCAGTTGTAGTTTTATATCCTTTAAAATCTTTAGTTTTATTTAAATAAACAACAGTTTTAATTATACCTAATAATAATGATAGTCCACCAAAAGACCACAAAATAGTACTCATCTAGAAAATCACACTACCCTTCTATATGATTATAGCAAAAAAAATCAATTTAGAGTAGTCTAAAAATAACATTTTAAGAAAGAAAAATATGCAGCTTTTTTGGTGTTGACTTAAATAATAGGTTTGATATAATTTAGGTATAAATAGAAAGGTGAAATTATGAAGAATAAGAAATTAATAGTTTTAGGTGTATCCCTAATTGCCATAGGTATATTATTACTAGGCGGTATATTCTTTTTTAGAAACAAAAACACAACTACAAGATTCAATAGTGAAAGTGAAGTTAAAGCGATGATTAAAAGCATCTATAAAGAACTTGGCGATAATCTTCCTTCTTTGGAATTCTTTAATATAAGAAACTCTAAAGAACAAGTTGCTGCTTATACTGGATTAAAAGATAACAGCAATGTAGAATTTATAGTTGTATCTGAACCTTTAATGAATGCTCAAGCTTATTCGTTGGTTGTTTTAAAGGTAAAAGATAAAACAAAAATTGAATCTATGAAACAAGAAATATATGACAATATTGATATGAATAAATGGCTTTGTGTAAGTGCTGAAAAATTGTATATCACTAATAGCGATGATGTAATATTTCTAGTAATGGCTAGTGAAGAATGGGCTAAACCTGTTTATGAAGAATTCAAAAAATATGTTGATAATAACATAGGTAAAGAATTAGAAAAATCAGGTAATTTTGGTTTTGAAATTCCTGGTCCAGTCGCTGTAGAATAAAATAGTAGAACTCCTTTTAAAGGAGTTTTTTAAGGAGAAAAAACATGATTTTTGCAAGTATAACTTTTTTGTATTATTTTTTACCAATATTTTTAATAGTGTATTTTTGTAGTCCCAGAAAATTTAAAAATATTATTTTATTACTATTTTCACTTTTGTTCTACTTTTATGGTGAACCAAAATACATTTTATTAATGATTATTCAAGTATTATTTGCTTATTTTATGACTCTAATATTTGATAAAAACAAATCTAAATCATTGTTTATATTTAGCATTTCGTTTCACTTATTTTTGCTTTGTATATTTAAGTATTTTAATTTCCTTATTGGTAATATAAATGCTATCTTGAATAGTAATATATCTTTTATTGATATTGCGTTACCTATTGGAATATCCTTTTATACATTTCAAATAATCAGTTATGAAATAGATGTATATAAAGGAAGTGTACCAGTAGAAAAGAATTTATTGAATTTTGCTACATATGTATTTTTATTTCCACAGTTAATTGCAGGTCCTATTGTTAGGTATAGTGATGTCAAAGAAGAATTATCTAATAGAAAGCATAGTTTTGACGGATTTGGTGAAGGTGTTAACAGATTTATCATAGGTCTTAGTAAAAAAGTAATTATTGCTAATAACATAGGTGAATTAATCAATATTTTAACTAGTACCAGTGAAGCATCTATTCTGTTATATTGGATACTTGCAATATGCTATATGCTTCAAATATATTTTGATTTTTCAGGATACAGCGATATAGCAATCGGACTAGGAAAAATGATTGGATTCAAATTCCCGGAAAACTTCAATTATCCATATGTTGCTACTAGTATAACTGACTTTTGGAGAAGGTGGCATATAACTCTTAGTACTTGGTTTAAAGATTACGTTTATATTCCTCTTGGTGGAAATAGAACTGGCACTGGTAAAACAATAAGAAATATTCTTATAGTTTGGATTCTTACAGGATTATGGCATGGGGCTTCTTGGAACTTTGTAGTATGGGGATTATATTTTGGAATAATACTGATAATTGAAAAGTTCTTATTGAAAAAATATTTAGATAAATTGCCATTGTTTTTAAAAAAAGTTTATACTTTATTTATAGTTATGATTAGTTTCGTCATTTTTTCTTCCAGTAGCATGAAAGATGCTTTCATTGTAATAAAAGGATTATTTGATTTTAAAAATTTAGCAATATCTAATAGTTTCATACTTTATTATTTAAAGGGGTACTTTTTAATTTTAGTTTTGGCAGTTATTGGTGCCACTCCTTTATTAAAGAACGTTGTTAGTAAATTGAAAAAAAATAAGATTTTGAGTTATGTAATAAATGTTTTGGAAATAGTTTTTGTTTTAGTAATTCTCTTAATTGTTACTTCTATGCTTATCGATAATAGTTATAATCCATTCCTATATTTTAGGTTTTAAGGAGGTTATTACATGAATAATAAATATAAAAACATAGTTATCAGTATATCTTTTGTGCTTTTGCTTTCTTTGGTATTTATCTTTAATATTTTTAAACAGGATGACTTAATTTCTATATCAGAGAGAAGGAAACTTGCTCAAAAGCCAACTTTTACTTTATCTAATTTATTTAATAATACTTATTTTAATCAACTTGATAGTTATATAACTGACCAGTTTATAAAAAGAGATGAATTTAGACTTGTTAAAGCAAAGATGGATTTAGCTATTAAGGGTAATTACCATGACTTATATTTAAAAAACGATTACTTAATTAAGCAAGAATATCCTCTTAATATCGATTCAGTTAATAATTTGCTTAACAAAATTAATTATATTAAAAACAATTATTTAACCAATAATAATACTTACTTTTCTATAATACCTGATAAAAATTATTTTATAAATGACGGCAACTTAAGAATAGATTATGATTATTTAGAATCTTATATGACAAACAAATTAAATATTACGTATATTAAAATATTTGATACTTTAGAATTAGATAATTATTATAAAACTGATAGTCATTTTAAAATTGATAAAATTAATAAAACTGCTAAAAGATTATTAGAAGCAATGAATAACGAGTTTAATTCACATTATACCATTGAAACTGTTGATACATTTAAAGGCGTATACGCTGGTGAACTTCCTATTCAATCTAAATATGATAATTTAAATATTGTTAGAAATAATGATATAGATAATGCTAAAGTTTATGATTATATTACTAATAATTATAGTAGCGTTTATAATAAAGAAAAACTTAATTCCAATGATAAATATAACTTATATTTAAGTGGTTCTACTCCATTATTAAAAGTTATTAACAATAATGCTAAGAATAATAGAAGATTAATTTTATTTAGAGATTCTTTTGGTAGCAGTTTAACACCTTTGTTAATATCTTCATACAAAGAAATAGTTCTTGTTGATACTAGATATATAAGTTCAACGCTTCTAGATACTTATGTAGATTTCAATGATTGTGATGTTCTTTTCTTATATAATGTATCAATCATTAATAATAGTTATACTTTAAAGTGATTATAATGCAAAAAATGTTGACTATTTGCGTATATTTATATATAATTATTAGTGCATATTCAAGGAACAGCGCATCTTTATATAATTAATGTGTTTATTAAGGTTATAAGTAGCCTTGCTGTTAGGTGAAAGTATTAGAATAAACTCCCTAGTTATAGAAAAGATAAGTCCTACGTTTATGTAAATAAATAAAGGAGGGTATTAAAATGGCAAGATATACAGGGCCAAGTTACAAACAAGCTCGTCGTGTTGGTTTTTCAGTTCTTGAAAATGGTAAGGATATCGCAAGACGTCCATACGGACCAGGACAACATGGTGCTGATAGAAAAGGAAAACTTTCTAACTACGGTGTGCAATTAAAAGAAAAACAAAAAGTAAGATTCATGTATGGTTTAAATGAAAAACAATTTAGAAAAACATTTAATGAAGCTGCTAAAATGAAAGGTGTTCATGGTGAAGACTTCTTAAAGTTACTAGAATCTAGACTTGATAACTTAGTATATCGTTTAGGATTAGCATCTACAAGACGTGGTGCTAGACAATTAGTAAACCATGGTCATATTACTGTTGATGGACAAAAAGTTGATATTCCATCATACAGAGTAAAACCAGGTTCAGTAATTGCTGTTAAAGAAAATTCTAAAGATATGAAAGTTATTAAAGAATCTCTTGAAAAAGTAACTAACAGAGTTGAATTTGTAACATTTGATGAAGCTAAACTTTCTGGTACTTATGTAAGATATCCTGAAAGACGTGAATTAAATGCTGATATTGATGAATCATTAATCGTTGAATTCTATAACAGATAGTAAAAAAGGACTTAAATTAAAAGTCCTTTTTTTATGCAAATTTTACTAAATAGTATTTTTTCTTTCCTCTTCTTACAACGATAAATTTGTTATCGATTGCCATTGCTTTAGTTAAAATGGTATTTTCATCTTTAACTATTTCGTTATTAATACTTATGGCACCATTATTCAAGAATTCTCTTGCTTCTCTTTTGCTTGAAGCGATTTTTTCATTTACTAATAAATCTATAATAGAAAGTTCTTCTTCAATTTTAATAGTTGGTACACCTTTAAATCCCATTTCAATTTCATCACTTGTTAGCTTCTTAATATTATCACTAAATAAAGATGCACTTATTCTCTCAGCTTTTTCGTACTCCTCTTTTCCATGTAAATCTGTAATTATTTCTCTTGCTAAAGCTTTGTGAGCTTCTCTTAATTCTGGAGCTTCTTTATGTCTTCTTTCTAAATCTTCTATTTCTTCTTTTGATAAGAATGTAAATACTTTTAAGTAATGAACAACCATTTCATCATCGGTATTAATTAGGTATTGATACAATTCATAAGATGATGTTTTATTTTTATCTAACCATAAAGCATTACCTTCACTTTTTCCAAATTTGTTTCCAAATTTATCTAATATAAGTGGCATAGTAAAACCGTATGCTGTTTTATCTAGTTTTTTTCTTATTAAATCAATACCAGTAGTTATATTTCCCCACTGATCAGACCCTTCTACTTGAAGAACGCAATTCTTTTCTTTAAATAAATGTAAAAAATCATTTCCTTGAATAAGTGTATATGCAAACTCAGCAAAAGTAATTCCAGTGTCTAGTCGTCTTCTAATAATATCCTTATCTAATATGTAATTAACATTTATGTATTTACCAACATCTCTTAAAAAATCTAGAAAGCTAAAATCTTTAGTCCAATCAAAGTTATTAACAACTTCAGCTTTTCCTTCAAATATTTTATCTACTTGTTTAGAAATCCCTTCTAAATTCTTTAGTACTGTCTCTTTGCTTATTATTTCACGTTCAGCAGTAGGTCTAGGGTCCCCGATTAAACCAGTTGCTCCTCCTACTAGAAGGATTGGATGATGTCCATATTTAGCTAAACGTTTTGCAGTTACTAATGAAGAATAATGTCCCAAATGCAAGCTGTCTGCTGTTGGGTCTGTTCCCCAATAAAAAGTTAACTTTTCCTCATTTAGTTTTTTTTCTAATTCAGGACTTGAAATATCTTTGATTAGTCCCCTCCACATTAAATCATCATATAATTTCATTATTTCACCTCTTCTTATAAATAAAAAAGCCCTTATATAAAATATATAAGGACGAAATATCGCGGTACCACCTTAATTCATAGTAACCCTATGCACTTAATACTATAAAGCGTAACCTTTATGGCTCCAGATTTGTATTTTCATCATTTATCAATATTAGTTTGCACCATCCACTAACTCTCTACAAATTTTAATAAATAATTACTATAATCCTTCATTGCCATTTATATATACCATATTCTAGCATAGAAAAAGAGTTAATACAACTCTTATTTTTCTTTATTTTCTAATTTGTTTAGTACTTCTTTTACTACTACTATAGTTTTTTGTCTAACTTCTTCAGCAGCATTTTGTAAAACTGGAGTACCTTTTTCTACTGCTAAATTTACTAGTTCTTCACTTTTCTTTTTTAGTTCAGCACCTTTTTCTTTAGCAATTTTTAATACTTTTTCTTTATCTAGGTCTTTTAATTCTTCTTTTATTTCTTCAATTTTTGCTTCTATAGATTCTCTTACTTCTTCTACGTCGATCCCTTTTATTTTATTAGCTAATTCATCAAGTTTTTCTTTTAATTCTTGACGAGTTTCGCTTCCTTTTTTAGGCGCAAATAGTATTCCTAAACCAGCACCTATAGCAGCACCTGCTAAAAATTTCCCAAATCCACTTTTTTTCTTATCTTTACTCATATTCTTCATTTTCCTCCTCTTCCATTTCTTTATCCTTTTTTTTCTTTCTTTTATGAAAGAAATGAGAAATCATTCCTGATACTCCATCAATAACTCTGTCTCCTACAATGGCAATGGAATTTGATAATCCATCAACAATATTGAATAAGCCATTTAGTGATTTTGATTTTTGTTCTATATCATCTAAAACCACGTTTGCCCTATCAATTGTTTGGATTAATTTTATACCTAATATTATTAATATTACAAGTAGAATAGAACCTAAAATATATAATAGTACAGGTAATACTTCATTTAATGTCATATTTATTCCTCCTTATCTTCATACATTGATTCAATTAAGTCAAATAAATTATTCTCTAATGAAGCAGAATCATCAGATGTTTCATCCTTTTCGTTTTTTTCTTCTTTATCTTCTTTTGATTCTTTTGCGTTTTCTAGTTTTGTACTTCTTCTTCCGGTTGCTTTTGTTACACTATTGTCTTTATAATCCACATTATATTCTAACCCTAAATCGTTAAAATATTCTTCAGCATCACCAACTGTTACTTTTTCTACTGCTGGTGAACCAATATTTAAATCATAAAAAGTATTCTCTTTTTCATCGTAATCTTCTGTTACTTCTGTTTTTACTTCATCTTCTTTTTCTTCTTGCATAGAAGCTGAAATATCACTTGCTAAATCTCCATATGCTTTTTCTCTTACCATATCAACATCCATTTTTTTAGATGAACCAGTTGATAAAATAATTGGTTTTTTAGTTACAATCTCTTCTTTTTTATAGTTTTTATCAAGAATACCATAAATCGGAGAAATTATTGGTGTAGGTCTAAAAACTGGTTTTTCTTTCTTATCTTCTCTACCTTCATATAGTGGTACTCTTTCATTTTCATAAATATATTTAGGAGGTTCAACTTCTTTTGGTTCTTCTTTAGGAACATGTTTTGGCTTTACCTCTTCAATTACTGGTTCTTCTCTAAAATCTTCTTCTTCAAATGTCATTGGAAATTTGAACTTGTTTTCAACCTTTGGTTCTGGTTGTACTGCTTCTTCCTCAAACTCTTCTTTAGCTTCTTCGATTACCTCTTCTTTTATTCTTTCCTTTTTTATTTCTGGTAAATCTATCTTTTTAGCTACTGTTACTTTTTCTTTCTTTACTTCTTTTTTAGGTTTCTTTTCTTCTTCTTCAACTTCAACATATTCCTCTTCAAAAAATATGTTTTTTATTTTATCAAATAATCCCATTTTGACACCTCACTTACTCGCTTTTATCAGTTACCAAAACATCTGAATCTTGTTTCTTTGTATTTTCTTCAACATCGCCTTTGTAATCGTAATAATCTTGTTCATATTTTACGAATCCTTCGGAATCACGATGTGGTCCAAATATATCAAAAATTGTTTCCTTATAATCTAGTGCATTTTCACCAACTAATGTCTCTATTACTTTATCGTTAAATTGAACTGAAGATAAAATATAGCAACTATTTATAATGGCATCATTTAAATCTTTTTTATCAACTAATGTTTCTATTTTAGCGTAGTTATACATTATCTCAATAAAATATGAATCTTCTTCTTCAGTTATTTCTAAATATCCTTTTTTATTATTAAAATTTAATTCTTTGGAATAATAACCATCACTTGGAGTAAACTGCAAATCTACTTTGTTGTAATATGCAATAACATCTACAAATAAGTAATAATTTGTTTTACCACTTACTATCTTGGCATTATAACCTTTTTTACCAACTAGTCTCAAACCTCTTGGTAAATAATACTTGTATCCATCAAAATATGAGTTGGATAAGCTTATTTTTTTTGTTAAAACACTTTCAACAATAGTATCTATATTATCATTTTGAATTGACCTTACACTACACCCTGTTATTAACATTAAGAAGCAGAGTAAAAGAATAATTCTTTTCATAATTCACCTACTCTATATTAATTATAACAAACATTTACTTTGTTTAATATAATTTTATCACGTTTTTTGTAAATTGGACACTATTTTTTTGCGACCAAATAATAGATAGTATTATTATTTTTGACAAATTTCTTTTCGTATTCACTCATAATAATATTGTCCCTATTGCTATTGTGTAAATCTAATGATATATCTTCTATTTTGTAATCATTATTTACTAAACTTTGTATTGAAAATTCAAATAAACCTCTGTTATCAGTTTTTTGATGTATTTCTTTTTGATTCTTAAACAAATTTTCATATCTATCTAAAAATTCTTTGCTTGTTAATCTTCTTCTCTCATGTCTATCTTTAGGCCATGGGTCAGAAAAATTCAAATATATTCTATCAATTTCTCTATCAAATATTTCTTCGATGTTTCTTGCATCCATTCTAACAAATTTTAGGTTGTTAATTGATTCTGGCAGTTTTTCAATAGCTCTTACTATTACACTATCATACTTTTCAATGCCTATAAAATTGATGTTAGGATATTTTTTAGCATTTTCAATAATAAAATCACCTTTTCCCATACCAATCTCAATATATATTGGATTTGTATTATCAAATAAACTTAACCATTTCCCTTTGAAAGATGCTGGGTCTTTGATTAAAATATCACAAGAATCAATAATCATTTCTTTGTTTTTTACATTTCTAAGTCGCATAATTATATTCACCTATTTAATTATAACATCATTCGAGTAATATGCATATAATAATACGAAAGTAAAGGAGAATAATTATGAATGAACAACAACCATTTGGATTTTTTCCAGGTAATCCTAACGGATTTTTCCCTAACCAATCCAATCAACAATGTAATTGTACAGGAGAATTAAGAAATATAAGTAATAGATTAAATAATATGGAAAGACAAATTAACAGGCTTGAACGCCGTGTAAGAAGATTGGAATTATCAAATGTATCACCTTATAGTGCTGCTAGTTCAATGAATTCCAACGACTTTTCTTCATACAACGATGACAACTATATCATATAGAAAAAATCCTAAGCTGACTTAGGATTTTTTTAATTTTTTCTTTATAAATTTAACCATATCTTTTTCAAAAACTTCTTCGATTGTATTAGTTTTGTATGTGAATAAGAAATATATTAATGCACCTATTACTGCATACAGAGCAATTATAAATACAGAAGTAATTCTACCCGCTGTTAATGGAACAATATATGTTAATCCAGTTAAAGCAAGTACCATAGTTAATACTGCTAATATTATCTTTAAGAAGATTTTATACTGCTTGAAGAAATCAATATTATACTTTTTATATAAGAATGTTATAACAATTATTATTGATACTGCATTACCTAAGATGGTTGCTGCTATAGCTCCATAATATGGAGGAAGTCCTAAATTATTGAAAAGATAAATGAATGGTACATCCATAGCAGCATTAATTGCTAGTCCTATTAAAAGATTAGTGAAAAGTACTTTGTACTCTTTTAAGGTTAACAATATAGTTGTACACAACGATAATCCAACTGTAACAAAAGCTATGAAAACAGAGAATTTGAATACTTGTGGTCCATATTTACTAGCACCATAGAAGACTTGCCATACTGGTTTAGCTAGGAAGCTCAATCCTACTACCATAGGTAATGTAATGAAAAAAGTAATCTTGTATGTTTTATTAATTTTTTTTCTTATATCTTCATAGTCTTTTTTTACTAAACTATAGGTGATATTAGGTATAATGCTTACTGCAAAACCAGTACCTACTGCTATGATTATCATGTTTAATTTGTTTCCCCAAGTAGAAATAACACTCATAATGGATTCAGCATCAGATGCCATATATCCTAAACCATTTACTAAAGTACGAATTAGTAAAAATGTATCAACAGAGTTATACAACGACTTTAATAAGTCCCCAAAAACAAATGGAAAAGCATAACACAGAATCTTAATAATAATTTCTTTTGTTGTTACTTTAGTTTCTTGATTTTTATCAACATTAGCATTCAATTGTTTTTTATTTTTTAATACTTTGTTTACTAAGTATAAATATGAGCATATTGAACCAGCTGTTGCACCAAATAAAGCTACTCCTACAGCAGTTGATAAGCTTAAATTAAATACTTTTAAAGTTAAATAACTGCCAACAATTATTATAATTACCCTTACTATTTGTTCTAAAACTTGGCTAACAGAAGTTGGAGTCATATATTTATGCCCTTGTAAGTATCCCCTGTATACACTTAGTATTGGAACTATTAATATTGAGAAAGAAATAACTCTAATAACGAATACAATATCGCTTAAAGTATTTCCACCTTGAATATCACCTATAATTAATTTTGCAACTACTGGTGCAAATATAAATAATATTAAAAAGCAAATCATACCAATAATACTTAATAATCGTTTTGAAATTTTAAATGCCTGTTCCTTTTCTTTGTAATAACCTAAAGCATTATATTCACTAATTATTTTGCTAACGGCAAGAGGAACACCAGCTGTGGATAAACTTAAAAATATCGAATATATATTATAAGCATAGCCATATAATGCACCACCTTGTTCACCAATTATTGCATAAAAAGGGATTACATAAATGATTCCCAAAATTTTACTTATGACAATTCCCATAGATGCAATAAAAGCGCCCTGCATAAATGTATTTTTCTTTAATTTCATTTAATCACATCTTTCTTATCTATATTATATAATAACACAAATTAGTTATTAATAAACAAAAGATGGGAAAATTTCATATTTCTTTTACACTTGCATGAATAATTATTCAGTTCTTAATGCTTCAACAGGGTCTTTTTTTGAAGCCATTTTTGATGGAATCGCACCACCAATCATCGTTAAAGTAATACTTATTATTACTAATATAATTGCATGAAGTGGATTTAATTTTGCAACATTAGCAAGTTCTGTTAAATTTTCAATTATTATATTGACAGGGAAAGTTAACAACCATCCAAGTAAAATCCCTATTACTCCAGATGCTAAACCAATAATAGCTGTTTCAGCATTGAATACACGACTTATATCCTTTGCCCTTGCACCGAGTGCACGTAATATACCAATTTCTTTTGTCCTCTCTAAAACAGAAATATACGTAATAATTCCTATCATAATACTAGAAACAATTAATGATATACCAGAAAACGAAATTAGAACAATTGTGATTGCACTCATAATTGAACCGGATAAATTAGAAAATAAAGCACCCAAATCAGTATATAAAATTTGGTTTTTTTCCTCTTTATCATTATTGTAAGCATCTAAATATTTAAGAACTTTTTCTTTTGTATTGAAATTTTTAGGATATAGTTGAATTGCCATAGGAACACTCTCCCCACCTAAATATGAAATTAGTTCATCTTTAGTAGCTTTACTAACATTAATTTTTTCACCAGTAAGAACGTTATAGTCTCGTTCCTTTTGGGCAATTACTATTTTAGAGTTACCGTTTCTTTCAATAACATAGTCTACTAAATCAGTAGTGTAAGATAATAGTGACTCATCAGATGTTAGGGCTTTCTTATCTTCTTTTCCTCTTGCTATTCCTACCACTTTCAAAGTTAAACTATTTGAAGAATTATATAATGCTTCATAATCAGTATTTACTGTAAAAAATGACGATATTTCTTTATAGTACTCGTCATTAAAAATTAATTTTAATTGAGTATTGAGTACTTCATCAAATGTAAATTCAGCTTTCTTAGTGTCAAGCCCAAGCGACTCTAATATTTCTTTATTTACATTATTTTTACTGTCAACAGTTAGTAAAAGTTCATCTTTAGATGTTGGAAATCTACCTATTAATAAATCATAATTGTCTTCTATAATACTTATATTTTCATCAGTTGTTTTCTTAGGTATAACTGTAAAGTTAGTTTGATTTAATTCAAACGGTTTATACCCATTTTGATTTTTTATAATAATGTTTAGTGCAGTTGTTCTAGTATATGATACCCCACTTAACAGGGTATTATCTATCTTTTCAATATACTCTATATATTCTTTATTTATATTGTTAATGTGAAACATTTGCTCTTCTTTTGGCACAATCGAAAAAATAATCTGATCATTTATATATTCTTTTTTATTATCTTGCTCTTCTTTTATTTTGCTCATCTCTATAGCTTGCTCCGATATAACAATTGGCATAGATGACAAAGTGTCCCTTTCAAATTTATTTATTTCAATATCGAATCCATTTGAAAGTGCTAAAATTATAGTAATTCCTATAATACCTATACTTGATGCAAAAGAAGTTAATAGGGTTCTACCTTTTTTAGTTCTAATATTATTAAAGGATAATTTTAAAGCAGTCAAAAAACTCATGGCTGTTTTCTTTATTTTATATTTTTCATCTCTGTTATTTTCTTTCTTTATCGGGTTCGAATCATTTATTAGCTTTCCATCTTTAAATTCAATAATACGATTGGCATAGGAATTTGCTAATTCAGCATTATGAGTTACCATAATAACCAGCTTATCTTTAGCTATTTCTTTAATAAGTTCCATTGTTTGAATACTAGTTGCTGAATCTAATGCCCCTGTCGGTTCATCAGCTAAAATAATACTGGGATTATTTGCTAATGCTCTTGCTATTGCGACACGTTGCATCTGGCCACCAGATAATTGATTAGGCTTTTTATGAGCATGTTCTTTTAGTCCAACTTTTTCTAGCACTTCTAGGGCTTTCTTTTTTCTTTTAGAAGACGGAACTCCGCTAAGCGTCATTCCCATTTCTACATTATCCAATATAGAGATATGATTAATTAAATTATAATTCTGAAAGATAAACCCTATACAATTATTTCTATAAGCATCCCATTCTGTTTTATGAAATTTTTTAGTTGACTTATTGTTTATAATTAAATCTCCACTATCATATTTGTCTAGTCCACCAATTATATTTAAAAGCGTTGTTTTACCACTTCCAGATGGCCCTAGAATTGCAACAAATTCATTTTTTCTAAATTTTATATTAACATTATTTAATGCCTGTTGACTAAATTTACCAGTTACATAACTTTTATTTATGTTTATTAATTTAAGCATACTTTACCTCCTTGTATATGAACATGATAATTATATGTTATTAATTATTGGTTATCAACTTGCTAAATATGTATTTTATAAAACTATTTACCAATTATTTTTAATTTTAGCTAAGTAAAATTTTAAAAATTTAAAAAGTACCCCTTTTAAATTTTTAAAAAGAGTACTTTTTTATTTTTCATATAAAATCATTGCTGAGAAACAATATATTTGTTCTTCGCTAAACATTGAAATAGACACTTGATATTTAATGTCAATAACTTTATCCCCTATTTCTTCAAGAAAAGCATTAACGCTTGCCTCTAAATCTTTTTCATGCATCTCATCGAAAACTTTTACTTTCATATCAGTCACCAATGACAATATATAACTGTTTAGTGTCGAAAAATGTTATTTTACAACAATATTTATAATTTTATCCTTTATTATAATGAATTTAACTATTTCTTTACCATCGACATGTCTAATAATATTTTCTTCTTTTAAAGCTTTTTCTCTTATAACATCTTCACTATCTTCAATATTAACATTAATTGTTGCTCTTACTTTACCATTTACTTGAACTGCTAAAGTTTTAAAACTTTCCTTAATTAAATCTTCATTATATGTAGGCCATTTTTCATACGCAATAGTATTGTTATGTCCTAACATATTCCATAATTCTTCACCTAAGTGTGGGCAGATTGGGCTAATTAATTTAGCTAAACCTATAGCATATTCTTTTGGTAAATATTCTTCTTTATATATAGCATTTACAAATATCATCATTTGAGAAATAGCTGTATTGAAATTTAAGTTTTCGTAGTCTTCAGTTACTTTTTTAACTGTTTGATGATAAATTTTTTCAAGATTTTTATTTTCTTTATCCGCTACTTTTCCCTCTTCGAATATTCTATAAATACGATCAATAAATTTCTTTGCGCCATCTATTCCTGTATTACTCCATGGTTTATCAGCATCAAGTGGTCCCATAAACATTTCATACAATCTTAAAGCATCAGCACCATGGCTTTCAACTATATCAGTAGGATTTACAACGAACTCTGGATATCTTTTACCCATTTTTATGCCGTTAGCTCCTAAAATCATACCTTGATGTACTAATTTTTGAAATGGCTCAGCAACAGGAACTAATCCCTTATCATATAAGTAATTATTCCAGAATCTTGAGTATAATAAATGTCCAGTTGTATGTTCAGGTCCACCTATATATAAATCTACTGGTAACCAATGTTTCAATAATTCTTGATTAGCAAATTCTTCATCGTTATGTGGGTCAATATATCTTAAGAAGTACCATGAAGAACCAGCAGAACCTGGCATTGTAGAAGTTTCTCTTACTCCTTTCATACCATGTCTTACAACATTTTTCCACTCTTCAGCAAAATCCAATGGTGCTTTTCCACCATGTCCCTTATAATCCTTTAATTTAGGTAAAACTAAAGGTAATTCACTATCATCTAATACTTCCATAGAACCATCTTCCATATGAACGATAGGAACTGGTTCTCCCCAATATCTTTGACGAGCAAAAATCCATTCACGTAAACGGTAATTTACTTTTTTAGTACCTAATTTATTCTCTTCTAGCCATGCAATCATTTTGTCAATCGCTTCTTGTTTACCCAAACCATTTAAGAATCCAGAATTAATATGAACACCATCTTCTGTAAAGGCTTCTTTATCTACATCGCCACCCTCTAATACTGGGATTATTTTTAATCCAAACTTTTTAGCAAATTCATAATCCCTTGTATCATGCGCTGGAACTGCCATAATTGCTCCAGTTCCATAAGTTGCTAAAACATAGTCAGCAATCCATATAGGAATTTTTTCACCGTTCACTGGATTGATAGCATAACTACCAGTAAATGCTCCTGTCTTTTCTTTATTTAATTCTGTTCTTTCTAAATCTGACTTAGTAGCACATATCTTTTTGTAAGTTTCCACTTCTTGTTTTTGTGCATCACTAGTAATTACATCCACCAATTTATGTTCAGGTGATAATACACAGTAAGTAGCTCCAAATAAAGTATCACATCTAGTTGTAAATACTTCAAATGATTTATCCGTGCCATCTATCTTGAAAGTTACTAATGCTCCAGTTGATTTTCCTATCCAATTTCTTTGCATTTCTTTTGTTGATTCAGGCCAGTTAATATTATCAAGACCATTAATCAATTTTTCAGCGTATTTAGGAATATCCATTACCCATTGCTTCATATTACGTCTTACAACAGGGAATCCTCCTCTTTCACTTTTACCATCTATTACTTCATCATTTGATAAAACTGTACCTAATTCTTCACACCAGTTAACTGGCATATCAACACATTTTGCTAATCCATCTAAGTATAATTGTTTAAATATCCATTGTGTCCATTTATAGAATTTAGGGTCACTTGTTGATATTTCTTTACTCCAATCATAAGAGAATCCCAAACTCTTTAATTGTGTTTTAAATGTCTTAATATTTGCTTGAGTAAAGCCATCTGGGTGGTTACCTGTATTAATTGCATATTGCTCAGCAGGTAATCCAAAAGCGTCCCATCCCATTGGATGTAATACATTATATCCTTGCATTCTTTTCATTCTTGATACTATATCGGTTGCAGTATATCCTTCTGGGTGTCCAGCATGTAATCCTACTCCAGATGGATATGGGAACATATCTAATGCATAAAACTTAGGTTTAGAAAAATCATACACATCTGTTTTAAAAGTATTATTTTCTTCCCAATATTTTTGCCATTTCTTTTCAACTTCTTTAAAATTATACATTTTTAGTCAATCCTTTCTTTTTAAAGTATCTTCCTAATAGGGAAAAACTTATTAGTATCACTGGTACTACAAGTAGTACTCCTACTCCTAGTTGTATATATATATTATCTGTTTTTAATAAACTTATAACTGTTACAATAAATGCAACATCTAAACTACAAACAAAGCCCAGGAGTTTTAGCATACCTCTAAAATTTATCTTTTTTAAATCTACCTTGTACTTATATATAAATAGCTCAACCTCAGCTGGATACTTTGCTTGGTCTACTTTATCCTTACTTTTAATATTTTTCTTCTTTTTACTTTCTTTTACTATTCTATTTCCTTTAGCATCATATTTTCTAATTATAAATATATAATAAATTAAATATGTTACTGCTGTAGTAATTATAAACCAAATCATAACTTCTCCTTTCAAAATAAAAAGCATCCTTACATAAGGACGCTTTGTTCACGTGGTACCACCTTAATTCATAGTATAAAACTATGCACTTAACATCGTTAACGCAATTATGCGAATTACTTAAATAGGAACAAGTTCATAAACAAGTTATAATAGTTAACACCAACCACTATCTCTCTTTAAATAACTTGGTTTATTACTACTTTCCAAAGCAATTAAATATATCATATAGTATATTAAATTTGATTAATATATTCAAGTAAATTTAAGAATAATTTTACAAAAGATGAATCTAATCCAGCTCTTTTAAGCTTTCTAATAGCAATTCTTTTCTTTTTTATAGGTTCGTCGCTGAACATTGCATCAGATATTTTTTCTTTTAAGGATGTTTCAATTTGTAGGTCTGACAAAATCATATCTATGTCATCATTAACTAATCTAACAGCATCTATTTCTATGTCAGTTCCTTTGCAGTTAATTGTTAATTGTCTAAACACATCAACATTATTAACTTCAACTACAAAGTCGGCATTATCTATATAACTAGTACTTTCTATTATATCATTATCAATTCTACAAATAACTTCGTCGGCCTTTTTAGTATTTCTAAATCTGATTTTAAAGTTTCTAGTATTTGGTACAATACCTCTTTTGCTGTCAGGAGCATTTCTAATAATTAAAGTATAGTTATTTGGAAGATAATTGTAATCAATAATTGTTTTAAAATACATACCGTTTTTATACGTTTCAGTGATTCCATCATCTTCATACAATTCGTAACTGTTACTCTCACCTGGGAACACTTGAATTTCCATATCAGTAGGATTTGAAGTATTGTTACTATTACTCTTTATTGATAAAGGAATAATCGAACCACGTTTAGCAAATACTGGATAGTCTTCATCTTTATAGAAGGCTACATATTTTTTATTGCCTAAAAATTTCTTACCCGTGAAAAAATCATACCAAATACCATCAGGTAAATAAAATCTGTGAATTGTCCTATTCATAATATAATCTTTTTTATTAGTAATTGGTGCTACTAAAAGACCGCTTCCATAGAAATACTCGTTACGATATATCTCATCATCATATACTTTAGGTATTACGTAATATAATGGTTGGAAAACCATTGTGCCGGTAGTAGCATATTTATGGGCTTCAGTATATAAATATGGAATTAATTGATGTCTTAAAGATAAATAATCATCTACTATTTCATATGTTTTTTTATTCCACAACCATGGTTCACGCTTATAATACTTTCCGCCAGCTGAGTGGAATCTTAAGATAGGACTAAATGTACCTAATTGAACGGAACGAATATATAATTCTGATTCTTCTATTCCTCCACTATATCCACCTATATCATGACTCCACCAACATACACCTATATTTGATGCAGATAAATTGAAAAATGGAATTAACTTAAGATTATCCCAACTAACAGTGGTTTTACCAGAGTAAAGTACTGGATATCTATGCGCTGCTACTAAAGCATTTCTTGATAATAACATTTTTCTCTTTCCCGTTTTACCTGAATCTAAATAATGGTAATGGTTTAATACCCAAAGAGTTGTTAAATCTTTCAAATTGCTAAAATCATTCCAGAAGAAATCTATTCCAAGGCTTTCTAATGGATGAATAAATATTTTAAAATAAACATCTAAGAATCTAGGATTAAGAGGGTCAAATTTTAAGATTGTTCCCGCTTTTCCCCCTAAATATCCAATCGCATTATTATAATAATTTTCAAAAGGATATATTCCTTCACTAGGGTCTAATTGTAATCCTATTTTTATGTTTCTATTGTGTATATCATTTATGAATTTAACAGGATTAGGAAACAAGTCTGTATTAAAACTAAATCCACTATTGGTTAATTTCTTATTATATATTTCTCGTTTGTGCCAATCTTTATCTAAAAGTAATACCGATATAGGTACATCAATAAAATCAAATTTATTTAGAAGTTCATCTATATCTTCCTCTGAATACGCTTTATCTCGACACCACCAATTTCCTAAAGCATATCTAGGAATAAAGGAAGGCATACCAGTTAAAGCAAAATAATCTTGCATAGCTAGTCCAAAGTCTTTGCCATAGATAAATAAGTATATATCAATATTTTTAGGATTAGGACTAGTTATAGTGCCATTAGCATCTAATCTTAAAGTATTACTATCATCTATACTGACAAACCCTTCAATAGAATATAATCCTCTATTTATTGGTGATTCGTCATTACTTTTTAAAGTATTATTAGAACCGAAATAATTTCTCACTTCCGGATGACCATAATACCAAAATCTATCACTATTATTAAGAGAGACTTTTAGATTTTTAATTGGATTTACCCCAGTACCTTTGAAAGGCATTTCTTTTGAATATTCTAGTTTAAAATAATCGGTCGTAATCTCTAAAAAAGCATTATCCTGGCGAACCATAAAGTTAGGTTTATTAAAATTTCTAAAAACAACTAATTCTGTTCCTAAATCATTAAATTTTCCCTCTTCGCTATATTCTAATCTTATCAGTCTTTCGGTAAGAATAGAAATACGATATCTTTGACCTTGTACTATATTCGTACTCTTAGTTTTTAAATTGTTCAAATCAATATGAAATTGATTACCTAAATCATACATAATATCACCTTTCTATTCTTTTTTATTCTTTTAATTAATAATATATGGATTAGTTTTAGTTCCATCTCCACTTAATACTGTTACCGTTGATTTCAAATTGATTACAGGGCGTACACCAACATTTTGATAATAAGCTTCGTGGTATATTACTTTATTATGTTCTGCATATCCCACATATGCATAATTGCTAAAATGCGATGGTGAAATCGTCCAAAAATAAGTGCCATTGGCTAAATAAAAATCATCATTCCAATTAGTAGCATAATTAAACATTGCGCCTGCATACACCATTTCATCTGCTGTTATTAATCCAATCGGATATGTTAAAGCTTTATTGCCCTTGATACTCGTTGATGTTGTATATAAATCATCGCTTTGTGGGCATTTAAATTGTGGACTTTTATCATTATTCAATCGATTATATGCACCATAAAATGTAGTATTAGTTCCATATCCTAAAGCAGTATCATAAGTTTGCCATAATTTTGAGGTTGATGCTATGCTTCTATCTCCACAGAATCCAGAATCCGCTAAATATGACGAATAGTTGGTTAAGTTAGCTTCATACCAAGCGTCAACAACTGTTTTTATTGTACTATTTACCACATTGGCATGTGCTCTTGTGTATCTCTGTTTATTTGTTGCATTTGATGCAAAATTTATTGCAGAATTATTTACCGCATTTGTAATAAGGGTTATATCAGCATCATTTACCACATCATCAAAATTGACATCCGCTAGTAGAGTCTCTATCGAATTAAATGCCGACTGTCCTTTTAAGGCTGTTGCAGCCGTAACATCATCGGATGTTATACTTCCATCCCCATTTACATCCCCATATTTTTGCTTTGTATCTGCAACGCCGTACATGTATCCTACCTGTGATGTATCATATCCAAAACTAGTATTATGCAAATTGAAAGAATTATTTCCTATTGAATCCTGTTTAATAACTCTTATACTTCCATCTTCATTTATCCTTACTATTCGCCATATAAATCCTGCAAAAGATACATAGTTATTTTCTACTGATCCTCTAAAGTAGTATGTTACTTTATTATCCTCAGTATTTGTACTAGTATAATACAATCCAAGTCCATTTGATCTTGTACTGTAACCACTACTTGTAAAACTATAATAATACCCATATCCTGAAGTTGAACTTGAATATGATGTCATTTTATAAAACGATGTACATTTAACGTTATTTGAAGTGCTCTTACAAGTGTATGGATACTTTTGTACCATTGTTGAACTCCATATTTCTTGCACTACATCACCTGCTAAGCTATAATAACCTGTTGCTTCATCAAAAGTGTAAGTATTGGCAAAATAATATTTTGTTGAGGCAGTGAAAGATACTGATGATGTTGATGTCGCATGGCTTTCTTTATAAATCGATGGTGAACTACTCTTGGCAAAATCTATGTTTGTATCACTCATTGCTGAATTGTTGCTTAGTATTTTTGTTACTAATGATTCAGATGCTTCTGGAATTAGTTCTCCGCTTTCTGTTGGATTTCCTGCTATATATTGTCCTACTTGTAAAGTTAGACTTATATCTTTTGTCTTTTTACTTGGATCTTTTTCTACTCCTGGATTGTATCCTACTGTTATTGTCAATGTCTTTGTTGGACATGTAGTTAATCCTTCGCAACTTTCTAATATCGTTCCTTTTTCTATTCCCTTTATTCTTACATATATTGCATCATTATCTGTTGCTGTATATGTTGCTCCTTTTACTTCTGCTTTTATATCTCCATAGTTTGTTATATTAACGTTATATGTTAATTCATCTCCTGGTTGTACTAAATCTACTTCAAAATTTACTGTAGTTGCTGAATAACTGCTTGACTTACTTGTTGCTCCTCCGGTGGTTGACGCTACGCTTATTCCACTAAATTCTACTTTCCATGTTGATGTTACTGCTGTATTACCATTTATATTTAATTTCGTTGATAATATTGCATACCCTATCCCCATAAAAAGCATCATTACACACATTACTATTATTACTGTTGTCTTTCGTCTATACATTTTATCAGCTCCTATAGTATTCTATAATTTATTATCTCATTAATATTATTTTTTTTCAATATCTACCTGATATTTGATATAATATATTTGGTGATTTTATGAATGGTTTAGTATTATCAGGTGGTGGAGGTAAAGGCGCATATCAAATTGGAGTATGGAAAGCTTTAAGAAAGATGCATTACAAAATAGATATTGTTACAGGTACTTCTGTAGGATGTTTAAATGCTTTATTGATAACTCAAAACTCTAAGTTTTTAGCACCTTTTATTTGGAGCAGAATTGATTTTAGAGAAATATTCCAGGATGATGTTAAAAAGGAACAGACAACAAAGGAAATGCTTGAAATGTATGGCAAAAATATTATTAAAAATAAAGGGATGAGTACTGATAATCTACAGAAAAAATTAGATATGGTAGTGAATTATCATAAGTTTTACAATTCAAAAACAAATTTTGGATTAGTTGCTGTCAATCTTAGTAATTTAAAACCTATCGTTCTTACAAAAAAAGATATCCCTAAAGATAAGTTAAAAGACTATGTCATGGCATCTGCTACTTGTTTTCCTGCTTTTAAAATGAAAGATATTGATGGAAAAAAATATATAGATGGTGGTTATTATGATGTATTACCAATTAACTTAGCAATCGATATGGGTGCTACTAGAATTGTTGCTGTTGACCTTAAAAGTGTAGGTATAAGACGTAAAATAAAGAAGAATAATGCTAGTATTACTTACATTTATCCTAGAAATAATATAGGTCATAGTCTCTTATTTAATCGCAATGTTAACAAAACCAATATGCGTTATGGATATAATGACACTTTAAAAACATTTAATAGATTAGATGGTGACAAATATACCTTTAAGAAGAATCAAATATGTAAAATTAATACTTCTATGATTAAAAATAATATCTTGTACTTTTTAAATACGAAAGAAAAGGATATTAAAAATAACCTTTTAATAAATAAAAGTATTAATCCATTTATCACAAATAAAAATGATTCTGATGATTATCTTCAACTATTAGAAGAACTTGGTTATTTGTATAAAGTGCCTGATTTCAAAATCTATTCATTGAATAAATTTAATAAAATACTTAAAAAGCAATTTATGAGCAATGAATTAATTAAAAACATTAAAGTATATAGTTCTAAAGAAGAGGTTATTTCTTACTTGTATTATTGTATGATTAATAATGATATTAAAAAGATAAAGAAAGCATCTTTATTGCATTGTCACGAATTCATATGTGCCATATATTTATACACAATTATTAAAGGAGAATATCATGCAGTTTAAATATAGTGATTCAAACAAAAGATATTATACATTAGATTATTTTTATAAACATAAATTTAATTCTAAGGTGTTTAAAGTTAGTCTTAATGCAGGGTTTTCCTGTCCCAATAAAGATGGTACTAAAGGATACGGCGGTTGTATTTATTGTTCTAAGTTAGGTAGTGGTGACTATGCTGGTGATGAAACTGAACCATTAGTAGAACAATTTAATAAAGTAAAAGAAATAATGAATCATAAATGGCCAAATAGTAAGTATATTGCTTATTTTCAAGCTAATACAAATACTTATGCTCCTGTTGAGGTGTTAAAAGAAAAATATGAAAGTGTTATGTACTTGGATAATGTAATTGGATTAAATATTGCAACTAGACCTGATGCTATTAGCGATGAATGTTTAGATTATTTAACAGAATTAAACAATAAAACTTATTTAACTGTTGAATTAGGATTGCAAACAATTCATGAAGAAACTTCTAAATTAATAAATAGAGGACATGATTTAAAATGTTTTGATGATATGGTTAAAAAGTTAAGAGATAGGAATATAAATGTTGTTGTACATATTATTAATGGTTTACCTTACGAAACAAAGGAAATGATGTTAGAAACCGCTAAATATTTATCTGATTTGGATATACAAGGTATTAAAATACACATGTTACATATTTTAAAAGATACTGCCTTAGCTAATCTTTATGATAAAGAACATTTTCATGTTTTAACAAGAGAAGAATACGTAGATATTGTTTGTTCACAATTAGAATTATTACGTGATGATATCGTTATACATCGTATCACAGGCGACCCTAATCCAAACGACTTAATAGAACCTACTTGGCTTATTAAGAAATTTGGCGTGTTAAATGAAATAGATAAAGAAATGGTTAAAAGAGATAGTTATCAAGGTAAATTAAAAAAGTATTCACAGTAATTGTGGATACTTTTTATTTTGATTTCTTTTTTTGAATATTATATGTTATTCTTGCTAAAGCCTTTGTGGATAAAAATCTTTCAAAGAAATAAGCACATTTCATCTTAAATCCTGGTACAATAACAAGTTTTTTGTTGAACATTTCATCTATAGCATATTTTGCTACAAATTCACTAGTTAATGGTTTTACGGAGAATTTTACATTTGCTACTTTATTGAAATTAGTATCAACAGGTCCTGGACATAAACAAGATACTACAACACTAGATTTATCTCTTCGCAATTCTTCTGATATTGAAGTAGTTAATCTTAATACATATGCTTTGGTACTGTAATATGTTGCCATTAGTGGTCCTGGTACAAAAGCTGCTGATGATGCGACATTAAGTATATAACCGCTATTTCTTTTTTTCATATCTTTTAAGAACAATTTAGTTAAAATGTGAACAGCTTTAATATTTAAATCAATCATATTTAATTCTTTTGACAAGTCTGTTTCATCAAATTTTCCAAAATCACCAAATCCGGCATTGTTTATTAATACATCTATATTTTCATTTTTACATAGAACATAAACTTCTTTTACTTTGCTTTCTAATGATAAATCAGCAACAATAATTTTAACATCTGTTTTTAAAGATTCCTGCATTTCTTGTAATTTTTCTTTGTCTCTAGATACTAGAATTAAGTCATGACCTAAATCGCTTAAATATTTAGCCATTTGATACCCTATACCAGATGACGCTCCCGTTATCAATACTTTCATAAAACCATCTCCAGCCTCATTATATCATAGAAAAAAGGCCTTTGCTAGACCTCTTTATTTATTATTCTTCTATGTAGTCAGAATCTTCTTCACTACTAGGAATTTGTAAAAGTTCTCTTAGTTGATTTAATTCTTCTTCTGATAATTCGTCGATATTCTTAGCATTAGAAACATCTACATCTGGAATTTCTTCATTTAAATAAATATTGTTAGTAGAGTTTAGTGTAATACTTCCTTCACTTAATCCTTCTATAGAAGCACCTATTTCTAATTTGTATTCTTTATTTTTATTAACTGTTGTAATTTTAAATGTTACATTTCCTAAGCTTTGTCCATCAAAAGTAGGTGTTAATGTTAAATCAATTGTAGAATTATTTTTTAGTAATGTACCTGTTACAACTAAATTTCCTTCACTTGTCTTAACTTCAATATTTAAATTTGCTTTGTCTTTAGCAGTGTATGCTTTTTCAAACTTAATACCTTCACCCATAGCTTCAAGAGTAATTGCTGTAGTGTTATATTTATTTTTATTTGTATAAGTATCTATTGCTAATAAAACACTTGGCATAGCGATACTATCAACTTCATTACTTCCTGTTGATAATTCGATTCTTGTTACATTTCCGAAACCTTTGCAATAAAATGATAATGTTAATAATTCATCGTTTGATGTTGAATCTCCTATTGAATCCATAGCAGTTTTGATATCATTTTTAGTAATAGTTTTATCAACTTTTTGTAATACTTGAATTGCTTTAGTATCATTACTTAATGCTTTTAAATAATCTTTAACGATTGATGTAAGCATTTTATCTGTTAATTTCAATGATAATTTATCTAAGCTAGCATTTTGACCACTTAAATTTAATGTTGTTTTAACTTTAGTTATGTCGTTGTTACTAATATTTTTAGATATACTGTTTTTTAAATGATCAGTTAATACTTTTACGTCTTTGCTTGATAATTTAAAAATTTCTTCATAGTTAACTTCTTCAATTACGTCTGCATTTGGTAAATTTTCTTCTATGTTTGTATAATAGAATTCTTTCATTACATCTTTAATTTTAAAGAATACTTTTTTATCTTCTAATAATCCAACTAAACCTATAGTTTGATTAGTTTCACCATTTACTTTAGCATCTAAATCTACATAATATTGATTAGTACTGTCAAAGTATAAATCTCCAGATAGATTTAATTTGTTATCCATATAAACCAAATCATTATTTGTAGTTATTTTATATTTATCACTACTATCTAATCCTTCGATAAATGTATTATCTGTTTCATTTACTTTATTGACATAAGATAATACTTTTCCTAATGACGTTTCAAACATATATTTATTTGAACTCATTAAATAAACTCCACTACCAATCATTGCAAATGATATTACAAATAATAAAATACTAATAATTTTTTTACCGCTCATGCTACACACCTCTTTATTCTATTTAAATTATACTAGCAATCAGCTAAAAAGTCTACAAAAAAAAGAATGACTTTCATCATTCTAATTTAAATTAGTCTACTAATTCTAATCTAACAAGTAACGCGTCGTCTCCTCTACGTTCATCCATTTTTAGAATTCTTGTATATCCACCATTTCTATTTGCATACTTTGGTGCAAGTTCATCAAATACTTTTTTAACAGCAGTAGTATCATTATGAAGGAAAGCTAGTGCTTTTCTTCTTGCAACTAATCCACCATCTTTACCATAAGTTATCATTTTATCAACAAATTTGCTAGCTTCTTTAGCTCTTGTATCTGTTGTTACTACAAATCCATGCATGATAACGTCTTTAGTAAGATTAGCAAGCATGCTTCTTCTATGTTTGTTATCAACACCTAATTTTCTATATGCCACTTTAACTCCTCCTTACTAATCATCGTCGCGTAAAAGTAAACCTAATTCTTTTACTTTATCTAATACTTCTTTTAATGATTTTTTACCTAAGTTACGTATTTTCATCATATCGTTTTCTGATCTATTAACTAAATCTTGTAATGTATGAATTCCTGCTCTTTTTAAACAGTTATATGCACGAACTGAGAAATCTAAATCTTCAATAGTTGTTTCTAATGCTTTTACTTTAGGGTCTTCAGTTTTTTCAATCATCATACCTGTCATATCAGCAATATTACTTAAGTTAGTTAATATATTGAAATGTTCAATTAATATTCTAGCTGCTAAAGCAATTGCTTCTTCTGGTTTGATAGAACCGTTAGTCCATACGTTCATTATTAATTTATCATAACTTTCGTCTTGTCCTACACGAGCACTTTCAACATCATATGAAATACGTTCAATTGGTGAGAAAATAGAATCTATTGGAATAACTCCAACTTTTTTGATATCAAGTAATTTCTTGTTTTCTTCACTCTTAACATATCCTCTACCATTAGATACTGTCATTTCAGCAACTAATTTACCACCTTTAGCAACATTAGCAATTACTAAATCTGGATTAATTATTTCAATATCAGCATCACGTTCGATATCACCAGCAGTAACTGGACCTTCTTTTGTTATATTCAATCTAACAATTTTACCTTCATTAGAATGATTTTTGATTACAACTTTCTTTAAGTTTAAGATAATAGTTGTAACGTCTTCAACAACACCTTCAAGTGTTTGAAATTCATGTAGTGCGCCTTCAATTTTAACACTACTGATTGCTGAACCTGGAAGAGATGATAACATAACACGTCTTAAGGCATTACCTAAAGTTGTACCAAATCCTCTTTCTAATGGTTCAAGTTCAAATTTTCCGTAAAAATTGCTTTCTACATAGTCAGTTATTTTATAGTTTGGTTTTTCAAATTCTATCATGAAACTACCTCCTTTATTTTAATTAGCCACGTGGACGTTTTGGTGGACGACATCCGTTATGTGGTATTGGTGTCACATCATTGATAGCAGTTACTTCTAATCCTGCTGTTTGAAGTGATCTAATAGCTGTTTCACGTCCTGGTCCTAAACCTTTAACATAAACCTCAACTTTTCTCATTCCAGCATCAAATGCTGCTTTTCCAGCTGCTTCAGCTGCAACTCCTGCTGCAAATGGAGTTGATTTTTTACTACCTTTGAATCCTAATGCTCCACTTGATGCCCAAGAAACAGCATTACCATCTTTATCAGTTATAGTAGTAATTGTATTATTAAATGTTGAATGAATGTGTGCTACACCTTCAGGAACATTCTTTTTAACTTTTCTTTTTCTAGTTTTATAAGCCATAAGTTTGACCTCCTTTTTAACTATTTCCTATTATTTCTTTTTATTAGCGATTGTCTTACCTTTTCCTTTACGAGTACGTGCGTTACTTCTAGTTGATTGTCCTCTTACAGGTAATCCTTTTTTATGACGAGTTCCTTGATATGAGTTGATTTCCATTTTAGTTTTGATGTTCATATTAACATCACGTCTTAAATCTCCTTCAACAACATATTTTCCAACTTCATCACGAACTTTGTTTAATTCATCATTATCTATATCCTTAACTTTCTTCATTGGATCTACTCCAGCGTCTGCTAAGATTTTTTTAGATAAGTTTCTACCTATACCATAAATGTATGTTAGTGAAATTTCAATTTGTTTATCGTTAGGTATATCTACACCTTTAATACGTGCCATAGAATACACTCCCTTTCATTAACCTTGTCTTTGTTTGTGTTTTGGATTTTCACAAATAACTCTTACTTTACCATTACGTTTAATAATTTTGCATTTTTCACAAATCTTTTTTGCTGATGCTTTTACTTTCATAATATCCCTCCTATTATTTCCTATAGGTTATACGCCCACGTGTTAAATCATAAGGCGATAGTTCTAGCATTACGGTATCACCCGGTAAGATGCGAATGTAATTCATTCGGATTTTACCAGAAACGTGAGCCTCCACAATGTGTCCGTTTTCAAGTTCTACTTTGAATTTACCACCAGGTAAAACTTCTAGAACATGACCTTCGATCTCAATTGTATCGTCTTTTGCCATCTTTTCACTCTCCTGTTAATATTTTGTATCCATCTTTAGTTACTACTACAGTATGTTCAAAATGAGCAGATGGACTATCATCATCAGTAACTATTGTCCAGCCATCATCTAGCATGTATATATCAGCACTACCATAGTTTAACATTGGCTCTACCGCTATAACCATACCTTCTTTTAACAATGGCCCTGTACCTTTTTTACCATAATTAGGAACATCTGGTTCTTCATGTAAGTTAGTACCTACACCATGACCAACAAGTTCTTTTACCACTCCTAAATTATGTGCTTCAGCATATACCTCTACTGCGTTAGAGATATCACCGATTCTGTTACCAGGTTTTATTTGACTTAACCCTTCATATAATGCTTGTTCAGTATATTTAAGTAAATCTTGTTTTTCTTTGCATATTTCTCCAACTGGATAAGTCCAAGCTGAATCACCATGATATCCTTTATAACAAGCACATATATCTATTGAAACTATATCTCCATTTCTTAGCTTGCGATTACTAGGGATTCCATGAACAACTTCTTCGTTAATACTAACACAAAGTGTTGCAGGAAATCCCTCATATCCCTTGCAAGAAGGAGTAGCTCCTTTACTTCTTATGAATTCTTCTGCCAATCTATCAAGTTCTTTGGTTGTTATGCCAGCTTTTACATAAGGTTTTAGATATTGATGAGTTAAGTAGACAATATGTCCTGCTTCTTGTAATAATTCAATTTCTCGATTACTTTTTATTTTAATCAACACTATCACCTAGTTTTTTTAGTAGTTCTTCTACTTGTTTTAGTGTTTCTTTAGAACCAGAACTACTATTTACTACATATAAGCAATTTTTCTTATTGTAATAATCTATTAATGGTTGTGTTTTTTCAAGGTAAGTACTATATCTTGTTTCAAGTGATTCTAAGTTATCATCACTTCTTTGATATAATTCACTACCACATTTATCACAAACATTTTCAACTTTAGGACTTAATTCAGGATTATAAATATTATATATTGCATCACATCCACGACATAATCTTCTACCAGTAATTCTTTCAATAAGTAATTCTTTTTCTATATCTAAAACAATTACTATTCCAAGATTTTTATTTAAATCTTTTAAGATTTCATCATACATTTCAGCTTGTTTAACTGTTCTTGGATATCCATCTAGGATATATCCGTTTTGACAATCATCTTGCTCTAATCTATTTTTTAATGCACTTGCAACTATCTCATCAGAAACTAACATACCTTTTGTTTGCATCTCATGAATTTGTTTTCCAAGTTCATCACCTTTTTGAGCAGCTTCTCTTAATAAATCACCAGTTGAAATGTGTGTATAATGATATTTTTCTTTTAAATCCTTTGCTAATGTCCCTTTTCCTGCACCTGGTGCAGCAATTAGTATTAAATTCTTCATTTATCTTCTACTATAACCTTTCTTATATGTTCTTGTAACCAAACTACCCTCTAATTGTTTATAAGTTTCAAGTGCAACACCAACAACGATTAATAAGCTTGTTCCACCAATTGTAATACTTGATGGTAACTTAGTAACGTTACTAAATACTATTGGTAATCCTGAAATTATAACTAAGAATAAACCACCGACAATAGTCAATTTAGATAAGATATTACTGATATATTTTTCAGTATCTTTTCCAGGTCTAACACCAGGAATAAATCCACCATTCTCTTGTAAGTTCTTTGCTAGTTCATCTGGTTTTAATTGCAAGAATGTATAAAAATATGCAAAGAAATATATTAATACTACGAATATTAAGAATCCAACCGGAGTTGTATAATTTAAATACTTATTTACAAAATTAGTAAATCCTGTATTCTTTACAAATTGAGCTATAGTTGCAGGTATTGCAAGTAAGCTTGATGCAAAGATTACTGGAACTACTCCAGCTGAGTTAATTCTAATTGGCATATAAGATTGGTTAGCTCCAAATGCACTTGTTGTTTTATTTGCATATTGGATTGCAATCTTACGCTCTGAATTTTCAACAAATATTACTCCTATAATTATTAAGAAATATATAATTACAAAACCAACAAATGATAATATACCTAATGGTAATGACAAACTACTCTCAAGAATTAATTCTTTAAAAGCAGTTACAAACATTGATGGTAATGTTGAAATAATACCTGCCATAATGATTAATGAAATACCATTTCCAATTCCTTTTTGAGTTATTTGATCTCCTAGCCATAATAGGAATGCAGTTCCAGCAGTCATAACAGTTGCAACATACATATAATCTAATGTTGACTTACCGCTACCTAAGAATGCAAAAGCAAATGCAAAACCTTCGATAAAGGCGAATATAATACCCATATATCTAGTTATTTGATTTAACTTTTGACGCCCTACTGGTCCTTGTTTTTTTAACTCACTAAAGTATGGAATAATATCCATTTGTAATAATTCAACAATAATTGATGCTGTGATGTATGGCATAACTCCTAAAGCAAATATTGAAAATTGCTTTAAGGCACCTCCACCCATAACATTAATTAATTCTAAAAAACCTAAACTCCCAGTGACATCTGCTGTACCTGGAACTTGAATTCCAGTACCTACAACAAATATCAATAATGCACCTAAAGTAAATAAAATTCTTACTCTTAAGTCTTTATTTATAGGTGACATTAATTGTTTCAATGGCTGAAACATATTAGATCACCTCAATTTTACTTCCAGATGCTTCAATTTTTTCTACTGCGCTTTTTGAAAATTTATTTGCTTGAATAGTTAATTTCTTTTCTAAATTTCCATTTCCTAATACTTTAATTCCATCTAACTCTTTATTAGCTAATCCTACTTCTTTTAATAGTGCAGGTGTTACTAATGTACCATCTTCAAATCTATTTAAATCTTCTACATTAACTGTAGCATATGTAGTTTTGAATTTGAAGTTTGAGAATCCTCTCTTTGGTAAACGTCTATATAATGGTAATTGTCCACCTTCGAATGAAGCTCTAACTCCTCCACCACTTCTAGAATTTTGTCCTTTTTGTCCTCTTCCACTTGTTTTACCTAATCCACTACCTGGTCCACGACCTACTATTTTTCTTTTTTGAGTTGCACCAATATTTTTTTCTAATTCATGTAATTTCATTATCCTAAAATCTCCTCTACTGTTTTTCCTCTTAATTCAGCAGTGTGTTCAGGTGTTTTTAATTGTTTTAGTGCATCCATAGTAGCATGTGCCATGTTATTTTTAGTTCTTGATCCAAGTGATTTAGATAAAATATCACGAATTCCAGCAAGTTCTAGTACAGCACGAACAGCACCACCAGCAATAACTCCAGTACCTTTGTTAGCTGGTTTAAGCATAACTTTTGCAGCTCCTCTAGTACCATATACTTCATGGGCAATTGTTCTATTATCAGTTAGTTGTATTTTAATCATATTTTTATTTGCAGCTTGAATTGCTTTTTTGATTGCATCAGGTACTTCGTTAGCTTTACCAGTACCTAATCCAACTTTACCTTTTCTATCCCCAACTACAACAGTAGCAGAAAAACGTCTTTGTCTACCACCTTTGTTAACTTTAACAACGCTTTTAACTTCAATTACTTGTTCTTCATAAAGCTTTGCTTTTGGGTCATTATTTTTATTTTGCATAAATTACCCTCCTCTTAGAATTCTAATCCTTTATTACGTGCAGCTTCAGCTAAAGCTTTAACACGTCCATGATAAAGATATCCACCTCTATCAAATACTACTTTAGTTATTTTAGCTTTTTTAGCTCTTTCAGCGATTGCTTCTCCAACTTTTGTAGCAGCTTCTATGTTACTTCCATTTTCTAATTTTAAATCTTTATCAAGTGATGATGCAGAAACTAAAGTCATACCTGCTTCGTCATCAATAATTTGTGCAAAAATATTAGAATTTGATCTAAACACGTTTAGTCTAGGAACTGCGCTAGTTCCATGAACACTTTTTCTTACTCTTTCGTGTCTAGCTTCACGCATAACATTTCTTGATACTTTTCTTATCATAAGTAACTTCTCCTTATCTTATATTTTAAGCAGCTTTCTTTCCTTCTTTACGACGAATATGTTCATCTTTGTAACGAATTCCTTTACCTTTGTATGGTTCAGGTTGTCTTACTTTACGAACGTTAGCTGCATACTCACCTACTAAAACTTTATCAATTCCTTTAATAGTAAGTTCAGTATTGCTAGGAACCTCTACAGTGATTCCTTCTGGAATATCCATTTCAACTTGATGAGAGTATCCTGCATTAATCACGATTTTGTTTCCTTTTAATGCGAAACGGTAACCAACACCAAGGATTTCTAATTGTTTTTCATATCCCTTGCTTACACCAACCATCATGTTGTGGATGTTAGCATTAACTGTTCCGTGCATTGCTTTGATATCATCATTTGCTCTTAGTACTTCTAAAGTGTTATCTTCTACTTTTAAAGTAATTCCGTTTACTAATGAAGTAGTAAGTTCACCCTTAGGTCCTTTAACTGTAACGATACCATTTTCTTCTGTTACTGTAACTCCTTCAGGAATTACAAGTTTTCTATTTCCAATACGACTCATTTTAGGTCCTCCTTACACTTTAGATTACCAAATATACGCAAGAACTTCTCCACCAAGATTTTCTTTACGAGCTTGTTTATCAGTCATAATTCCACGAGATGTAGAAATAACAGCAATTCCTAATCCATTTAAAACTTTAGGAACTTCTTCACTCTTAACATATACTCTTAATCCTGGTTTTGAAATACGTTTTAATCCAGTAATTACTCTTTCTTTATTTTTTCCATATTTAAGTGTTAAAACGATAGTTCCTTGAACATCTTTTTTAACAACTTTATAATCTTCTATAAATCCTTCTTCTTTTAAAATTCTTGCAAGTTCTTCTTTTAATTTAGAAGCAGGTACTGAAACTTCAGTATAGTGCATTGCATTTGCATTTCTAATGCGTGTTAGCATATCTGCAATTGTATCAGTTACTACAGCCATATTTTATTCCTCCTTCCCAAATTACCAGCTTGACTTTCTAACACCTGGTATTTGTCCTTTATAAGCTAATTCTCTAAAGCAAATACGGCAGATCCCAAATTTACTTAATACAGCATGAGGTCTTCCACATCTTTTACAACGTGTATATTCACGAACTTTGAATTTTTGCTTTTTGTTAGCTTTAACAATCATACTTTTCTTTGCCATTATTTACCCTCCGATTACTTTCTAAATGGAACACCAAGTTCATTTAATAAATCATAAGCTTCTTCGTTTGATTTAGCAGTTGTTACAAATACGATATCCATACCTCTAACTTTTACTACATCATCATACTCAATTTCTGAGAATATTAATTGTTCTTTAATTCCTAAAGTGTAATTTCCTCTACCATCAAATGCTTTAGAAGAAACACCTCTGAAGTCACGTACACGAGGTAATCCAATAGATAATAACTTATCCATAAAGTTATACATATTTTCTCCTCTTAAAGTAACTTTACAACCGATTGATTGTCCTTCTCTTAATTTGAATCCTGCAATTGATTTTCTTGCTTTAGTAATTACAGGTTTTTGTCCTGAAATTAACTCTAATTCTTTAACTGCTGCTTCTAATAATTTAGAATTAGTAGTAGCATCTCCTACACCAATATTGATTACAATCTTCTCTAGTTTAGGAACTTCCATTATAGTCTTATAATTATATTTTTGTGTTAAACTTGGAACTATTTCATTTAAATACTTTTCTTTTAGGCGGTTCATATAATACCCTCCTTCCACTAATCAATCTTCTCGCTAGATTTTTTAGCTATTCTTATTTTTTTATTGTTTTTATCAGTTGTATGCCCGATTCTAGTACCTTTTTTTGTTTTAGGATCTAGTATCATAACATTTGAAGCATGGATAGGTGCTTCTACTTCAAGAATACCACCTGTTTCATTTCCATTACCTTTTCTATGTTTTTTTATGATATTACATCCTTCAACTATTACTTTGTTTTCATTTTTAAGGGTTTTGATTATTTTTCCTTCTTTACCCTTGCTAGATCCAGCAATAACTACTACTTTATCTCCTACTTTTAAATTCATAATATCCTCCCTTATAGCACTTCTTTAGCTAAAGATACTATTTTCATAAAATCTTTGTCACGAAGTTCACGTGCCACTGGTCCAAAGATACGTGTTCCTACTGGACTCTTATCATCTTTAATGATAACACATGCGTTGTCATCGAATTTAATATATGATCCATCTTCTCTTCTAACACCTTGTTTACTTCTTACGATAACAGCTTTAACTACTTTTCCTTTTGGTACAGTTCCATTAGGTGTGGCTTTTTTAATTGTACCAACAACTATGTCACCGATATTACCAGTTTTTACTTTGCTTCCACCTAGAACTCTGATTACTAATAGTTCTCTTGCTCCTGAGTTGTCAGCAACTTTTAAACGACTTTCTTGTTGAAGCATAATTAATCCTCCTTCACCTAAGTTATAAAATAACTGCTTCTTTTACTATTTCTGCTAAATAGAATCTCTTAGTAGCTGAAATTGGTTTAGTTTCAACTATTCTAACAGTATCTCCTTCTTTAGCTTTATTTGTTTCATCATGTACAGCATATTTCTTAGAGTACTTTACTCTTTTACCATACAATGGATGTTTTTTATAAGTTTCTACTAAAACAGTAATTGTTTTATTGTTTTTAGCACTTACTACTTTTCCAACTAACTCTTTTCTAGTTTTTTCCATTCTAACCCTCCTATTTACTCATTTCACGTTCACGTAGAACTGTTTTAAGTCTTGCTACTTGATGTCTTAATTCTCTGATTCTTGAAGGTTTTTCTAAGTTACCTGTTGCTTGTTGGAAACGTAAATTAAATAATTCTTCTTTAGATTCTTTAATCTTTGTGATTATTTCTTCAGTGGTTAGATTTCTAATTTCATTAACCTTCATTTATATCACCACCATTTTCTTTAACTACAAATTTTGTTTTGATTGGTAATTTGTGAGCTGCTAGTCTTAAAGCTTCTCTAGCTGTTGCTTCATCAACTCCAGCTATTTCAAACATAATTTTTCCTTCTTTAACTACTGCTACCCAAGCTTCTACATTACCTTTACCTTTTCCTTGACGTGTTCCTAAAGGTTTTTTAGTTAATGGCATATGTGGGAAAATGTTTATCCAAACTTTTCCACCACGTTTCATATAACGAGTCATTGCTACACGAGCTGCTTCGATTTGGTTTGTAGTAATCCAAGCACCTTCCATAGCCATTAATCCAAAATCACCATTGTGTAACTCTGTATTACCCTTTGATTTGCCTTCGTAAGGTAATCTATGAACACGACGATATTTAGTTCTTGCTGGTATTAATGCCATAATTAATTACCTCCTTTAGCCTTTTTATCTTCAAGAATTTCTCCTTTATAGATCCATACTTTAACACCGATTTTACCAAAAGTAGTATCAGCTTCAGCATGTGCATAATCTATATCTGCTCTTAATGTATGTAGAGGAATAGTTCCTTCAGAATATCCTTCACTACGTGCTATATCAGCACCACCTAAACGTCCAGATACTAAAGTTTTAATTCCTTTAGCTCCTGCTTTCATAGCGTTTCTAATTGCTCTTTTTTGAGCCATTCTGAATGATGCTCTGTTTTCAATTTGATTAGCTATGCTTTCTGCAACTAATGCAGCATCAACGTCTGGTTTTTTAACGTCTGCTATTGATATTTGAACATCTTCTCCTACCAATTTAGACATTATCTTTTTGATTTTTTCTATTTCTTCTCCGCCACGACCGATGATAACACCAGGTTTAGCAGTATGAATAATAACTTCTGTTCTTTTTCCGTTACGTTCAACTTCAACTTTAGAAACTCCTGCGTCTTTTAAGTTTTCTGAAATGTACTTACGGATTTTTAAATCTTTTTCTAAGTAATTTGAGAAATCTTTACCAGATGCATACCAATTAGCTTCCCAATCTTTGTTGATACCTATTCTAAGTCCAACTGGACTAACCTTTTGTCCCATACTAACCTCCTTCGATTATTTGCTAGCCACTGTGATAACAATGTGACTAGTTCTCTTATCGTTATGTCCTATATGACTACGTGAATCAAACATGTGTCTTTTCATTACAGGACCTGCATCTACTCTTGCTTCTTTAACATATAGAGTATTTGCATCTAGTTTTAAATTATTAACTGCGTTAGCAATTGCTGAATCTAAAACTTTTTTTGTAAGCCTAGCTGGCTTTTTATTCATATTATTTAATATGTTTAATGCAACATTAACATCTTTACCACGAATTAAATCAACAACTAATCTTGTTTTAATAGGTGATACTCTAAGAGTTTTTGCGATTGCCTTTGCTTCCATTTTCTTTCCTCCTAGTCATTATTTCTTTTTGTCTTCGCCATGACCACCAAATTTACGAGTTAAAGCAAATTCTCCAAGTTTATGTCCAACCATATCTTCAGTTACATATACTGGAATGAATTCTTTACCGTTATGTACTGCGAATGTGTGTCCAATAAAATCAGGAAATATTGTTGAACGGCGTGACCATGTTTTAATTACTTCTTTTTTTCCATTTTTATTTAGTTCTTGAACCTTGTTTAATAATCTATCAAATACATAAGGTCCCTTTTTTAAACTTCTAGCCATAATTAACTCTATCCTCCTTAATTACTATTGCGACGACGCACAATAAGTTTATCAGACGCTTTTCTCTTACGAGTCTTGTATCCAAGAGCAGGTTTACCCCAAGGAGTAACTGGTCCTTTACGTCCGATAGGTGCACGACCTTCACCACCACCATGTGGGTGATCATTAGGGTTCATAACAGAACCACGAACTGTTGGTCTAATACCCATATGACGACTACGTCCGGCTTTTCCTAATTTTACAAGTTCGTAATCTTCATTTCCTACTTCACCGATAGTTGCATAGCAAGTTCCTAGAACTAATCTTTGTTCACCACTTGATAAACGAACCATTACATATGCTCCTTCTCTACCAAGAATTTGTGCACTTGCTCCTGCACTTCTAGCTAATTCTCCACCTTTACCAGGTTTTAATTCTATATTATGAATTACAGTACCAACTGGAATGTTTTTGATTGGTAAGCTGTTACCAGTTTTGATATCAGCGTTTTCACCAGCAACTACTTCCATACCTACTGTTAATCCTTTTGGAGCGATAATATATCTTTTTTCTCCATCTTTGTAATTGATTAATGCAATGTTAGCACTTCTATTTGGATCATACTCAACTGTTGCTACTAATCCAGGAATATCTCTCTTATCTCTTTTGAAATCGATAAGTCTGTATTTTCTCTTAGCTCCTCCGCCTTGATGTCTTACAGTGATTCTTCCTTGATTATTACGACCACCATTTTTCTTTAAAGTAACTACCAAACTTTTTTCAGGAGTGCTTGTAGTAATCTCATCATTTATTAAAGTAGACATTTTACGTCTAGCATTAGTAGTTGGTTTAAAATTTCTAATTGCCATAATGTTACCCTCCTCTAATTAAGATCGATAGTTTGACCTTCAGCTAATTTAACAATTGCTTTTTTGTAACGATTTGTTAAACCAGTGTAACGTCCTACTCTTCTTTTCTTTGTTTTTGCGTTAATAGTAGAAATACTTTCTACTTTAACTTTGAATATTTTTTCAATAGCTTCTTTTATTTCAGTTTTATTAGCTTTAGGATCTACTTTGAATACGTATTTTCCTTCGTTTTGAGCTAATGTGCTACTTTTTTCAGTAATAACTGGTGCTTTAATAATTTCTAAATATTTTGTATTCATTATGCTAGCACCTCCTCAATTGATTTTAATGCTTCTTCTGTAATAACTACTTTTTCGTTAGCAATTAAATCTAATACATTTATTTCGTTTGCTTCTAGTAATGTAACATTGTCTAAATTTCTAGAAGATAAAATAATGTTTTCATCTAATTCATTTACGATTATTAAAGTTTTTAAATCGTTAACTTTTAATGTTGTAAGAATATTTAACATATCTTTAGTTTTAGGAGTAGCAACTTTTAATTCATCAAGAATTATCATGTCAGCTGCTTTAACTGCTAAAGCACTCTTTAATGCTAATCTTCTTTCCTTACGATTCATTTTTTTACTATAATCTCTTGGAACAGGTCCGAAGGCTATACCTCCACCTCTCCATTGTACAGCTCTAATTGACCCTTGACGAGCATGACCTGTACCTTTTTGACGCCATGGTTTTCTTCCACCACCGCTTACTTCTGAACGAACTTTAGTCTTATGGGTTCCTTGTCTTAATGATGCTCTAGTTAAAATGATTGCATCATATAAAACTTTATTGTTTGGTTCTATACCAAATATATTTTCATTTAATTTAATGTCCTTAACTGTTTCACCTTTAATATTTAAAAGTTTTTGTTTCATCTCTAATTCCTCCTTTCATCACATTTAATTTTTTGTCTTATGATTCTATGTGATGATTATTCTTCAGTGCTTGTTTCTTCAGTTGCAGTCTCAGTAGCTTCAGTTGCTACTTCTTCACTTGCTTCTTCTTCGATTACTTCGTATGAGATTAATTCTTCCATCTCATTAACTTTTTCACCTTTTTTTACTGAAGTTTTAATCATAACTAAAGATTTCTTTGGACCTGGAACATTACCTTTGATTAAGATAACGTTGTTTTCTAAATCTACTGATACAACTTCCAAATTTTGAATAGTTGTAGCAATATTTCCCATATGACCTGGTAATTTCTTACCTTTTAATACGTGCATAGGAAGTAATGTTCCTAGAGAACCTACTCCTCTATGATATTGTGAACCATGTCCCATTGGACCACGGCTTTGGTTATAACGTTTGATAACACCTTGGAATCCTTTACCTTTACTGATTCCACTAACGTCAACCATTTCACCTTTTGTAAAAATATCTGCGCTAATAACTTGCCCTAACGTGTAATCGTTAACGTTAACTCCTCTAATTTCTTTTAAGAAGCGCTTAGGAGCTGTATTAGCTTTGTTTGTATGACCCATCTTTGGTTTGTTAGAAGATTTCTCTTTTATAGTAACAGCACCAAGTTGAACTGCGTCATATCCATCTTTCTCAACTGTTTTGATTTGAGTAACTACATTTGGTTCTACTTCAACAACAGTAACTGGAATTAATTTACCACTTTCAGTAAATACTTGAGTCATTCCAATTTTTCTTCCTAAGATTCCTTTCATTTCTGTTTCCTCCTACTTTTTATAATTTGATTTTAATATCAACACCACTAGGTATGTCTAAGTGAGTTAAAGCATCAATTGTTTCCTTACTTGGATTTTTGATATCAATTAATCTCTTATGTGTACGCATTTCGAATTGTTCACGACTATCTTTGTATTTGTGAACAGCTCTTAAAATAGTGATTTTTTCAACTTCAGTTGGTAATGGTACCGGACCACTAATTTCTCCACCTGTTCTTTTGATTGTTTCAACTATTTTTGTAGTTGCGTTATCAAGCACCCTGTGATCGTATGCTTGAAGTTTAACACGAACTTTGTTTGACATTTCTTATGTCCTCCCTTCGCCTATATCTAGTATAGACTTGCTCCGTGTGAATAACCTGATTTTTTATACCAACTTAACCTGGCGTATCAGCAACCTCACACATCTAAGCAGCCACACAATCAACAGTATATCATAGATATCAACGGTTTTGCAAGATTTTTTTCATCTTTTTTTCATTTTTCTTTGTATAAAAAAAGAATGACTTCAACGTCATTCCTTTAATTACCTATTTTTTCTTAACAGCTAATATAATAACTGCTACTGCTAGTACACCACATGCTCCTAGTGAACCATATAATAATATTTCATTATTATCTTTGCTTTCGCTTGCAGTTTTATCACACTCCTTGCAAGTTTCACAAACAGGACATTCTTTTCCGTCTACTGTAGCACATTCTTTTTCAGCTACTATTGTAATAGTACTTTCTGGTTGACCAAACCACATATTTCCACTTGGTATTGCCTTTATTGTTGTTTTACCACCATTAGGTACTGCTTTTGCTTTGAAAACTGCTAATAAAGTTACAGGATTATTACCCTTTGAATAGTTAACACTAACTGTACCATTAGATACTGTTTTAGTAACTGTTCCTAGGCTTCCTGCATAAGGTCCATCACCAGCATATTCAATCTTAATATCTACGAATTCTATTGCATTATTATCAAATGAAATTGTACCTTGAAAATCATTTTGTTTTACATCTAATGCAAATGTTAATTCGTTTCCAGTTGTAACAGTAGTTGAATAAGCACTAGTTTTAAGTGATATTTGATCAGCTTTTACTAACACTGGACTAGCTAAAACTAGTAAAGTTAATACCCAGCAAAATAATTTACTTAATTTTTTGTACATATACTCCCCCTCCTTTCTTATTTTATACCCATTTCTTGTAACTCTTTTATAAAAATTGACTGCTTATCTTCGTCATTAGGAATTAATAAATAAACATCCTTTTTGGTTCTCGTTAAAGCCACATAAAAGATTCGCCTATCTTCAGCATATGGAAATTGTTCATCATATTTTTGAGGTTTAAATAATTCAATTAACCAAAAGTTATTTTTTTCGGGACAAGGAAAGTCAGTATTAGTAACGTTTAATACGATTACTTGATCAGCACCAAGTCCTTTAGAACTATGAATACTCATAGCATCAATATGAGCCTCAGGATATTTATTACATATAATTCTTGTATCAACACCCTCTTCAAAAAGCGACGTTTCTAACATTTTTTTGATATGTTTATTTTTTCTTGCCAAAATCATAATACTATCACTAGGATTTTTATCTATTATTTCACCTATTATGCTTTCCACCATCTCATATTGGTTTTGTTCATAATAACATATTTTTATTGGATTTCTCCTTACCTTAGATGATACCAAATCTTTTTTTATCTGTAAGGGATTACGCATTACAAAACTTCCAGCTAAATTTATCAATTGTTGACTATTCCTGTATGTATTATTAATAAATAATTGTTTAGCACCAGGAAATTGACTTGAGTATTTATAAAATAAATCTATTCTTGAACCTGCAAACGAAAATATAGTTTGCCAATCATCTCCAACTGATACTACTTTTGCATCTGCTGTTTCAGCAATATTTTTAGCAAATTCATATCTATCTAATGAAATATCTTGATACTCATCAATTATTAAATAGTCATATCCCAATTTGCTTTCTTCTTTTATATTGCCTATATATTTATTTGCATAATATATCATGTCAGAGAAATCTATTCTGTTCTGAGGAATTAACTTAGCCTCATAGTAATTATATAGTTTTAAAAATAGATTAGCTTCTTTTAACATTTCTTCCTTTGCTTCTAAAGTAGTTGCCGTTTTTATAATGTAGTCTTTGATAATATTTTGTATATTATTTCTATTCACATCTGATTTTATAGTGCTTATTAAGTTGTTACAAAAACTCACAAAGCGAAAGAATTCGGCTTGTACGTTATTATTTAATATTTGGTCATATATTTCTTCATTACTTCTTTTTCTAAATTTAACATTATACTTTAGTAACTTTCTTTTTAAATCATCTATATAGTTAATAGATATTCCGTTTTCAATTACTTTATAATCTAATTCAATATAATTGTTATTTTGATTTTTATGAAACTCATTTTTTCTTTTTCTTATATCTTGATATTTATCATACGTTTTTTTACTTAACGTTCCATTTTCCCTAGCCGTAGATAGGCCATAGTATTCTATATATAAAGGAATACCATCAACTTCTATTGTAAAATCCGGTAAATATGTTCGTTCTTGGTCAACTTTTTCAGGATAAGGTTCCTCATATTTGTAATCAATTCCATTTAGAAATAAGAAATTGGCAATATTAGCTTCTGCTCTAGATTTCATCGTTTCATTTTTTATTGATTTAGGTTGTGGTTGCTTTATATAGTTTTCAATTCTATATTTGATAATATTTACTAAATTGTCTTTATTCTGAAATTGTTTTCGTCTTTTATAGTCTTCAAAGTATTCATTAAATGTATTAAACTTCTGATAGTTATCAACAAATCCTTTGGAAAACATATTAAAACTATCATCTTGGTATTTATTGAAAGTTTCCACATATTCCGTTAATAATTCTTTGTTATTAAATAGAACATCACTTACATAATGACATATAATATCATCTTTCTCTCTTTCGGATAGAGGTTTCAACGGTTGAGTAAATAACGTTCTTATTATTTTTATTCCTAATGAATGGAAAGTCATAATATCAACTGGTAAATGAAAATCATACTTGATTCTATCTTCTAACTCATCAGTGGCTTTATTTGTATAAGAAATAACGGCAATTTTACTGGGTGACACATGACATTTTTCTATTAAGTATTTTACTTTTGCAGCCATAGTTGTTGTCTTTCCAGCGCCGGCACCTGCTATAATCAAAGAATAATCTTCATCATTTAAAATAGCTTTTCTTTGCTCATCATCCAATTTAATATTTGAATCGATTTCATCAAACATTTTATCAAAATATTCTTTTTCTTCTTCAAGTTTTCGATTAATGAATATGTTGTTGTGTTTTTCTATATATGAATATCCATTGTTTATTATTTCTTTTACTAAATTATTTAAGTTATTACCTTCTAAATCTTTTTGATACTTATCTATAAATGCATTATACTCTTTGAAAGTTATGTACTTATTCGAACGTAAAAGTTTTTGAAATTCGTCGGTTATATTTTCTAAAGTAACATCATACATAGATATCATACCCACCTTTACTATATTTTTAGTATAACATAATTAGAATAAACTTATAAAGTTAAAAATTAAACTTAAGCCATCAAAACAAAAAATAGACACATTTGTGTCTATCTATTGACTTTTACCTTTTAATATTGTTTCGATTGCTTTTTGTAATTGAGCATCATCCTCATCAGTTCTAGTATCGTAATACTTTTCACTTTGTTCTATTTCGATAGTTGGATTTATACCTTTACCATCTATGCTGTTACCGGTTGGAGTCAACCATTTTTGAGTAGTATATTTAATTGTTGCACCACTACTTAAAACCTTAGTCTTTTGAACAGAGCCTTTACCATAGGTTTTTAATCCTACTAGTTCAGTTCCTAAGTTTTCATTTAAAGCTGCTGCTAGAATTTCAGAAGCTGATGCACTTCCACCATTTATTAATATTGCAACTGGTAAATCAATCTCTTTATTTTTGCTAGCAAGTTGCTTTTCTTCAGTTTTTTTGTCTTTAACAATAAACATTACATCTTTTTTGTCTAAGAACATTTCAGCAATTGATTTTACTGTAGTTAAATAACCACCAGTATTGTTACGTACATCTATTATTAGACTTGTTGCTCCTTCTTGTTCTAACTCTGCTTCTACTTTTTTAAACTGTTTATATGAGTTTTTAGCAAAGATATCAATCTTTATTACTCCTACCTTTTTGCCATCTTTTTCTATAATTCTTCCTTCAACTGAAGTTAGTTCTACTGTACCTCTTTTAAATTCGATTGAAAGTTCTTCTTCTCCTCTTTTTATATCTAATTTTACTATGCTTCCTTTTTCGCCACCTTTTATAATAGCGGTTATTTCATTTAAACTTAAATCTTTTATATCTTTGTCTTCAATCTTAAGAATTAAATCTCCTACTTTTAATCCACTTTTAGCTGCTGGACTATCTTCAAAAATTGTATTAATAGTTAGAGTTTTTTCTTTAGAATTATATGCAATTTCAGCACCTAATCCAATATATTCACCTTCTATTTTTTCATTAAATTCTTCCGATGCCTCAGAGTCTAAATAACTAGAATAAGGGTCATTTAAGTATTCCATCATTCCTTTAATGCCTGATTCTAATAATTCGTCACTATCTATATCTCCATAATAGTTATCAACAACATCATGATATGTAGAAATTAATTCTCTTAAATCCTTATTGTAAATTCTAATACCACCATTATCTCTAAAGTAAGTTACGCCACTTCCTATTAACGCTCCAAACAAAGCAGTGATTACCATAATAACTACAACTTCTATTGAATTAAAACTATTTTTAGATATACGTTTTAATACATTATCTTTATTATTTTCCTCTTCATTTACTATTATATCTTCTACTACTTCTACTTTTTTTGTTTTATTTTTTCTTGTCTTTTTAGGTTGTTCTTTTTTGTTATTCATAACTTCACCTCTATTATTGTCATACATTATAATTTTATCATATGTACTAGAAAAATAGAATTAAAATTTAAAAAAAGATACTCATTTGAGTACCTATTTTACTAATTCTTCTATATAGCTTTTTATATTGTCTTTACCTTCAAGATAAGTAACAACTTGTTTATCTTTGATTCTTATTAATGTTGATCCACTAATTTTCAAATTTGCAAGACTAGTAGGTGCAGTATTAGAAACTTCTCCTTCTTTTGTCATATATTTTTTGCTGAAATTAGTAGATAAATCAACTTTGTACATTGGTACTTCTTTACTAGAAGAAGTATAATTTGATACTAAAGAGTTGTATAATCCACTGTAGTTAGAATCTTTAAAGTCATAATAAACAATTATGTATTCACTATCATTTTTCTCAAAAGTTTCTCCCATTAGTATTTCAACTTTTTGAATTTCAGTTTCAGTAGGTGTTGTCTTCTTACCAAATAACTCACCATTAATAATAGCCGTTACAAGATAGATAACAACAAAACATAATAGTACTATCACACCGATTTTAACCATTTTTACAACATCTTCATTGTAATGAGCAGGTGTTTTGCCAACGATATTTTTATTCTTTTTTACTCTTTTAATTTCTTTTTTCTTATTTGCCATTTTCAATCACCTGTTAAAATTATAACACTCTATTAAAAAAAAATAAACACAAAAGTGTCTATTTCATTGTAGGTATCGCATTAATTGAGCTTGCAATTTCAATTAATTCTATTTGACTCATAGCGTCTGATACTATGTAATATTCTATACCATTGCTAATCCATGTTATTGAGTTTGAAGATAATGCTGCTACTGTATCTGCTAATAATAATGGGTCTCCATATGTTGGTATTACTGAGAATTCGTTTTCTACACTTGCCGTTTCTTCAACTAGAAGGAACGGTTTTTCGCCATCAAATGTTAAAATTATGCGTTCACCATCAGTTTTACTAACTTTTTCTTTATCTACTAAAGCTGTTCCTGTAGGTATATATAATGGATATATAATGTCGTTTATTGCGTTAGATTTTTCCGTTTTATCATTATTATTTTTATTCTCATTTGTATCTATTTGTTCAATAATACTGTCTAGATCAAAATAATCATCATCAAAATTTGCTTTTAAATCTATATTATTAAATTTCATAATCATTTGTGATATATCATTAGAATTTAAAACTTCTACACCTTTGATATTTAAGTCCTTATCTAAAGTAATTTTTTGTTTTATTAAATTAGTATTGTTAGGATAAGTTACTTTAGTTGTGATAGTATATCCATCTTTTGTTTCTTCAAAGACTCTTTCTTTATCATTATTTATATCACTTAATAATGAATTTAATAAATAAACTTGAGAATTATTATTTGGCCAATCACTTTGGAATTTAAAACTCTTATTTAAGGATGGTGTTACTACATAAACTCCTTCAGTATTCTTTAAAATTATTTGTTCGTGGTCATTTGATGTATTAACTAAACTTACACGATACTTATTTGGCTTTTCATAAGATACTTTAACATTATAGTTATATGTATCATCATTATTTGTAATTTGTAACGTTCCATCTAGTTGATATGTTGTTGCTGATGTTATTTTTTTATCTAATTCTTTAATAACATCATCGGCGCTTTTTTTCCCACATCCTGTTACAAATAACATCATTATTACTGTACCCAAAATAATTATTTTTTTCATCTTTCACCTCATATTTTTTCTTTTCAATTAATTATATGGTTATGTTTATCTATTATTCGTGAATAATTTTAAAATAATTGTTTATCATAATAGTGAATTAGTTAAAAGGAGGAATAATATGCAAACATTACAAAAAGTAGCATTAGTACTAACAATTATTGGTGCATTAAACTGGGGACTTATTGGTCTATTTGAATTTGACCTAGTGGCTTCTTTATTTGGCGGTGCTGATCAAGTTGTATCAAGAATCATTTATACACTTGTTGGCCTTGCTGGAATAATTAACATTGGTCTATTGTTTGGCGATTTAGAAGATAAATAAATTAGAGCACTTAAAGGTGCTTTTTTTGTTAAAAAAACTGCACATTGTACAGTTTAAATTAGTTCCATTTCTATTCCTAGAACTCCATATTTATTTTGTTCTTCTTGTGAATAGTATAATTCCATATCAGAAGGGTTTGCCTCTTCTTTTTCGCTATATCCAAGTTTTATTTTATCAAAATGCTTATAAAGTTCACTAAATGATTGATAATGATGAAGTGCTTTTACTTTTGTCATTATTTTTTCATTTGTAGTTCTATTTGTAAACTCTATTATGTCACCAATTTTAATTTTTTGACGTTTTTCATCGTTTAGTCGTAATTCTATTGTTTTTGTTCCACTTTTTATTAAATTAAATGGTGCATCGTGTAAGTTCATTTCATGTTTCATATTAATTCTCCTTTTCATAGTTCCATAATCCTAATTTACCTTTAATTGGTATAGGATTAGAATACTTGATTACATTTTCTAATTTCCACGCATATTTTTGAACATGATTGCTTTTTGCATACACAACTGGGTTAATCTTAATTAGTTCATCATTAAATTCCTTATCTACTAGGATACAATCTGTTAATTCCGCTTCGCCTATTATTTCACCTTTAGAGCATTTTAAATCATACTCTTCAAATCTTTTTAACATATCTTTTTCAAGAGACATTCCTGCATGAATCAGTATTTTACCTCTATAATTAGTTTTCCAACTTCTAAATTCGTATTTTTTATATCCATCTATAATTAAAGTAGCCCATGGTTCTTTTATTGTTAATGCTTTCATGGCTATTCTCCTACTCTTGTAGTAACTCCATTTATATCTTTATAAACTCGTTTTTCGTTTTTGGATACCTTTGATAATATTTGGTCTTCTAAATCAAAACCAAGCATTTCTGATAATCCCATTAAGTAAATTGCTATATCTGCAAGTTCTTCACCTAAATCATCTTTTTTCTTTCTATAAGCTTCATATGCTTCTGCTACTTCTCCATAAAGTAAGCAAAATTCTTTATTAACATCTGTAATATTAAATCCTTTGTTAACTTTGTTTTGCCATATTTGTTTTTGAATTTCTTTCATATTCATGATATACCTCCTAATAGTTATTGAAATAATTATATCACAAATAGAAAAAAGCCATACCTAAAGTATGACTATTTGTTTATTATCTAAATTGGCAACAAGAACCACATTGTATATTAGATACAGTATTTTCTTCACAGCAACTATAGCTTGGTCTATACGTATGTTTATATACGTGGTGGTTAATTATTTTAGTTCTTTGAGGGCATACATGTGGTACTTCATGCATTATTGTTCTATGTACAACTCTCTCTTGCATTGGTTCAACAATTGGAGACTGCATAGTAGAACCCATCATTAGATTTTGGTTATCTACTGCTGGCATTGCATTTGCCATATTTATGTTTCCTCCTGCCATATTTACATCAATATCCATATTGATATCGTTTTCACCTACAAAGTTTTGATTAAATTCATTTTGTCTATCATGACAACATCCACCAAACATTTAATTTCCTCCTATCTAGTCTTATGATATTCATAACTAGATATTAGGTATATTTTAAGTGCCTATCATTTATTTAACATTGATAAAAATTTATCTTCATCCCATATTTCAATATTTAGTTCTTTAGCCTTATCAAATTTACTACCAGGATTATCTCCTACTATTACAACATCCGTTTTTTTACTTACTGAAGATGAGGTTTTACCGCCTAATAGTTCTACTTTATCTTTAGCTTCATCTCTAGACATATTAGATAAAGTACCGGTTATAACAAAAGTTTTATTTAAGAAATTAATATCTTCTATTATTTCGGCTCCTAAATATTTTGTATTAAGTCCTAAATCTTTTAATTCTTGAATCAAGTTTTGGTTATATTCAATAGAAAAGTAATTAATTATGCTTTTGGCAATAATTTCACCAATGTCATTAACGTTAGTTAATTCTTCTAAACTAGCACTCATTAAATTATCTAGTGTTTTATAACGTGTTGCTAAAATTTTAGCCGTTTTTTCACCTACATGAGCAATTCCTAATCCAAAAATTAATCTTTCTAAGGAATTAGTTTTACTATCTTCAATGGCTTTTAATAAATTATCTACACTCTTATCGCCATATCCTTCTAGTTCTATTAAATCTTCACGATGTTTGTTCAAATGATAAATATCCACAATATTGTTGATAAAATGCATGTTATAAAAATCTTCAACTATTTTTTCACCTAATCCATCTATGTTCATAGCTTTTCTAGAGACAAAGTGAATAATTCCTTCTATATTACGTCTATCACAATTTGGATTAAAACAATAATAATCTACTTGGCCATCTTTTTTCATAAGTGGAGAATTACATATAGGACAGAACTTAATCATTTCAAAATCTTTTTCTTCACCTGTTCTTCTTTCTTTTATAGGTTTTACTACTTCAGGTATAACATCTCCTGCTTTTCTAATAGAGACTATGTCACCTATCTTTAAGTCTTTTTCTTTTACATAATCTTCATTATGAAGAGTTGCTCTTCTGATAGTTGAACCTTGAACAATTACTGGTTCTAATACAGCGTTAGGAGTAATTTGTCCAGTTCTTCCAACTGTAAATATTATATCTGTTAGTTTGGTTAATACTTCTGTAGCTGGGAATTTATAAGCTGTGGCCCATTTAGGATATTTAGCTGTGAAACCTAATGCTTGTTGTTCTAAGATACTGTTATCCTTAATAACTACTCCATCTATATCATAAGCAAGATTTGGTCTTTCTTTAGTATAATCATCAATAAAAGATAAAACTTCATTAACGTTTTTTACTAATCTATTGTTTGGATTAGTTCTTAAACCTAGGTCTTTCATAAATTGTAATGCTTCGTAATGTGTGGTTATTCCATAATCTAAAGGATTAGGTAAGTGATATATAAAGCATTCTAGATTTCTTTTAGCAGCAATTTTTGAATCCAATTGTCTTACTGAACCAGCAGCTGCATTTCTAGCATTTTGAAATAATGGTTTACCTTCTTTTTCTCTTTCTTTATTTAACTTCTCAAGAACTTTTTTGCTCATGTATATTTCGCCACGAACTTCTATATCAATTTCTTTGTTTAATTTAAGAGGAATAGTCTTTATTGTCTTTGCATTAGCAGTAATATCTTCTCCTGTTACTCCATCTCCTCTAGTGGCTGCTGTTACTAATTTACCTTTTTCATAACGCAGTGAAACACTTAGTCCATCTATTTTTAATTCACATACATATTTAGGAGTAAATCCTTCTTTTCTAATTCTTGAATCAAAAGTTACAATTTCACTCTCATTAAAAACGTTACTTAAAGACATCATTGGGATAGTATGAGTAACTTTTTTAAATTCATCTAATACTTGTCCACCTGCTCTATTACTCGGAGAGTCTTCACGTTTTAATTCTGGATGTTCTTCTTCAATTCTATATAATTCTCTTAAATATTTATCATATTCTTGGTCAGTTATAGTTGGATTATCAAGTGTATGATAGTTATAATCTGCTTCATTAATAATTTTTATTAGTTCATTGTATCTTTCTTGCATATTTTTCACCTATATTTATTATAACAATTTATATAAAAAAAGCACTAAAATTAGTACTTTATTTCCATAAATTTTCCGGATATTCACCATTTTCTATCATTTTCTTAATTGCTGCTACTACACTTTCTTTATCTTCTTTATAAGTTACACCATACCATTTAGCAGTAGTAGGTACTACTCTTACTTTAGTATTGTCTTCTTTCATTTTGGCGAATACAGATTCAGGTAGTAAATATTCACATTTCTCTAAATTATTTTTATGGCTATCTAAGAATTTTGGAAAATTATCTTTTAAATAGTCTAAGATATCTGGAGTAAAAGCAAAACAGTTCATAGATACATATGAATCAGGTTCTACCTCAAATGAATCACTACCATCTAGTGGTTTTGCTGTAATAATTTCTTTGTCTTTAGTTATTTCACTTTCGATTAATGCCTCTAAATAATTATTATTTACTTTGCATACTCCTCTTTTTACTGAACCATTGTCAGTTAAAGTGTTTTTTACATGGTATCCGATAAGAGCATATTCTGACAAATTCTTTTCTTCTCTTTCTTTTAAGAATTTCATTGCAGCACTAAATGCATCTCTTCCATAAAAGTCATCTGAATTAATTACTATGAAATCTTCATTAACAATCCCATAGCAAGAAAGAATTGCATGAGATGTACCCCAAGGTTTTACCCTATTTTCAGGTACTTGATAACCATTTGGGATGTTATCTATTTTTTGAAATACATAATCTACTTTTATATGACTTGCAACTCTGTTTCCTACTGTTTCTTTAAAAATATCATAATTTTCCTCTTTTATGATGAACACTACTCGATTAAAACCAACTTTGATTGCATCATAAATAGAATAATCGATGATAAATTCCCCATTAGGTCCAACTGGTTCGATTTGTTTTAATCCTCCAAAACGGCTTCCCATACCTGCCGCCATAATTACTAAAGTTTTTTCATTATTCATAAAATCCTCCTATATTTTTTTAATGCTTTTATGATTTTTCATTAATTTTTTTATACCATACGGATGTCTAAAGGCAATACTCATAAGTGTATTAGTTACCTCAACTACCTTGCCTTGACCAAATACTTCGTGATAAACAAAATCTCCGACTTTATAATCAACATTATCTTGATAAAAGTATTCTTCTTTATTTAATTTTGGAACATTTTCTTTATCGTCTTTAAATTCTTTTTCTAGTAATTTTTCATTTATTTCGCTTATAAATCTACTGGCTGGATTACTTGATTCTTTACCATAGATAGTTCTTGTTCTAGCATTTACCAGATATAGTTTTTCTCTTGCTCTTGTTATTGCTACATAACAAAGGCGTCTTTCTTCTTCTAGTTCAGCATTATCCATTAATGAATTCATATGTGGGAATATACCTTCTTCTAATCCTACTACAAATACATAGTCAAATTCTAAGCCTTTTACTGAGTGCACTGTCATCAAACTAATACGATTTTTATCGTCTTTATATTCATTAACATCACTAACTAAACTAATTTCTAATAGAAAATCCTCTAAAGATACTAATCCTTCTTTTTCTTCGAATGTTTTAGTAATTGACTTAAATTCTTCTAAGTTTTCAATTCTTATATCTGCTTCTAGAGTTTTTTCTTCCTCATATTCTTTCTTTAGTCCAGTAACATTTAATACTTTATCAACTAATTCTGTTAATGTTAAATCTTTACTCAACTCTTTTAGTTGTTCAATCATTTTTTTGAATTCTAATTCTTTACCACTATCTATTACGTTATAGATACTAGTACCTAATGCATCAGCTTTAGTAGTTAGATTTTCTATTGTTTTTAAGCCTATACCACGTTTAGGGGTATTAATTACTCTTAATAAACTTACATTATCATTTTCATTGTGAATTAATCTTAAGTATGCGATTAAATCCTTAATTTCTTTTCTACTATAGAAGTAAAAGCTACCTACTACACGATATGGTAAGTTTTCTTTTAGAAATTCTTCTTCTAAGTTTCTTGACTGAGCATTGGTTCTATACAAAACTGCAATTTCTTGATAATTGATTCCCTTATTTAGAAGTTTCTTTATTTCTCGCACTACATAAAAAGCTTCATCACGTTCGTTATAGGCTCTAAAATATGATATTTTTTCTCCTTCACCTTTAGTAGACCATAAATTCTTATCTTTTCTTTCACGGTTGTTTTTTATTACATCATTAGCTGCATCTAGAATATTACTAGTAGAGCGATAGTTTTGTTCAAGTTTTATTACAGTAGCATTACTATAGTCTTTTTCAAAGTTCAATATGTTACGATAATTGGCACCTCTAAAACTATAAATTGATTGGTCGTTATCACCAACACAGCAAATGTTTTTATATTTAGCACTAATCATTTTAGTTAGAATATATTGAGCTTCATTTGTGTCTTGATACTCATCAATTAAAATATATTGGAAATGCTCTTGATATCTTTGTAATATACTTGGATGCTCTCTAAATAGTTTTATTGGTAATATTAGCAAATCATCAAAATCAATAGAATTGTTTTTAAACAATGTTTCTTGATATCTACGATATACTTTTAATACAACTTGTTCATATTCACTTATTGCATACTTTTCATAATCGTTTGGCATCATTAACTCATTTTTACAACTACTTATTTTATTTCTTATTGCATGTGGATTGTATTGTTTGGGGTCTAAGTTATACTCTTTTAAGATTTTCTTTATAACTGATAGGCTGTCCTCGCTATCCATAATTACAAAATTAGATTGATAACCAAGGGGTTCACAATTTTCTCTTAAAATCTTAAGTCCAAAAGAATGGAATGTTGACACTTGAATTTTTTTAGATACATCACCAATCATTTTATAAAGACGGTCATTCATTTCTTTAGCTGCCTTGTTAGTAAATGTTATTGCTAAAATATTATAGGGACTTATGCCTATATCTTCTATTAAATAAGCAATTTTAGTTGTTAAGACTCTTGTTTTACCACTCCCAGCACCTGCCAGAATTAAAATAGGGCCATCTACTTTTAAAACTGCTTTTTGTTGTTCTTGATTTAAATTATCTATCTTCATGCTATACCTACCTTCTATAAATATTATATCTTAATTTTCAAATAAAAAAAAGAACAATTAATTGTAAGCATAAGATGAGCCCGTAACATTATTGTTACCTTAACGTATAATACATTGTAATTATTAAAAGGAGGAGTTTATGAGAAATAAAATAATTACTATTGTAGCAATTTTAATTGTCTTTGCTATGGCTTCAGCAGTGTTATTTAATTCATTTAAGAAGGAAAATGATAGTAATCTTACAAAAGTAAAAGTAGCAGAGGTAGCTCACAGTATTTTTTATGCACCTCAATATGCAGCAATATCATTAGGTTATTTTGAGGAAAATGGAATCGATATTGACCTTACTTTAACACCTGGTGCTGATAAAGTAACAGCCGCTATTTTATCTGGAGATATGGATATTGCGTTTTGTGGAAGTGAAGCAACAATTTATGTTTACAATGGTGGTGAAAAGGATTATCTAAAAACTTTTGCTCAGTTAACTCAAAAAGATGGTAGTTTCCTTGTTTCAAGAGAAAAAATTGAGAATTTTACTTTAGATAATCTACGTGGTAAATACGTGATTGGTGGTAGAACAGCCGGCATGCCTGAAATGACATTTGAGTGGGCATTAAGAGAAGCAGGAATTAATCCTAAAAAGGACCTTACAATTGATACTAGTGTAGACTTTGCTGCTATGGGTGGTGCCTTTATAAGTGGTATTGGTGATTTTGTTACTTTATTTGAACCAACCGCCTTAGAAATTGAACAACAAGGATACGGTTATGTAGTTGCTTCAATAGGGGAACTTGGTGGTATTGTTCCTTATACTTCTTATAGTGCTAAAATAAGTTTTATTGAAAAGAATCCTGAATTGATTGAAAATTTTACTAAAGCGATTCAAAAGGGATTAGATTTCGTTCATGAAAATGACAGTAAAACTATTGCTAAGGCTATACTATCTTTCTTTCCTGATACATCTTTAAATGATTTAACTGATGTTGTAGAAAGATATAAATCACAAGATACTTGGCCTAAAACTACTAATTTTACCAAAGACTCTTTTGATCACTTACAAAAGATAATGATGGCAAGTGGTGCTATTGATACAACAGTTGATTATAATTCATTAATTTATACAAAGGACTAAAATGGAGAAATCCATTTTAAAAATCGAACATTTAAATAAAATTTATCATGATACTAATGGAGAAGTAGAAGCAATTAAAGATATAGAATTAGATATTTTTGATAAAGAATTCCTATCGATAGTAGGTCCTTCTGGTTGTGGAAAATCATCATTGTTATCAATCCTTTCAAATCTAGAAAAAGCTACTGGTGGTAATATTAAATATGGTGATTCTAACTTAAAAATTGGATATATGTTACAAAGCGATTCGCTTTTTCCTTGGAGAACTATTCTAGAGAACTGTTTAATTGGTTTAGAAATAAGTGGCAATCTAACTAAAGAAAATAAAGATAAAGTAATTAATTTATTGAATACTTATGGACTTGGTGAGTTTATTGACAAATATCCATCATCATTATCTGGTGGTATGAGGCAAAGAGTAGCATTAATTCGTACGCTTGCAACTGCCCCTGATATACTTTTATTAGACGAACCTTTCTCAGCATTAGATTATCAAACTAGACTTGCTCTTTCAGATGATGTATATAATATAATTAAAAATGAAGGAAAAACAGTAATTATGGTAACGCACGACTTAGCGGAAGCAATCAGTCTTTCCGATAGAATTGTCGTATTAACTAAGAGACCAGCTGAAATAAAGAATATTTATAATATTAATCTTTCTAATAAATCGACTCCTATTAATAATCGTAAAGCTCCTGAATTTGGGGAATATTATGATAGAATTTGGAGGGATTTAGATGTACACATTTAGTAATGACCATAAAAAGTATTTAAAAAAACTAAAAAGAGAAAAATTTTTAATTAGAATTACTCAAATATTTATAATAGTTGGATTTTTATTAATATGGGAACTTTTAGCACATTTCAAAGTAATAAATACATTTTTATATTCATGTCCTTCTATGGTATATAAAACTATTTTGAAGTTGTATTCATCTAATGATTTATTAATGCATATTGGTATTACAGTTTATGAGACTGTTTTAAGCTTTGCTATAGCATCTTTTTTTGGAATTATTATTGCTACTTTGCTATGGTGGAATAAATTTGTATCTAAAGTTATGGACCCATACTTAACCGTTATAAATTCACTTCCTAAAGTTGCACTAGGACCACTTATTATTATTTGGGTTGGTGCTAGCACTAATTCTATTGTAGTAATGGCTTTAATGATTTCTTTAATCATTAGCATAATAAATATATATAATGGGTTTATTGCCACCAATAATAGTTTCATAAAGTTGTTAAAAACCTTTAATGCCTCAAAAATGCAGATATTTACTAAGGTAGTATTGCCAAGTAATAAATTAACAATTATAAATGCTTTTAAAATTAATATAAGTATGTCTTTAATCGGCGTTATTATGGGTGAGTTGTTGGTTTCAAAACGTGGACTTGGATATTTAATAATGTATGGTTCTCAAGTATTTAATATTAATCTAGTTATTACTTCGGTAGTGATTCTAGGAATAGTTTCGTATATAATGTATTATTTGATTTCAGTAATTGAAAAGAAGTTAGTAAAATAAAAAGAGTTAGTCAAAATTATCTTTGACTAACTTTTTATTAGTTATTGTAAATAATTAGTTGATGTTGGCTTCTAGTACAAGCTACGTAGTATAGATTCTTTTCTTCATCACTGTATGCATTATCTTTTTTGGTATATACAATTGTAGCATCAAATTCTAGTCCTTTTGCAACATATGATGGTAATATTACTAAATTTTTATTAAACTCTTTTGTTGTAGCAGTTAGAACATTGATACCACTTTCTACATCTTTTAACAATTCAAATATATAATTACTTTCTTCATCTGTTTTAGTAATTATTGCAATTGATTTGCTTTTGGTTTTTAAAGTATCAATATCATCAACTAACATAGTTTTTAAATTATTATTTTCAGTTCTAAAAATTACAGGTTGGTTTGTTTCATGTCTTATTGCTGATACATGATTTAATCCTAAAATTTTATTAGTATGTTCTATGATTTCAGGACTTGACCTATAGGTTTTTCTAAGTTCTAAGTACTTGGTATCACTAAATATGTTACTTAGTACTTCTAAAGACTTGTATTTGTAATATGGATTAACTGTTTGATTAATATCTCCTAGTATTGTAAATCCGCTTCGTTTAAATATTTTATTTATAATTACATATTGAAGTTTACTATAATCTTGTGCTTCATCTATTACTACTTCTTTTATTTGTCCTTGATAATCAAAACCTGTTAGAACTCCTTTTAAGTATACTAATAGGCATGCATCTTCATATCTAATGTTTTTATGAGCTACAGTTTCTAATATTTCTTTTTCTGTTATAGTGCCTTTATAGTTAATTAGGAATTCAGGACTGTGAAGGAAATCTTTGTATATTTTTTTGTAATCTTTTTTTATATTTAATAGTTTATATAACTTAGATTCAATACTTTTTTGTTTTGATTTATTTCCGTTGTAATATTTTCTACTATAGTACTCTGAAATATGAGCGATTCTATCAAATAGTAGTAGTTTATTATATCTATCTTTTAATAAATCGTTTAATTCTTCTTTTGGTATTTCAAAATCATGTGTTACATAATCATCTATAAATTTTGCTCCATTAGTAATTCTTTTTGCATAGTTGTCAATGCATTTTATCATATCATCACTTTGCTTATATTTAACTAATTGAGGATTTTTCTCTTCATACTTATAATACCTTTCAACAAAGGAAGTAAAAGATTCTACTGTATTAAATTCCGTTAATTGCGACTCTAAAAAGGTATGAAACGTTGTTTGCATAGTATTGTCCTCACCTAGTTCTGGCAGTACATTAGAAATATATTCTGAAAAAACTTGGTTAGGTGAAAAAATCAAAACATTTTTAGAAGTTAAGTTTTCGATTTTATATAGTAAAAAGGCAATTCTATGAAGTGCTACTGAGGTTTTTCCACTACCTGCTATACCCTGAACTATTAATGTTTTGTCTTCAACATTACGAATAATTGCATTTTGTTCTTGTTGAATAGTGTTAACTATGTTTTTCATTTTATCACTAGATTCTGTTGCAAGCACTTCTTGTAATAGGTCATCATCAATATTTAAGTTATTATCAAACACTCTTTTTAATTTTGCATTTTCTATTTTGAATTGTCTTTTATTAGTTATTGTTCCAGTAACTATTCCACCAGGAGCCTTATATTTGGCTGGGCCAGTTTCATAATCATAAAACAAGGAACATATTGGAGCACGCCAATCATGGACTAAGTATTTATCTTTTTCTTCATCCTCAACATGAGTTATACCAATGTATATTTTATTAGATGTTTCATTATCATCGAAGGTTATTGAACCAAAGTATGGATTATTTTGGATTCTAAATAGTTTTTGTAGATACTGACCTTTGTTCAACATCATGGTTATTTCTAAATCATTGGTAGACATCATTGAACGCATTTCAGTAGGGTCCATATCATGTCTTGCATCCCACATGAACTCTTTGAATTCTTGTACTTTTTCTTCTCTGTCATACAGTTGTTGGCCTAAATCAGATATTTTGCTCCTTATTACTTTTAAAGTGTCGTTAAGATATTCTTCTTCTTGCAATAATTCTTTTTTTGATAGATTCATTTTTCCCTCCTTTAAACGCCAAAAAACGAACCCTTACTAAAGGTAGGGGGTCGTTTATTTATTTTTACAAGTTGACAATTACATCACGTAAAATCAACTATACTATACTTTTTTTGTTTTGTCTAGTCACTATTTTAAAGTATCACTTGATTTGGCATTTACTTCTAATCCACTAAATGCTCCTTTTTTATATAGAAAGTATCCTGCTGTTGCAATCATAGCAGCATTATCAGTACAGTACTTTATAGGTGGGAAACTGCAATCTATTCCATTTTCTTCACATACTTTTGATAGATTAGTTCTTAATCCTTTATTTGCTGCTACACCTCCAGCAAGTACTAAATGTTTAACATTATAGTTTTTTAGAGCTCTAAGTGTTTTTTTAGTAATAATATCCACAACAACTTCTTGAAATGATGTTGCTAAGTCTTCTTTGTTAATTTCGTTTCCGCGTTGTTGTTCATTATGAGCTAAATTAATAATAGCACTCTTTAATCCACTAAAACTAAAGTTATAACTATCATCATCTAATGGCATTGGCAAGTTGTAAGTATGTTTACCTTCAGTAGCCATTTTATCTATTACAGGGCCACCAGGGTAACCTACTCCTATTACTCTTGCTACTTTGTCATAGCATTCTCCAACTGCATCATCTAATGTTCCACCAAGTCTTTTAAAACTATATTCTGATTCCATATAAACTAAATCAGTATGACCGCCACTTACTACCAACGCTATTAAAGGATATTCCATAGTTTTTACTAAATTATTAGCATATATGTGACCTGCAATATGATGAACGGGTATTAGTGGTTTGTTATGTAAGAATGCTAGTGTCTTAGCAGCTTCTAATCCTACAAGTAATGAACCTATTAAGCCAGGGCCATATGTTACCGCTATAGCATCTATATCATCAATAGTCATATTAGCTTTATTAAAGCAATCTTCAATAACCATAGTTATATTTTTTAAGTGTTCCCTACTAGCAATTTCTGGAACTACTCCACCAAAGTTAGTATGAATATCAATTTGTGTAGCTATAACAGTTGCTATTTCGTCTGTACCATTTCTAATAATAGAAGCACTAGTCTCATCACAACTACTTTCTATTCCTAATATATAAACATCTTTCATTTACATCATCTCTTTTTCCATTAAAATACCATTACAATTACCATAATAATTGTTTCTGATTGCCTTTTCGATAAAGCCATATTTTTTATATAAATTAATTGCTTTTATATTATCTTCTCTTACTTCTAATGTAATGTTTCTAATTTTTTGTTTTTGGCCTTCGCTTATCATTGTATCCATTAAAAGTGTTGCAATCTTTTTATTTCTATATTTTTCTAATACATATATATTATCTAATTCAAATCTATCAAAAATATCCTCATATTGAATAAAAGCGATTATTTTTTTATCCACAGAATATGTGTATATTTTTACATACGGATTAGATAAAAGTGTATTCATAAGTTCATTTTTTTGTTTGAATACTTCATTAAATGTATTTTCAAGTTCAACTATACTATTAATATTGTCAACAGTTAACGAATTAAGCATTTAACTTTTCCTCTGCTTCTGTTAATTTTAAATATAAAGCATCAACTGCGTGTGGATTAATATCTGGTCTATCTTTATACTTATTAACAATTTTTAAAAAGTCTGGGTCATATAATGAGATATTATCTAATCCTTCAATATCGTCATTAGTAATAAAAGTATAAGAACCTGGAAGGTTATTAAGTGTTGCTTTTAACACTTCTAAGTTAATATATTGATTTTTTAATACTTGATTATTATCTTTGTCATATATACCAGCGTAAACATAGCCTCTACGTGCATCTATTACTGGAATATAATAATCATATTCATTTTTATGTGATATAGCCATAGCTTCTAAGCTAGAAATTGTAGTTATTTTAGTTTTCAAACTCCAAGCATATGTTTTAGCAATCGTAAGTCCTACTCTAATGCCAGTAAATGAACCTGGACCATTTACTACAATTATTTTATCTATATCTTCTGGTTTAGTACTAGTAACAGTAAAAAGATTATTAATCTGTGATAAAGCCAGAGAAGATAAATCTTTTTCTAAGTTTAATTTGATTTCACCAATGCACTCATCGTTTTTTACAATTGCACAATATAAAAAACTAGATGAAGTATCTAGATACAATATTTTCATAGTATTGCCTCACAAATATCTTCATATTGTCTTCCGTGAGGAATAAATACTAAAGTCCTAGAATCTTCATCTATAATTTTAAACTTAATATCTAATCTTTCTTCTGGCAAATAATCTTTGATAGTATCAGCCCATTCGATAATTACAATACCATTTTTATGAAAATAGTCTTCAATTCCTAGTCCTTCAACATTTCCATCTAAGCGATATACATCCATATGATATAAAGGTAATTCTCCACTTGTATATTCTTTAATAATATTAAAAGTTGGAGAAGTAACTGGTTCTTCTACTTCCAAAGCCTGTGCAAAAGCTTTAGCAAATACAGTTTTACCACTTCCTAAGTCTCCATACAAGCATATTACCATATTAGGAAATTTTTCTGATTCAATATTTTGGGCGATTTCAACAGTTTCTGTTTCATTTCGCGTTGTTATTCTATAATCCATTTCTCTTCACCACTACCATTATAGCAAAAAAAAAATATATTATTCAATATATTTCATGCTTTTTATATTTTAAAATGTAAATAAAAAAATCCACAATAATGTGAAAAAAAATACAAAAAAAAATTATTGGCAACGTCCTATTTTAGCATTCACTATCGTCGGCACTTGAGGGCTTAACTTCTGTGTTCGGTATGGGAACAGGTGTACCACCTCAGTCATAATCACCAATAAAATATTTGGGAAATAATTCCCTGAAAACTTAGATAATGTGATGACCTAATCAAATTAAACAAATATGATTAAATCCTCGATCTATTAGTACTGGTCAACTCAACATATCACTATGCTTCCATCTCCAGCCTATCAACCAGGTAGTCTTCCTGGGATCTTACTTTAAAAAATGGGAAAACTCATCTCGAGGTTGGCTTCCCGCTTAGATGCTTTCAGCGGTTATCCATTCCCTACATAGCTACTCTGCGCTGCTTCTGGCGAAACAACAGATACACCAGAGGTAGGTCCATCCCGGTCCTCTCGTACTAAGGATAGCTCCCCTCAATTTTCCTACGCCCACGACGGATAGGGACCGAACTGTCTCACGACGTTCTGAACCCAGCTCGCGTGCCACTTTAATGGGCGAACAGCCCAACCCTTGGAAGCGACTACACCTCCAGGATGTGACGAGCCGACATCGAGGTGCCAAACACCACCGTCTATGTGAACTATTGGGTGGTATCAGCCTGTTATCCCCGGGGTAACTTTTATCCGTTAAGCGACGACCATTCCATACTGAATCGCCTGATCACTAAGCCCTACTTTCGTACCTGCTCGACTTGTTGGTCTCGCAGTCAAGCTCCCTTATACCTTTACGCTCTTTGAATGATTTCCAACCATTCTGAGGGAACCATTGGGCGCCTCCGTTACTTTTTGGGAGGCGACCGCCCCAGTCAAACTGCCCACCAGACACTGTCCCCGAGCCGGATCACGGCTCTAGGTTAGAAATTCAGAGTACTAAGGGTGGTATTCCAAGGTTGACTCCACTAGAACTGGCGTCCTAGCTTCAAAGTCTCCCACCTATCCTCTACATAATACACCGAACTTCAATATCAAGCTACAGTAAAGCTCCACGGGGTCTTTCCGTCCTGTCGCGGGTAACCTGCATTTTCACAGGTATTAAGATTTCACCGAGTCTATGGTCGAGACAG
>CAKPHC010000003.1 GCA_934155645.1 uncultured Bacilli bacterium | reverse complement strand
AAGAGTAAGAAAATAATTATGATAACGATGTGCTGTTTAATATGTGTAATGGCAATAGGATATGCAGCATTTGCAACAAACTTAACAATAAATGGTACAGCAAATATTACTTCAACTTGGAAAGTACTATTTACTAAAATAGAAGAAGTATCTAAAACAAGCGGAGTAACTATTACCAAAGTCCCAACAGCCGAAGGAACAAATGCAACCTTTAATGTAGATTTAACGAGTCCAGGTGACAAGATAGTCTATAAAATAACAGTAGCGAACCAAGGAACATTAGATGCGATAATAAATGATATAACAGCAAGTGAAACGGGAAGTGATGCAATTAAGTTTGAAATATCTGGTATTAAAAAAGGAGATAAATTAGCAAAGTCAACAACAACAACTTTTAATGTAACAATAAGTTATGATGAATCAATAACAATACAACCAGCTTTAACTGATAGTATATTAACAATTAATATTAATTATGTACAAGACGTAAGTCAAACAATAACACCAGAAAATCCAACAATCAAAACAGCTAGATTAGCAGCAGTAATATTAAAAGACAACAAGGCCCAAAGCGATACAAATATAGATTTCTCACAAATAAGTAGTGATACAAATGGCAAAGGATTATATTATACAAACACAAATACCGAAGATAATAAAACAACATATTACTTTAGAGGAGCAGTAGAAAACAATTATGTAGCTTTACCATCTCAAAGCAAAGCATGTACTTATAATGGTTCTAGTGTCATATATGCGGAATTAAGTAGTGAAAGTTTTAGAGAAGTTACATCCGAACAGGAGTGTTTATCTAGCAATATCTGTACTTTAAGTGGGCAATATGGAGTTGGAGCGGGTGCAACAGAATCAATTTGTACATCTATGGGTGGAACTTGGATAAATGAAAAAGCTACTTGGGCTTCTGCCAACGAATTATGGCGCATAGTAAGAATAAATGAAGATGGTAGTGTAAGACTAATTAAACAAGATTCAATAGGAAAAAGTGCATTTAATAGCACAAATACTGACAATGCCCATGTAGGATATATGTATGGGACTGCTGGTTCAACAACATATGCAGCAACGCATACAAACACTAATTCAAGTACAATAAAAACAATGATAGATACATGGTATCAAAATAATTTAACTAGTTATTCATCACTATTAGCAGATTCAGGTTTTTGTGGAGATAGAAGTTTATCGAGTGGAACTGGAATAGGAGCAACATATACTGATTATGGTGCATATGGAAGACTAGGTGATAATAAAATACCACAATTTAAATGCCCACAAAGTAATGATTTATATACAACAAAATCCGCAACTAAAGGGAATAAAGCGTTAACATATCCGATTGGATTGATAACAGCAGATGAAGTAGCTTATGCTGGGGGTGTGTTTCATCAAACTAGTTCAAATTATTATTTAGTAAATGGAGTTTATTTCTGGGCAATGTCGCCCTTCTGCTCTGCCTCTAGCGCTCTCGTGTGGGATGTCGTTGGCGATGGTGATGTGGGTGGCAGCAGCGTCGACAACGGTCGTGTCGTGCGCCCTGTTATCAATCTGAAATCTACTGCAGAAATCATTGATGGAGGAAACGGAACTCTTAATAATCCGTATGTTATAAAAGTTAACTAAAACATTTATCTGGAATCTAATAAATCCAGTTGCAAAACCCTTTGCAACTGGCCTTCCAAAACTATGGTATATATAAAATTTATATATATAGGTAAATGCTACAATAAGCCTTCAACTCTGACTCTAACGCTAACGTGTGGAACGTGGACGACCGTGGTGTCGAGGTCAACGCCTTCGTGGGCTACGTCCTTAGCGTGTGCCCGGCCATCAATCTGAAATCTACTGCAGAAATCACAAGTGGAGATGGCACTGAATCTAATCCATACGTTATTAAGGCAAATTAAAAAGTGTTGGTTTAACACTTTTTTTCTATTTCTTTTTTATCTATTATTTCTAATTCTTTGATGGTTAAATTTATTAAATCATCTTCTGGGATTAGTGCATGATAAGTAATACTTGTTCCATATTCTTTAGTGAATTGATAATCTTTTAGGAGATAGTCAATTCTTTTTTGTTCTTCATAATTAGTTGTAAACTTTATTTCTAGACCTTTGATTAGTTCTATTTTATCACTGTTTCTAATTGCTTCACTGGTAGCTTTTGAATATGCTCTAATTAATCCGCCTGCACCTAATTTAATTCCTCCAAAGTATCTTATTACTACACATAAAACATAATTTAAATTATTCTTTTCTAAGGCTTGAAGAATAGGTAGTCCTGCTGTACCACCTGGTTCGTTATCATCACTTGATTTCTTTTTATCATTTATTATATAAGCATAACAGTAATGTGTTGCATCTTTATATTCTTCTTTTAAATCACTTAATATTTTATCTATTTCTGTTATATCTTTTACTTTTTTTAATACTGATATAAATCTTGATTTTTTAACTTCTAATTCATAAATATATTCATTATTAATTGTATACATGTTCTTCACCAAGTTAATTATAACCGATTTTATCTCTTATTGCCATTACTTCTTCTAATTGACTTACTGTTATTAATTGATAACCTTGACTTTTTAATTCAGGTACGATTATTTTAACAGCTTCCATACTTCTATAATAAATATCATGCATTAGGATTATGCTTCCGTCTTTAGCTTTATTTAGAACTCTATCTGCTATTTTTTTACTACTTATTTTTTTCCAATCTTTAGGGTCAATATTCCATAAAGTTATTTTTAAATCAGTATAGTTTTTGATTGCTTTGTTTAAAGAACCATATGTCGGTCTTAAACACCTTGGATATGTTCCTGTTATATCTTTAATTATTTCTTGGGTTAAATCTATTTGCTTTTTTAATTCATCTTTATCCATATGACTCATTAATTTGTGATTATAAGAGTGGTTTCCAATTTCATTACCTGATTTAATCATTTTAATTAGTGTATCTTTATATTCATTTGCTTTATTACCTACTATAAAGAAGGTTGCATTGCTTTGGTTTTCGTTTAAAATATCAATTATTTTATTGGTATATTTACTTGGCCCATCATCAAAAGTTAAAGCAATTACTTTTTCTTTGGGGTCGATTACATATTTATTAATATCACTAATCTTTTTCTTTTTTTCTTTTACTATTTTCTTACTTTTAATATTAAACATAAATTCTTTAGTTAGTTCAGTTTTATTTTTATCTAAATTATTGTTTATAAAAGTGTATAAGATAATATTTAAGTACTTATTGTCAATAACTTTATACTTGTAATCAATATTCAATTCTTTTATAACACTGTAATTAGTATTATTCTTAAATACATCATACGTATCATTTATATAGTTTTCTATCTGTTTATCTATCTTTTTAATATTTGTTTTGGGATAAGTAATAGTTAGAATACTGTTACTGTTTTTTTCTATTTTAGTAATTATTTCTATTTTTAGACTTTGTTTTTTAATTCCTATTAAGATTAATATCAGTAATAATGATAATAATTTAATTAATAATCTCTTTTTCATAAAATCTCCTAATTAATTATATGTATTTTGTTTTGAATATTGGAGTAATATTAAAAATTTGATATAATGTTTGTGGTGATTTATATGACTGAAGAGATAAAGAAACATATTAAAGAGAAATTAAGCCTTGTTCCTGAGCTTCCTGGTAGTTATCAGATGAAGAATAAAGACGGATTAATTATTTATGTAGGGAAAGCTAAAAATTTAAAGAGAAGGGTATCAAGTTATTTTAATAAAGTTCAAACTGGAAAGACTGCAATGCTTGTAAATGATATTGCTACTTTTGAATATATTGTTACTTCTTCTGAATTAGAGTCATTAATATTAGAAATCACATTAATTAAGAAATATAATCCTAAATATAATATCTTATTAAAAGATGATAAGAGTTATCCATATATAGAACTTACTAATGATAAGTATCCAATGGTTAAAGTAGTTAGAAATGTTAATCGTAAACGTAATAAAACGCATTTATTTGGACCGTATCCGAACGTTTTTGCTGCTAGAAGAACAGTAGAAATAATAAATAGGATGTATCCTTTAAGAAAGTGTGCTACGTTAAAGAAAGATGTATGTTTATATTATCACTTGGGTGAGTGCTTAGGATATTGTAAGTATAAAAATATTGATAATGAAGTAATTTCTTCGATGCGTAATGAAATTATATCTTTTTTAAGAGGAGACGCCAGTGTTATTACTAAGAAAATAGAAGAAGATATGTATAAAGCTAGTGATGCTTTGAATTTTGAAAAAGCAAGTGAACTTAAAAGTATGTTAGAAGATATAAATATTACTTTAAAACGTCAGAAAATAGATTTAAATCATAAATATAATTTTGATATGTTTGCTTATTATCAAAATAATAATTATTTGTCTATTCAATGTTTCTTTATCCGTGATGGATTATTATTTGGTAGACATAAAGATATATTGAATATTGTTGATGATGCGAAAGAAGAACTTCTTGAGTATATTATTAAGTTCTATGAAAAAGACCATTTACTTCCTAAGGAAATAGTTGTACCTTTAGAAGTTAATTCTTCTCTCTTAGAAGAGTATCTTGATATTAAAGTGCTTACTCCTAAAAAGGGTGATATAAAGAAATTGCTTGATCTTGCTTGTGAAAATGCGAAAGTAGCATTAACTGAAGAAGAGGAATTATTGAAGAAAAATGATAGTGCTAGAATAGAAGCTAAAAAGGATTTAGAAAAAATTCTTGGAATCAGTAATATTTCTAGAATTGAGTGCTTTGATAACTCACATCTATTTGGTACTTTCTATGTAGGTGGTATGGTTGTATTTGATGATTTTCTACCTAATAAGGACTTGTATCGTAAATATAAGATTAGTACCGAAGTTAAAGATGATTTAAATGCTATGCGGGAAGTTATCTATAGACGTTATTACAAAGTATTAATGGAAGAAGATACAGCACCGGATTTAATAGTTATCGATGGTGGTGAATTACAAGTAAAAGTTGTTAGGGAAGTATTATCTAGTCTTAATTTAAATATTCCTATTATTGGACTTAAAAAAGATGATAAGCATCGTACTAATAGTTTAATAGACCAAGATTTAAATACTATAGAAGTTAATAATAAAAGTAATTTATTCCTTTTCTTAACTAAAATTCAAGATGAAGTTCATCGCTTTGCTATTACTTACCATAGGAATATTAAAAGTAAAGGTATGCTTTCTAGTATTTTAGATTTTGTTCCAGGAATAGGTGAAAAAAGAAAGAAAGAACTTTTAAAAAAATTTGGTTCTTTAAAGAAAATGAAGGAAGCATCACTTGAAGAGTTAGAAACTATATTAAATAAAGATGTTGCTAATAACTTGTATCAGTATCTTCGTAAGGAAGAAAATTAATTTACTTATTTTTAAAATAAATATATAATATAGATTATAGGAAGGTGTTTAGAAATGAAGTTTATAAAGAATAATTTACGTGTAATAATTGCTTTATTAATAGCAGTGATTTTAATAGTTACAGGAGTAATACTTTTAAATAATGATAAACCTAATAATGATAACGATAATCCAGTTATTGATAAAAAAGTAACAGAAGATGATATTGTTGTTGCTACTGGCATGACTAAAGAAGAAGCTATAGAGATAGTTAAAGTAAATTTTGGTAGTGATAACTATGAATTTAGTGCTACTGCTACTAATGATGGATTATATAAAGTTACTGTTACTAATGTCGTAGATGATAGTAAAATTATATATTATGTTGACCCTAGTAATGGGAGCTCTTATATAGATATGAATGCAGAGTAGGTAAGTATGAATAAAATTAAATTAATGAGTGAGGACTTAGCAAATAAAATTGCAGCTGGTGAAGTTGTTGAACGTACAATGAACGTTGTAAAAGAACTAGTAGAAAATGCGATTGATGCTAATAGTACTTCAATAAAAATAGATTTAATAGATAGTGGTGTTAAAGAAATATCTGTTACTGATGATGGAGTTGGTATGACTAGAGATGATGCTGTTTTAGCATTTTCAAGGCATGCAACAAGTAAATTAAAAACTTTAGAAGATTTATTTAATATAGAGACTCTTGGTTTTCGTGGGGAAGCCCTTCCATCTATCGCTTCTGTTAGTAACGTTACTTTAAAAACTAGTGATGGTGAGACTGGAACAGAAGTAGTTATTCATGGAGGAGAATTAATAAGTGTTAATTCAAGCGATTTAAAAAAAGGTACTAAAATAACGGTAAGTGATTTATTTTATAATACTCCGGTTAGATTAAAATATTTAAAAAACTTATATATAGAACTTGCTAATATTGTAGAATATGTCAATAAAATGGCTTTATCTTTTCCTAATATTAGATTTGTTTTAACTAATAATGAAAAAGTTCTTTTAAATACTGATGGACAAGGTAATTTACTTAAAGTTATTTACAGTATTTATGGACTTGATGTCTCTAGAAAAATGATTAAAATAAGTGGCGAAAATAGAGATTATAAAATAGATGGATTTATTTCTTATCCTGAAGTTACTAGATCTAGTAGAAACGTTATTACAACACTTGTAAATGGTCGTGTTATTAGAAATAATGAGTTAATTAAAACAATATTAGAAAGTTATCATACATATATTCCTGAAGGAAAAAATCCAATTGTAGTATTAAATATAGAAGTAGATCCATACTTAATAGATATAAATATTCATCCAACTAAAATGGATATTAAATTCTCTGAGTTTGCTGGACTTAAAGAATTGATTACCAAGACAATTACTAAACAATTAGAAAATCTTAATCTAATTCCTAAAGTTGAAAATACTCCTCGTGAAGAAGTTCCTTCTAATAATGGTAGTGTTAATTTTAAAGATATTATCGATAAATATATTGATTCTAAAACACCTACTGTTACTTATGATAATCCTTATCAAAAAGTAGAAGAAATGACACTTGACTTTAATGTTAGTGAAAATGATATAGAAGAAGAACATACTGGTGAAGGTAGTGAATTTAGAGTTAAAAAGATGTATCCAGTAGGACTAGTTCACGCTACTTATATAATTGCTGAAAATGAAGATGGTATGTATATTATTGACCAACATGCTGCTAATGAAAGAATTAATTATGAAAAATACTTAAAAGCCATGGGAACTCATGATAATAAAATGATTGATTTATTGGTACCTATTAAAATTGAACTTCCTAATAGTGATTATATTATTTTAAAAGAGCATATGGATATGCTTGAGAATTTGAACTTTATTGTTGAAGAATTTGGGATAAATACTATTCTAATAAGAAGTCATCCGTTTTGGTTACCTAGTTTTAATATAGAAGAAGCTATAAGACATATTATTGAAATAATTGTCTCTAAAGAGACTTTTGATAGTTATAAATTTACTGAAAAAGTTGCTACTACTTTAGCATGTAAAATGAGTATTAAAGCAAATGACCATATTACTTTAGAACAAATGGAATATTTGCTTGATACATTAAGAAAAACAGAAAACCCATTTACTTGTCCTCATGGTAGACCTACAATTATATCTTATTCTAAATATGAACTTGAAAAAATGTTTAAAAGAGCAATGAATTAGTATTGCTCTTTTGCCTTTTAATTGGTATCATAACCTATTGAGGTGGGAGTATGAAATACTTAAAAAGATTCTTTAAAGAAGTGTACAACAGTGAAGAGATGTATGATGAGTATTTAGAAGGAAAAGTATTTATTGATAACGAAAAACTTTTAAAATGGATAAAGGATGTAGAAGTACGTAATAAAACTTTTGCTGAAGCTATTACAAAATTTGTTCATCCTAATCCTAATCAAAAAGTATTTGAAACTTCTGTTAGTGAGACTTTAACTGTATCAAGTAAAATGTTTATTAAAAAAGAAATAGAAGTTGGGAGTTTTGAAAGATTTAAAATATGTAAGAAAGAACTTGGTAATTCTAAAAATTTATATATATGTAATGGTTGGTATAGTGATACGTTAGATAATATTTATCAAGTTTTAAATAAAGGATGTTTTGCGGTAGGAATTTGTTGTGAGAAAAAAACTGATTTATTTAGAGATGTAAAAACTCATTATAATAAGTTAAAAGACTTTTTATTAAAAAGTGGATATAATGCAGGTTCTATTGAAGAAAATACATTTGGTAATAATCGTGTTTATTTATTAACTTACGATAGTTTCCGTCAAAGAAGAAGGTGATATAGTGATTATTGTAATTACAGGGCCAACTGGGGTTGGTAAAACTAAATTATCTGTTTCTCTTGCTAAAAAGTTAAATGCAGAAGTAATAAATGCTGATTCGATGCAGGTATATAAAGGTTTAGATATTGCTACTGCTAAGATAAAAGAAGAAGAAAAAGAAGGAGTAGTTCACCATTTATTTGATATTGCTGAGGTAAATGATAACTATACTGTATATGACTATCAAAGAGATTGTAGACGCAAAATTGAAGAAATAACTAGTCGTGGTAAGAATATAATTATAGTAGGTGGTACAGGGTTATATATTAAGTCAGCACTATATAATTATGAATTTAATGAAGAAGATAATACATATGATTTTTCTAATATGAGTAATAATGAAATTCTAAATAAAATTAAAGAATATGATGAGGATATTGATATTCATGTTAATAATCGTCAAAGATTGGAACGTGCTCTTACTAAAGTAATGAACGGTACTGTTAATTCTTTAAAAGGTAATCAGAAGCTATATGACTTTAAAATGATTGGGTTAACACTAGATAGAGATTTATTATATAAAAGAATTGATTCTAGAGTTGATGAGATGGTACGTGATGGATTAATAGAAGAAGCACGTATGTTATATGATAAAGGAGTTTATAGTAAATCTATTAAAACAGGAATAGGTTATAAAGAGTTATATCAATATTTTGATGGGAAAATCACCTTAGATGAAGCGTTAGATTTAATTAAAAAGAATTCTAGGCACTATGCTAAAAGACAATATACTTTCTTTAATAATCAATTCTCTATGAAATGGTTTAATGTTGATTTAGATAATTTTGATAATACAATAGATGAAGTATATAAATATGTAACGGAGGAATAATGCAAAGATATTTTTGTAACGATGATAATGATAAAGTTCTTTTATCTCTTAATGATTCTTATCATATAACTAAAGTTATGCGTTATAAAGAAGGGGATAAAGTTGAATTAGTTTGTAATAAAAAATTATATATTGCAGAAATAGTTAGTTTAGGTAATAATGTAATGGTTCGAAAAATAAAACAAGAAAAGTGTCCTAGTACCGATACAAATGTTGTTATTGCACAAAGTATTGTTACAGAACAAAAGATGGACTATATTTTACAAAAAGGTACTGAGATGGGTGCTAATGCATTTTATCCAGTAATTTCTTCTCGTAGTGTTGTTAAGTTAAATAATAAAAGTGATAAAAAAATAGAAAGATGGCAAACAATTGTAAAGGAAGCATCCGAACAATCTAAACGATTAGAAATTCCAAGTGTATTAAAGCCTTGTACTATAAAGGAACTTGCTAAATTGAATTACGATATTAAGATTTTATGTAGTGTAAACGAGATGTCAAAAAGTATAAAAACTGTCTTATCAAATTTAGATATAAGTGATAGAATATTAATTGTGATAGGACCCGAAGGTGGTTTTACTAACGAGGAAGAACAAATATTAATAAATAGTGGCTTTATTTCGGTTACTTTGGGTAACAGAGTATTAAGAACCGAAACTGCTTCCTTATTTGTTTTAAGTATAATTAACTATATATTTATGAGGTGATAAAATGACATCGTTTTTTGAATTTTTGTCTGCAAATGAATTAACTATTGTTGTATGTCTAATGGTTGTTATTTTTCTTCTTATTATGACAATTATTATTGTTGATATTACATCTAGAAATAAAAGCAATGATAAGGAGGATGAAAAAGAAAAAATAAGTAACGGTGAAGATTTAGAAAAAACAAATATCAAGATTGATACTAATGGTGTGGGTATGATTGCTAACAGTGAAGCAATAAAGAATTTCGATATGGACGCAGTTACTAAAAACTTAGAAAAAACTCAAGAAATAGAAGAAATTAAATATGTAGAAGAAGACGAAGAACTTGAGAAGACTAAAGCTTTATTAGAACTTGAAACTTTGAAAAAAGAACTTGCTAAATTAGAAGAAGAAAAAGAAATGAAAGAAAAGGAACTTTCTGTTGTAAAGGAAGAACCTAAAGAAGAAGTTCTAAAAGAAATCCCTGTAACAGATAATGTTGTTGATACTGTAGAAATTACTGAAGAAAAGGAAACATCAACTATTCAGAACATCGAAAGTGATATTAAAAAAGAACTTGAACAAAAGATTAATACTTATGAAGACGAAGTTAATACTTTTGAATCTCTTCAAGAAGAAAACGCTATAATAAGTGTTGAAGAATTAACTAAAGCAAGTCAAAATATTACTGATGAAGAAATAGAACAATACGAAGATGATGGTAATGAACCTATCTCTTTAAAAGAATTAGAACAGCTTTATAAAGGTGAGTTGAATCAGGAAGAAGTTCCTACATTAAAAGAGGTTAAAGAGGAAGTTAAACCTATACAATTAATGGATTTTGGAATTAATGTAAAACCTGCTAGTGAAGTTTATGATGATAAAGAGTTTAAAAATACGCCTGTTATTTCCCCAGTATATGGATTGAAACAAACAGAAGCTAGTATTGCTTTGGAACAAACTGCTAACTTAGATAAACTTAATGAAGAAATAAAGAAAACTAATGAATTTTTACTGGCACTTAAAGAGTTGAGAAAAAATTTAGATTAATTATTAAAATATGCTATAATATTAACGTTATAGCTTTTTATTTGGAGTGGAGGAGTAGTAATGAAAGTTGGAATATATACTTTAGGATGTAAAGTTAATGCTTATGAAAGTGAGTATGTAATAAATTTATTAAAGAAAAATAATTATCAAGTATGTGATTTTGAAGATATATGTGATGTTTATATAATTAATACTTGTACAGTTACTAATACTAGTGATATTAAAAGCAAAAAAATAATCAGACAAGCTAAAAGAAGAAATCCTGATGCTTTAGTAATTGCTATGGGATGTTTTGTTCAAGCTAATCCTAATTTAGTTATAGATGATGTAGATATTTTAATTGGAAACAAGGATAAAAGTAAAATAATAGGTTTTATTGAGAATTATTTTAAAGATAAGAAAAAAATTAATGATGTTTATAACGATTTGGGAACTACTTTTGAAGATATGTATATTGATACCTTTGCACCTCGTACTAGAGCTTTTGTTAAGATTCAAGATGGATGCGAAAATTTCTGTAGTTACTGTATTATTCCTTATGTTAGAGGTAAATGTCGTTCTAAGAATTTTGATACTGTAATTAGCGAAGTTAAAGACTTGGTTAATAATGGATTCAAAGAAATTGTTTTAACAGGAATTCATACAGGAAATTATGGAAGAGATATCAATACTAATCTTTGTGAACTACTAAAAGAATTGGTTAAGATAAAAGGGTTAAAAAGAATCAGAATATCTTCTATTGAAATTACAGAATTAAATGATGAAATATTAGATGTAATTAAAAATAATGACGTTATAGTAAACCATTTACATATTCCTATTCAAGCAGCAAGTGATAAGGTGCTTAAAGTAATGAATAGAAAATATGATTTAAAATATTTTATGGATAAGATAGAACGTATTAAGACATTAAAAGATGATATATCTATTACTACTGATATAATTGTAGGGCATCCTTACGAGGATGATGAAAGTTTTAACAGTGGTATTGAAGTTTTAAAGAAGATTGGTTTTTCTAAATTACATGTTTTTCCTTATTCTAAAAGAAATGGTACTAAGGCAAGTTTGATGGAACAAGTTGATGATAAGGTAAAAAAAGAACGAGCAAGAACACTTTTATTACTGTCTAGAGAGTTTGAAATTAACTATATGAGTAAATTTATAGGTAGGGAAGTGGAAGTACTAGTAGAAGTTGTCAAGGATGGCTACAGTATTGGACATACCACTAATTATTTACAAGTAAAAATTAATAAAGAGTTAAAACACAATACTTTTGTTAAAGTAAAGATTGAAAAAGTAGATTATCCTTTCTGTATTGGTGTTGTACAGTAATTGGTTTTTGTGTAAAATTTGTGAAAAAGATAGTGCAAAAAAAAATTTAGTATGCTATACTTATTTCATGATAGAAGGAGGTTATTATTAGATGAATAAAAAGACAGTAATGGCTGTAACATTATGTGCAATGCTTGCTGTTATGGCGGTTGTATATGCAGCATTCCAAACAACTTTAACAGTTACAACAACAACTACTCAATCAGGTAACTTTAGTTTACAATTGATTGCAGCAAAGGCTTCTGTAACTGGCACTCCAGGATTAACTGGAGCAGCTAATTCACCAACGGCTTCATGTACTAGTACATCTGGTTCTACAACTGGTACAATGAGCGCAACTCTTTATCAACCAGGTGATACAGTCACATGTTCTTGGAAAGTAAAGAACACCGGTACACTTGGTGCTAAGGCAAATGGTAATTTTAGTTGCAGTCCAAAACCAAGCGAAATTGGTAGCCCATTTACTAGTTCAGTAACTTGGAAAAAGTCAACATTAGCTGCTGGAGCTACATCAGCAACGACTGATGAAATTACAATGACAATTGGTTATTTATCAAGCATAACTAGTCAACCAACTGTAACAAGTACAACTATTACATGTAATTTCCCATATACACAAAATGTTTAAAGGAGGATATAATGAAAGATAAAAAGGTATTATTAATATTAGTTTGTACTGCTGTTTTAGTACTTATGAGTGTTGTATTTGCAGCATTTAGTACAAACTTAACAATCAATGGTACTGGTACTATTTCATCAACTTGGAAAGTTGAAATGGATACTGATAGTGCTAATACAAAATGTACTGTAACAAGCCAAGATACAAGTAAACCTACTACTTGTAGTGTTACTTCATTAACTACTACATCTTTAACTGCAGGAATTGACTGGGCTTCTCCAGGTGATGCAGTAACTATCACTGCAAGAGTTAAAAACTTGGGTACATTAGATGCTACTGCTACAATGAGCGCTAAAATGGCTGCTACTAGTGGTGGTGGAGCATGCGCTAATACTACTGTAACTGCTAACTACACTCAATATGCTGCTGCTGGTACTGCTACAAATGGTACTTCTAAAACGGTAAGTAATACTGCTGTTAGTGTAGGCCCTGTAAAAATCTTAAATAAGAATACTACTAGTACTTATAACTACGGTATTTATACAGTAACTATTACTTATAATAAAGCTGCTACTAGTCAAGCTGGAGCATGTACATTTACTGGTAATATCATTGCAACACAAGCTGCATAAAAGAACTTCGGTTCTTTTTTTATTTCAGCATTTGGTATAACTTTTTATAGTTGTACCAAGTTATATATATTGTACTTATACTTATACCTAATATAAGGCCCCATATTCCTATTTTAAAGGCTGAAAAAGTTAAAAGTGATATAATTCTTATACTCATACCAATTATTGTTGTATTCATGTTTATTTTGCTTTTTCCTATGGCATCTAGACTTGATGCTAAGGGGGATTGTATATACTGGATTAAACATACTGGTGCTAAAAATCTAATGTATGGAATTCCTAAATTGGTATTATAAATTAGTTTTAATGGAATATCTGGTATTATTTCAAATATTAATGTAACTGGTATTCCTATTAATAAAGAAAAATATATAGCTTGTTTGATTTTCTTTTTAATGTATAACTTATTATTATTTGCATATGCTTTACTTACAACCGGTAATAACGCTTGTGATATAGCACCAGTAAAAAACGATGGTAAAAGTAATAAGGGTAGGACATATCCACTTATTATTCCATATTCCTGTATGATAAATGAGTTAGAATATCCAGCTTTTAAAAGTACGAAAGTAAGTATTATTGGTTCTAAGAAATATCCGATTGATCCAATTATTCTACTACTTGTAGTTGGTAGAGAGATACCTAATATGGCTTTTAAATTTAATGGGTCTGGTCTTATATCTTTCTTAGTTATTTTAAATTTTTTAGGTAGAAAAAAGAACAATACTAAAGATGACATTAATTCACTAATAACATTAACTAGAATTAATCCGGATACTGCATACACTAAACTTTTGTCTAATAGAGTAGGGATTGTTATAGTTATAAGAATTAACCTTGTTATCTGCTCTGTAATATTGGATACGACGTGAGGAACCATCCTTTGTTTTCCAAAAAAATAACCTCTTAATATACTTGATAATGTATCAAAAGGTAGTACTAATCCTATTGCTAGTATAGGATAATAACATCTAGAATCTTTTAATAAATCATTAGAAAGTATTGGTGCTATTAAAATTATTATAATCATTAAAATAATATTTAAAATTAAGGAAAAAGGTATAATAGAAAATACTATATTTTTGTTATTATATTTGTCCTCTGACACTAGCTTACTAATTGCTGTAGGAAATCCTAACTGAGATATAGTCATAAATAATGCAAAGGTTGGAAATATTAACATATATAGTCCCGTGCCTTCTATTCCAACTATACGAGTCATAATTATCTTTATAATCATTCCAAGTACTTTGGTTAGAAGACCACCTATCATTAATATAATTGTCGAAGTTATAAATTTTTCTTTTTTCATATAACAAATATATGCCAAAAAAAAAGATATATAACGTATATACCTTGGATATTATAATTTTAAATTTACATGTAAATAATACTTGCAATGAAAGATAAAATCATAACTAATACTAGGATAATTGATACCACTTTAATAGTCTTTTTACTCATAAATAACACCTCTATATTGATTATATCATAATAATATATAATTTAGGAATAAATTTTATTCTCCTTAATAGGATTAAGTGGGTGAATAAAATGAAATTTAATATTAAAAAAACTAAAAATAATATTCTAAAGCAAAAGAAATTGTATTTGTTTTTAATTGGTTTAATGGTAACAGGATTAATCGCAGGTATTTTATTCTGGTTTGTTATAAGTAAAGAAGACAAGCTGTTAGTAACTAAGAATTTAACTGATTTTTTTTCTTGTATAAAGGAAGGAAATTCGATTAATTATGGAGCATCGTTATTAAATTCTGTTGTTACTTCGTTAATTTATGTAATTTTAATATGGTTACTTGGAATATCTATTATTGGATTACCTATTATTCTAGTAATGATGGCGACTAAAAGTTTTATTGTAGGATTCTCAATCGCAGGCATTATAAGTAGTTATGGCTTAAAAGGTATAGTTGGAGCTTTTGTATACGTGTTTCCTCATCAAATAGTGTTTTTATTATTACTGATATTACTGGGATTTTATGCTTCGGCTTTTTGTATTAAATTATTTAAATATTTGTTTCTGAAGCAGATGATTAACTTTAAAGAAGCTATGAGAAAGTATTTAAAGATATTAGGTATATCTTGTTTAAGCGTGTTAGTAATTTCACTATTTGAAACTTTTATATCTACTTATTTTATAAAATTGTTTACATTATTAATTTAGTTCTTTTGCTTTTATTTTTGATTAAAATAATATATAATATGTTCGTGGTGAAGTTATATGAGTAAAAAGGTAGTTATTGGAATGAGTGGTGGAGTTGATTCATCAGTTGCAGCAATCTTATTAAAAAAGCAAGGTTATGATGTAATCGGATTGTTTATGCGTAATTGGGATAGTTCGGTTAATAATGATTATTTAGGTAATCCTGATTTGAACGGGGACATATGTCCACAAGAAAGAGATTATAACGATGCTATTAAAGTATGTGAGAAGATTGGTATTCCATTACATAGAATTGATTTTGTTAAAGAGTATTGGGATTATGTATTTACTTATTTCTTAGAAGAATTAAAGAAAGGTAGAACACCAAATCCTGATATTATGTGCAATAAATATATTAAATTTGATTATTTCATTAAAGAAGCTAGAAGATTAGGTGCTGATTATATTGCAACTGGGCATTATGCCAAAATGAAAGATGGATATTTATGTAGAAGTAAAGATACTAATAAAGACCAAACATATTTTTTATCGCAATTAAATCAAGAACAGTTAAAAGACGTAATATTCCCACTTGGTGATATTGAAAAAACTGAAGTGAGAGAAATTGCTAAAGAGTATGACCTTATTACTGCTGAGAAAAAGGATTCTACTGGTATTTGTTTTATTGGTGAACGTAATTTTAAAGAGTTTTTGAAGAACTATTTACCTAATCAAAAGGGTAAAATAGTTAATATTGATACTAATGAAGTGCTTGGTGAGCATATTGGACTTATGTATTATACAATTGGACAAAGACGTGGGCTTGATATAGGCGGTAATGATGAGAGATTGTTTGTTGTAGGTAAGAATCTTAAGGATAATATTTTATATGTCGCTTTAGGTGACGACAATGAATATTTGTATTCTGATAGTTGTATCATTGACAGCATTAACTTTAACTGTGAATTAAGACCAGTTAATTGTACAGCTAAATTTAGATATAGAGCTAAGGATTATCCGGTTAGTTTGGAGTATATCAATGATGATGAAATATTGGTTAGATATGATCATATTAAATCTGTTACTCCGGGACAAGCTTGTGTTTTATATTTGGATGAGAAATGCATTGGTGGCGGAATCATTAAAGAAGTTAGAAAAAATAATGAGAAATTGTGGTATTTGTTATAGAGTTTTGTTAACTGTAAAAGCCGTACTGGCATATAGTTTTAGTATTTTGTTGATTTAAAGCGTTTGAGTCTCTTGTTTTATCAGCGCAACTGATGTCTTGACGTTTTAGTATTCTGTTAATTTATGGTATTTGAAAACAAACTTTGAACAAATTCATGCTGCATGGTAGTTTTAGTATTCTGTTAATTTATGGTATTTGAAAACCTTTTTCTAAAAAGACTTGTTTCTCATATGGTTTTAGTATTCTGTTAATTTATGGTATTTGAAAACGGTTGTACTTCTGTAGCTATTAATAAGATTGTTTTAGTATTCTGTTAATTTATGGTATTTGAAAACATCTAGAATCTCTTTAAAATAAATTAATTCGTTTTAGTATTCTGTTAATTTATGGTATTTGAAAACAAGCGACATTAGTAGACAAAGTCTCTAAATGTTTTAGTATTCTGTTAATTTATGGTATTTGAAAACTATGAGAAGTACGCATGCAACAGCACGTGTGTTTTAGTATTCTGTTAATTTATGGTATTTGAAAACGCATATAAGTAATAATTCTTCTTGGATGTTGTTTTAGTATTCTGTTAATTTATGGTATTTGAAATTAAGATGTAGTTTAATATTTTGCATATTATTAATGGTAGGTAATATGCTAGATTTGACATTATTGTTTGATTGTGGTATATTATCTGCTTTTTTATTGTTTATTTTTTCTAATTTTTGAACTCTATAATGGTTCTCGCCATTTGACATACTAACTACTTCAAATTCAAAATTATATGAATTATTACCTATTTTTAATCCATCATAATAATAATTCCATATTGGATTGGACACCATAAAATATAATTTTACCATAGTTTTACATTATATTAATGACTAATTATTGTAAGTTTACACTTGACAATGTCAACAACTATGATAAAATTATTATGGAGGGTAGGTAATATGGACAAGTTAAATAATTTGTTAAATGAATTAGGGGTTTCAAAGGTTAGATTAGCTAAATACTTAGGAGTTTCAAGACAGATGCTTTATAATTACTTAGCATTAAACTCATTAAGCGAATGGCCAAAAGAAAAGGCTACTAAACTTATGGGATTACTAAATATAAAAGATGAATCTGAATTAGGTAAAATTGAAGTAGATGGTAATTATATTATAGATGTTGAAGGAAGGTTAAATGAAGGAGTTAAAGACTCATCAGAACGTGAAGTTTTAGCTGATTTAAAAGGATTCAATAAGAAAGAACAAGAATTATTAACTGATATAATTAATTTGTTGAAAGAAAAATTACAAGAAGATACAACTAGAGATACATATAATGCATATGTTTATTTATATCATTATTTACAATCTATGGAGACTTCTAAAGAATTAAAATATATACTTGCTTATATGTCAAAATCAATGGGATTTACTGACCCAATGGAATTTGTATTTAATCCTGATCAACAGTTCATTTTTGAAAGTATATTATTCTCAGGATTAACGTTATATAATAACGGAAGTGCTTCAAAAGTAAAATTAGCAGAATCACATAAGAGATTCGTTCAAGATATAGAACATAAAAACGAAGAAAAATTAAGTAGAACACAAGAACTTAATACAGCTAAGGTACAAGCTTTAAGAGAACTTGGCTATACTGAAATAAATGAAGAAAATGCTAAAGAGGTATTAGAAAAAATTGCAGAAATTCAATCTAGAAAAGTATAATATTTATAATAAGAGTAGGGGAAGGTAATCATTAGTTTGGTACCTTCTCTTTTTGATATTTTACAAAAGAAAGAAAGGTATAAGTTAATTCTCCTCTGTAATTAAATTTTGTAGAGCAAAATAAAATGAAAAAGTGTATTATTTATTTACACTTTTTTGCTTTACTATTTTAGTTTTTTATAATTAAAACTCGATAATATATAATTATCATATGCTAATTGATCTTTAATTATTATTTATCTATGATAAGATTATTCAAAGTTTAAAGATTGCCATAAATAATAACAATTTAATCAACTTCCGATAACTTAGATTATGTTGACTTCATAATTTGTTTTCCTTATTTATTTAATAATCATATTATTATTGATTAATATATTTGCTATACTATATCATGCTTCTATTTGCTACAAATAAATATATATTTTTATTATACATTATAATTAAACTAAATGTAATACTTATTAAACTAAATTTAATTATATAAAAATTATATTTTAATTCATATTTAAAATTTAATTAATTTAACTATATATTACATTATTAATTGATTATCACTAAAAATAATGTTTCATAATCGTTAATGAGATGGATAATTATCTTACTTTTTAATTCTCATTTCGTTTTACAGCACCTCTATTTTTTCATATACTTCCCCTTCTTTAATTAATAAAAGATAATAGGGGAATAATTGCTAAAAATTAGGGCAAATTATTAATGGAGGTTAATCATGAAGAAAAATCAAAAAATTAATTGCAATGTAGAATCATGTGAGTTCAACAATTGTGAATGCCACGAATGCAATTTAAAAGAAATTAATGTTGCATGCGAATGTGGTTGTCAAAATGATAATGTAAAAGAACAAAGCGAAACAGTATGTTGCAGTTTTAAGAAAAAAGAAAAGCAAGAAAGGTAATTAACTCCTCTTGCTTTTTTAATACTACTCTCCTACTCTATTTCAATTGTTCTAAAAAACTTGTACCCATATCTGTATTAGGAACCTCAAAATTGTCTGCTATAGTTGCACCAATGTCTGCTAAAGTATTTAAAATAGGCATTTTATGTGGTTCTTTAAAGTTTCTACCAAATATTATTACAGGTACATTTTCTCTTGTATGATAATTTCCTGGAAAAGTTGGGTCATTACCATGGTCAGCTGTAATAATCAATAAATCATCATTATTTAACTTATTTAATATCATAGGTATTTCTACATCTAGCTCTTCAATTGCTCTAGAATAGCCTTCTATATCACGTTTATGACCATACATACTATCAAACTCTGTAAGATTAGTTATACATACTCCGTTAAAGTTTTTGTCCATAATATCAGTCATTTTATTAATTGTATCAATATTAGTAGAAGAGGACTTAATAATCTTAGTAATCCCTTCACCATCAACAATATCGTTCAATTTTCCAATAGATATTACATCATAATTATTATCTTTTAAATTATTCAAAACACTATTTTTTTGTGGCTTTAACGTATAATCTTTACGGTCATTAGTAAACTTAAATTTACCATTTTTGCCTGTAAAAGGCCTTGCAATTACTCTTGCTACACGCCACTCTTCTTTTTCTGTTATTTTTCTTATCTTTTCACAATATGAATATAATTTATTTATTGGTACAACATCTTCATGTGCTGCTATTTCTAAAGTGGAATCACCAGAAGTATATAGAATTAGGGATCCATAATTTAAATGTCTTTCTCCTAATTCTGATAATATACTATCACCACTTGTAACTTTATTACCAATTAAACGTTTACCAATATTTTTTTCTATAGTATCTATAAGTTCAATAGGAAAAGCTTTTTCTGAAAACGTTTTAAATGGTGTTTTATTATTTAAACCTATAATTTCGTAATGTCCAGAAATACTATCTTTTCCGTGATTAGCTGGATGAGCTATAGTGTAATAAGCTTCTACATTAGGATTGTCATCCATATTAATTGTATTTAAAAAGCCCATTTTTTTTAAATTTGGAATAAAAGGATTACAAGTATCCATAACATGTTTCAATGTATTAGCACCAGTATCATTGTACTCATTAGCATCGGGTGCTTCACCAACGCCTAAAGAATCTAGTATTAGTACAAATATTCTTTTAAAAGTCATAATATTAAATCTCCTTACTTTTTACTTCTAGGGTGAAAATCTTCATAATCTTTCCTTACTTTTTGATTAGATATATGTGTGTATATTCTAGTAGTGCTTATATCCGAATGCCCAAGAAGTTCCTGCACAACTCTTAGATCTGAACCGCTTTCAATCATATGAGTTGCAAAACTATGCCTTAAAGTATGTGGTGAAACATCAACGTGTATGTCACACACTTTAAGTCTATGCTTTAACATCTTGAAAAAACCGCTTCTGCTAAGCATCAATCCATGATTATTTAGAAATATATGGTTATCTCTTTTCATTATGTAAAGTTCTGGTCTTTTTTCTAAATAACTATTCATAGAATCTATAACATATTCACCAATAGGAATCATTCTCTCTTTACTACCTTTTCCCATACAGCGAACTATGCAGTTTTCAAGGTCTATATCATTCATGGTTAAGTTTAATAATTCACTAATTCTTAGCCCTGTTGCATATAATAATTCTAACATAGCTTTATCACGATAGTCAAATGTCGTTACAAGATTTATATCTAATAACTTATTTACTTCTTCAACTGTTAGTACTTTTGGTAAAGATTTTCTTAGTTTAGGTCTTTCTATAGTTGAAGAAACATCAATAGTTGTATAACCCTTCATACACAAAAATGCATGAAATCCTTTAATTGCTGTAAGTTTTCTAGCAATACTTTTAGTATCTAGTTCTTCTTTAGTAGATAAAAATTCCAAATATCCTGTTATTTTGTCTTTCGTAATTTCATTTACATTTTTTACTTTGTCTTCATTTAAATATTCTTTATATTTGTCTAAATCGTTTTTATAAGATTCGTGTGTGTTTTTAGATAATCTTCTTTCATAATCAATGTAATCTAAATATTCATCAATTTTATATTCGATATCGCTATATTCTCTTATATTTTCGACATCATGTGAATTTATAATCGCTTCCCCTACTCTAATATAATCAGCAGTACATTCACTAACCAAACCATTAATAAGTTTATCATTTTTTAAAGTGAGGTAAACTTTTTTATTAATATAATTAGTATTCATCTTATCACCATCTTATATATTTATTATAAGAGAATAACAACAAAAAATAAATATTTTCTTATATTAAATCTATATAAAAAAGCTGTGTGTATGAAAAAATCATATTCTTACCTTACACAACTCAAAATAAAATTTTATTTAAAAAATAAGTTAACACAAATATTATACAAAATTTTGGTAGACAAAATGATAGTAAAGCGAAATAATGATGTAATAGTAATTAATAAAAGAAAATAAAAAAGAGATTAACCATCAGTCCCAAATACGGACCAAGATTAATCTCAAATGTAATTACCTTTACATTTTACTATATTTTATGTAAAAAGTCAAAGCTTATAACAACAAATCAACAGAATACTAAAACCAACAGCTAGGTGGGCGGTGCATGATGTTCGTTTCGAATACCATAAATTAACAGAATACTAAAACACATGGAGTGCATTGTGCTTTAAAAAAATAGTTTTCAAACACCATAAATTAACAGAATACTAAAACGGAGTTATGGCGATGATAAAATAAAACAAAGTTTTCAAATACCATAAATTAACAGAATACTAAAACATAATCTTGATTAATGTAAATATCATAAACGTTTTCAAATACCATAAATTAACAGAATACTAAAACTTAAATTATTCATTTTTGATAAATAATTAGGTTTTCAAATACCATAAATTAACAGAATACTAAAACAAAATGCCGAAGCAATACTAACAACTTTTTGTTTTCAAATACCATAAATTAACAGAATACTAAAACTTTCTTTGAGCTTTCATTGGCAAGCTCGCAGTTTTCAAATACCATAAATTAACAGAATACTAAAACCGTCATATTATCAAAAATATTAGATAAAAAGTTTTCAAATACCATAAATTAACAGAATACTAAAACTACTTATCACGACTATTAACTTCTTCACATGTTTTCAAATACCATAAATTAACAGAATACTAAAACTGTAATTGTCCATTTTTTTGTACGTGTCATGTTTTCAAATACCATAAATTAACAGAATACTAAAACGGAAAAGATTTCATTTTTTCCTAGGTGCGGGTTTTCAAATACCATAAATTAACAGAATACTAAAACTCACGTTAAGATTAATCTTTTTGGAACTCTGTTTTCAAATACCATAAATTAACAGAATACTAAAACCTCAAAGTAATTATATAATTATTTTGATTTAAAGACAATATACTATTTAAATTTCGTTTAAATAGAGATAAAAACAACTATTTTGATGATTTTTAGCTAAATTTAAGTCATATTTAAATTCAAAAACATCATTTATTATTTTAATTACAGTTAACTCTTCTAAATCAACTATTTTAAAATCATTTAATTTTACAAAATTGCCTAAATATTTAATGTATTTTAGTATAGAATACTTCATAACTTCGGATAAATAACTTATACTAACTTCTTTTGGAAAATTTAAAGCTACTTTATTCAAAATATCATCATAATTTTCTAAATTTAATACACTATTATTCTGATTTATTATCATAGTTTTATAAATGTTTTTAGGAGATTCTAATACATCAAAGTTATTAGTAAAAATATAAACTTTTATTTTATTTGATTCCACTATATCTTTAATTAAGTTATACATTTCAAGTATTTGATTATCTGACAGCAAACAATCAATATTATTTACTAATAAAATTATATTCTTTTCATAGCTATTTAATTTTATTAGTTTTTCTATTAGCTTAATCATAATTTTTGATTGCTCGTAGTTGGATAAAAAATCTATAGGTATTTTATTTTCTTCTTTGGTTAATTCAATATTAATTATATTATCTATAATGTCCTTAACAGTAAATTCGTTTTGGCTGATATTAATATCAATATTCTGAATTAAATTCTCATTAAAAATATCATTGTTACTCTTTATACTATCTACTAAATCAATAAAAATTGAATTAATTAATATTGGGATATCCGTATTGCTATAGTAGGTATTTAAGCTAGATATTAATATTTCTCTTAAAATACTAGTTTTACCTAAATCCACCTCGTTATTTAAATCAATGTTAGAAAAGTCTAAGTTTATTATTTTGTAATCTTTTTTATTTATTAATGTATTGCCATTAAATATTTTTAACGTGTCTTTGTTATAATCAACATATTTTGCATCCTCTTTTAAATTACCAAAATAAATATTTAAAGATTTGATTATATCCTTTTTATAATCTACATTGTTGCCCGCTATGAAATTAATCTCATTATCTGGTAATTCAAAATTGTTCAAATTATTAAACTTTACAATTCTTATACTATCACCCCTTAATCAAAAATAATAAACTTTTTGTCACCTATTTTGTCATCATACTTATTTTTACTGCCTATAATAATATTCATACCTTCATATTGCTTTTCGGTTAAAATGAGTGTTCTTATTGCTCCTTGAGGAGGTTTATTTTTAGTTATTCTTTTAACTTGTAAATCTGCTGAATCTTTATTGGTACAAATTTTAACGTAAATGGAATACTGTAGCATGAAAAAACCGTCTTTTAATAGAAATTTTCTAAAGTTTGCATAATGTCTAATGTCATTTACTGTGTTAGTTGGTAAATCAAACATAACCAATAATCTCATATATCTATAACTGCTCATTTTCTTTAAAAGTTTCTATTTTAGGAAAGATTATTTTGTTTATGTCTCCTGTTTCAGTGAAGTTAATTAATCCATCTAAATATTTTTGAAAAGCATTTGTTAGTGTTTGATTAGTGTTTCCTATATCAATGGTTCCATTTAACAAGTTTATTAGATTCATACGGTCTTCCCTAGATAAATATTCCTTATTCGTTAAATTTTTATAACACCACATATCTACAATTGGCCTAAAAACTTCAATCAAATCATCAGCTAAATTATAATTATTGAATTCATTTTTATGATGTATGCCTATATTAGGTATTAATCCAGATGCTACTATTATTCTACAGATATTAGTTCTTAAGATGGTATAACCGTAGTTAAGTCCACCATTTATCGTATCATCATTAAATCTTGTGAAATCTTTGCCAAATAAAGCACTAAAGTAAATTTTTGCAGCATGGCCTTCTCTATTTGTAATATCACCATTATCTATCAAATCTTCATATTCTTTTATTTTGTTTATTACTGATTGGTTTTTATTATACATTTCTAAAACTTTTCTCTGATTTTTAATTTTATTTTCTATTATCATATCCCACATAAAATCTTTTAATTCATTTGTCCATGCGATTTGATTAAGAATTATTTTGGTACCTCTACTATGTTGCTGATATGGTAACATTATCCCAGTCGGCATCATTTTATCATTACAAACTATAAAATTAATTTTATATTCCATCATTTTACAAATCAATTTAGAAGTTAATAAACATTTGTTATTTTCTAACATAATTGTATCGATATCTTCTAAAGGCAATTTATATTCGTTATTATTATTCTCTATTATTAAATTATCTAGTTTTAAAGATAATTTTTCGCTTTCTTTAATATATATTATCCTAAACATATACAAAAAAAGAGATTCAAAAGAATCTCGATTTCGGGATAAACCCTTATTTTAGTAAGTCTGTTAACTTACGGTATTTGGTGAACCGTCGTTCACAACTACATTATATAATACCTTTTAATTAACTGTCAACATTTTTTTATCTTCTTCGGTGCAAAAGTACTTATATCCTAAAATATCTGTATGGATTTTTCTAAATTCTTTTACATTTTTACCTATACTTAATTTTATTCTTTCACCTGAAGATTTATCTCGTTGCTTTTCAACATAATTACATTCAATTATATTATTTGTATCTGAGTTAACTCCCATAAATATGTATTCCTTAGTATTTTTATCTATAGTTATTGAAAACACGTCACCTTTGTACAAAGAAAAGCAAAATTTGTAACTGTTATCTATGACCTTACGTTCCTTAGTTTCGTTAACCAATGCTTCATCCAAGACTAATTCTTTATTTTTAAATTTAAACATCGAATTCGTTATAGAAATAAACTTAAATGTATTTTCATTGTTTTTATAAACGTCCATACGATATGGTTTTATTGATAATAAGAACACATTGTTTTTAGGATTATTATATTTGTGAGAAATAGATAAGTGAGTTCTTAGTTTAGATTGAATATATCTAACCGATATAACATCTGGGCCATTGCCGTTCTTAGCATATCTTTTAATTTTTTCATTATGTTCTTTTAAGTATTCAGCGAAAGGATTTTTAGCGTCAGGATAGTCATTTATTACTTTTTTAAGTGTATTAAATGTTTCTTTGTCTTGATGATACATTAGAATATCTTCTGGATTATCTTCAATTTTCTTTTTTAATTTTTCTCCACTTTTATCATAAATATTGCTAAATTTACTTATGACGTATTCTTCTCCGTCAATTATCTTAGATGATTTAATGGTTTGATCTGATATTGCTCTATTAAATTTAGTATCTACCTTGTGAGAGATTCTAGGATTTAATTCTTTCAAATTTCTTATAAAACTTGGATATGGTTCTTTATAAACTAATGAATCATATTCATTATTACTTAACACTTCATTGTTTCTTCCTTCTTCAAATTTCATAATGCTATTAATGTTTTCGTAGAAGGAGTTAGTTTTATATATACTGTTATTGTTACTTGCAGCAATTATTAATGCGTCAACTACATGGTGCTTATAATATTGTCTATCTTTATTTAAATGCCATTTGTTACGAATAGCATTAGTATAAGCCCCTTTAACTGTAAATATTTTTGTCTTAATTTCATTTGCTTTCATATAGTCTTGCAATGTATTAAGAACTAGTTTAGTAGAATATCTAGTATCTTGTAAATTTCTATTGATAAATCCTTGGCGTACTTCATATTTAGTTATATCTTTATCAAACAATAATAATTCTTTTTTCTTATTACTTATAAGATTACTTTTAAATAAAGTTAATACATTTTCTTGATATTCTTCATATGTAATTGAAGCTTCTCCGCTAGCAAAGTATCTTGATGGGATTCTCTTACCTTTCTTTTGATTTTCATTTCTATAACATAATACTTTATTGTTATATCCATCATCAAATGATACAGCTTTCGGTATTATGTGATCTATTTGAAATAATTCATAGTTATTAATCAATTTATCAATAGGAATTGGTTTGTTTGAATAAATACATCTACCGTCTTGGTCTTGCCATAAACAAAGTGCTATAAGTAAATCGCCTGGTAGATTTTCGTAAGTATAGCCATATGGTTCTGCTAAAAGTGCTGCTTTTCTTCTTTTTTCAAAGTTTTTCTTTTGCTCGCGTTCTATCTCTTTAGGATCAGTTGTGAATTCTCTAGCCATTTCTATAATTATAGTATCTAATTCACCGTATCTTTTTCTAATTGCATTAAGGATATTTATTGTTTGTCTAACACTTCTTCTTGCTACCGGGTTTGTCACTTCTTCATCTATAAAATCGGTTGGTATATTCTTTTTACCTTTATATAGTTCATAATCTGGTTTTAAAAGATTATGTTCTAAGAATAATGTTTGTTGTTCTTTTGAAGTATTCCATAAATCATCTAATATTTCGTTTATTGCTTTGTATGATAATGAGTGCCATTTATTGAATTTGGAATCATCAATATCACAAATAACATCTATTATTTCACTACCTAAATATCCCACGCTTTTGTTTAATCTTTCTCTTTTTTTAGATTTTTCTGTTTCTAGAGTTAAGCAATAACTAATTTCGTTATAAGCATTTATATCTATTACACTTGTATTAATGCCTTGTTTTTCTAGTTGTGACATAAAGTTTTTATATATTTCAAATTTATGAAATTCAGGATTATTTTTTCTATCAATTCTATAGCCTTCTATTAAATCTTCTGAAACATTAGTTACTTTACTAATTAATTTCATCATATTAACACTCTTGGAGTTGAGAACTTTGTGGTATATTTCTTCTTTTTCTTGCTTAGTTAGTTTATTACCGTTTACTTTAATGTTATTTAAATCATTTAGAAAGTTGAATAATTGAGCATCGTATGACCCTTTAGGACAACGCATTTCATCCGGGAATACGCTACATTTACCTATTAATATTTCAAATAGATTATCAAGAGTTTCACCATTAGTTCTAAAAATACCATAGTCTGTTCTTGATTTTTCATTACCCGGTCCAGTAAAATAATCTCTCTTAGATTTAACTATTTCTTTTAACTTAGAAATCAATTCATCATCTATTTCATCATAATATTCTTGTTGTGTTCTTAATATTTTTTCTAGTTCTTTTAAATATTCTTTAGTTTCAAAAACGTTTTCATGTCCACGTATTTTGTTTTCTTTTTTTAATCTATCTAATTGAATTTCACATATATAGTTATTTTTAGATAATTCTAAGTTTTCTTTAATAATTTTATTAGTAATATCTTTATTTTTATCGTCCAGCTTAAAGTCTTCTAAATAACTAATACCTCTTCTTTTAGTTAAATGCATAATTGCAATGTATAATTCTTCTTTTGTTAGTTTTTGTGTAAGTCCTTTTAGTCTGATTTCATAAGGGTTAGTATTACAATATTTTTTATAATCTGGTCTTGTGATATTGATTCTTTCTAATTCTTCTCTAACACGTTCTAATCTGTGTTTTCTTCTACGCGTTAATCTTCTAGAGCCACGCATAGTTCTTCTAGTTAAATTGTCATCTTTTTCACTTTGTGGGAAAATTCTAGCAGCACAATCTATTATGTTACCACTGTTTTCATCAATGATTCCCCACCCTACAGATGAAACACCTATGTCCAATCCTAAAGTTAATTTTTGCATAATTTACCTCCAAATATCAAAAAAATGGCTAATAAAAACATATAATGCTTTACTAGCCATTACTACTTATATTTTATCATACCCATCGTGGTATGTAAATAATTATTATATTTGTTGCAAACATATTTTCGATATGTTAAAATAAGTAATGTAAAAAGTGGTGATATTATGGAAAAACCTTTAGCATTAAAATTAGCTCCAAATAACTTGAATGAAGTTATTGGACAAACACATTTAATTGGGAAAGATAAGGTATTAACTAATTTAGCAAATAATAAAAAGATATTTTCAATGATTTTATATGGTCGTCCTGGAATAGGAAAAACATCTATTGCTAATGCTTTAGTTAAACAATTAGGAGTAAAATATCGTTTTTTAAATGCTACTATTAATAATAAACATGACTTTGATGTAGTTGTAGAAGAAGCTAAGATGTATGACGGCATGGTTTTGATAATGGATGAAATACATCGTTTAAATAAAGATAAACAAGATTTGCTTTTGCCACAATTAGAAAGTGGACTAATTACTTTAATTGGACTTACTACTAGTAATCCATTTCATGCGATTAATCCTGCTATTAGAAGTAGATGTCAATTATTTGAACTTCTTCCTTTAACTGATGAAGATATAGTAAAAGGATTGCAAAGAGCTGTTAAAAGTGAATATTTAAGTGGTATAGAAATAGATGATGAAAGTATTGATTATATTGCTAAAGTATCCAATACTGATTTAAGATATGCATATAATTTGTTAGAAGTTGCGTACTACTCTACTAGCGATAAGAAAGTTAATCTCGAAGTATTAAAAAAAATTAATAATAAACCGGCTTTCTTTCATGATAAAAATGAGGATGGTCATTATGATGTACTAAGTGCTTTTCAAAAATCTATTCGTGGTAGTGATGTTGATGCAGCATTGCATTATTTAGCTAGATTAATAGAAGCTGGTGACCTTGATAGTATTTATAGAAGGATGAGTGTTATTTGTTATGAAGATATTGGACTAGCTAATCCTTCGATGGGACCTAAAGTTATGGCGGCTATTCATGCTAGTGAGTTGTTAGGCCTTCCTGAAGCTAGAATACCTCTTGCTGAAGTAGTTGTTGAGCTTGCCTTGTCTCCTAAATCTAACTCTAGTCATTTAGCGCTAGATAAGGCCATAGAAGACGTTAAAACAGGTAGATGTGGCAATGTACCAAATCATATTAAAACATCATCGCCTGACTATAAATATCCTCATGATTATCCTAATCATTATGTAGTACAACAATATTTACCAGATAATTTAAAAAACAAAAAGTATTATATTCCATGTGATAATTCTAAAAATGAAAAAGTATTAAAGCAAATAAAAGAAAACTTAGATAAGTTAAAAGAAAAGAACCTTTGAAGGTTCTATTTTTTTACATATTCATTGAATGATTTAATTTCGCTGTCTTCTAAATCAGTATCGTTTAATTCTTCTAGTAATTCTTTTTGAATTTTAGATAATTTTTTAGGGGATTTTACTTTAATAATGATATACATATCCCCTTTTCGGAAACTGTTAGCATTATCTACTCCTTTACCTTTAATTCTTTGTTTATCACCAGTATTAGAGCCAGCTGGAATAGTTAATTTTACATTTCCATAAAGTGTTGGAATTTCTTTCTTGCATCCTAGTACAGCCTCAGTTATAGTCACTGGAACTTCTAGATATATATCATCACCTTCACGGGTATAGTATTTATGTTTATCTACTACAAATTCAAGATATAAGTCACCATTAGGTCCACCATTTGCTCCAGCTTCGCCTTTACCACTCATTCTTAATCTATATCCATTGTCAACACCTTTTGGAATATTAACTGATAGATTTTTATTTTGTCTTATTGTACCCTTACCACGACAAGTACTACATTTTTCTTTATAACTTTTACCAAGTCCTCCACATTTAGGACAAGTTGTTTTAGTCATAAATGTTCCAAATAATGTTCTTTGTTCTGCGGTTACTGTACCACTTCCATGACATTTATCACAAGTTGATTCATTAAATCCTCCATGTCCATTACAATCTGGACAAGTAGAATCTACATCTAAGTTAATTGTTTTTTCACATCCGAATACTGCTTCTTCAAAGGTTAATCTAATGCGCATTAATTTATCGCTACCACGACTTGCTCTGGTAGTTGAACGTGATTGACCAAAGCCAAAACTGTTTCCAAAAATGCTGTCAAATATATCACTAAAGTCAAATCCAGATGCATCAAATCCGCCGTATCCTCCAGCGCCGGTTCCATCAAATGCAGCATGGCCAAATTGGTCGTATTGTTTTCTACGTTCTTCATCAGATAATACCGCATACGCTTCTTGTATTTCTTTAAACTTTGCTTCCGCATCTGGTGCTTTATTAACATCTGGGTGATATTGTTTTGCTAGTTTCCTAAAAGCACTTTTTATTTCCGCTTCACTAGCACTTTTATCTATACCTAATACTTCATAGTAATCTCTTTTGTTCATTTTAACACCTACTTCTTGATTTTATTATAAAGTTCTTCAAACTCCTTTAAATATTCTTTAAACATGTCTATTGCGCTTAATATTACTTCTTTTTTAGTCATATCAACGCCTGCTATTTTTAATTCATCTAATGGATAATATCTTCCACCTGTACTTAAGAATTTTAAGTAATCTTCTTTGGCGTTTTTCTCTTTATTTAAAATACGCTTTACTATGTGACAAGCAGCTGATAAGCCAGTCGCATATTTATATACATAGAAATTGTAATAGAAGTGTGGAATACGTTCCCATTCATAACGAATTTCATCATCAATAACTACTTTGTCACCAAAATACTTCTTATTTAAATCATAATAAATATTTTCTAATACTTCATGAGTTAATACTTCTTTATTTTCTTCTTTTTCATACATTTTTTTCTCAAACTCTGCAAACATTACTTGACGATATATTGTACCTTTAAACATATCAAGTAAATCATTAAGAACAGTTAATTTTACCTCATCAGTACTGTTATCTAACAAGTAATTAGCAAGTAATAATTCATTAACAGTAGATGCTACTTCGGCTACAAATATTTTGTATGATGAATATTGATATGGATTATTCTTTCTTGAATAATAGCTATGCATAGAGTGACCTAATTCATGTGCTAGAGTTGATACATCATCTAATGTACCATTATAGTTCAAAAGTAAGAATGGATTAGTATCATAAGAACCAGAAGAATAAGCTCCTGACATTTTTCCTTTATTAGGATAAATATCAATCCACTTTTCATCAAAAGCTTTAGATAAGTCTTTAATATAATTATCTCCTAGAACACTAAGAGCTTTCATAACTAAATCCTTAGCTTCTTCAAAGCTATATTCTTTTGTATTTTCTTTAATAACCGATGCATATGTATCATATAAATGTAATTCATCTAATCCTAGCATTTTTCTTTTTAATTCAAAATAATAATATAAAGGTTCTAGGTTGTTATGAACTGTATCAATTAAATTGTCATATACCTTTTTATCTATATTATCTGCAAATAATGATGCTTCTAAGGCACTAGGATAATGTTTAATTTCACTACATGCTACATTAGCTTTAACATCACCTGATATTATTTTAGCCATTGTATTTTTATATGATGAGTAGACTTCATATAGTTTTTTAAATGTATCACATCTTACTCTTCGGTCATTAGATTTTATTAATTTAGAATAACTAGAGTTAGTAAGTTCTACTTCTTCGCCGTTTTCATCTTTAATAAATCCAAAACTCATATCAGAATTAGTTAATGCATCAAATACTTCTTCACTGTTACCCATTACTTGTGAAAGACTGGATAATATTTTTTCTTCTTTTTCACTTAACACATGGTCTTTATAACGATATATATCTTTTAAGTTAATTTCATAATCCAATAGTTCTTTTTCATCGTTATAAAAATTTACAATAGTATTATAATCATATTTTAATAATGTCGGAACTACAAATGTTGATGCTTTACTGTACTCGATATCCAGATTTTGTACTCTACCTTTTAATGATTGATAAAAAGTATCAGTAGTATCACTATCACTATTTAAGTGAGCATACATATATAATTTACCAATTAATCTTGATATTTCCATATCATCTTTTAAAGTGTTTAATAAGTTACTAGCACTATCCATCATGTCTTTTTCATGATTCTTAAAAGATTCAATTAATTTCTTTGTTTTCAAATAGTCACTATCAAACTCACTAATTGTTTTATATATTGTACTTAAATCCCACTTGTATTCATTACTTATTTCACTACGCAATTTCTCTTTTTTAGCCATGTTTTCTCCTTTTTACAGATAAAGTTCTAGTTTCCTAGAACTTCATCCAATATATAAATTTAATTATTTTTCTTCGTATTCAGCTTCTGTTACATCGTCATCTTTTTTAGAGTTATCTGAGGCATCAGAAGTATTTGCTTTACTAGCTTCTTCTTTTTGAATATTTTCATATACTTTAGTTGCTAGTGCCATAGCTTTTTCTTGTAGTTTTTCTTTCTTTTCTTTAACTTCATCTAAGTCGTTTTTCTCAAGAGCAGCTTTTAAGTCTTTAATTAAATCTTCCGCTTCTTCTTTTTCTTTAGAATCTACTTTATCTCCTAAATCTTTGATTGCTTTCTCAGTTTGGAAAATTAATTGTTCTGAATCGTTCTTTAAGTCAGCTTCTTCTTTACGTTTAGCATCTGCTTCTTTGTTTGCTTCAGCTTCTTTCATCATTCTATCGATTTCTTCATCTGATAAGTTTGTGTTAGATGTAATAGTAATTGCTTGTTCTTTGTTAGTTCCTAAGTCTTTTGCTTTAACGTTTACAATACCGTTAGCATCTATATCAAATGTTACTTCGATTTGAGGTACACCACGTGGTGCAGCTGGAATTCCTGTTAATTGGAATCTACCTAATGTTTTGTTATCAGCAGCCATACTACGTTCACCTTGCAATACATGGATATCTACAGCAGGTTGGTTATCAGCAGCAGTAGAGAATATTTGTTTCTTGCTAGTTGGGATAGTTGTATTACGTTCGATTAATACAGTCATAACTCCACCTAAAGTTTCAAGACCTAATGATAATGGTGTTACATCAAGTAATACGATATCATTAACTTCTCCTGTTAATACACCACCTTGGATAGCTGCACCCATCGCAACAACTTCATCTGGGTTAACTTCACGAGAAGGTTCTTTTCCAAGTTCTTTTTTAACGATTTCTTGAACTTTTGGTATTCTTGTAGAACCACCTACAAATAATACTTTATCTATATCTTTAGCAGTTAATTTAGCATCTTTTAAAGCTTTTCTAACTGGGTCAAGTGTTGATTCTAGTAAGTCATCAATTAATTCTTCAAATTTAGCTCTTGTTAATGTAGTTTCATAGTTTACTACACCATCATCGCTTTGTGCTAGGAATGGTAATGAAATTTGAGTAGTAGTCATACCACTTAAGTCTTTTTTAGCTTTTTCACTAGCATCTTTGATTCTTTGCATAGCCATTTTATCATCGCTAAGATCAATATTATGCTCTTTCTTAATATCTTTTACGATATAATCCATAATACGTTTATCGAAGTCATCTCCACCTAATCTGTTGTTACCAGCAGTTGATTTAACTTCAAATACACCATCACCTAAGTCTAGGATAGATACATCGAATGTACCACCACCTAAGTCATATACTAAAACTGTATGTGCATTATCTTGTTTATCAAGACCATATGCAAGTGCAGCAGCAGTTGGTTCATTTATGATACGTTCAACGTTAAGACCAGCAATTTTACCAGCATTTTTAGTTGCTTGACGTTCAGCATCATTAAAGTATGCAGGAACTGTAATAACAGCTTTATCTACTTTTTCGCCTAAGTAAGCTTCAGCATAATCTTTCATGTAACTTAAAATCATAGCTGAGATTTCTTCTGGTGTATATTTTTTACCATCTAGTTCTACTTTTTTACTTGTACCCATTAATCTTTTTACACTTGATGCAGTGTTAGGGTTAGTGATTGCTTGACGTTTAGCAGCATCACCTACTATTCTTTCACCATTTTTAATAGCTACAACAGAAGGAGTTGTTCTATTTCCTTCTGGATTGGGAATAACATGGGCTTCCCCACCCTCTAATACAGCGACACAACTATTAGTTGTACCTAAGTCAATACCTATTATTTTACTCATATATATTATCTCCTTTTTAATTTAATTTATTTACTTTAACACTACTAGGTCTAATTACACGGTCTTTTAATGTATATCCGGTAATTAAAGTTTCTAGTACAATGTCATCTTCTTTTGTATTATCATTTTCTATTAGTAATGCTTCGTGATATTTAGGATCAAACTTTTCACCAGTTGATTTAATTTCATTAACACCAAACTTATGTAATGTATTAATTAAGTTGGTATAAATCATTTTAAATCCTTCAATGAATTTAGTAGAAGTTTCATCTTTTTCACTAAGCTTAATTGCTCTTTCGAAATTATCTACTATAGGTAATAGCTCCATAATTAAATCTTGGTTAGCATATTTTAGCATATTCGATACTTCATCATCTTTTCGCTTACGATAATTGATTAGTTCAGCTTGATGATATCGTACTTTTTCTTCTAAGTTTTCTATTTTATTTTTTAAGATAAGTACATCTTCAGAAGCAAGACCTGAATTCTCAGTTATATCAGGATTTTGTTCTATTTCTTTATTTTCTTCTTTAACTTCTTCTTTAATTTCGTTATCTTTTACTTCTTCGTTCTTTTTCTTTGCTTTCATGTTCTCTCCTTTACTGTTCTAGATTAGACTTAATATAATCTAACATTGATATGACTCTATCATATTCCATACGTTTAGGACCAACTATTGCGATAGTACCTTCTTCTAATGGTGTTTTATATTTAGTTTTTATAACTGTCATATCTTCATCTAGGTTATTTTCTTTACCTATATATATCTTTATATCGTTATCTTGTTCTTCAACCATATTAACTACATTGCTGTCATCTAGTTTATCTAGAATTTCTTTTACTTTATCTATATTGTTAAATTCTGGTTGATTTAAGATGTTTTTCTTACCAACGATATCGACATTTTTATTGGTAAAGTTAGTAAATACATCGTAGAAAACATTATATAATCTTTCATGTTCTTTAACATATTTACCAATTACTGGTTTTACTTCATATTCTAATTTAGCACTTACTTCATCTATCGGAGTACCAATTATCATATTGTTGATTAGGCTAACGGTTTTCTTGACATCTTCAATATCAATGTTTCCTACATCAATATTCTTGTGTTCTACATGACCTTTATCAGTGATAACTATTGCTATCATGTTATTATTGTCAAGTGGAACTACATTGAACTCTTTTAAGATGTTTTCATGAGATGTAACACCAAGTTTAATTGAAGTATAATTAGTTAACTCAGATACTATTTCAAGACTTCTTTTTAAGCAATCTGATACTTCAAGTTGATTGTTATGAAATATTATCTGTAATTTTAACATATCTTCAGCACTCATCTTTTTAAGTTCCATTAAGTTATCAACGTAATATCTATATCCTTCTTCACTAGGAACACGTCCTGATGAAGTGTGTGTTTTTTCTAGTAACCCATAGTCTTCCAATGTTGCCATTTCAGCACGGATTGTTGCGCTAGAACATTTTAAGGTATCACATATCAAATTAGAACTTACAGGTTTAGCTAACTTGATATATTCCAAAACTATTATTTTTAATATTTCGTTTTGTCTCTTAGTTAACATTTTTACCTCCTAGCAATATCCTTTCTCAATTGCTAATATCATTATATTACTATCATTAGCACTTGTCAATTGGTTTTGCTAATTTTTAACACATTTATTTCGACAAAAATAAAAGAGACTTTTATGTCTCTTCAGAGTGTTGATAAAATTCAATGCTTTGAAAAAAATAACATTTCTGTTATTTTAAAATTATCTTTTTGAATTGCTTTTTGCCCTTTTGAATTACCAATGCATTATTTTTAAAAACATCAACAGTAATCTGTTTAGTTACGTCATTTTCTTTACTACCATTTATACTTATACCATTTTGCTCTATCATTCTTCTTCCTTCAGATTTAGATGGAACAATTTTTGTTAAAACTAATAAATCAGTTAGTAAGATACCGTTTTCAACTAAAGATTTATCTATTTCTACTTCTTCAACATTTTCTGGAATACCACCATTTGCAACAGTTGAATACCTTTCTTCTGCAAGCAAAATAAATTCTTCACCATGATACATTTTAATTATCTCTCTTGCGTATACCTTGTGAGCTTCTACTACATCTTCCTTCATTATTTTTTCAATATCATCAAGATTTAAATCAGTTGTCAATTTAAAATAATTCATTAATACATCATCTGGTATTCTCATTGCTTTTTCATACATTACTTCTGCAGGCTCATCAACACCAATATAATTTCCAAGTGATTTGCTCATCTTTTCTTTGCCATCTAGTCCAACCAACAATGGAAAGCACATAACATCTTGTGGTTCTTGACCATAATCGCGCTGTAGTTCTCTACCTACTAACAAATTAAATGTTTGGTCTGTTCCACCTATTTCAATATCTGCATGTAATGCTACTGAATCATATCCTTGCATCAACGGATATAAAAATTCATGTATTCCTATTGGAATATTATTTTTAAATCTATTGTTAAAATCATCTCTTTCTAAGATTCTTGCAACAGTATATTTTCCAGTTAAATTAATCACATCTTCAAAAGACATTTTTGCTAACCATTCAGAATTATAAGCTATTCTTATCTTTTTTGAATCTAGTATTTTAGCAACTTGCTTAAAATATGTCTCTCCATTTTTTCTAGTTTCTTCAAAACTTAGTGATGGCCTTGTTTTTGATTTACCAGATGGATCTCCAATCATTGCAGTAAAATCTCCAATAACAAAAACAATCTCATGCCCTAATTCTTGCAATATTTTTAATGCTCTAAGTGGTACTGTATGTCCTAGATGTAAATCTGGTCTAGACGGATCAGCACCAAATTTTACAACCAATTTCTTACCACTATTTAATTTTTTAATTAAACTATCTTTATTATGAACTTCTACAGTTCTTCTTAATATTAAATCTATTTGGTCTTTTTTATTCATAATCATTCCTCCTTCTAAAAAAACGCGATAATTTCTATCCCATAAGGACGAATTATCGCGGTACCACCTTAATTTATGATTAATAATCATACACTCAAAGTTATAAAGTAACTAACTAATAAACTCATAATGTGTAATTCAATCGTATTATATGTTTAATTTCACCAAACTTAAACTCTCTAAAATATAACTAACACAATCTACTTATCATTAATCAGCATTTATTTAATATAAAACAATTATATTATATCATATAATTATCTTTTGTGCTATTTTTAATATGATTTAAAAAGGATGAAAAAAAGTAGAAAAAACGATTAAAATTTGATTATCTAAAATTGAATTTTTTTCTTATACTATGTATATTTGTATAAAATTTACTTCACACTAGATTTTATCGAACCAATAGATGATTAACTTTCTTGTTTTCGAACGTTTTTAATTACATCTAAGAATATAAATATTTTACATAATACAAATAAAGTATTTGGTGTAAATAAAAAAGATAGTAATTAAACTATCTTATGAATTTAAAGTTTCGTTTTTATATAAGTTTTGATAAATTTTACTAGTTTCTAACAATTGATTATGAGTACCTGATGCTACTACTTTACCTTTATCTACAACATGAATTATATCAGCATCTATTATAGTTGATAAACGGTGTGCTACTATTATTACAGTATGATCTTTTACTAGATTATCTATTGACCTTTTTATGCATTCCTGTGATTCGTTATCCAATGCACTTGTTGCTTCGTCAAATAAGATAATCTTACTCTTTTTAGATAATGTTCTTGCTATAGATAATCGCTGCTTTTGACCTCCTGATAAATTAACACCACCTTCGCCTAAGATAGTATCATACTTATTAGGAAGAGACATAATATAGTCATCAATGTAAGCTGTTTTAGCATATTTTCTTATTTCTTTTATAGTTATTTTATCATTTATTAATTTAAAGTTTTCTTTTATACTTTTATTAAAAATAAATGGTTCTTGTCTTATTATTGAAATATGCTTTCTTAGCTCTTCTTCGCTCAATTCAGTTATATCTATATTATCTATTGTAATATTACCACTATTTACATCAAATATTCGAGTGATCAAGTTGAATAAAGTTGATTTGCCTTGTCCAGACTTTCCTACAATAGCAACCTTTTTATTTGGTTCTATTGATAGATTAAACTTATTTAATGTAACATCTTCGTCTGGATATGCAAATGTTACATCTTTAAATTTGATATTTCCTTGTATATTTTCAATTGTTTTATAACCAAACTTTTCATCATTATATAATCTGTTTTCTAATATATCATTGACTCTACTAATTGATACTACTGTTTTTTGATAAGTTTGAGTTAAATCATTCATTTCTTCTATTAACCACATATATCTGTAAATGTAATAAGTCATAGCAATAAAGAATGTTAACGAAATCATTTTATAATAAAGTAATATTAAGCAAGTAATAAATACGCCAACTTCCAATATTGATTTTATAAATCTGGTTATAATGTTAAATTGTTTTTGAATATCTATTTCTTTTTCTGACTTGTTATAAATAACTTTAATTATTTCAGTCATATCTTTTATTAAATTTGATTTAATTCCCAATGTTTTTATTTCTCGTATACCTCTAATTGATTCGGTTACCAATGATGTGAATTTATCTTGTTCTTCTTTTCTTTCTTTGTGTACTTCTTTTAATTTTGGATTATACTTTCTAATTATTGAAAATAGTATTAACACAATTATTATTATTTCTAATCCTACTATCCAAGAATTCAAAAATACGTATACTATTATAATTAAAGATGTTACCAAAGAAGAAAACATATTTAATAGTTTTCCAAAAGCAAAACTTAAGGAATCAGCATCATTAGTAATTCGATTAATAATTTCACCTGACGATTTTTTTTCAAATGCTACAGCAGGCAAATCTAATGCTTTTTTATAAGAGAAAAATCCTAATTTTCTTGTTAAGGAGCTTTCTACTTTGTATAACATAGATTTTGCTATATGAAGTAATGAACCGCCAAGCGTTAATTCAATTATAAAATAAATCATTAAAAAAATAATTGCTTTTTTTAATTGTAAATTAGTAATAGCTTCTACTGCTGCTCCATTTAAGTATCCAGTAAAAATTTCAGCTATTCCAGATAAAAATATAAGAATGCTTGCTATTATTAATCTTTTTTTATCTTTACCTATTAATTTAATTAGAGGTATGAATTCTTTTAAACTCTTCATAATACCTCCACAAAAAAACCACTTTTTTTGAAAAGTGGTTCTATAAATACTTTATAAGACTAAGCGAAAAAACAAAGAAGTTTCTCCACTTTCTTATTAAAAACCAACTTTTCTTCATTAAAAACTCTAAAATTAAACTTCTTCATTTTTTTCACTCCTTTCACTTTAAATTCGATTTCATCATACCATGTATATATTCGCATGTCAACAAAAAAATGTTAACATTATAATTTTTGTAAAATAAAAGAGACTTTTATGTCTCTTAATTTTCTCCTTCTTCTAACATTGTAGTGATAAAGATTCCATATCCTTTTTCATTATCATTTACAATAGCGTGAGTAACTGCTCCTATCAATTTATTGTTTTGTACAATAGGACTTCCACTCATTCCTTTAATTACACCATTAGTTTTATTAAGTAATTCTTTATCTGTAATTTCAAATAAGATGTTTTTTGTTTTAGTACTAGTATTAATCTTTAAAATATTAATAGAATATTCTTCTATCTTATTATCTTTTAATACAGTTAGTATCTTAGCTTCACCCGGGACTATTTCGTTAGGAGACGCAACTTCTATTAAATTATTAGTATTAAATTCGCTAGTATATGTTCCAAAAATACCACTTATTGTATTTTCTTTTATATTACCATATACTATTCCTTTATTAAAAATTGCATTTTTTTCACCAGTAATAGTTCTATCACTTTTAATTGTTCCTGTAACATCAGATTTAAAGATTTTACCATCTTTAACTTCTATTTTTTGATTAGTATTAGCTTCTATTATTTCATGTCCAAGTGCTCCATATATTTTAGTTTCAGGGTCAATATAAGTTAATGTACCTATACCAGTAATTTCATCTTTAACGTATAGTCCGGTCTTATATACATCATTATTATCTCGTACTAAATCCAGTGTAACAGGTATTTCTCTATTACCTCTTGAGATAGTCATTTTTACTTTTGAATCTTTAATATTCTTATTAATTGCTGTAATCATATCACTGATTGAATAAACATTGGTATTAGAAATTTTAATTATTTTATCTCCTATTTCTATACCTGAATTCTTTCCAATATAAGAATCATTTACCTTGTAGAATCCTACAACCATTATGCCTTTAGAATTAACCTCAATTCCGATGTTTTGTCCACCTAAGACAACTTTATTTGAATAAGCATAAGTAGATGTAGGAATTACTAGTAAAAGAAGTGAGAAAAAAGTAAGTAGTTTATGTTTAAAATTCATGGTTCCATCTCCTTTTAAATCAAACTACATTATTATTATCTGCAACAAAAAAATTACCATAACTGGTAATTTATTCTGCTTTAAAATCTTCTAACGTTCCATCTTTATTTAGTATCTTATTTACGCTTTCTTCAGCATTATTTAGCTTGTCATTACAAATTTTAGCAATTTTCATCGCTTCATTAAATTTTGTAATAGCGTCATCCAACGGAACATTACCACTTTCTAAATCTTTAACAATTGTTTCTAATTCAGTTAAAGATTCTTCAAAACTTTTTTCTTTAGTTGCCATTTGGTCTACCACCTTTATTAAATTCATTTCTTATTAAGTTTTCGCCACTAGAATTCATTATTTGTTTTGATAATTGACGGTCCATTTTAATTTTACTAAATGGATTATTTGCAGTAGGCATTTTATTAATTCCACCTATATTAGTAGGTGTTTTATTAATTCCTCCAATATTATTTGGTCTATTAGGAATACCTGCAATATTTCTATTACCAAAACCATTCATACCATTATTAAACATGTAACCTCCTATAATACTTTAGCTTCTATATTACCATCTTGTAATTCTATATTAATTATATCATCTTTTTTAATTTTTTTAATACTTTCAATTGCTTTATTATCATACTTTACAATTGCATATCCTCTTTTTAATGTAAGAATAGGATTTAATGCTTCTAGTTTTTGAATTAAATTATTATATCTATTAGTATTATTAGTTAGTAAATGTGACATACTATTAACAAGATTATTATTAATTATAATCATCTTATTACTATTATTATTTACTAAATTTTTATAACTTATTAGTAATCTTTCATATAAATTATCAAATTTTTGGTCTTTTATTTCATATATTGAAATTGGATTTTTTAAAACAAAACTGTTTTCTAATTTTTTAAGTATTTCTTTTTTTACTTTAATATTATTACTTATATTAGTTGCTAGTCTTAAATTTAATTGATTTAAATACGTTTTAATATCACTCATATTAGGTACAGCCATTTCAGCAGCTCCAGTAGGAGTTGGTGCTCTTAGATCTGCTACAAAGTCTGATATAGTGAAATCTATTTCGTGTCCTACAGCTGATATTACAGGAGTATCTAGTGAATAAATAGCACGAGCAACAATTTCTTCGTTAAATGGCCATAAGTCTTCAATAGATCCACCACCACGGCCTACTATTAGAACATCTAAATCAAAATTTTTAGATAATTCTATATTACGAACTATATCACTTGCAGCTTCTTCACCTTGAACTAAGCTTGGAAAAAGAATAGTTTTAGCAAGAGGCCAACGTCTTTTAATAGTTGATAATATATCTTTAATAGCAGCTCCAGTTGGAGCTGTAATAATTCCTATTGTGTTTGGTGTTTTAGGTATTTTTTTCTTATGCCTTGAATCAAATAAACCTTCTTGCTCGAGTTTCTTTTTTAATTGTTCGAAAGCAATATATAAGTTACCTACTCCATCTTCTAGCATTTCATTTACGTAGATTTGGTATCCACCAGTTGCTTCATATACACTTATTTTACCTGATACTAAAACTTTCATACCATCAGTTGGAACAAATTTTATTTTAGAGGCACTTGATGAAAACATAACAGCATTTATTCTGGTGTTTTCGTCCTTAATTGTAAAATAGAAATGACCTCTAGTATGAGCCTTAAAGTTAGATATTTCTCCTTTTAAGTAAACGTTTTCTAGATTAACATCATTATCTATTTTATACTTGATATATTTAGTTAATTGGGTAACAGTAATATAATTACGTTCCATTATTAAACCTCGTTATGATATATCTTATCTAAAGTGGCATTTAACATCTTAGTAACTTTTTCATCACTATATTTTTTAGAAAGTTCAATTGCTTCGTTGATTGCAACAACACTTGGAGTTTCAGTATAAAGTAATTCATAGATACCAATACTTAATATAGCTTTATCAACTTTGCTTAATCTATCAATATTCCAATTTGCTAAATACTTGTTAGCTATTTCAGAAATCTTTTCTTGATTTGTAATAACTCCATTTACTAGTTCATTTACAAAGTCATTTTCCACTTCTAATTGTTCTTTAATTAAACTTTTTACGTCGTATGAAGTATTAGTATTTTCTAATATATAGATTTGATATAACACCTTCATACTTATTTCTCTTAATTCACTTCTGTTTTTCATATAACTTCACCTACAAAGATTTTATCACAAATAAAAAACAAAGTCATTATAAACTTTGCTTTTTCTACTGTTATTTAAATTCAAAATAGAAATCAAGAATACGAACCATATCTCCTTCTTTACAACCCATTTCTACTAATTTGTCATCTATTCCCATTTTTCTTAATTTATTAGTAAATCTTTGAATACCTTCTTCAGTAGTGAATTTGGTCATCTTAAATAATTTTTCTATTTCTTCACCACGAATTACATAGTCATCGTTTTCTTTTACAATTGTATATGGTTCTTCTTTCTTAAATTTATATAATACGTGTGATTCGAATGCTTCTTCTTCGTATAAAGGCGTTACTGGGATTTCATCTAACATATCAGCAAGATGAGTTAAAACATCTTCAAGGCCTTCATTTGATATTGCCGATACTGGATAGATTGGAGCATCTACTTTCTTTTTAAAGTTTTCTAGATTTTCTTTGGCATTTTCCATATCCATTTTATTAGCAATAATTAATTGTGGCTTATTAAGAATTTTAGGATTAAAGTTTTCTAATTCTTTATTAATTAAAACATAGTCATCATATGGATTTCTTCCTTCAAAACCTGACATATCAATAACATGTGCGATTACTCTAGTACGTTCAATATGTCTTAAGAAACGGTCTCCTAAGCCTTCACCTAGGGATGCTCCTTCAATTAACCCTGGCAAATCGGCCATAACGAAACTTCTACCATCTTTAGTTCTACATACTCCAAGATTAGGTGTTAATGTAGTAAAGTGATATGCTGCTATTTTAGGTTTAGATGCGGATACTTTAGAGATAATAGTACTTTTACCAACACTAGGTAATCCCACTAATCCAACGTCAGCAAGTAGTTTTAATTCTACTTTTAGTGTTCGCTCTTCTCCAGGTTCACCATTTTCAGCAAAGTTAGGTGCCGGATTACTTTGAGTTTTAAAAGCAGTATTTCCTCTACCACCTCTACCACCATAAGCTACAATAACTTCATCGTTTTTATGCTTTAAATCAGCTAAAATTAAGCCTGTATCATTATCGGTTATTACTGTTCCTTGTGGTACTTTTATAATAATGTCACTAGCTGCTGCACCATTTTGATTTTTGCCTCTTCCATTTTCACCTTTATTACCTTTGATTTTCTTCATATAACGTAAATCAATTAAGGTATGAAGTCCTTCATCTACTACGAATTTAATATCTGAACCTTTACCTCCGTTACCACCATATGGTCCACCCATTGGTATATATTTTTCACGTCTAAAAGCTAGACATCCATCTCCACCATGTCCTGCTTCTACTTTAATAATTACTTCATCTATAAACATAATATCACCCCTTTTAAACAGTCAAATTATATCATAATTATTATAAAATAACAATTACTTAGAATACTTCTTCATTTTTACAATATCATTAATTCTATTTTGATTATAAGTATCCATATTATAAGTGTCATAATAATCATAAAATCTTATAGCTTTAGGTATTTCCATCATTTCACTACTTGCTACTTCATAATTACGATTATCTTCATTTAGTTTTATAACAGTATAACTATCTCCACGATTTGAACAAATATAGTAGTATTTAAATACTTTTTCTTCACTTGGATATACTAGAATATTACCTATTTCAGGTTTATTATACATTAAATATTCTTTTACAAAAATATCATTATATTCATCTGGACTATCAATCGCACCTATAGCTATTCTTTTATATAAATTTCTTTTAAAGTTTTCAAATGTTCCTCTTGATACTTTAAAAGTTACAGAACTTGCTATATCATTATATTCTAATTTATATAAGCATTCATTTACCCTAGAATCTTGTCTTAGTGGATAAAACTTCTTTCTTAAAACAGTACTATTTTTTCTAGAAAAGTTAGTAGTTAATGGACACCCAAAAAAGTATTCAGTATTAAGACTAGTAATTAGATACATTGACCTCTTACCATATATTGCTTCATCCGGTCTGTCATAATAAATATTTCTGTTAGCCCATACAACTGTACCTGGGCATAAATCATCTTTTAATAAATACATAAAATCACCTTGGCACATATTGTAATTCAAATATAGTTTAAAGTCAAAGAAAAAATAAAGCTTAGGCTTCATTTTTAATTCTTTTTAGTAAACATTGTAATACCTAGTAGTATTATTACAAATATTAGTAATATTACAATTATATTATTAATTGTTTGTTGTGTTATTAAATTGCTATTTTGTATAGCGTTAAATAATGTGTTAATTTCTTTCATAAAATCATTCCTTTACTTCTATTGTCTTTATTAATAATATTGATTTTTGGCGCAAAAATAATATAAATATAGGATTCTATACTTATATTATTTTAAAAATATATATTATTAATTACCCTCATGTATTAGAAAGGGTTGTTAAATCTAATCTGTTCTAACATTGATAGAGTTAATTTGTACCTCCTTCTTGTTTACTTTCCTCTACCGTTTTATCATTATACCTTCTATTAGTATTTAGGACAATAAATATGAAATAAATTTCACAATTTTTTATCTACTTAACGTAAAGAAAAAAAGAACAGTATCTACTTACTGTTCTATTCAGCTGGATAACAACTTACTTGTTTTTTATCTTTTCCAACGCATTCAAATTTTACTACACCAGTTACTGTTGTGTATAATGTATCATCGTTACCTTTTCTTACATTAACACCTGGGAATATTTTAGTTCCTCTTTGTCTATATAAAATAGATCCAGCACTAACTAATTCTCCATCAGCTGCTTTTGCTCCTAATCTACGTCCTTTAGAATCACGTCCATTAGATGTAGAACCTTGTCCTTTGTGGTGAGCAAATAACTGGATATTTAACTTTAACATGTTCATCGCATTTCCTCCTTTATCTTAATATTACTTGGATAATCTTTTTCTAATTCTTTTAATAAATCTAACATATTAGTAATTAAGTTATTAACGACTTCGTTCCAAGTGTTAATAGTAATTGTAAATTTATCTTTTTCTTCTTTATAAGAAATATAATCTTTATCAAATCTTATTATTGCATTTACTGTTGTAGTTACTATTGATGAAGCAGCACTGCATACAATGTCTTTACCGAAATCATCAAAATCAGCATGCCCAACAAGTGTGATTTGTTCAATATTTTTATTTACTAATACATTTACTTTAATCATTTTATTATCCTTTAATTTTTTCTATAACAACTTTAGTATAAGGTTGTCTGTGACCTTGTTTACGGCGATTACTTCTATCTTTTTGTTTATATTTGAAGATTGTAATCTTAGGTTGTTTACCTTGTTTTTCGATTTTTCCTTCAACCGTAACAGATTCAAGATAAGGATTTCCTACTTTCCCATCACATAATAATACTTCTGTAAATACTACTTTGTCACCTTCTTTACCATCTAGTTTTTCAACGTAAATAGTATCTCCTTCAGCAACATAGTATTGTTTACCACCAGTTAAAATTACTGCTTTCATTTTTTTACCTCCTTTATATATTTCTAGACTCGCTCTTAAGGTAACAATTACTTGTTTTATAACCTAATCAATGCGGTTTGAGCTATAAAGGCTACAAACAAGAAGATTTTATCATATTTATTTGTTTAAGTCAACATTAATAATTGATACTGACTAAAACTTCATGTAATCTCTTTTCAAGCATTTATTAATTCTAACGGAAAAGGTAATTAACTCAATGATGGATACAATTCCTATTCCAGCAAATATCAGTGTTAGTCCTTTAAAATTGAAAATAACTAGACTCATATGACAGAAATAATTAATTAATGATAATACTGCAATCGATAACATAGTTGCCAATATTGTTGAAAAAGTTATAAGCAATAGCATTTCCCCTATTATATTAATGCATATATCTTTTTTATTAAATCCAACTAACCTTTCAAGACAAATATTTCGTTTATCATCTTTCAAAACATTATTACTAACTACAAACAAAATAATAAGTACTAGTATTATTCCTATCGAATATCCCTTCTTTAAAAAATCCATTACGTACATCATTTTTTGAGATTTAGAATATTCACGAGTTTTTTTAACAACATTATAATTGGTATCATAATCTAATCCAAGAATTTCTTCTCTAATGTTACTTGCTTCTTTGTAATCAGATAGTGTAATTGAATAATAATTTAACTTTGAATTAATTTGCTCATACATTTTATCTGAGACGATAATACAAGCGATTGGCATGTTTTTAATCTCTTTAATAGTAAATTGAATTCTGTGATTATCATCTATAAATGTCAATTTCTTTTTTAAAATACTTTTGGCTGTTTCCTCTTGTTTACTGTTTAATTCATTTTTTGGAAATACTAGTATTAATTCATCGTTGTTTAAATCTATATCAAAATCTTTAGCCGGATATAAAACTGTCATATCTTCATCTATGAGAAAAATGTCCCAATATATTGCCGACAATATATATTTGTTTGCTTCTTTATCAAAAATATATGGAGATTTTTCGGTAGATTTTATCAAAAGTTTTTCAGAATAATCTGGTTTAACAATTTTTCCGACTTTTAGATTATCAATTCGTTTATCGACAATTAAATCATTATGGTAATCGTTTTGGGATGCAAAAGTTATAACAAGATTTGATTTTAAATAGTTGTTTATTGCAATGTCATAATAATTTATTAAGGAATATATGACAATTAATCCAAGTATTATAACTGAGAATAATAGTAAATATATTTTGCTACTTTTCTTTCTAAAGAAAGATTTAATTAGTATCATTTTTATTCCTCCGCTTTCAAATAACTTATAATATTTTTATTTGTTTTAAAAAGTACTTGAAAAATTGCAACTATATATGGCAATACTACGATTCCAATAAATGTAAAAATAAAAACAAATAGCTCTACAATTATCTTAATTCCGTACAATTCTATTGACTTAAATAATATATTAGTTCCTAACAAATATAACAGCATAAAGATAAAACCACTGGTAACAAACGGGATTAGTAACAAAACTAAAATTTCTAATAAAAGTCTTTTCCTAATTTCTGAAATGGAATATCCAAAAGCGCGTTGAATTCCTATATTCTTACATTCTAAAATTATTTTTTTATTTATATATAAGGTTTGTAAGGTTACTGCTAAAAATATAAATACTGTTGTAATTACTGTACAAATCATTTTAAAAGTATTTACAAATTCATAGTCAAAATAATTAGTTACTGATGCTATATATCCCAAATCGTTTATTTCATTTATAACATTATTGATATTATTTATACTATCTACAACGACATAACTAGAAGAAATCACATTAGGATTTGATACATTTACAATATCTTTTACATTATCCATAGAAACATAACATTGGTTAGGACTGTCAAAGTTAAGGGTAGAATTGTATAATCCTACTATCTTAAATTTTACAGTGTTTTTGCTGTTAATCTCAGGTCTATGCTGCTCATTTGTTTCACTGTAAGTATAATAATAAAATTCAAAATTTTTATTTAGCAATTCTTTACCGGAAATAAAGGCATCTTTACTAATATTTAACTTTATTTCTTGATTAATTGAACTATCAGGGTAAAAGTTTTCGGGACATATTGCTACATTTTTTCTATTATCAATATTTTCACCATGAGTCAAAGGTAAGTTTATACTTTCAATATAAGAAGTTAAAGTAATAATACCGTTATATTTACTATTCTTAAAGTTTGAGTTACCAGTAAATGAGTGATACTTAGAGCTATATACATCAACAACATGTTTTATATTTTTTAGTTTTGTTTCGTTTGGAACCATTTGTTCTATGTCTTCTTCACCACTGGCATTTACAACATCTAACGTTCGAAATCCAATATTATTTTCATAATTGTTTTTTATATATTTTTGAAACGATATATACAATGTAATTGAAATCATTATAATTAAGGAACAAATTACTGACATAATGAGCATATTTCTATTTTTCTTATCATGTTTTAGCAAAACAAATGTATTTTTGAAAGTTTCTTTCATTTCTAGTGTAATTCTCCATTTGAAAGTGAATATATTACATCAGCATATTTTTTTATTTCCTTACTGTGCGAAACAACAATAACACATTTTCCCTCTTTTGCTATTTTTTGTAGTAATTCAAATATTTGTTCTTCGTTTTTTTCATCCAAATTTCCTGTGGGTTCATCAGCAATAATGATAGATGGATTATTTGCTAAAGCTCTTGCTATTGCAACACGTTGCTGTTCTCCGCCTGACAGTTCTTTTGGAAAATGTTCAATTCTATCTTTTAAACCAACCATCTCTAATAATTTAACTGCGCGTTTCTTTCTCTCACTTTTTAAAATTTGTTTATTAATCAGCATTGGTACTATAACGTTTTCGTAAGCTTTAAGTGTAGTATTTAAATAAAATTCTTGAAAAACAAAGCCTATATTTTTCATTCGCAGTTGTGACATTTCTTTATCGGTTAAATCTTTTACATTTTTGCCATATAAATAGTAGAAACCATCATCAAATTGGTCTATTAATCCAATAATATTAATAAGTGTTGATTTACCACTACCGCTGTGCCCTGTTATTGCATAAAACTTTCCTTCTTCAAATGCAATGCTTATTTTTTTTAGGACTTCAAGCTTCTCGGTTTTAGTATGATAAGATTTTGACAATTGTTCTAAACGAATTACCTTGCTCATGTTTATCCTCCTACTAAAAAAGAGTCAGCAAAAACACTTAAAGTCTTTACTAGCCCTTTATTTAATATAATTTTATCTAATAATTGTACTTTCGTAAATAGTTTATTTCAATTTTTATCTATGTTTTCTTAGCATGTAAGCCTTATAAGTATTATTAGCAAGTTCTCCTACTGTCATTTGACCTACTCCACCTGGAACGGGAGTAATGTATGAAGCAAGTGGTGCTACATTATCAAAGTCTACATCTCCACATAATGTTCCATCTTCTAATCTATTAATACCTACATCAATAATTACGCTTCCTTCTTTAATATAGTCCTCTTTTATTAATTTAGGCTTTCCTACTGCTACTATTAGTATATCTGCTAATTTAGTATACTCTTTTAAATTTCTTGTTTTAGAGTGACACAAACTTACAGTAGCATTATTATTAGTCATTAAATAAGATAATGGTTTACCTACTAGATTGCTTCTTCCTACTATTGTTACATTTTTACCACTTACTTCAATTGAATAATATTTTAATAAATCCATTATACCTGCAGGTGTACAAGGTACTAAGGTATCTATTCCATGTGATAATCTTCCAGCATTTACATCAGTAAGTCCATCGACGTCTTTATATGGGTCTACAGCGTTTTGTATTGTTTTTTCATCTAAATGTGCGGGTAGTGGCATTTGTACTAATACACCATCTACATAATCATTATGATTTAATTCATTTATTAAGTTTATAAGTACTTCTTCAGATACATTTTCATCCAGTTTAATATGATTGAAGTTAAATCCCATCATATCTGCCATTTTTCTCTTTTGATTAACGTATACTGAACTTGCTTTATCTTCTCCTACTTGTATTACTGTAAGACCTAGTGGTCTTTCTAATTTTAACACTTCTTTTTTTAGTTCTTCTAGTAATTGTAATTTTACTTTTTTACCATCTAATATTTCCATTTTACTCCTTCTTTCAAAAAAAGAAACCATAAGGTTTCATTACATATATTTTTCCATTGATTTCATCATTTGATTAACTTGCTTTTGAGATGGCTTTCTACCCATTTGAGCCATTAATGCTTTAATCATTTCTTCATTTATAGGTGGATTTTTCTTTAAATAATTAGTCATTACTTTTTTTGATACAAAGAAACCAATTACAAATCCTACTATGATACCAATTACTACTTGTAATATATCTAACCACATATTAATTCATCTCCTTATCAACATTTTACTAAATTTATCCATTTTATACAAGCAATTTGATGTCAGATAAGAAAAAATAATCATGATTGTTAAAGTCACATACAAATAAACTAGAATCAAATTGATTTAGTAAAGCAAAGAATTCAGTATAACTTTTATTGGAATTAATCAAAATATGAGTTGTTTTTACTCTTAAAATACTTACTTCATCTTTATATAAGTTATTTAGTATGTGGTCTTCTCCTTTTTTACTATATTTCATTTTAGTATGCAGTAGTATATATAAATATTTATCTAATTCAAATTTATTGATTCTATCAATCATTTGATTAAATAAATTGAAACCATATCCAATCTCACTTCTTTTCATGTAGTACATTTGATTTAAGATATTATATAAAGTACTTGGAGTATCTCTATACAAATCTGTGTATTCTTCTTTAATTTTAAATACAAAATATATTCTCATTTCATCACCCAGTATTAATATACAAAAATGATTGGGATTCTTTTGTCAAAAAAAGAGAAACTATTTTAAAAGTTTCTCAATTTTATCTGCAATTTTTTCACTGTTAAATCCGAAACGTTCTAGTAAATCATTTCTGTTACCGCTAGCTCCGAATGTATCAACAGTAAATAAATGTTCTTGTTTATTTGTATATTTGTACCAAGAGTATGATGAAGATAATTCAATTACAAAGACTTCTTTATCTTCTGGTATGATACTTTCTTGATATTTTTTAGTTTGACGTTCAAACACTTCGATTGAAGGCATAGATACTAGTCTTATTGCTATACCACGTTCAGTTAGTATTTTATGTACTTTTCTTGCTAGTTCTATTTCTTCACCACTTGATATTAATACTGCTTCTAAATTGCCATGTTCTTCTTCTAGGATGTATGCTCCTTTTTTTACTTCGTTTACCTTGGTAGAAGAGTTTAATTCAACTTTGTTTCTACTAAGTACTAGGCATGATGGACGTCTAGACTCTAGTATTGTTTTATATGCTCCTAGAGTTTCGTTAGCATCAAAAGGACGATAAACATCAACATTGGGAGTTGACCTCAACATTACTAATTGTTCAACTGGTTGATGAGTTGGACCATCCTCTCCTACTGTTATAGAATCATGAGTGAATACATAAATGACTGGTAAATTCATTAATGCTGTCATCCTAAGAGCTGGTTTTAGGTAATCAGCAAAAGAGAAAAATGTTGATACAAATGGAGTTATGCCTGTTAAGGCAAGCCCATTAGCAATACAAGCCATTGCATGTTCTCTAATACCAAAATCAATATTACGATTTAAAGGTGTACTTTTTGAAAAAGAACCTTCACTTTTGATTCTAGCGTGAGTAGAATTAGAAACATCAGCACTTCCTCCCATAACAAATGGATAATTAGTTGCAATAGAATTTAATATCTTACCAGAAGATACTCTAGTTGCTTCTACTCCATCATCTGGTATTTCATAATATATATCTTTAACTTTAAGTGGTTCTTTATTATTTATAAGTTCATTTAATTCTTCTTGCTTTTCTGTTGGTAAAAGACTAACTTTGTTATTCCATTCAGCATAAATATTATCATTACGTTCATCAATAGAAGTTCTAAAGCTTGTTACTGCTTCACTAGATACTGAGAAAGGAATATCGCGTAAGTTTAGTTTTTCTTTTATGTTTTTGATATCTTCTTCATCTAATGGTGAACCATGAACTTTAGAAGTACCTTGGTATTTAGAGAATTTACCTATTGTTGTTTTTACTTCGATAAGTGTAGGCTTATCACTAGCTTTTGCTTTGATAATAGCGTCATTTATGCTAGAAGTATCTTCACCATCACTTACTAATATATAGTTCCAATTAATTGCTTCAAATCTCAATTTAGTATTTTCACACGAAGAATTAGATAGGTCTCCGTCTAGTGTAACGTTATTTGAATCATATAAAACAATTAGTTTATTTAAAGAAAGTTTTCCTGCTAATGAAAAGGCTTCATAACTAACACCTTCCATAAGGTCACCATCACCGCATAATACATATGTGTAATAATCAATTATATCTTTACCAAAGTAATTAGATAGGTATTCTTCACCAATAGCTATACCAACACTCGACGCTACTCCTTGCCCTAAAGGTCCAGTTGAAATGTCAACGCCTTTAGTTATTCCATATTCAGGATGGCCAGGAGTAATAGAACCTAAACATCTAAACGATTCAAGATCACTAAGTTCTATTGGAAAACCTGCCATATATAATGTTGCATATAGCAAACTAGAACCATGTCCTGCAGATAAGATAAAACGGTCTCTATTAAGCCATTTATCATTTTCTTTCGAAAATCTTAAGTGATTAGCATATAGTGTTGCAATAATAGGAGCTGCTCCTAATGCAATACCTGGGTGTCCACTATTAGCTTTAGCAATTATGTCTATACTTAAACCTCTTAAATTATCAATGATTTTCTTATCTACTTGACCAGTCTTTACTTCTTTTTTTAATATATTCATGTTACCATCTCCTATTTTATTATAACATAATCCTTATACTTTTCTAGATATTTGCCAAAAGTTTACACAAAAAAAGGAGTTAACTACTGACTAACTCCATCTGACAATTCTATTTTGCTTAAATAATAATCGTTATTATCATCTTCAATAAATGTATATTTATAAATACTTCCTTTTTCAATATAAGTATCTATAGTAGCGTTTTTATCATTCGTTATTAATGTTTCAAAGTTTGGATCTAAATATACTCCATTAACATTTATAAATACTACTCTTTGATATAATTCAATACTATTTTCGGTTTTATATGCACTAATTAGTTTTTGTTGAATAAATTTAGTTATGTTATCAATATTGTAATCACTACATTTTATATTGTAAGCATCATTGGCATATGTAAATAATAGTTTTACTTCTTTAGAATTATCATAGTAAGTATAATTGAAATCTGAATATTCTACTATAACGGCATTTCCTAACAATTTCTTTGCTAATGTATCAAATTTATCTTTAGAAATGTTTATTCCTTCAGCACTACAAGTTTTAGCATATTCAGCCATACCATTATTCTTTAACATATCAGAGAAAAGTGAATTCTTTCTTAGTAAATATAACTTAATATTATTTGGAATATTGATAGAATCTAATTCTTTATTAGAATATAATGGGAATAAATCTATTCTAGCAAAGTCACTCTCATAAAAACTTATACGATTATTTAATCCTACTACTGTTTGATTTGATAGAGATAATTCACCAGTTGGTTCTTCTACAATGTCATCTGTTTTGTCTTCAGTATTTGGAGTATTTGTTTTTGTTTCTTTACCCCATTTAAATGGATTGATAAGGACCACTAATGCACCTATACCCACTATTATAATTCCTATTAATAAATATAAGAGTTTCTTTCTAATCTCTTGTAATTCAGCGGGGTCATATTCTTTTTGGGGTGTATCTTCGCTACTCATACCATAAAGTTTATTGATACGAGCATTAAGTTCATCATTTTCTTGATTAACGGTTTCTTTTGTATCTATTCTTTCTTTTTCTAAATTAGAATTATTCTCTGACATAATAAACACCTACCTATTATAACTATATCAATTATAACATTTAAGGATTAATCTTACAATAGACCAAATGACAAATTTTTACTTGGTGCTTTGCTTTTTGATTGTGATATAATGAATATGAGGTGGACTTTATGAAAAATAAATATATTGTTTTTTTAATATTAGTTGTAATCATAATAGGTAGCTTTTTTATTTTCAAAAAGATATATACTAATCAAAGCAATAACGATACAAAACAAAATAGTAATAATGTGAATATTGAAAAACTCGATGTAATGTCAAGTCACAATCAATATGTTTTGGTACGTGAAAATAAATATTCAGAGCTTGAAACGTATTCCATTTACAAAAACAATCAAGATAACTATTATAAAAGACAGTTTTCGTTCCCAGATGGTGAAATCATAGAAAGTAGATTTGTTTGTTGGATTGATGACAAAATATATATTTTAGGATATAACCCAGCATCGTATGACTTATCTAACGGAAATATAATTGATACTGGAGATTTAAATAAGATGTTAAATAATACTACTGGCAATATAGATAGAATTATGGGAATAGATAATGCTTTTATTTACTATACATACTCTTTTAACGCAGAACATTATTACGCAAAAATAGATTTTAATTTGGATAATGTTACAATAATTCAAAAAGAAGATTTGCCTACAAAATTAAACAATTAATAGAATAGGACTTTGAATAAGTTCTTTTTATTTGTATAAAAATTAGAATATTTTAAAAAATAGTTATTACTACTTATAACCGATGTAACTCATGAATTTTCTATAAAACAAAAGCAAGTTAGACGCATCTAACTTGCTTGAGAATAGTTTTATTTAACTATAAAAGCAATTATTTTTTCTTTCTTAAAACCTTTGAATATTCTTTATTATTTTGCTGGTCAAGCCATACAATATCACTAAATTTCATATTGTACTTTGCATAAATGCCTGTTACTTCTTCTAAAGTGACATCCTCAACATACCACTCAAAATATCTTGAATATAGTTTGCTTTCTTTAAATAGAGATACCCTTCCGTTAATTGTAAATAAGTCTAAAATTTTACTTTCGTCTTCTTCTTCAATTCTTTTAAATCCAAATCTTTCTAAATTCAAAGCGCTATCAAGAGTTCTAACGGATTTCATAGAACACGGTTCAATATCGTCCCTTTTTTCAATAAAATCAGTTAAATATGATAGTACTTTAAAGCCTTCTTCCCTAGGCATACCTTCTGGAAACATAAAAGGCTTACAAGGCCAGTTTATCACGCCAATATTGTAATCTTCTCTTCCGTAGTTTTCTCCAATTCTGTGATAGTTCACAAAATATAGCCTATATATATTTTGATTACCGACAGGATGGTTTTCCAATACGGTTTCGGATTCTAATTTCTTAGAAACAAGCAACGTTTTTAAGAAAAGTTTCTTTTTAGTTTCCAGTAGTTTCTCCTTTAAATTCATACAAAAGCCTCCTTTTGTGTAACTATTGTATCATATATTTTCCATTATACGTCGATTCCTGAACAAGTTTATAAATTTAATATTAATCTTTTACATTTTGAACAAATGATTATTGTGACAAAAAGAGAACTTTCTCTATTTATTATAGTATTACTCCTATTCTTAGTGGTAATTTTTTTACTCCTAAAATAGTAAAAGCATCTGATTTCACAACTACGTGATTTCAGATGCACATCCATTAAGGGATTGCATTTGATTTGGGTAATCAAATGTATCCTTTTTTTATTATATGCAAGTTTTTTTGCTTACAAACCAGTAATAGCATAAATTATTAATATTGTCAAAAAAATTAATTTATACTTTTATCTAACAAATTAAATCTTTTTTGATTTAATATTACCTTATAATTATTATACTTTTGATTTTAAAAATGAGTTTTCGTTTTTTTAGTTAATACTTTTTGAAATATTTCAGTCTCTCTTTTGTGCTCCTCGGAAATTGCTTTTTCTCTTTTGCTAGCATAACCAGATAGTTCTCTTGCCTTTTTACAACTTTGCTCATAATCGTATAAAGTTGATTTTATAACACCTTCTACTCCGCCATTTGTTATTTCGGTTAAATTTACATTTTCCCTTTTAGCAGAATTGTCAGATTCAAATCTGTTGTGGTACATGTATTCTAATATATAATTTGCTAAAGCATTGTGTCCTGCAGTAGATATATGAAAGTTACTTTTACTATTATTATACTTTTTCCCAATTTCTTCTGTATCAACAAATGTAATACCATATTGCTTACACAAATTAATTACTCCTTCATTGTAAGCAGTTATTAAATCTTTAAATACATCCATTTCTTCACTCTGTAAAGATTTTGGAATATATGCACCTAATGTGTAAATATCAGTTTTTGAATTAATTCCTAAAATGGTATTATAGTTTCTTTCTATAGCATCCATAACTTTTTTCAAGGTTTGTGGATTAGTAGCTTTCTCTAAAGTATAATAATAATTTGGCTTTTCATTTCTTGCTTTATAGGCTTTTTTTATTCCAAACGGATTTGATCCTACCTCTCTCATCAGATTGTTTACACCTGTTGAGTATATCATTACTGGTTCTTGTGATTCTTTTAATGAAGTAGATATATAAATATCTTCATCACCCTTTTGAGGTGTATAAATTAATCTATAAACATTGCCTATTTGGCCTAAGAATCGTGGTAATCTAAGATCTGACATAACTTTTTCTGAGGCACTAACAACACTATATATTTGCGATAACTTTATTTCTTCTAAATTTAAATTGTTTTTTAAAAAGTAATCAATATGTTCAGCTTTATTCATAGTAAGTGAAAAAGCATTAATAACTATTGGTGTTAGTTCATCACTTGTTAATGTTGCTGCTAAGTATTCTAACAATCCCTTTTTAAAAAAAGTAGACGTCGTGTTTACTCCTTGCGAATCATTAAGTCCTACTATTAATAAACCTTTATATTTATAATATTCTATTAATTTTTCTATTTTTTCTTCATCTAATATTGCTGTTTTTTCCATACACATATCCCCCCTTAAATCGTTATTTATCATATCATTTATTTTAGATTTGTCAATTTTTAATTCAAATTATCATGAATTAATATAGTTTTTCATGTTTAGAATAAGCGTTTATTATAACAATAATAGATATGTTTGAAATGGATTAGATGTTTTACTTTTCAATTCATTAATTAATAAAAGAAAAGCGGAATATTCACATAAAAAAATCAGTCATATTTCAGACTGAAACTGTATTTTAAGTTCAAATATTTCGAACAGATTCTCTAGTGGTGCGGGTAACAGGAGTTGAACCTGCATGCCTAAGGCGCTAGATCCTAAGTCTAGTGCGTCTGCCAATTCCGCCATACCCGCAAAATAAATGGTGGACCCTATAGGACTCGAACCTATGACCGTCCGGTTATGAGCCGGATGCTCTAACCAACTGAGCTAAGGGTCCATGACTTTTTAATAATAACATATTATTTTAAGTTAGGCAATATCAAAAATAAATTTTTTTCTTTTTTCTATTAAATATCTCTGTTATAATTAATGTGAGGTGACGCATAAATATGAACGTTGTTATTAGAGTAAGTGATAAAACAAAAGAAAAGATGATTAAATACTACGCTAACAAAAAAAGAGACAAAGTAATACCTTATGTTGTATTTCAAGCACAAGATGAAGATACTGTTATAACTATGTATGAATCAGGTAAAGTTATGTTTCAAGGATCTAGTGCTGATGTAGACGCTACTATGTGGAAAGAAATGGATGGACAAAGTGATAAAAAAGAAGAATCTAAAGATACTTTGAAAAAATACTATAATTGTTCCTCTATTGGTTCAGATGAAGTTGGTACTGGCGATTACTTTGGTCCTATTGTTGTTACAAGTTGCTTTGTAAAAAAAGAAGATATTCCATTTTTAGAATCACTTGGAATTAAAGACTCTAAAAAATTAGATGATAATAAAATACTAAAAATAGCACCTGAACTTATTAAAAAGGTTCAATATAAAAGCATTATTCTAAATAACAGTGAATACAATGCTAGATATAATAGCTCATATAATATAAATAAAATTAAAGCAATTATGCATAATAAAGTTTTATTTGAAATGGTTCACACAGTAAATGAACATTATGATTATATAATAGTTGATGAATTTGCAAGAGAAGCAAGATATTATGACTATATTAAAGAAAGTCCTAATGTTCAAAGGGGTATTACCTTTATGACTAAAGCAGAAGATAAAAACCTAGCCGTTGCTTCAGCATCAATTATAAGTCGTTATATCTTTATAAAAGAATTTGATAAATTAAGTGATTCACTACATATACCTCTTCCTAAAGGCGCTGGTGATATGGTTGATAAAATTGGTATGGAAGTTGTAGAAAAATATGGAAAAGAAAAACTTAATGAAATAGCAAAATTAAATTTTAAAAATACTGAAAGAATATTAAGAACTTGTATATTTTAAGTTCTTTTTATTTTTAAAAAAAATAGAGGTTACTCCTCTATTCATTAATGTTACTACTATAAAAATAATAATTATTGTTATTATCTAGCTTAAAGGTATAAGTAATAGAACCACCGTCTTTTATATAGTCATTATAATTAAATTTTTCAATTTGACTAGTACTTGGATAATCTATACTTTTAAGTATTTTTTCGTGATATATGTCTTTATAAATATTGATTCCAGTAATATCCTTTCCATTTTCAGATATTTCCTTTTCAACAAATATAAACTTCTCATTAATTGTTATTTGTTTGTTAGCGTTATCAATATTATAATCTTCTAATTTATAATAGAAAGGTTTTATTTGTTCATTTGTTTTCTTAAAACCATTAATTCTACTAATTATATATTGATTTTTTTCTTTATCAAAGCTTATTGTCATTATACTATTTTTTAATATTTTATTAGTGAAGATACTAACTTCTTTGGAATTGTCGTATGTTGTGTTTTCGCCAAACATAGTTTTAATATAGCCGTTATATATATCTGCATCAATAGAATAAGTTTTATCATCTATTTTATTTAATTTATCTTCTTCTAAAAGGTTGAAAGCATATTTTACTTTTTCTAATCCTTCAAATGTGTCGGTAGTCAATTCTTTAAATTGATAAAAATAATTCATTAATTGTTCATCTCGTCCAAATGTAACGTATCCATATAATTTATTTATTAGTTTCTCTTCACTAGTAAGTTCTTCTTCTTGTTTGTTATCCTTTTTATCCTTCTTTAAAGCACTGTTAAAAGAAAAAATAATAGCACTTCCTAGTATTAGAATTGTACATACTAACATAAGTTTCATAACAAAGTTTGAATAACTTGTATCGCGGTCTTTACGCTCCATCACACATCACCCTATTATCATTATATCATAATTATTTGTTTTTCAAAGATTTTTTAAAAGAAAAAAGACCGATTGGTCTTTTATTTAAATTATTCTACTTTTGTTCCGCAATTGCCACAGAAGTTACCATGTACTTCCATACCACAATTAGAGCATTTTTTAACTACTTGAACTGGAGTTCCGCACTCACTACAGAATTTTCCAACTACTTCTTTACCACAATTTGTACATATTGTTTTTTCTGGTGCTGGTGCAGAAGTTGAAACTTCTTCTTTTACTTCTTGTGGTCTTGCATATGGATCTACTGGAGTTGCAGCCACTGATGAAGCACCTTGAGCTTGGAAAGCATTATTAGATACTTGACCCATCATGTTAGTTCCTGTAGCCATGTTTACCATACCTACTCCCATAAATCCATTAGCTGCACCATTAGCATTATTAGCAGCATCACTCATTGCTCCAATAATTGCACCTTGTTGCATAAATGCATTTGAACTCATTTCGTATTGAGAAATCTTCTTATCGCTATCTTCATCTAATGATACTGATTCAATTGTGAATCCTACTAATTTGATACCTCTAGCTCTAATAGGTTCATCAAATACTTTTTCATCCATAATCTTTTTGATTTCATCAGTATTACTAGGTAACTCTAATACTGGTACTTTATGATTACTATTTCCTAATTCATTTAATACGTTTTGGAAAGCACCCTTTACTTCTGAATCCATTTGATTTACTAATAAATCTTTAGTTACAACATCTGCTGTACCAGCATGATTTCTCATAAATACATCTACTTTTTCAGGGTCAATTCTAAATGTATATTTACCATAACATCTAACTTTAACTCCCATAGGTGCAAGAGTACCTGTCATTTGATTTGGGATAGCATGTGACCAATCTTGGAAAGGTATTGGTGTTGCTGTACCAAATTTATTATCTAATATTTCTTTTGTATTGAAATAGAATACTGCTTGTTCTTTAGCAGGTGTTCCATTATATGTAAATCTTTGCCACATTTCTTTAAATACGGCACCGAAGTTACCACCAAAGAAAGATGGAGATGAAGATTCATCAAAATCATATACTCCTTCTTCTGCTGTAGCATCAAGTATTCTACCTGAATCGTAGATAACTGCTACTTGGCTTGGTCCTACTATTATTCTACTTCCTTTAGATATTTGACCACTTTTTGTAGTCTTTTTAACCATTAGGATATCATTTCCCATATCCTCACATTTAATTAAATCTTGCCATTGTTCATGTAATGTTCCACCAATGGCTCCAACTGCTGCTTTTATTAATCCCATAATTTCCTCCTAAATTAATATATATTTACATCTATCTAATTGATGTGATGTCACTTAATACCCAGTCGTGTTCACCTGTTGTAATAACGCTCTTACAGTATTCACATTGACCTGCTGAAGTAATTTCAGTTGGTGCTCCACAATTTGGACAGTTAGTAGTTGATTTGTTACTAACTCCTTTTTCTGTTTTAACTCCTACTTTACGATTGAAAGTCATTAAATAATTCATATGCCAATCTTTATTTGGGTCACTCTCTAATACTTTATTAGTAGTAGCATCTACTACGTAATCACGCATAATCGCATGTAGTTCTACAGTTAATACTTCTTTATCACCGTCTACTCTAAAATCTCTTAAAGTACAGTAATTAACGTTGATTTTTTCAATCTTATTGATTTTATTGTTCTTTATGTATTCATTAAGTTGTGCACTATGTTGACTAAATAAAGTTTCACTTTCAAATGGACGAATTAACTTCCAATCTCTATCACTCCAAGCTTGTTGAATCTTAACGAATACTTCTCTTGCCCAGCCGATAAATTTATCTTCTGAGAAGTTTGGATCGATTTTTCTAATTTCTTCAGCTACTTGTCTAGTATTATCTACTCCAACCGCTATATTCGAACTAGATGTATTGTTATTGCTATTGTTGTTATTTATGTTCTTCAAGAAATTATCTAATTTGCCTTTTTTCTTAGCCCATATAAATACTACAACTAGAGCAATTAGAATTATCATCCCTGGAATTGGTCCAAATAATTCAAATAAGATATAAATAATCCAACCTAAGTCAAAAGAACCACCACTGCTATCGCTTCCTCCACCATCATCATATCTATTGTTATTACCAACATCTGCTAGAGCTGTATTGTTACATACTAGAAATATTGCTAATACAATACATATTGTTATTAAAGAGAATTTAATAACCTTTCGTAATTTTTTCTTTCTTTCTTCGTTCATACTCCCACTCCTTATTCCTATTTTAAATATATCATTAAAATTATAATGATTCACTATTTTTTTATTCTTTTTACATTATTTTACTAAAATCCACTCTGTCATACCATAAGTATTAGTTATTGAACCACCTGTTTTAACATCATCTTTTAATACTACTAAAGGTCGAACTCCTCTTAATCCATAATATAATGAAGTACTTCTTTCTTGATTTTTTCCAAAGCCCATTAAACAACTTAAACTTGAACAAAGATCAGCCGTAAAGTATTCAGCACCAATTACTATATTAGATGGTCCACCAGCTAAATCATTATAACTACTCATTATAGCAGTTACAGCATAGTCCTTATCAACATATGCACTCCAATTGTACGCCATTACATTGTTTTCTTTTATATATGCATTGTTAGATACATCACCTAAGCCTGTTAAATAGTGATAGTCAGCGGTTGCTTTTAAGTAATCACTATTTTTTATTTGATTGTAACAAGCTGGAGTACCGGCATGAATTAATATAACATTATTACCATCTATTCTTGCAACACGCCAACCATTGTATTTATTTTCATCAGTACTATTGCAATTAATACTATTATTTCTACTACTTCCTGCTTTATATCCACCCATAGTAAAGTTTTTATCAACGGGAAGTTCTTCAGTTGTAGGCCAAAAACCAGCATCATAATCAACAAAGTCACCTACTCTAACTTTATCTTTTAGTAAATAACTTTCTGTTTTCTTACCAATACAACTATTATATTCACTAGCGTCACAATTACTACCATTATAATAGCAATTTTCTAATTTTACTTCATCTAATACACATTTATTTAATTTATCTTCAACACTTTTAATAAGTTCTTGATTCATATCTTTACTAGATTTCATTATTGCAAAAATAAGCATTAGAATAATAATAATTAAAGATAAAACACCATATAAAATGGTAGAAACCGCAAATCCTTTGTTATTAAGTTTAATCATATTCTTCACCTATTGTAATTATAGCAAAAAAAAATAAATATTTCACTATTTATTTTTTAATATTATAACTGTCTTATCTCCATATTTTCTTGTAGTTAACTCTTCCAAATTATCAAATTCATTTATGTAATTAGAACTTACTTCACAGATTATTAAACCATTGTTATTTAGAAGATTGTAGTTAGTAATTTTTTCTATAACATTATTTAAACACTCATCTTTATATGGAGGGTCTAAAAATATTAAATCTAATTTTACATCTTGTTCTTTTAGATATTTTAGACAATCTTCCCATTTTTTATTAATAATTTGTACTTTATCTTGGATATTAAACGTCTTTACATTTTCATTAATTACTTTGATACAGTTTCTATTAATATCATTCAAATAACAGTACTTACTACCATTACTAATGGATTCTATACCTAAGTTACCACTTCCTGCGAACAAGTCTAGGCAAATCGCATCTTTTATCTTATTTTGAATAATAGCAAAAAGGGATTCTTTAACTCTATCCATAGTAGGTCTAGTACCTTCTATATCATAACCTTTTATTACTCTTCCTTTTAAAGTACCACTAATTACTCTCACTTTGACACCTCTTTTTATCTACGAGTTTATTTAGTTTTTTATTCATTTCTAACACAGTAAAATATAATTCGTTTTCTAAAGAGCGATATTCATTAATTAAAGGATTTTCTATTATTTGTTTTTTTAATTTTACATATTCTTTAGAGTACTTATTATCTGTATTGTGATATTTTTCTAATAAACATTTTAATTCTTCATTAGATTCAATTTCTTGTTTTAACTGTTTCATTTTAATTACTTCATCACATTTATCAAGGTTATTAAAAAGATTATCTAATTTTTCTAGTATTTGTTCAGTCATATAAGGCCTCTCTTAATTCTTTTATTATGTTTTCTGTCTCTTTAGCAGATTCATTAAGTAGTTCTATTCTAAAAACATTAATACCTTTATTTAAATAGTTATTTATATTAGGTATTTTGTTTATTACTTTAGAATCCATAATATGCGTTAGATGTTTATTTTGAAGCAATGGATATTCTCTTAATTCTTTGTCTTTTAAATAGTAATTGTCTTTACTTAAACATATACTGCATTTTTTATCATCTTTATTAATAAGCATATTTAAAGGACAGTACTTAGTAATCATAAGTTCTATTCTGCCATATATAACCATTTCTACATCGACTTGGGAATTAGTTTTAGATAAGTCAATAGTTTCAGGAGATAGAGTTACTCTTTTTACTCCTAGGTTTTCTAGTAGTTTTATACTTTCGTTATTATTAACGTTTAAATAATAATCAGTACATACTTCATTATCTTTAGAATATTTATTTATGCCTCCTAATTCACATACTAAAAGGTTGGTATTTTTATATTCTTTGAAGTTTGTAATAACACGTTCTAGTCTTAAATAAATTCTAGAATCAGATTTATATTTATTAAAAAGATTTATATCAGGCACGTATATATAATCAACATTATTAGATAGTGCAGTTAGTAATTGTTCTTCGTTTCTTACTAAAATGCTTATTTTCTTTTCGTTAGTACGATTAATAGAAGGACTAGGTTCTAAAGTATTTATTTTTTTCTCTTCGACATAACATCTTTTATTAATTAAGTCTTCAGTTAATTCACGTCGCAAATTATTTAGGCTACTTAATGGAATAAAAATATTAGAGCCCATTTCGATATTGATATTATTAGCTTTAAATGGAGTGTTTCCTAGTTTAGATAATTGTTTTATTATATCTTCTTTTTCTACTGGGCGATTGGTTGAAGACGTTACTGTATCACCTTTTATATTAGAAGTATTAACACCATCAGTGAAAGATATTTCTAAAGGTGTATTTAACAAGGCTTTAACTGTAATATCAATATTAATTTTCTTTTCTTCATAATTATGCAATCTTTTTAATAATTTGCTATCAATTGTAATTGAAACATTAGATTTTTCTTTTAATCCTATTTTATTATCTATTATAGCAATATTATTACTAGGAATGCTGTTGGTTAACAACATCTTAGAATTATATAATTTATTTACAATCATGCCTTTATCTACATCAGTAAACTTAATACCATCTTCTTGATTTAATTCGTGTTCTAGTTTTATTTTAATATATTTAGAATCTACTTCTATTACTTTACCAATTTTTAGACCGATATGGTTTGGTGACTTAATATTCATAACATCTTTACCATATTCGTTAAATAAGTACCCATTAGTAAATTGTCTATTGAATAGAGTTTTTAATTCGTTAATTTCTTCATTATCAATAGTCATTTCTTGATTGTTATAGTATTTATCTATTAAAGTACGATAGAACTTAGTAATAAATCCAACATATTCAGGACTTTTCATACGTCCTTCTATCTTTAGGCTTATAATATCACTATCTAAAATATCTTTTAAATATTTACTAGTATTTAATTCTTTCATACTTAATAAGTAGTTACCTTCTGTTTTAATTTTTTCATTGTTTTTATAAAGCTCATAAGGCAATCTACAAGAAGCGATACACTCTCCTCTATTACCAGATCTATTAGTGTTCATCGCACTAAAAAGGCAACAACCTGAATAACATACACATAATGCACCATGAATAAATACTTCTTTTTCTATATCTACATCTATATTTTTTATTTCATCAAGTGATAATTCACGTGCTAATACCACTCTTTTAACGCCAAGGTCTTTTAAAAGTTTTATTCCTTCAGAGTTATGATTATGAGCTTGAGTAGATGCATGTATTTCAAGAAGAGGGAACTTTTTGTGAACCAAAGAAATCATACCAATATCTTGCATTATTACCGCATCAACACCATTAATATATAGGAATTCTATATAATCTAAAAAATCTTCTATCTCACTATCAAATATAATAGTATTAACTGTTACATATATTTTAACTCCATACATATGGCAATATTTAATAGCTTGTTGTAATGTGTCCGGCGTAAAGTTATCTGCAAACATCCTAGCACCAAACTTTTTACCTCCTAAATAAACAGCATCACAGCCATTATGTATCGCTTGATACAAGCTTTCCATATTACCAACTGGACTTAATAGTTCTTTTTTCATATAACCACCACCAAGATTATATCACGTATGAACAAACGACAAATTAAAATTTGTCACTTTGGTTGTCACCAACCAAAATTCCTACTTCATAGATAGAGTATTCTCTATTCTCCATAGGCTTAAATTCCGATAGTCACTACCGTACTTACTAATCATTTTCTTCCCATTTCTTAATTGTTATATCTATAATTCCTTCAATAATTTTTAAAAACAATTTTTATGAGTTTTATACCAATTCCATCTCTCTAATCACCATTATAATTTGCAAACAAACGTTTGTCAATATAAAAATATATTTTTTTAGGTAACAACTTTTAAAGAAACGTAAACTTGTTTATTATGCATCTTCATCACATATTATTTCTTGTACATAACAAATGCACTTTCCTTATAAATAAAAAGACAACTTTTTAGTTGCCTTTACAATTATTTTATAATATCTAAAAAAGATGCGATTAAATTAATCTGGTCATTTATCTTATTAATCTTGTCTTCTGGTGTCAATTTATATTCTTTTTTCATCTCTTGCTCTAATTCTTTTACTAATAAAGGATTTCTAATTAACTCTTTATACCAATACGAATGATATTTTAGATAATGATATAGATTAGGGTTAGCTCTAATATGATTTACTAAGTCTAATCTCATTAATCATCTAAATGTTGATATAGTGGTCTCGCTTGATAAGGTTCTGTATTACTAGTTCCACCTAATCCTAAGTCTTGTACTAATGATATAGTTTTTTGTACTCCTTCTATACCATGCCTTACTTTTTCTAAATCAACATTTTTAACCATATTTATGAGTTCATTAAAAGCCTTTTGATTAGTAACTGTTACTTTTTTGGGTTCTTCTTTTTTCTCTAAATAATCCTTCCATACATTGTTATCTTCACCATATAAATTATACATTTCATATAGTTTTTGCCATGTTACTTCATTGTTATTAACATGTTTTACTAGAACAGGATTTTTTCTTACAAATGTTTTAAAATCTTCTTTAGACATAATATCACCTAGTAGATTATATGCCTATTATCAGAAAAATTGCATAATAAAAGCACTTAGTAGTGCTTTTATTTATCTCTTAGTTTTGCATGTAATTTATTTTCTACATCAGTTATTGCTTTATTAAATAAATTCATTACTTCTTCATCACTTAGAGTTCTATTTTGTTCTTGGAAAGTTAAGCTGAAAGCGATTGACCTTTCATCAGGTAAGATGTTTTCTCCTTCATATACATCAAAGATATTAATATCTGTTAGTAATTTACCACATGCTTTTTTAATAACACTCATAACTTCTTTAGCTTCAATATTTTTCTTTATTACAAATGCCATATCTTTAGTTATTGCTGGGTATTTAGATATTTCTTTATATTGCATATGTTTTACTTTGAATAAGAATAATTTATCTAGGTTTATTTCCATTACATAGATATCTTCTTTAGTAATACTTGGATGTAGTTTACCTATTATACCTACATTAACACCACTTACTATGATTGAGGCGCTTTGACCTGGGTGTAATTCTTCTATTCCAGCATTAGCTTCTAGTGTATAACGATTCTTGTATCCTAAGTATTCTAATAATTCTTCTAAGATACCTTTAATTACATAGAAATCAACTTTTAATGAATCTAGGCCTTCACTATATTCACCAGTCATTAATACTGCTAATTTATTTTCTTCATGATATTCATCATCTTTTTTATAGAAACCTTTACCTACTTCATAAATAGAAATATCATTATTGTTTCTTGCTTTATTATAATTATAAATATTTAAAAGAGATGGGATTAAACTATATCTTAAAGTATTTCTATCTTCACTCATTGGGTCTAATACTTTTACATATGAGAATTCATCATTAGTATATTTTCTTACTTCAGATTCTGGAATTAATGAATAACTTAGTACTTCGTTTAATCCTAGGGATGCTAGTTTATTTCTAATAAATCTATTGTTCTTATTAACACTTCCGGGTACTACTGGTAAAGTCATTACTTTTCCTTTAATTCTATCTATTCCGTAGATTCTTCCTACTTCTTCAATTAAATCTGCAGCAATAGAAATATCTATTCTTCTTGTTGGTACAGTTATTGTTATAACATCGTTATTTACGCTTGTATTAAATCCTAATCTGGCAAATATATCTAATACTTCTTCTTTTGGTATTTCAATACCTAAAACTTGGTTTATTTTATCAAAAGTAATATCTATATTTTTGTCTTCTATTGTGATGTTTTTGTATTCTTTTAATCCACTAGTTATTGTTGCATCAGCGTATTTTTCTAATAAATGACAACTTCTTTCAATGGCCATATAAGTTCTTCTTGGATCTAATCCTTTTTCAAAACGGTTACTTGCTTCACTTCTTAATACTTTTTTAGAGGTTTTTCTAATAGAAGTTGCATTGAATATTGCAGACTCAATGATAATATTTTTGGTATCGTTTTCTATTTCAGTAGTAAGTCCACCCATAACTCCTGCTAGACCTACTGCTTCTTTATCGGTTGCAATTACGATATCGGCATTTGATAAAGTTCTTTCTTCGTTATCCAGTGTTGTTAATTTTTCATTTTCTTCTGCCATACGTACTATTAGTTTGTTACCTAGTCTATCTGCATCGTAGTAATGTAGAGGTTGTCCTGTTTCTAACATAACATAATTTGATATATCTACAACGTTGTTAATTGGTCTAATACCAGATGCGATTAGACGATTTTTAATAAATGCTGGACTTTCTTTTATTGTTACATTAGTAACTTTTTTAGCTAAGAATAAAGGACAATTTTCAGTTCTTATATCAAGGGTAAAATCATTAATGTTGCTACTTGCATCTTCTTTATAACTTAAGTCAATGTCCTTTACTTTTTCGTTATATAAAGCTCCTATTTCATAAGCCATACCTAGTATGCTTAATAAGTCTCCCCTATTAGATGTAAGTTCAAAGTCAATTACTTCGTCATCTAATTCTAAGTATTTAATAGGGTCTTCACCTGGAATTGCATCGTTTGGTAATATATGAATCCCTTTTACATCTTCTTCACTTAGGAATTTGTGTTCAAGTCCTAATTCGGCCATAGAACATAACATACCACAAGATTCTTGACCACGAATAACACCTTTTTTGATAACGCCACCTGGAAGACTTGCCCCTACTTGCGCTACTATTACTTTGATTCCTGCTTTTACATTTGGAGCACCACATACAATTTGTAATACTTCTGAACCGATATTTACTTTGCATACATGTAAATGATCGCTATCTGGATGATCTACACACTCTAATACTTCACCAATTATCAAGTTAGTTGCTGGTATTAATTTACCACATGAATCATATTCGTTTCCAATACTAGTCATATCTTCTGCTAAAGAGTGAATATCTTTAGTTATATCTACATAGTCACTAACGAATTTTCTACTTAATTTCATTTTCATCATCCTTTCTATCGAATTGTTCTAGGAATCTAATATCATCAGTATATAAGTATCTTATATCTGGAATAGCATATCTAAACATGGCAAATCTATCTAACCCTGTTCCGAAAGCAAACCCTGTCCATACTTCTGGATCATATCCACCCATTCTAAGTACATTAGGGTGAACCATACCTGCACCTAATACTTCAATCCATCCAGTTTGTTTACATAAAGCACATCCAGTACCACCACATTTAAAGCAAGATACATCTACTTCTACACTTGGTTCAGTAAACGGAAAATAACTAGGTCTAAATCTTACTTTTGTATTTTCTCCTAACATCTTTTTAGCAAATAATTCTAAAGTTCCTTTTAAGTCTGCTAGAGAAATATTTTTATCGATAACAAGACCTTCTACTTGTCCAAATTGATGTGAGTGAGTTGCATCTTCATCTCTACGATATACTTTACCAGGACAAATCATACGAATTGGTGTCTTTTCAGTATTTTTTTGCATTGTTCTTGCTTGAACACTAGAAGTTTGTGTTCTAAGTAAGTATTCATCATTGATATAGAAAGTATCTTGAGCATCTCTTGCTGGGTGTCCTAAAGGTAGATTTAATAATCTAAAACAATTTTCATCTGTCTCTAATTCTGGTCCATCTACTACATCGTATCCCATTGATACAAAGAAATCTTCTACATCTTCTACTATTCTGTTAAATGGATGACGACTACCTCTTTTTAATTTTTTACTAGGTAAGCTTATATCAATTGCTTCTTTATTAAGACGGTCGTTTAACTCTTTAGTTTTAATTTCTTCTTCTTTTGAAGAAATCTTTTCAGTTACAATTGTTCTTACTTCATTAGCAATTCTTCCTACTTCTTTTTTCTCTTCAACAGATAAATCTTTCATATTACTAGTAAGTTCTGTTACAAGTCCTTTTTTACCTAGATATTTTACTTTTAAATTAACAATATCATTAGATGAGCTTACTTCTTCTATATCGTTATTTAAAGCATTTAGTATTACTTCTTTTTTGTTTTCCATGTGTCCTCCTTATAAATAAAAAACACTCTACATCTAAGGACGCTTACACGTGGTACCACCTTAGTTTATAGAATGCCTATACACTTATTCTCTTAACGCGAGTAACGTTTACTATTAATAAAAGCTTATAAGATGAATTCATAAGTTTTACTTGTCACTTTCCACCAACCAGCAACTCTCTATTAAGATATTATCTTATTACTACTTCTTAATTACAGCCATCAAATATCGATATTAATTATAACACAAGGTCATTTTTACATCAATACCTAAGTTATAAAAGAAAAAGGAACTATATACTTAATAGTTCTTCTTCTTTTACTTTTAGTTTTTCATCTATTTTTTTGTTATATTCATTTACTAAGTTTTGAACTTCTGATGTTTGATGTTTTTCTACATCTTCAGGTAATTCTAATTTTTCAATGTCTGCTATAGCATCATGTCTAATATTTCTAATAGCAACTTTACCTTCTTCAGCAATAGCTTTTACTTGTTTAGTAAGTTCTATTCTTCGCTCTTCTGTTAATGCTGGAATTACTATACGGATAGTTTCTCCATCATTATTAGGTGTATATCCTAAATTAGATTCGAATATTGCTTTTTCTATAGCACCTAAACAACTTCTATCAAATGGTTTGATTAATAATTGTCTTGCTTCTGGTACTGATATTGTTGCTAATTGTTTTAGTGGTGTATCTGCTCCATAGTATGAAACCATAACGCCATCTAAACTACTAGGATTAGCACGTCCTGCTCTTACTGTTACAAAACGCTTTTCAACGTTTGCTACTGCCTTTTCCATTTTATCTTCTGTTAATAATAAAACTTCTTCGTCCATTAAAATCCATCTCTCCTTGATTATATTTTACGAAAATTTTTAATGTTTGTAAATAGAACTTCTAATTAAATTTCTTTTCTTAATTGTTTAGTTTTTTCGTATATACCAATATTTCTTTTAACGCGTAATACTTTATTATTGAATTTAGTTAATAATGCATCATTTGTTTCATATAGGTATTTACCACGCATCATTTCATCAAAATACATCCTGTCAGAATATAATGTTGTAATAGCGTTGATTTGGTCAGTTAATACTTGTCTGTTTTCAAGTAATGTTGCGCTTATTGGGCTTTTACTTGTTACAGATGAAGAATCTAAGCTATCACAAATTAATGATAAATTGTCATCGTGAAGAATTGTACATTTCTTTTCAAGTTTGTTTCCATCTAAAGCATCTGCTATTGCTGCTATTTGAGTCTGTGCAGTTAAGTTTAATTTTGCAGTAGATAATTTGAAGATGTTTTTAGCATCAACTGGAATATAATCTTTTCTTTCCATTGTTGCATTTAATAATAGGCGTGCAATCTCTTCAAAAGGATTACATATACCACCATATTCTACAACATCTCCTCTTTTGAAATAATTATCTAGAGTAGCAGAGTTTTTATCATATGATAATGCCGCTTTACTAATTACTATTGTCATACCTTCTTGTAGTTTTGCTCCATACATATTCTTTTGTTCAAAATAATATTTTAGATTTTGATAAAGTACAACAAGAGCTGCTCTATCTTCTATAATAGGATTTTCATAATTAGTAATAGGTGTTATATCAATTTTTGATATTTCATCTTCTTTACCAGTTGTTATTTTTAGAAATTCTTCATAATTATCAGGATAAAAAACTTTTTTCAATATATCAGATTCTTTTATAAGATTCATAATATCTCCCCCTATTTGTGTATTATAATCTATTTGTATTAAATTTACAATATCAATCGAATTAATTGTTATCAGTAATAGTACAGTTATAATTGTCTAGCGAACAGATGAAAGTCTTAGTTTCTTGTTCTTGGTTTTTAATATAACCTTTTAGTATTATTGAATTATTTTTTATTTATTTCTTTAGTAGGAAAACTATTTAAAAAATCTTTGTTATTTAATTTTTTGATTACTTGTTTTTTCCAAACATCTTCAATTGTTAAATCGTTTAATTCTAGATTTTTTCCTTTATAAAAATCAATTATATCTTGTTTACTAATTATATATATCTTATCATTGAACTTAAAATTCATGTATTCTAAGTTTTTTATTATTATAAAAGATTTAAGGCTTACTACTATGATCCCTTTTTTACTATAATTTTTGTCATACCAAGATTTATTGTATTTTTCTTCTGTTGTATCAAAGGCATAAATAATAGTATCAAGGCTTTCTGTGCCAGTTACCTCAGCATTTTTTAAAGGTAAATCCGAGATTAGTTGTACAATACAATTTTTATTGTCTTTATTACATAGTAAATCACTATCGTTTATTAAATCTTTATTAGTAATTTTTAAATTATATTTTTCATAGTCATTTATTTTTACGTTTTCTGCTTTAATATATGGCTCTAGTAAATATCTTATTATATTTGTCTTGCGACTTAGATATTCAAATGCAAAAAAGCTGGCAAATAAAACAATTATAATACTTAATACTAATATAATTGTATTTTGAATCTTAACTTTCAATTTGTTATCATTAATGCTTTTATTAACTGAATTCTTTATAATTTCTTCTACTTCTTTTTTGGGTATTTCTTTTTTCATTTCTCCTCCTAATAATTCGTAAACACTAATATCTAGTAAATCAGATATAGGTATTATTAAGGCTATATCCGGAATACTAACTCCACGTTCCCATTTTGATACTGCCTTATCTGTAACGTGTAATCTAATCGCTAATTCTTTTTGAGTCATATTTTTTGTTTTTCGAGCTTCAGCAATAAGATTCCCAATTTTTTTTGAATCCATAAAATCACTCCTTACATTATTAGTTTAAAATTTAAAAAAGAAAAAAACAACCGACTGGTAGTTTACTTCTATAAATATAATAAATTTTTGTATGAAAACAATTTATAAAAACATTTGCGCAAAGAACAAATGTTTGATATTATTATATATAGGAACATTTAATAGTTGGGTGGAGCCGAACTTCAAAAAGAAGGGAGGCGATATTATGAATAAGAAGGATTTTTTAATTCTATCTCTAGTAATAATTATCTTCCTTTTATTATTTTTACTGTTTGTAGTATTAATATAAAAGAAAACCACCTAACTCAGCAATGATTTAGGTGGAACCCAAAAAATACGGCAACACTCAACAATGCAAAATTAAGTGTTCCTTTTTTATTTTATGCAAGTTTTCTTGCTAGATACATAATAACATAAAAACGACTTTTTGACAAGTCGTTTTAAAATCAATTTGGTGACCTGTATGGGACTTGAACCCATGAATATCGCCTTGAGAGGGCGGCGTGTTAACCACTTCACCAACAGGCCAGTAAGTTGTTCATTGGAACAACAAACTAATTTTATCATAATCAATTTATTAATACAATAATATTATCTTAATTTATTTCTTTTAAGAATCTGTCTACTCTATTTAATAAATTTTCTTTTCCATATATTTTTAATAAATCATACATGTTTGGAGAAGTATTTGTAGTAGTTAGCATTACTCTTATAATACTGCAGAAATCTGCTATATTGCCTAAGAACTTCTCTGGATTTTCTTTATATTCTTTACGATTAGTTGCAAAACCTTTTGATGATGCATAATCTTTCACCTTGTTAAACCACTCTTCTTCAGTATCGTTTTCATCATAAATATTGGCAAGGTATTCTTTAATAAATGATACATCATAATTATATGATATTTCTTTATATGGATTCTCTACTTTATCAAATAACTCATCATACATATACCAGAATTGACGTTTTACATCACTATAGCTTCCAATATCCATACGAGGACGTTCAATGTTTCTTTCGATATTTAGAAGCGATACTAGATAATCTTTATTATCTTTAATTAAATTATAGAATTCTAAATCATATTGTTTTGTATATTCTAAAGTTCTATTATATATCTCTTCAGCTGACAATTTACTAAAATATACTTTAGAAATATTCATTAATTTATCTAAGTCGAATAAGCTTCCACCAACTGGCATCTTATCAAAAGTAAATATATAATCATCTACTGTTTTATCTGGATTATTTATATACCACTCTTCAAAGTTAGAATTGTTTACAGTAGCAATATATAAATTAATTACTTCATTTGGTACTCCATTTTGGTGGTAGAAACTAATAGCAGCTTCTTTATCTTTTCTTTTACTTAGTTTACGTACTGTATTACCTTCTTTTATTGTAAATGGTGCGATATGAGCATATCTTGGTTCTTCAAATCCTAAAACTTGGAATAATTGATGATGAATTGGATATGATGATACCCACTCGTCTCCTCTTATTACATGTGTTGTATGCATTAAGTGATCATCAACAGCGTGTGCAAAATGATATGTAGGTAATCCATCCGATTTAATAATTACAATATCCATATCATTTTCAGGCATTTCTATTTTACCTTTAATACAGTCATCTAAAACGATTTTATGATTGAAATCTCCTGGTGACTTTAATCTTACAATGTATGGTGTTCCTTCTTTTATTTTAGCAATTGCTTCATCTACTGGTAAGTTACGATATTTAGCCCAACTTCCATAGTAACCTAAACGTTCTTTGTTTAATTCTTGCATTTCTCTTAGATTTTTTAATTCTTCTTCAGTAGCAAAGCAAGGATAAGCCATACCTTCTTGTAATAACTTTTTAGCAAAACTTTGATATATTTCCTTACGCTCACTTTGAATATAAGGACCATATGAACCACCTTGAGTTGGTCCTTCATCAAAGAAAATATTTAAGTTGTTAAAGTCATTTATTATTCCTTCAACACCATTTTCAACTTCACGCTTTTGGTCAGTATCTTCAATTCTTAAGAATACTACTCCTTCAGTTTGTCTAGCTAATCTTATGTTAGAAAAAGATGTATACAAGCTTCCCATATGTACAAATCCAGTAGGACTTGGTGCAAATCTCGTTACAAATGCTCCTTCTTTTAAGTTACGGTTTGGATATTTTTCTTCAAAATATGATGAATCCTTAACATCAGGGAAGATTAAATTAGCTAAATCTTGGTAATTCATATTAATCCTTCTTTCTATATTAAAATATTATTATCTATTTGGCTGCTCCAGTTAGATTCGAACTAACGATGTCGGAGTCAGAGTCCGATGCCTTACCACTTGGCTATGGAGCAATTTACATTTCATATAATAACACAAAATATTTTAGCAAACAAGGTATAGCAAAAGAAAAAGACAAGTTTTTACTTGCCTTAGTAACGTTTTTTCTTTTTAGTTACTATATTAGATATAATTATAAAGATAAGACTAAATAATAATATAACTAACATATTTATAATAATTGGTTTTAATGTATCTAAGTTAACTATTTCCAATGTTTTGATTAGTTCATTAGAATTTATATACCAATAAGATGGTAATAGATGAGCGATTTTTATAACACTGTCTGGTAAAAACTCTACTGGTACAAAAGCACCACATAAGAAGCTAGAGCCTAGGGCTACTACATTTATTATTCCATTGATTGCATTCTTATTATTAATTAAGTTGCTTATTAAGAAAGCAATTGTAACACAGCATATTGTGAAGATAAATGAATTTAATATATAGATTAATCCCCTACTTGATAGAATTACATCACCACATAATACAATACTAAGTATTACGTATACTAACCAAACGATAATAGCAAAAATACTGTTTGCAAATAATAAAATGTTGTTTTGTTTCTTGTAATCCATACTACTAACAATAATTCTTTTCTTTACTTTTTCTTCATGGAAACTGGATAATACTAAGCAGATTACATATATGGCACCAGCCATCATACTATAGTTTAAAAAGTCATAATATCTAGTTGCTTTACTCAATGTATTAGTATCAATTTTTGATTTTATATCTACTTTAGTACTTGTATTTAAGGAATTATTTATTTTTTCGATAATTATAGATTCATTGGAATAAGTTTCACGATAAGCGTTTGCTACTGTTAAATATCTATTAAGGATAATATCTGCAAGTGATGAATAATAATCTTTAGTACTTTTTATTTTAATTTCAGGATTGTTGCCAGTTAAAAAATCATTTCGATAATTCTTAGGAATATATACGACATAATTAACATCTCGATAAAATAAGGCATCATTAATAGCATTTTCATCTTTAATATCTCTTACATCAGTATTTTCTTTCAAATAATTGATTAAATTCTTAGTTACTCCTACTTCTTCGTCATCATTTACTATTACTATATCAGGCTTTGAAGCAGTAAAATCCATAGCAGTACTATTATTACTAAAAGATAAGCTTCCAAATACTATTAAGAAGACTGTATACATAATAATTGGTACTTTAGATTTGTTTAAAACTTTTAAAAATGTCTTATATACTGTCATACGTCTGCCTCCTTAATGTTTTGTAAGATATTAGAACTAGAATAAGTGAATATATTAATAGACTTGCTATATTAAACCAAAATCTATTTAACGTTTCATAATAATATAATGAATAAAATCCATCAGTTATCATATTAGCGGGATTTATTATATTTAGGATTGGAATATTAGTATCAATTACGTATTTTAAAGTTATTCCCATCATACCTGCTAAGCAACAGAAAAACATAGTTATTGCAATAATGATACCGGTTTTAACTGATTCATTACATTTTAATACAGTTCCAATAAATACTCCTGTTGTTAATCCAGCTAGGCTTCCAGAAAGAGTTAATATAATTACAAATAAAGGATTAGTTCCAAAATCTATTTTTAATACTAAGTATAAGAATAATAGTAACAATGTTACTCCAATTATTTGAACTATATAACTCGCAAGAAGACTACTTAATAACATACTAGATTTACTTGTTGGAGAAATACTTTTTCTTTTAGCTTTATCACTCATATTAGCAAGATTATTACTTATGGCAACTAGTCCTATAGTACCACCATATAAACATGACATTGCTATTAAAGTATAGAATTCTATTACTGTATAACTTAAGTTTTTACTTGAGATATCGGTAATATTATTATCTTTTGTCATTAAGTTTTGAGCTTTTTTATAGACATTTTCATATATTTTATTTATGTCTTTATTGGTGTTAGTTGATAATTCATCTTTAACTAATTCGTTTATAATTTTTTCATTAGTACTTAATTCATCTACCACTGACTTTATTACTGTGGCATTTACTCCGTTTTCTTTTACCATTATTTTTTTATCATTGTTTTCTAATAAGATGTATCCTTCTATTTTGTTATCATCAAGAAGTTTGTTAGCTTCATCTACATCTACATATTTAATATTAAATAATTGATTATTGCTTGTACTACTTCCTAATTCCTTAAATGCTTCTTTAATTATAGTATTATTTTGATATTCATAATTATCAATTATTGCTATATCAATAATATCTAGTGTTTCACTCTTTTCTATATCACTAAATGCTAGATTAAAGAATAGTCCTAAAAGGATAGGAAAAGCAAAAGTCCAAAAGATTAGTCCTTTATCTCTAAAGAGAGTTTTTAGAGAATACTTTAAATTATGGTAAAACATTAGTCTCTTAAATCCTTTCCTGTAAGTTCTAGGAATACATCATTAAGAGTAGGACGTTCTGAAAAGATACTATTATAAAGAATACTCTCTTTCTTTAAATAATCAATTAGATTACCTAGATTATCTTTTCCTTTAGTGTAGTTAATTACAAGTAAATTATCTTGATATGTTGCTTTATCAACATTTTTCATATTTTTAATTTCTTCTAGATTTGTCTTCTTCAAATTATGAATTTCTACTGTTACCTTTTCTTCAATATTTGCTAGAGTCTTTAATTCACTACTTGTACCTTCTGCTATAATTTTACCTTTATCTAAGATTATGATTCTATCACAAAGGATTTCTACTTCTTCCATGTAGTGAGTTGTATAAATAATAGTTGCACCATTTTTTCTTAATGTTTTAATACCATCTAAGATACTATTTCTACTTTGTGGATCTACTGCTACAGTTGGTTCATCTAAAAATATTAATTTAGGTTTATGTGCAATACCACATGCGATATTTAATCTTCTTAGTAGTCCACCAGATAATTGTTTAGGATAAAATTTCTTATAGTTTTCAAGTCCAACTAGTTTAATTGCGTCTTCAATATAGTTTTGTCTTGTTTTTTTATCTTCAATATAAAGACCACAGAAATAATCTAAGTTTTCATATACAGTTAATTCTTGAAAGACTGCTACATCTTGGAAGACTACTCCTATTTGTCTTTTAATATCGTATTTATCTGGTGCCATTTCTTCACCAAAGATTTTAATATTACCTTTTTCAAAGTTTAATAGTGATAACAAACAGTTAATGGTAGTAGATTTACCACTTCCATTTGGTCCTAAAAGTCCTAGAATTTCTCCTTCTTTTACATTGAAAGATAAATCATCTACTGCACATATATTTTTGTATTTTTTAGTTAAGTTTTTTACTTCAATTACATTTTTCATTATTTATTCCTTTCTTCTAAAGTCATTAATGCTTGAAATTCATGAGTTAACATTTCTTCTATTTCACTTTCGCTTATTGTTGCTATACCCATTGCTACCATACACGCTATTCCATGGGTATAAATCCACATATGTTTATGATAGTTAATTGCTTCCTTATCATCTAATCCAGTTGCTGCTTCTACATATTTTAAGATATCCGTATAACTATTTTCATCATGGATTAAAGATGAAAGTGTATGAGTCATAAACATAATTCTAAATAATTGTGGTTCTTCTTTTGCAAACTTTATATAGTTCACACCTAGTCTTCTATAAGGTTTATCTTTATCTAAGTCTTTTGATAAATAATTATCATAAGTTTCATATATTTTATTTTGAACTTCTTTTTTTAGATTATTAATTGAACCGATGTGATAATAAATTGGTTGAACTGAACAATTAAGTATCTTTGTCACTTTTTTAACATTAAGTCCATCAAAGCCTTCTTGTTTTACTATTTCAAATGCTGTATTAATTATATCTTCTTTTTTTACTTTAGCGTTTTTAAGCATTTATTCACCTCTTTTACTTTATAACTAAGATTATTATAACGCATGTTATAACAGAATTCAAATAAAAAGAATAAGTTTTCTTTGGCTTATTCTTGTTCAATATATTTAATTTTGATGTTGCCTACGCCTCCATCAATTTTTATTTTATTAAGTCCTTCACCGTAATAAGTTTTTTCGGCCATATTTTTATTGTTTAGAGTAATTGAACCTAGTCCTTTATCTGCTATAAGACTATAGAAAGAGTTATTCCCTATTAGGTTTAATGTGACCGCACCAACACCTGCATCAATTTTACTATTACCAGTTATTTTAGCAGTTAATTCCACCTTCCCTACTCCTAAATCTAAATCAAGATTATTAATATTTCCATTAGAAATTAGCACATTACCAGCACCGGTATCAATATCAGTATTATTTAATACCATTAATTCATCTATACTCGTCTTACCAGCACCAAGGTTTAAATCCAAGTTTTTAGTTTTTAATGAATTAATATCTATCTTACCTGCGCCTGTATCAATATTTACATCTTCAAAAACCATATCACTAGGAATGTAAATGTTTAAATCATAATTATCATTAGAAAACCAACTATGATTTCTTTCTTTTATTAGGATTTTATTATTATATTGTTTTACACTAATATACTTGTTATCAGTCTCGGCTTTAAAGTTATCTCCTTCTAGTATGTTGATATTAGTTGCTTTACAATCAACGTTTAAAATTGCTACATCTTCACCTGTTTCTATATCTTTCATTGTAGTATTTTCTTTATCCTTAAAAGTCAAGTGAGAAACGCCTTCGATTATACCTGCTGTTATTCCAAAAATAAGTGAAAAAGCCAAAATTATTGCTAAATCTCTTATTACTTTTTGTACTCTTGTCATATTACCACTCCAATCATATTAATAATAACACATTTCTTTAATGTAACAAAGATTCTATTTCTTATATTTTAGTTAGTGATATTACAAGAACCGCCATGTTCTTTGAAATAGTCTTCTATATGAGCTATCACTTGATTAGCATCTTCATATTTCTCAATATCTATATGGTTAGGAATCCAAACATCACCACCCGCAGAAATAACCTGATAATTTTTATTGTGCTCTACTTCATATAAGTATTTTTCGTTGTTTAATTTACAGCTTATAGAAATTTTGCCAGTTACTTTATAGTCTCTTGAATCTATTCTATATAGATTAAATACTATTAATGCAATTAAAATAATCACTAGAAAAACAACAAATCCTATTCCTAATAATTTTAATATTTTAATGGTAATACCTGCTAGTTTTTCGGTATTACTAACCTTCTCTATAATAACATTATTAACATCATTATCAGTTAATTCATCTAAACTAATGTTAAATGTTTGAGAAATTATTTTTGCTTGGTTAATGTCTGGCGATGTTTCATCAAGCTCCCATTTTGATATTGTTTGTCTTGTAACGCCTACTTTTTCGGCTAATTCTTCTTGTGATAAATTATTTTTCTTTCTTAAATTTGAAATATTATTTCCAATACTCATTATATTTCCACCTCGCAAAAATACTAACACATTATACATTAAAGATTCTACCAATATTCTATGGAATTTACGCAATTTTTCTTAACATGAATTACTAATCTCTTTTGATTTTTTTGATAAATAATAAATAAATCATAATACCATCTATTATAAAATCATATATTCTAAGTCTGTCAAATAAAATTATACTTGATAAGATAGATACCATTACAATTCCTACACTTATTATTTTAGAAAATATTCCCTTTTCTTTAGATAGCCATGTGAAGTAGGCAAAAATCGGTGATAATAGTGCAAAGATTGTCCAACCTATAATATAACTAGTACTATATACTCCCTTAGTTATAAAAGCCACAAAATAATACGTTATAAGCATTCCTAGACAAAATGGTAAAATATTTAACATTGCTTGTTTTTTAGAACTACTATATATAGAGATAATAACGCCAAACAAAATCCAAATTGACATTTGCGAAAACATATTTCCTAAGTTTTGAAAATATATATCAAACAATCTACTAATAATACCCAGCAACAATCCTATTACAAACATACCAACAGGATTTAACACTTTTTTCATAATTTTATTCTCCAATTTAAATAAATATACTTATATCAAAAATAATAATTATTATTAAACTAATGCTAAAAATAAGAGTTTTAATTTTGTCATTTAGTTTAAAATCAGTATAAAATAAGTTTCTAACTTTATCAATTATATCAAATCTAGTAATTAAAAATGTAAATATTACTGTTCCTATATAATTTAAAAATATATCATCTATATCAAAACTTCCAGTATGAGTAAAAGCTTGTAGAACTTCAATAAGTATAATTATTGGAAATGTTATTATTGATTGCTTTAAAATGTTATTAAATTTTTTATTTCTAGTCATTAATAAAAATGATAAAGGTATAAGCATTAATGAATTTCCAATAATGTTTTTTAATATTGAAAGATTTGAACCATGGCTTAATTGTGATTTAATTGTACCAAATAAAGTATATTGTCCTCCATAACTCCAAGTATAAAAATGTAATTTAGGTCTTGCTATAATAAAAGTAAATGAAAATAACAATATTCCAAAAAGTGCTATGTATAGAGTATTGTTTGATTTATATGTTTTTTCTTCATTAATTAAAATGCCACTGATATAAATAAATGCACAATTAATAAGCATAAATAAGATACATTTAAAGTAATTCATACCATAAAAGTACTGGTTCCTTCCTATAAATACTAGGTAAAAGTATATTACGATATTTATTGCTACTATTATATTTTTAATAAGACTAATTCTATTTTTTATAAAAAGTTTATTATCAAGCATTGTCTTTCTCCTTTATGTACTTCTATACTCTATATATTAAAATTATATCATAGTTAATGATATTTCGTTAGGACTAAAGTAATAAAAAAAATAGATATTTCTATCTATTTCAATTCATTATGGTAGCGAGAGGGGGATTCGAACCCTCGACCTATCGGGTATGAACCGATTGCTCTAGCCAACTGAGCTATCTCGCCATTTCAGTCAACAATAAAATAATAACATAATCATTTACTTTTGACAATAGTTAATTTTCAAAAATAATCATTTTTATTGTGACCATTAATAATTTAATTATTCAGTAGTAGATACATATTTTTCAATATTATAGATAGTTGTTGGAGTATCCTTAATAAAAATATACTTTCCATTAGTAAAAGTTATATTATCAAAATATGTAGAAAATTCTTTATCCATTACTAACTTAGTATCACAAGTACTAGTTTTACACTCCTTATCTATTACTTCGTTATACATACCTCTATTTGTAATTAATCTAATGCCATATACTTCATCCGGTACTTCTTCCATGATATTCAAATATTTAGCATTAGATATTTGTTCATTATTTCTAGTTCTATAAATTGATAATGGAACTCCAATATAATCGGTTCTATCAAAAATAGTTTCAACCGTTTCATTATTGATTAAACTTAAAGAGGTTGGATATCCATAATTAGTAAATACATTAATATCTCCCCTATTATCAATTAATAATTTATTGGAAAACATAGTATCATCTAATTCTAACGTTTTAGCACTTACGTCATAAAAGTATATATATGGAAATTTTTTATTTATTATTTTTAAATTATTTAAATCTTCTTTATAAAATGCAGTTACTGAATTATCAATAATCTTTAAGTTGTTTTTAACATCATAAAATATATCATTATCATCGTATAAGATACCATTATTGCTATAGAAATTGCTAAATTTAACATTTGTATCTATCTTTATACAATTGTGGCCGTTTTCAAATATAGAGTTAAATTTTACTTTATATAAATCACCTAAATTGGTTAATAAGTAATTATTGTCTAGATAGATTATAGTCTCGTTTTTAGCAGGACAACTAAAAGTTGAAGATTTAATATTATTATTACGAATAAATTCTTTAAATTTTTCTTCTTTTATTGCAGTGCTGTTAATATTATCTTTTTTGTTATCATGAGTACTGTCATAATCGTATTTAATCCAAACTACTGTTGCTAAGATTACTATGATTAATATGTATATTATAAATTGCACGTTTTTTTTCACATTAATCACCTACTTCAAGAATATTATACTATAAAAATTCATTATAGTTAATCTTTTTGTTTTCTATTATTTATGTATTATGATATACTTATAGAGTAATGCCGATATAGTTTAGTGGTAAAACAGATCCTTGGTAAGGATCAGCGGACAGTTCAATTCTGTCTTTCGGCACCAGATTGATTTTAAAACGACTTGTAAAAAAGTCGTTTTTATGTTATTATGTATATAGATGAAGAAATCTTCATAAAATATTAAAGGAACACTTAATATCGCACGTTGAGTGTTGCCGTATTTTCGACTTCACCTAAATCATTGCTGAGTTAGGTGGTTTTTCTTTTATATTAATACTATAAATAGTAATAACAATAAAAGGAAGATAATTATTACTAGAGATAGAATTAAAAAATCCTTCTTGTTCATATTCTCGCCTCCCTTCTTTTTGAAGTTCGGCTCCACCCAACTTATTAAATGTTCCTACGTACAATTATATCAAACTTTTGTTTTATAAACAACATGTTTTGATATTTTTTATACAAATCAATAACTATGTTTCACTATATATTAACCACTCTGTCATAGAGTTCATTAATTGTATTTCTATTATTTTTTCACTTAGTATTCTCTTAAAATTACTTTCATGAATACTATCGCTTAAGTTTTTTGTGAACATATTTAATGTATTTAAATAATTATACAATGTATGACATTTGTCTGTAGATTTTATTGAAAACATTTCAGCATAACCTTTGAAATTATATTTGTTATAATTAAAATACATATAATATAAATTATCCCTAGTAATGCTTTTTGTAGTTTTCAATTCGTAAAAGCTGTTATCAAACTGTGAATTGGACCTATTATATTCATAATAATCTCTTATAAGCACTTGAACAATTTGATTAATGTTTGCGTCATCAAATTCTATTTTACTCACAGTATTAACATTATCTGCAAATTCACTTAAAAATTGTTCATATTGAATCCATAATTCACTTATTTCACTTGAATTAAGTTCAATGTAATTATTCTTTTTACTATCAAGCAATACATATAAAAAGGTAATAATTACTAAAATAATTATTGTGATAAATGATAATATATTTTTTTGCATACGTTCTCCTTTCTATAATTCTACAAATAGTAATTTTACAATTCAGTCATATAACTTAAAATGTTGCATATAATATTATTACAAATATTTTGCACGTATATTGCACTTGACCTTTAATTTGACTTATTTTTTATTTTTTTCTGGCACTATTGATATATCTCTTATCATGTCTCCATTAATTAAACGAATCTTATTTTTCTCTTCAACTTTTATCCAATTATCTTCCATTGCAACTATTTTACCTTGTACTCCAAAAGTTTCATTAAATAAAATAATTGTACAATTCTTTCCTATAAATTCTTTCATTAATTCTTGTGGCATTTTTCTTCTCCTACCTTTCTTCTTCCTTTTAATTATTTCCAAATAGAACTTATTTCTTCTTGGTATTATTATACAACAAATAATTATAATAAACCAAATCAATAAATAATTTATTCTGAACACCTCCTTAAATTTTAATAGCAAATCACTATTTAATAATTAGGTTTAACTATTCCGTATTACTCTTTAATTATACTATTTTCATTTACTATTTTCTATAACTTAATTAAAATTTAATCATTGTTTTATAATATATAGACAATACAAAAGTATCTTGAACATTGAAGAAAATCAATTAATACTATTGCAATAAACATAACTCTCCAATTATAATAATAAATACAAAGAAACATTATAGGAGGAAATGATGATTTGTACAAGTAGCCATAAAGATTGGCAGTCAGATAAGTTCTTAACATATGCAATTTCTGGAGATTGCGGAAAGGAAGCTAGATATAAAGGAGCTTGGTATCCAAAATTAGCACCAAAGTATTATTTCTATAAGAAATGGCAAGATAATATTGGAAAAATTTCTGAAGAAGAAAATAACAGATACTATGTTCAAGAATATTGGAATCAGGTTCTATCTAAATTAGATCCAGAAGAAGTATATAATGAAATAGATCATTCTGTTTTACTGTGTTATGAAGGAAATACAGAATTCTGTCATAGGCATATTGTTGCTGCATGGTTTGAGATATTATTAGAAATTGAAGTTTCTGAAATGAAAGCTGATGGATATAATACCACAAGAATTGATAGGCCTTCATACATTAAAGAATATTTAGAGGATGCTATGAAAATGGATAAAGACATGAAAGGATTCAATTCTTTAAGAGCTCTATATCTATTTGAAAAAGCTGAAGAATTAGAAAAAACAGCAGATGAAATGGAAGCAAGAACTAGAAATAATTATAATAAATATAGACAAATCGCTTGTGCTTTTAAAGCTGATGCTAATAGTGCTGAAGAAAAATATAATAAAGAGCATTATATAAAGCAATTAAAACTTAATAAATAATAATTAACTATTTCCTTTTTGGAAATAGTTTTATTTTGGTATATTTTTTCCTATTCACAATATTATTTAAGTATGAGAACAATAATACATGATTTAGAGGATACCTCTTTTTTAAATTTAGGTAGTGAAGATGTTTTAGTGAGTGATGTAAATAATAGTTGTATTGGGTGTTTTAATTGTTGGGTTAAAACTCCTTTTTGTTGTATCCATAAGGATAAAATAATTAATAATGGTAAGTTAATACTCGATAGTGATGAACTAATTATAATTAGTAAATGTAATAACGGTTGTTATAGCAGTAAAGTAAAAAGAATACTAGAAAGGAGCATTTCATATGTAGAACCATTTTTTACTATTAGAAATAAGGAAATTCATCATTTATCAAGGACGCCTAAAAAACTTGGCTTCAAAGTCTACTTTTATGGAGATAAAATAACTGTTGATGATAAAAGAGTTGCTGAATTACTAGTCGAAGCTAATATGCGAAATTTAAATACTACTTACCCTACTCTTTACTTCTATAATTCTTATAAGGAGATTAATCTATGAAATTATATATAAATGGTAGTCCCAAATTAACTAATAGCAATTCTAATTATTTTTTAAATAAGTTGTCACCTAAGGACAAGATAAAATTTGTATATAAAGATAAATTTAGTGAGATATTAAAAAGTATTAAAAAGGTTGATACCATTATTTTGGCCTTCCCTTTGTACGTGGATGGTCCGCCTAATAAAGTTATTGAATTATTTGAATATATCAAAAACAACAAAATCAATATAAAAAATAAAAAGATTTATACAATTATTAATTGTGGTTTTTGGGAAGCTAAACAAAATAGAACAGCATCCTTAATAGTTGAAGATTTTGCTATTAACAACGGTGCTAAATATATGGGAAGTTTTAATATAGGTGCTGGTGAAATTATTGGTAAATGTGATAAGAAGAAAATATATAGATTAGTATCACTTTCTTTTTTAATTAAAATTAGAAAATTTAAAGCAAGAATTAATAAGGGTAAAAAAGTTACTTTAGAAACTACTATTAGACCAATGACTAAAAGATTATATGTTTATTTAGCAAATTGTAGTTGGAAAAAGCAAATGATTAAAAACGGCTGTTACAAAAATAATTAGTGATTAGTTGTAAAAAAGAGGCAAAAAAGTTACAATATTATTATAAATAATATAAGAAGGAGATTTATATGAAAACAGTTGTAATTACAGGAAATGCTAGAGGATTTGGTTATGCTATGACTGAATTATTTAGAAAAAGAGATTTTAATATTGTACTTTGTGATGTTAATAATGATGCGTTAAAGGAAGCTAAAGAAAAATTAGAAAGAATCGATTCAAAAGGTAAAATACTATCTTTTAAAACTGATATAACTAATGAAAAAGATATTGATAATTTAATAAAAGGCACACTAAAAGAAGTAGAAACTATTGATATTTGGATTAATAATGCTGGAGTTAATCAAACTTCTTGCCCTATCTGGGAAGTTGATACTAAAGTAATTGATAGATTAATTGATATAGACTTAAAGGGAACTATTTTGTGTTCTAAGATGATTATGCCGGTAATGATAAAACAACATAGTGGTCAAATATATAATGTTGAAGGCCATGGTAGTAATGATGCTACTATTATGGGGTTATCTATATATGGTACTTCTAAACGTGCTGTTACTTATTTTACAAAAGCTTTAGCATATGAGGCTAACGAATTAAATACCGGAGTATTAATTGGTAAAATAACGCCAGGTATTATGATTACTAACTTTATTAGTACCTCTTTAGGCGATGGCGAAAAGATTGAACTTGATGAGAAAACTAAAAAAATATACAACATTTTAGGTGATTATCCTGAAACTATTGCTAATTTTATGGTAGACAAGATTATTAATAATACTAAGAATAATGTTAAATTTGCATGGTTAACTAATAGAAGAGCAGCATTTAGATTTATGACCTCACCTTTTAATAAACGTGACTTTTTCAGTAACAAATAGTTCCTTGATAAAAGATAGAGTTTAATGTATAATATTTTTTACTTAAGGAGGGATTATCATGAAGAATATTTATTTACACGCTATATGTGCTAATCCTTCTAAATATCAGTCTATTCGTACTCAAAGAGTGTTATTGAAAATATTAGAAGATAGAGCGCTTTTATCTTTAAGGAAACAAAAGTTATATGACCCTAGTTATAGTTTTGCAGGGCTAGATTATATTTCACTTTGTGATTTTGATAAGCGTTATTTGGGCCAAAGCGAAGATGTTCTTTATAATTCTTACAATGGATATATTAGAAATTCTCTTTCTTTTATGTTTCCTAAGGATGAATTTAAAATACTTAATCCTACTATAATTCCTATTTCTATTAAGAACTATAAGGGATATGATAATATGAAACGTTTAGGTAATACTATTACTGATGAAAGATATTCTGATATGCCAGACGAGGTACAGGTAAAAGATTCTCTTCCTCTAGTGTTTGCTAGTGGAATAACTATCCCTACTCACCTATTAACACATTGGTTCTTTAATAGAAGTGCTAATATAAGTAATATTAAATATGAAATAGAAGACATTGACAATTTATTACAGAAAAATGGATTTAATCTTCCAATATATGATATAGATACTTTTGAAAATTTAAAAACTGATGATGGCGTTGATAATACCTATCAATATATTAAAATGAAAAAAAGATGAGCAATCATCTTTTTATTTGTCTAAAAACATAACATAATATTCTTCGTATGTAATGTTGTTTTCTTGGATATATTTAGCTGCTTCTAATCCAACATATCTAAAATGCCATGCTTCATTTTTGTATCCTGTAATTTCTTGTTTTTCTTTAGGATACCTCAAAATAAATCCGTATTTATAAGCATTTTCTAGCATCCATGTATATTCTGGAGATTTTTTAAAAGTATTGTATCCTTTAGCTGCCACATCTAAAGCAAGACCTGTTTGGTGTTCTGAAAAGCCAGGAACAGCAACATAATTATCGACGTAAGTTTGACCGTATAAATTTAAGTAAGTATCATATACATCTTGTTGATTTTTATAAGAACGATATGCAGAGTTTGATAATATATTCTTACCATCTTCTCTAGCGGCATCACACATATTTTCAAATGCTACTTGAGCTACTTTTGATAAGTATGATTTATTTTTAGCACAACTATCTTTTATTTGAACTAGGTTGTCTGGTACAAAGTTTTCATCTAATTTATGATACTTATTAGCTAAAACAGTCTCATCAAACTTTGTTATAACATCAGCATCTTCATATAATTTTTTATCTAATCCAATATTTACGTATACTACTGTTTCTTTGTAATCTCCTGTATAATATGCTAAATAACGATATAGATTATCGCTTTTAAAATAATCAAATTCCATATATTTTGAAATATCTTTTATAAGTTCATGCTTATATAAGGCCTCTATAGTATTGTCATTTAGTTTATCATTAATCATATTGATATCTGATACACTATATCCTAGTGCTAATAATTTATTAATGCTATCTATAAAGTCCTTTTTATCGTGGTAATTTATTTCTAAATAACTATTCGCATTATCTTTGTTAAAATTCTTACTCTTAATTGCTACTTCTAAGGTTTTACTATATTTATTGTTTGTTGCGGTATCAGTAAGACCTTTTGTAACTATATCAAATACTGAACTAAATTCGTAATTATGACTTACTATTTTTACTGTTAAATAAGTAGGATACGCTAGTAAAACTACAATAATTATAGGAATAATAATCCATATCTTTTTTAATTTTCTTTTCTTCATTACACACCTCTATCATACTATACAAGTATAACATAATAGATTAATCTTTTAAATATTATTTGCTAAAAAGCATATAAATCTTGGCAAACATTCTTTGAAAGAAAGGTGCTCTATATTTGAACTTAGGATTATCACTTTCTACCGCTTCTATTATTTTTACTACAATGGAATTTAATTCTTTCTTCTCTAACAAGTTAAATATTTTAGTTAAATTATCATAAATTTTATCTTTATCATTCCAAAATACAGAATTACTAGATATATTTTTATCAATATCATCAATCATCATTTGATTAAAACCAGTTTTGTAAGCTCCTGGTTCTATTAAAACTACTTTTACTTTAGAATTAAGAGTTTTTAATTCTCTTCTTAAAGATGTAGCCATAGTACTTATTGCTGATTTAGTAGAACAATAAATACCTAGAAAAGGAATAGGAATTATTCCTGCTATAGAGGACATAATTATTATTTTACCTTCCTTGTTATTTTTAATCATCCGATTACCTATTCTTCTTACAATATCATATGAAGCAAAGTAATTAACTTCAAAGTTTTTCTTTACTTCTTCGATTGGGACATCTAGTATTGAACCACCTACTCCTATACCAGCATGATTAATTAAAACATCAATATCTAAAGTATTTAATAGTTTTCTATCTTCAACATCTGTAATGTCTAGTTTAAATACAATAGCTTTTAGTCCTAGTTCGTCTACTATTTTCTTAAGACTATAAGCTTCTTCTTTGGTATGAGTAGTCATATAAACAAAGTGTCCCCTACTAGCAAGAGTTATGCCAGTTAAAAATGCTATACCACTTCTAGAACCAGTAATTAGTATTTTCATTTTATCACCATTATATAATGAATAAAAAAAGAGACATTTAATCAGTCTCTTTCAACGTTTTTAAAATTTATTTTAATAGTAAGCAAAATGTAATTGAACTATAGCGGCTTTATTTCTAGTTCATATTAATTATATATGTCTGCGATTTTGTTAGAGTTAGTTTGTAAAAGTTGCAAGAAATAAGGAGTGTAGTGACCAAAATCGCATTATATTATTGGTTTATTTGTATACAATCTAGTTGTATCTACTACTTATAGTACATCACCTTCCTTTCATGTTTTAAGTATATCTTTTTAATGTGAAAGGCGCGCAAATATTAGGTGAAAATTTCATGAAAAAAGAAATATTATAAATATTCCTTTAATTTCTTAATACTTTTGTTTTGAAAATCTAATAAATCTTTAGCAAGTTTAACTGTATCTTTATCTGTTTTTTCTTCTAATTTATGGATATATTTTTCAGTTTCAACTACTCCCATAGTAAGTCCACGGATTAACATATCAGCTATTTTACTATCACTGTTATCTTTCATTACTTCCATTTTCATTTCCATAGATGAACCTAGTTTAGCCATAAGTCCGATATCTTCTAAGTCTTTTTTGTATTTCTTAGTATCTTTCTTTAACTCTTTTTGGAACTTTAAATATTCCTTTTTTATGTCCTCAATCGCATCTTTAATTTTATTATCTTTATCTTTTAGATTTTCTAATAGTTTCTCACTACTGTGTGCTCCCATATTTACTGTTTTGTAAATATATTCTAATAATTCTTTATCTTCCATAATCATCCTCCAATTATATTATGGAAAGGATAATTAGAAATATACTAATCTTTTTCAATTAAGAAAGTAATTAGTTTCTTAGGGTCAGCATTATTATAAATAATGTCATAAATCAAATCTATAACAGGCATATCTACTTTTTTATCCCCTAGTAATTTATAAATAGATTTTAAAGTATAAAGTCCTTCTATTGTTGTATTATTTATATATTCGTTTAATTCTTCTTTAGGTGCATTACTACCTATTAAATATCCAAGGCGGAAATTTCTACTTTTAGTACTAGTAGCAGTAAGCATTAAGTCTCCTACTCCAGCAAAGGATAAAATAGTATTTTTCTTTCCTCCTAAAGCATCAATTAATGATTTTATATCATGAAGAGATTCGGTAATAAACATTGCTTGTGTTGATTCAGAGTAATCCATACCACTTAGCATTCCTGCTGCTATTGCAATGATGTTTTTTATTGAGCCACATATTTCTACTCCAATAATATCATCCGTTGTTCTTAGTTTTAGTGAATCGTTCTGCAAAGTTTCTTTTAATAATTTTTCTGTTTCTTTGTTAGCAGTAGCAACACTTAGTCCAACTGGATTCATATTAGCAATATCTATAGCAAATGATGGTCCCGATATAACTGCTAATTTATCAGTATAAACGTTTCTTAATAATATTTCATGAACAAAAGTACACGTATCACGTTCAATACCTTTTGAAGCAATACAGACGTGTTGGTCGCTTGTTAATTTATCTTTAAGTAATTGTCCCATATCTTCTACAAAAGCAGCAGGTACAGCAATTACTATTAGATTAGCATCTTTTATAGCTGAATCAAAATCATTAGTAAACTTAATATTATCAGGTATTCTTATGTTAGGAAGAACTTTATCATTACCTCTTTTACTATCTAATTGTTCTTTTTCTTCTTTGAATTTAGTCCATAATACAATATCATTTACATTTTTATTAAACATTAAGGAAAGTGCAAGTCCATATGCTCCTGTTCCTAATATAGTTACTTTCATTATTTCACCTTCTAATTATTCCTATTGACTACCAGTTGAATTTAAGTTTAATTCTGGATAGATAAAATTATCTTTAACTCCTATATTATTTATTCTAGTACTTTCTACTATTTTAATAGCAGAATCTTTCTTATCGTTATTACAATTAAACTCAAATATTAAAGTTTTATTGCTAATATTTAATACGTATATTATATGATTTTCATTGTTATATGTTCCAATTATTTCATAGATATTACTGTTGGTTGATAATTGGTTGTTAGATGATACTTGAAATCCTGGTTCACTTATCTTAGTAATTATCTCACCTATATTCGCTACAATATCTTGATATTTGTCTTCTATTTCATAAATGACTCCTGATATTTCTTGGCTATTTAAATATACCTTATCATCTTTATAAGATATAGAATAACTATTATCTAAATCAATTAATAAATTGTTATAACTAACAGTAGTAACATTATTTGTAATTACTTTATCATCACTAGGTTTACCTGTATTAGTACCTTTTATATTGAAGTAATTATTATCATACAGTAAGTATCCAATACCACCTAGTAATAGAATTATTAAGAAGATTAGAAATCCATTAGGACCACCTTGTTTTGCTTCTAAGCCTGGTTGATAAAAAGGGTCTTTATCTTTATCATTATCGATATTGTTATCTTTTAATCCATCTAGTTTAATAACATGGGTATTTTCTTCTTGTTCTTTTGTATTTTCTTCTATTTTAGCACCACAATTACTACAGAATAGTTCTCCTTTTTCTATTTCATTGTTACATCTTTGACACTTCATAACTTCACCTACTTTAACATATAAATTATTATAACATATTTTTATATATTAATCATCTATTAATTTACCAACCGATTTAAAAATTAACTTAACTCCTTCCTGAAAAGCTCTTCCTATTTTATTAGATAAATTTAATCCTGCCTTAGAAAAAGTATTATTATAGTCTTTATTATCTTTTACTAAATAATCTTCTACATCTATATTTTTACCATCTTTAACATCTTGTTCAAATCTTTCTATAGCTTCTTTAGTAAGATTACTTTTTTTATTTAATTCATATTCATAATAACCACTGCTAGATGAGAAGAACATTACAAAAAAGACGATTACTAGTATTAATCCCATAAATTTAAGTGCTTTATTCATTATTATCACCTATATAAGTAATTAACATATCCGCAATAGCATCAATAGTATTAGAAACTTCATCAATCGTATTATCAACTCCTCCTACTTCTATTAATATACAGTTTTTAGAGAAATCTTGATTGTATACTCCATTCACCCCTTTGCCACCTTTTTCATATATTCCTTTACTTATACCATTATATTTACTGTTAATTATGTTGTTCATCTCAGTAATAACTTTTTTATTTTCTTTGTAGTTTGCATTTTCTAGTCCCAAAAGGAATAATACTTTAGCATATTTTTTATTATTTATAGTTACAGTTGTTTTATTATAATCAATTGAATCTCGATGTAAGTCAATATAATAGATTAGTGATGGATAATCTTTCTTAGCTTGTTCTAATAACATCTTGGTTATTCGATAACTGCTCGCATAATTCCAGTTGTTTATTCGTAATAATTCCATAACATTACTTTCTTCAACTACAGAAGTAATTCCTTCTTTTTTTAATTTTTCTTGCAACATATAACTTGCTAATAAAACAGTAGGTTTAATATTATGAGCTGAAACATTTTTAGATTTATATTCTTCACTTTGATGGGTATTAAATATATATACAATCGGCTTTTTCTCTTCTTTAATCTCAGTAACACCCGTTTTTATATCAGTTTTATCATTATTTACTACTTTATTATCTAGGTGTGTAACTTTTTTCTTAACTAAACCTTTATAGTTATTTTCAAGTAAGTTAACGGGATTTAAAAAGTCTAAGCTTACAACATATTTAACAACATTACTACTTAAGCCATCACCTTTTAGATGATTAGAACTATTAATTAGATTAGATAAAAACAAATCATCTACTTGCAAATTTATTTTATTTAAGACTTGGATTGTATAAATAAATGATATTATGGCAATTGCTAAAAGGAAAATAACTTTAAATTTGATTACTTTTTTGGCCTTTTTCTTATTCTTATCCATATTATCACCTCATTTTAATTATATTAGTAAAAAGGGATAATATTGTCGTTTAAGGAGACGTAATAAAAAAAAGATAATCTTTCGATTACCTTTAATTATTAGTTACCATTTACTTGGTTCATTACTTCTTGAGCAAAGTCATCTTTTCTTTTTTCGATTCCTTCTCCTACTTCGTAACGAATCATAGTTTTAATTTCTCCACCATTATTTTTAACGTAAGCTCCTACTGTTACATCTGGGTCTTTTACAAATGGTTGTTCAACTAAGCAAATTTCTTTAAAGAATTTATTAATTCTACCATTAACCATTTTTTCAGCGATATCAGCAGGTTTTCCTTCGTTGATTGCTTGTTCTTTAATGATTCCTTTTTCGTGATCAATTACTGATGATGGAACTTCACTACTAGTAATATAAGAAGGTCTCATAGCTGCAGCATGCATACTAACGTCACGTGCTACTTCTTCATTAGCTCCTCTTAATACTGTTAATACAGATATTTTACCACCCATATGTGAGTAATTTCCAAATACTTCATCATCACTTTTTTCTACTAATTCAAATCTTCTGAAGCTTAATTTTTCACCAATTTTAGCAGTTAAGTTAACAATATAATCACTAACTTTTCCTTCACTAGTTTCTAAATTTAATGCTTCATCCATTGTTTTTACATTGCTTGATAAGATAGTTCTACCAATTGTATCAACAAATTTTTTGAATTCTTCATTTTTTGCAACAAAGTCAGTTTCTGAATTAACTTCTAAGATAACAGCTTTGTTACCATCTATAATTATTTCACTAAGACCTTCAGCAGCAATACGCGCTTCTTTCTTAGCAGCTTTAGAGATACCTTTTTCACGAAGCCAGTCAACAGCTTTGTCCATATCTCCTTTAGCTTCTTCAAGAGCTTTTTTACAGTCAAGCATTCCTGCTCCTGTTTTTTCTCTTAAATCTTTTATATCACTTGCACTAAACATAACAATTCCTCCAAATAATTTTTATTTTAAAACTTCGATAAGTTCGTCTTTTTTCATTTTAGAATAACCTTTAATTCCTTTGATTTTAGCCATTTCTTTAAGTTCAGTAAGATTCATACTATCTAAATCTTTTTCTTCTTTAACCATAGCTTCTTCTACTTCAGCAATTTTAGGTTCTTCTTTTGTTGCTTCTTTAGATTCTTCTACCTTTTCTTCTTTTACTTCTTTAGTTTCTTTTTTCTTGTCTTTCTTATCAGTTTTATTTTTATCTTCTTCAGTAACAAATTCAATAATTTCATTACCATTTACTTCTGCTATAGCATTAGTTAAAGCACCTAACATAACTTTAACACTTCTTACAGCATCGTCATTACCTGGAATAACATAATCAACCATATCTGGATCGCAGTTAGTATCAACTACACCAAATACTGGAATATTTAAAATACGAGCTTCTTTAATAGCATTTTCTTCTTTTCTTGGATCTACTATTACTAATGCTTGAGGAAGTTTACGCATTTCTCTTATTCCTCTTAAGTTTTTGTTTAATTTGTCATATTCTTTTCTAATTTTAATTACTTCTTTTTTAGGTAATAGATTAAATGTTCCATCTTGTTCCATTTTTTCTATTTCTTCTAATCTTTTAATTCTTGATCTGATTGTTTTGAAGTTAGTTAATGTTCCACCTAACCATCTTTCATTAACGAAGTACATGTTTGTTCTAGTAGCACATTCTTCAGCAGCTTCTTGAGCTTGTTTTTTAGTACCTACAAATAATACTTTTCCTTCGTTTTCAGCAATTGTTTTTAGTGCAGCGTATGCTTCTTCTATCTTCTTAACTGTTTTTTGTAAGTCGATAATGTAGATATCATCACGAGATGTGAAGATATATTCTCCCATCTTTGGATTCCATCTTCTTTTTTGGTGTCCAAAATGTACACCTGCTTCTAATAAATAATTCATTGAAATAACTGTCATAATTTTTTTTCCTTTCGTTATACACTTATTAATTTCTAAAATCTACCACCTATAAGGCACTAGGCAAATCAATTCATTAATATGATTTTTATTTTAAAGCTTCTAATAATTCAGCTTTTTTCATTGTGCTAGCACCAGCAATATTCTTTTCACTAGCCATTTTCTTTAATTCTGCAACTGTTAATTTAGATAAATCAGTAGCTTCATCTTTAGCAACTTTTTCTTCTTTTTTAGCAGTAGCTTTTACAGGTTTTACTTCTTGTTTAGTTATTTTTCCTTCTTTTCCTGCTTTAGCTGTTTTAACTAATTCTGCGAATGCTTTTGGATCGTTTATAGCAATTTCAGAAAGCATTTTTCTGTTGATTTCTACTCCTGCTTTATTTAATCCTTCAATAAATCTTGAATAACTAATTTCATTTTCACGACATGCAGCATTAATTCTTACGATCCATAGACGTCTGAAATCTCTTTTCTTTTGTCTTCTATCACGGAATGCATATTGTCCTGAATGCATTAATTGTTCTTTAGCTGTTTTATATAATCTATGTTTACTTCCAAAATACCCTTTAGCTTGTTTTAAAACTTTTTTATGACGAGCCTTTGTAGTAACTCCATTTTTAACTCTTGTCATTTTTTCTTCCTCCTTTATTTATAACTAGATTATTTCTTTTAATCTGTTGTAATCAGCTCTTGATAATGCTGAACCTTTTCTATTCTTTCTGTTTGCAGAACTTGTTTTCTTACCAGTGTTATGACGTGAACCTGGTCTACCAATAGCAATAGTTCCACCTTTTCTTACTTTTAATACTTTTTTTGTTCCTTTATGTGTTTTTAATTTAGGCATATTCTTCTTCCTTTCTTTACTTCTTTTGAACTAGTAGCATTGTCATACTTCTACCATCTAGTTTTGGTTGTTCTTGAACTTCGGCAATATCACTAAGACGTTCAGCAAATTTTATTAATACATCACGTCCTAAGTCAGTATGAGCCATTTGACGTCCTTTAAAACGAATAACCATCCTTACTTTGTCACCTTTTTCGATGTATTTTGTTACATTACGAATTTTAGTTTCAAAGTCCCCTACATCAATTGTAGGTGATAATCTAAATTCTTTTAATTCAGATAATGATTGTTTTTGTCTTTTTAAAGCCTCTTTTTCTTTTTTAGATTTTTCATACTTATATTTGTTGTAATCCATCACTTTACATACTGGTGGATTACCATTTGGGTTAATAAGTACTAAATCTAGTCCAGCATAAGTTGCAAGTGTTAGAGCATCACTTATTGGTTTTACTCCAACTTGTTCGCCATTAGGTCCAATTACCAAAACTTGACTTACTTTAATCTGTTCATTAATAAGCAGATTATTTTTTGTGTTTGCTATATAAAACACCTCCATTAAATATAAAAAAGTAGGTATAATATACCTACTATCAAACCATACAAAAATATTAAATATTTTACTTTGGCTCTTTACCTATTGCTACTCGCTAATCAGGTGGATGTAGGTACATCGCTTTCCTTTTTCATGTTTACGTTCTAGATTATAAGGCAAAAAGTCTTATATGTCAACAATTATTTGATATTTATTCTCGATAATTTTTACTAACTAGTTCATAAGGTTCACTTAATTGTTTAATTCGTTCAATTATTCTTTTAGCTTTTACTTTATCAATACTACTAGATGTTACTGCTAAATGTTTTTCTAATTCTTCAATAGTGAAGTTAGAAGTAAAGAACGTTGCTAGGTTTTCATCCATCCTATATTGAAGAATTGGTTCTAATACTTCATCTCTAGACCAACTAGTTAAGTATTCAGCTCCTATATCATCTATTAATAATACTGGTACTTTTTTTATTGATTCATAACGTTCACCATAATTACTTGAAAATGATTCTTTTAATCCTCTTATAAATTCTGGTAAATGAATTACTATACCTTTAACATCTTTTTTTGCAAGTTCATTTAATAAGGCTGCAATTAGATAAGTTTTACCCGAACCAAAACTTCCGTGTAAATAGATGGCTTTCTCACGATTGCCAAAGTAATTGGTTAAGTATGATTTCATCTTTTTAATTACTTCTATTCTATTTTTATCTTTATATAAATCTTTAAGACTAGCATTTTTTATAGCTTGTGGTATATCAAATAATTCTACGTTACTATGATATGACTCGTTAACGGTATAATGACACGCACAATAAGTAAAAATAACTCTTTTTTCATCTTGCTTAGGCACTAATGCAAAGCCTTTTATTTTATTCTTACACTCTTTTAGACTCTTGCAATTTCTACAATTATGAAATTCTATAGCAGATTCCTGTAATCTAGAAGTATATTTCATAAGTAATTCATCATCAATTTTAATAGCGTTTACAAGTTCTTTAAAGTCTTTATCTTCTAAAGCTTTTATATATTCTTGTTTTAATTTTAAGTCTTGATTGCTATTAGTTTTTACTAAATCATTTATACCTATCATAATATCACCACCACAAGAAGATTATATCATTTAAAAAAAAAATCTCCAAGACCTTTTATTTATATCTTAGTTTAACATGTAATTTATCTTAATAACATATGGATTAGAGCTAGTGCATCTCCTTCAGTTATTTCTACAATTTAAAAAGACAACTTTTAAGGTTGCTTTACATTATCTAAGTAATTCTAGGATATCAATTGCAGGTATTTGAAATAAGATAATAGTAAACGCTGCAATTAAAATGAACGGTCCAAATGGAATAACATTATCTTTATCCTTAAGATATATAATTAGAGATAAAGGAAATGCAATTAAAGATGATAAGAATATTGTAAAGGTTCCTAAGATTGGTCCTAGAACAATACCAACGAAGAACATTAACTTTACATCTCCTCCACCTAGGCTCTCTTTTTTGAAAAGGAAATTTCCCAATAACATAAATAAGTACATTAAGACAAACATTCCTAATCCTGATAATACAGATAAAGATGCTACTTTTATTCCTTCACCAGCTATCTTTACTGCAATTACTAATATAGAAAAGAATAATGTTACTTCGTCTGGAATAACTAAATAGTTAATATCGCTTACTATTACAATTACTAGAAATGACGCTACTATAAGAGCTAATATCAAATCATAACTGAATCCAAAAACAAAATATGATACAGCAAATAAAACACCGGTAGTTAATTCTATAATTGGATAAATTAAAGATATTTTCTCATGGCAAGACCTACATTTACCTTTTTGAATTATATATGAGAATACTGGTATTAATTCATACCATTTTAAATTGTGATTACATTTAGGACAGAAGCTCCCTGGTGATACTATTGATAAACCTTTAGGAACTCTGTACCCTACTACGTTAAAGAACGAACCAAATATGCAACCAATTATTAACATTAATATTGTATATACTATCTCCATAACTACTCCTATAACTGTCCATACAAATCAAACATTGGTAAAATAATTGACATTATTATGAAACCAACTGCTACTGCTAAGAAACATATAATAATTGGTTCAATTAAACTTTTAATAGTTGTTACCGCATTAGCATGTAATCCTTGGTAGTGTTCAGCAACTTTCTCCATCATGGTTGCTAATTGACCAGTTGATTCACCTGTTACTAACATTTCATATGCTACTACTGGAAAAGCCCACTCACCTTTAAAACTTTCACTTATTTTGGCACCTTTACTAAGTCCAATCAAAGTTCTGTTAATTATTTCTTTATAAACTTCATTTGATGATATTTGACTTAATATTTCCATACTGTCAGTGATAAATACACTGTGACTTAATAGGGATGCAAAAGTTCTTGCTAAGTTTGCTACTTCATTATAGATAATAACATTACCGATAACTGGTAATTTCATATAAAAAGTTTGCATTGCTTTTCTAAATGCTCTAACGTTTTTAAATAACCAACGATAAACGATTAATACAATAATAATTACAAGCGCTAGAACCCACCAATAGTTAGCCAAGAAACTACTCATATTAATAACGAATACAGTAATTGCTGGAAGTTTAGCATTATTACTTGCAAACATGTCTACAAATTGGGGCACTACAAACATTACTATGAATATTACAGCCCCAACTGCTACTGTAAAGATTACTGCTGGGTATATCAAAGCTGACATCATTTGTTTTCTTGATCTCTCTGTTTGAGTATAATATTCAGCCATTTCTTCCAAAGTACCTGCTAAATCTCCTGTCATTTCTGATGTTTTAACCATGTTTATCAAAAGTCTAGGGAAAGCATCACCTTGACGTTCTAGAGCAGTAGAAAAACTACATCCAATTACTAATTCATAAACAACTCTATCATAAATTCTACGTAATTGAGGTTTAGATGTTTGTCTTGCCAAAATACGCATTGAATCAATTAATGGTATTCCCGCTTTTATATAAGTCGCTAATTGGGTAAGTGAAAAAGATAAATCACCTTTCTTAACTTTACTACCAAAGTTAACATCTATATCCCATTTAGCCCTTTTACTGATACTTAAAATCTCATTGCCTTCATTAGTTAAGAATATTCTTACAGCATCTTCATTTTCAGCATCAAATATTCCTTTTACAATACTTCCGTTAGAACTTCTTACAACATATCTATAAGATTGTAATTTTGCTCTTTTTTCTTTTTCAGTAATATCTTGTTCTTCTCTTTTAAATTCTGTACTTTCAGTTTTAACACGTGCTAATTCCTTGTCTAGTGCAGCACCATCTAATTTTTTTACTTTAGGTGCTGAGGAATTTAAATTTTTATTACCTCCAAAAAGATAACTAACACCTTTTTTAGCATATTTCAAAATTGTTATTGGAAACATCAATACGTTCTTCATTAGCTATCCCCTCTTATCTATTCTAAAAAGATTATAGCATACCTTAAGATAATTTTAAACATTTTTTAGTTAATTCATATAATAATGTAAAGGAGGATATCATGTTTAATAATGGTTATAATGCTTTCTATCCTTATGGAGGAATGCCTTATAAAGCAGGATTATTTTCTTCTTTAAAAGGCAAATTTAATTGGTCTAGTCTTTTAAATAATACCCAAAAAACCTTAAATATAATTAATCAAGCAATCCCTGTTTTTTATCAAGTTAAACCTATTTGGAATAATACTAAGACTGTATTTAAAATAATGGGTGCAATAAAAGATGATGATAGTAATACTACAAGAGTTGTAAATAATAATACAAATAATGCAAATAATATAAATAATACAAGTAATACTAGTACTTCTAACTTAAATAATTATAATAATACACCTAATTTCTTTTTATAAAAAAAGTATTAGATTATCTATTTTCTAACACTTCGATCATTTGAGGAATCATTTGTTTCTTTCTTGATACTACATCTTGTAAATAAGTTCCTTGTTTTATATTCTCAATACCAAATGCATCGCTCATTATAGATTCTGATTTAGTATTGTAAATTATATAAGAACCATTTTTTATAATATCAGTAATGAATAGTGCTACTATAACGTAATTATTATTAACTGATATTGTATCTAATAGTTTTTGATATTCAAGAATATCTTTTTCGTTATAATTAAAACTTGTTGTAAATATTTGACCTACTCCAATTTGTTTATCTTCTACATGGAATAGTTTAAAGTCATGATAAATGATTTCTTCTTTTGTTTTATCTTTAAGTTCACTACCTGCTTCAAACATTTTAATACCATATTCTTTGTAATCTATTTCTAAGTAGTTTGCTAGTGCTAGTACTGCTTCTCTATCTACTTTAGTAGTTGTTGGACTTTTAAGTAGTAATGTGTCTGATATAATTGCAGATAGCATAAGTCCTGCTATATCACGTGGGATATCAATATTTCTTTCTTTATACATTAAATATAATATTGTGTTAGTACTTCCTACTGCCATATTTCTAAAGTTAATAGGTAGTGTTGTAGCAATAGTACCTAATTTGTGATGGTCAATCACTTCTATTATCTCTGCTTCATCCAATCCATCTACACTTTGTGATTCTTCGTTATGGTCGACAAGAATCACTTTTTTCTTCTTTTTATCAACGATGTCATTAATTCTTAACATACCTAAGCATTTATTATCTTTATCTATTATTGGATAGTTAGTATGTCTTACTTTGTTTGCTATGTCATTAAAATCACTAAGGTAATCAAACATACTAAAGGTAACAGCGTTAGGTCTTATATTTAATGTATTTATATAGTTACTCATATTAATTAATTTAGTTACTTCAAAAGTACTAAGAGGAGTTTTAATAATATTTACTTTATTTTCTTTGGCAATTTTTAAATGGCTTAATTTAATTTCACCATTACCTACTACAATAATTAGTTTTACCTTGGACATAACAGCATATTCAATAATACTATGACGATCTCCTACTATTAAGGCTGTGTTGTTATCTAGTTTTATATTGTTTAGGAAAGTTGAACTTCTAAATGATGCAGCCATTATATTAGCTTCAATTTCATCATCAAATTTTAGTACTTCTCTAGCATCAAGTGTCTTTAATAAATTATCGTATGAAGTATGTAAGTATTCAAAGTTACCGTTAATTAGTTCTTTAGCAATTTCTTTTAATGTTACTATACCTAAAAGATTACGTTCGTTATCAACTATAGGTACACCACTAGTATTATTATCTAGCATGTATTTGTAACACTCCATGATTGAACGATGTTCATCTATATAGTAATCTTTTTTAAAATTAACATCTCTTATTTGTAATCTTACATCGTTTAAATATTTTGGAGATGCTATATTAAAGTATTTAAGGACAAACTTAGTTTCATTGTTTAAGTGTCCCAAAACTCTAGGTGATGCTTTTATATTTTTATGTGTTACGTTCATATAGTAAGATGCGGTTATTGCTGCTACTACTGAGTCGGTATCTGGTTTTTTATGCCCAAAAACGTATACTTTTTCCATACTTCTCTCCCCTTTTTTAAGCTTATGTAGTTATACTATCTTTTTTATTCTTTGTCAATTATTTTATATCATAAATCTATCATATTCTTATATCTAAGTCAATTTAACGGATTGAAAATTAAATTCAATCATGTAAAAAGAGTCTAATTAAAGACTCTTCTTTACTAGATTACTATCTATAATTGAATACAAGTATACTGTTACATTTTTATTTAGTTTATTTTGAATATAAGTTTTGTATCCTTTTAATTGGTCATTATAAGCATTATCATCTATATTTTTAAGTTTGTAGTCTACTATAATTACTTCGTTTTCATACTCAAGTAGTAAATCTATTATTCCATGACTTTCTTCAGTAACAAATTCATATTCTTTATATATTTTAGCACTTTTTAAATCTAGTCCTGAATTTAAGAAATTAGTAATAAAACTACGATATTTTTCATTGATTAAATCTAATTGAGGATTCTTAAAGTCAATTATTTCTAACAAGTAATGCATGTATTCACCAAATGCCATTTTATCAATAGTATTTTTATCTATAATTTTATTTACTACTTTTGAGTAATGATTGGATATAACTTCGTTATTAGAAACTGTAATATTATAGAAGCATAATTTATCTGTATTAGAATTTATATATTGTTCATAATTACTTTTTCTTATCATGTTATATTCCTTAGTTAGTCCTAAATCTTCCAGATTAACTTTTTTAATATAGTCTTTAACTTCTGGATAAATACTTTGTAACATATCTTTAAAAGAACGATATTTTTTCTTTTGACTATCACTTAGTATTTCAACTATTTCACTATCTTCACAAGTAAATTCTCCTACTAATATCATCTTCTCTTTAGCTCTTGTTAATGCTACATAGAAAAGACGTATTTTTTCGCTTATTTCTTCTTTTAAGTAATCTTCTTTTAATAAGTACTTGTATATTGTGTTAGAAATGCCTTCTTTAAAGTAAGGAGTAATAATTCCATACTTATTATCAAATAGGAATTTTTCTTTTAAATCACTGATATTAAATTTAGCATAAAGTCCTGAATAGTAACAAATATGATATTCTAGTCCTTTAGATTTGTGAATAGTCATTATCTTAACACTGTCACTACTATCTTCGTTCATACTTATTTTTATATCGTAATTGTCTTCGATTAAAGTATCTAAGTAGTTGTAAAAATCTATAATTGAGTATCCAACACTTGATAAGTTAGTACTTATATTAATTAAGTATTCGTACCTTGTCATCCTGCTGGTAATATCACCTACTAAGTTTAAGTGTTCATAGATTTCAAATTTATCTATGATAAGTTCTAGTAATTCTCTTGGTGTTAATACTTCATAGTCAGGAATTAATTCCATAATTATTTTCATAATAGAACTATCTTTGTAGTTGTTGTTATTTAAGTAATCAAATATTTCTTGGTCCGAATAATTAAATAGGAAACTTCTAGCAATACTTGTAAAGCTATATTTAAACTCGGTTGAATAGTTGTTTTGATAAGTATTAATTATTAATGATATGATATTTTTTATGATGGCTGTATCAGATTCATTAGTAATAGAAGTGTCTGTATATTTAGTTAAAGGTATTTTTAAGTATCCAAATATCTTTTTATATAAATCAAATTTAGAAGTTCTGTCCATTAGAATTACGAAATCATTATATGTGATGTCTCTTAAAATACATTTATCTTTATCAAAGACTTGATATTTATTGTTTATTTTGTCTTTTATGTCATTTGCAATCGTAAATATTTCTATTTCTTCTTTAGAGAATTCAAATCCTTTAGGGTATTCATAGTTTAATATTTCAAAGTCATTACTTTGACTAGTAGAACCGCTTTCAATATAAGTATTATTACCAAAGACCATTTGATGGGTACTTTTATAGTCGGCTCCTCCAATATTGTCATCCATGATTAAGTTAAATACAAGATTTATATTATCTAATACTTCCATCCTAGAACGGAAATTCTTTACTAAATCAATTTTATATCCACCCATTAATTTAGAGTAATTATCATATTTGTTTTTAAATATATATGGGTTAGCATTTCTAAAACGATATATAGATTGCTTAATATCTCCTACCATGTAGACATTGTTGTTCTCTATTAACGAGATAAAGTCTTCTTGTAGATCACTAGTATCTTGATATTCATCAATCATTATTTCTTTAAAATGATATTTTAATTCGTTTCTTACTTCTACATTTTCTTTAACTATTTTAATAGCCATTTTACTTATATCAGTAAATTCATATAAATCATTTTTATTTTTATAATTATTTAATCGCTTATCTAGTTCTTTAATAATACGAATAATTACATCAACATAGTCTTTAGTTGATAAAATTGATGTTTCAATATCAGAGATATTATCAAAAGTTAAAACTGAATCTATTTCTTTTAATGATGAGCTTATTTCATCTTTAATATTTTTGGCTGTATCTTCACTACCTTTTGGTAAGTTAGGAAGTTTTATAGGAAATGATGATTTAATTTCATCATAAGTTTCACTGTTAAGTAGGTTATTTAAAACAGAATAAACGTTATCTAAGTAATCACTATCAACAAATGATTCCAAGGCTTTTAAAGAAAGGTTTATCTCATCTACTTTTTCTAGAATTAAATTAGTAAATAGATTTATATCTCTAGTTATTTTTTGATTATCGAATTGGTCTTTTAAGTATTTATCTAAATATTCTTCTTTATCATATTTTAAATCTAGTTTACTAGAAATAGTTATTATATATTTTTTTATATCATTATCATCTTTAGTACAAAAATCATTAATTAGTTTTAAGAAGTTAGAGTCACCAAATTTATATAGTTCATCAAATATGTCATCTATTATTTTATTTTTTTCTAGATAAATGATACTGGCATCTACTATTGATACGTTTTTAGAAACGTTTAGTAAATAGTGATATTTTTTAACTACTGATAAAGCATAGCTATCAAAAGTAGTTATGTAACTAGCATCTATATATTCTAATTGCTTAGATAAAGATGGTTCTTTACTTATTTTTTTTCTAATACGTTCTTTCATTTCGAATGCTGCAGCTTTAGTAAAAGTTAGAATTAATAATTCATTAACATTTACACCGTCTTTTAGTTTCCTTAAAACACGTTCTGATAGTACTGCGGTTTTACCACTTCCAGCACCTGCGGATACTATGATATTAGTACCTTCTTTATCTATTGCTTCTTGTTGTTCCTTTGTCCAATTAGGCATTAATATCACCTCCTAGAAAGCTAAAATCTTTATATTCTTTTAAGTTTATTATGTCTTCTTCTTTCATATAACAAATATCTTTAAACTTGCAGAAACTACATCCAATATTTTCTCCGCCTACTCTTTTTGGATTAATATCAAATTTAGCATTTAAAATGTCATCTATTGCTTCATTTATTTTCTTATCTACTAAGTCAATTAGTTGTTTTATTTTAATGTCTTCTATTACTTTGGCATAAGCATAGAAACCTTTACTAGATATTTTCATGCTTTTTATAAATTCACTATTTTCATAAGTTGGGTCAAATCTAGCAAGATTGGATTCATCGGTAGTACTATAACCAATTAATTTTAAATTATCTTTCTTTTGTTCTAAGTAAGTTTTAGTGCTACTCCTTGTAATCTCATTATGAAGGATTTTTTGTAGGTAGAATCCAACAACCTCTGGCTTAGTAAAGAGATTACTGTATTTAACTAAATATAAATATACAGGTAGTTGCATATCAATTCCGTATACAACATTATATAAATTGGTATTAGGGTTACCTGTTTTATAGTCAATAATAGAAATTAAGTCTCTACCATCAACATTTTTATACATTATTTTATCTACTATTCCCATAAATGTAACTGGAATATCTCTAGATTTATCTATATATATTTTCTTTTCAAAATAATTATTAGTTAACCCAGTTTCTTTATGTAGGCGTTTTACTTCTTCTATTATAAGTTTTAATTCTTCTTTTAATTTAATTAAGAAGAACTCTTCATTAGAAGTTAAAGTTTTATCTTTTATGTAATTATTCCACTCTTTATCAAAATAAAAGCCTTCTTCAAATAATTTAGATAAAATGTAATGAAATAAGTTACCAATAAATGTTTTAAATGTTTCTTCGTACTTATCTAATTTTAAGATATTAGCAAGATAATATCTAAATGCGCATCTATAATAGTTATCTATTGTTGAATATGACAACAGTAGTTTATTATCTAATTTTTTTAATAAGGATTCTTTAGTAATACCAGTATATTTATTGTCATACTTCATATAAGGTATTGAAATACTGTTATAGTAAGTATCTAACATCTCATCTTTAATATCGTATTTAATTAATTCATCAAGCATTTTTCCAAGAGCTATACTGCTATAAGTTTTAGAATAAGATGTGTTAGGTATAATTTTTATGGTATCCATATCTAGTTCTTTTATTAAGTTAGAAGGATAAAATTCTTCTCCTATACTTTTTAATTTATAGGTAATAGTAAGATTCTTTATTGAATTAATTTTGTTAATAAATGATTTTTTCTCTAATATATTAAGTTCATTAGTTAATGATAAATCTAACTCTTGTTTTAAATTATCACTAATATATGCTTCATCTTTATTGATAACTGGACATATTCCTTGATTAAAGCCCATTAAAAATACATATTCATCGTCACTAAACAAGTAATTAGAGAAAGGTACTACTTCTACATAGTTTTCCATCTTTTTGCGAGATACTTTAGTATTTTTCAATTTATATATAATTGATTCTCTAATGATAGAAAATGGATAGTTTAATCCAATATAGTTATTACAAATAGCTATTATTTTACTGTAGATTTTAGAATTAACTTCGTTTGTTTCTGTATTATTTAATAAGTTCTCTACCTCTTCAAAAGAAGTAAATGCATTTAATTTTTCAATAAATTTATTACCTATACTAGTAGAAGTAATTGGTACATCAAGAGATATATCTACAGGAACATTATAAAGTCTTGATAAAGTTTTGAAAGCATGATGATAGTTAGTATCTATATTAGTTATTTTAATTTTATTTATATCTACTCCTTCAGTTATTAATTGAGAGATTCTGAATAATACAAAGTTAACTTCATCAAAGATATTGTTCGCTTCATTTACAGTTAGTTTGTTATTAGAACTTTCTGTATTTATTATTGATACATTATTAAAATTAGATAATACTTTCATTTCGAATTTATCTATATAATCATATCCATATACAATAACAGGTTTTGATGAATAGAAATTTAGAAATAGGTTATCTTTTTTTATTAAGTTATTATTCTCTAATTCTTGCTTTAAACTTACTAATTCATTTAGTTTTTTACTAGAATAAGTTTTGTTTTCTATATAATACATATTATCTATTAGAGTTTTACTAACTTCATATTTATATCCATATTTATTCATAAAATATAGAATTGAAGATTCATCATAATCAAAATATATATGACGCTTCAATTCATTAAAATCAAATATTTTAATATTTATTAATTTATCTAAAGAATCTATATACTTTAATACTTTATCTCTTAAGTTATTGGGTATTATAAGTATAGTTTCTTCTTCTATTTTATCTAAAAAATGCATTTTATCACTACCTTTAAATCTATATTTATTTTATCATTTTTAAACGTTAAAAAAAAGAATATTTAAAATATTCTAAAATATTCTTTTAATTAATAATATATGGATTAGTTTTAGTTCCATCTCCACTTAATACTGTTACTGTTGATTTCAAATTGATTACAGGTTTAACATTGATTTTGGAAGTATAGCCGCTAAAATTAGTGCTACCGTTATAAAAAACGTACCCACCATATGGTCCCATAAACGGTGTCATTGTCCATTGACTTAAACTATCCCATAAATAGTTTTTTGTATATTGTGAACCACCGTGTGCTACATATCCGTTGGCTCCAGCATATACAACCTCATCAGCTGCTATCAATCCAATTGCTTTAGTTAATGCTTTATTACCTTTGCTACTATTTTTCAAAGTAAACAAATCATTTGTTTGATTGCATTTAAATTGAGGAGTTGCCCCCATATAGATTCTACTAGCAACCGCATAATTACCGCCTGTTGAACCAACTAATAAAGTACTGTCATTTGACATTCTGTCGTTGCAGAAACCGGCATCAGCTAAATATGATGAATAGTTTGCCAGATTAGCATCATACCAATTGTCTAATGTTGTTTTTACTGCACTGCTTACTACGTTGGCATGAGTTCTTGCGTATCTCTGTTCATTTGTTGCGCTTGATAAAAAGTCAATTGTAGAATCACTAACCGCATTTGTAATAAGTGTTATATCAGCGTCGTTTACAACTCCATCAAAATTGACATCTGCTAGCAATGTATTTATTGAATTAAATGCAGACTGTCCTTTTAAGGCAGTTGCCGCTGTAACATCATCGGATGTTATACTTCCGTCTCCGTTTACATCTCCATATTTTTGTTTTGTTTCTGCTATTCCATACATATATCCCATGTATGCATTATCGCTACTGTAATTACTAAAGACACTTTCGCCTATTGTGTCCTGCTTAATTAATCTTACACTTCCATCTTCGTTTATTCTTACTATTCTCCATGTAAATCCTGCAAAAGATACATAGTTATTTTCTACTGCTCCTCTAAAGTAATATGTCACTTTATTATCTTCAGTATTCGTTGAAGTATAATATAATCCAAGTCCGTTTGATCCTCTATCGGCTTTATCTTTATCGTTGGATGTAGAACTATAATAGTAACCATATCCCGAAGTCGAACTTGAATATGATGTCATCTTATACATAGAATTTGTACAATTCGGTGAAGAGGTAGATTTACAAGTATATGGATATTTTTGTACCATTGTTGAACTCCATGTTTCTTGCACTATATCACCTGCTAAACTATAATAACCCGTTGTTTTATCAAAAGTATAGGTATTTGAAAAATAATATTTTGTTGAAGCTGTAAAAGATGTTGATGTTGTTGATGATGCATGGCTTTCTTTATAAATTAAAACCGGACTAGATTTAGTAAAATCTATGTTTGTATCAGGCATTGCTGAATTATTACTTAATATTTTTGTTACTAATGATTCAGATACTTCTGGAATTAATTCTCCACTTTCTGTTGGATTTCCTGCTATATATTGTCCTACTTGTAAAGTTAGACTTATATCTTTTGTCTTATTACTTGGATCTTTTTCTACTCCTGGATTGTATCCTACTGTTATTGTCAATGTCTTTGTTGGACATGTAGTTAATCCTTCGCAACTTTCTAATATCGTTCCTTTTTCTATTCCCTTTATTCTTACATATATTGCATCATTATCTGTTGCTGTATATGTTGCTCCTTTTACTTCTGCTTTTATATCTCCATAGTTTGTTATATTAACGTTATATGTTAATTCATCTCCTGGTTGTACTAAATCTACTTCAAAATTTACTGTAGTTGCTGAATAACTGCTTGACTTACTTGTTGCTCCTCCGGTGGTTGACGCTACGCTTATTCCACTAAATTCTACTTTCCATGTTGATGTTACTGCTGTATTACCATTTATATTTAATTTCGTTGATAATATTGCATACCCTATCCCCATAAAAAGCATCATTACACACATTACTATTATTACTGTTGTCTTTCGTCTATACATTTTATCAGCTCCTATAGTTATTTTCTTTTCTTTTTATTTTTCTCCATTGCTTTTTCTATTCTTTTTGCTTCTAGGCTTTTACTAATATTAATAGGAATACTTTCTCTTTTTTTAGTTAAGATAGTAGTAATTATAAATGCTACTAAAGGATACCCTATTCCTAGTTTTACTGTTAATGATAATATTGATAATACTATCGTAATAATTCCAAAAATAATAATTAGTATTCTTAGATTTTTTCTTGTTTTTAGATTTTTTATGTTTTGGTCATTTGTTAGTTTTTCCATTTTATATTACTCCATAAACTACAGCAACAAGTAGAATTCCTACTATAACTATAGCTGTGAAAAGGATAATTGCTGAAGCAGATACTTTAGCTGATTCCTTATTATTGTTAGTTGGTCTAGGTTCACCATAAGGTCCTGGCCCTAGAGTTTTTTGAGGCGCTTTCCCCATACTGTTGTCGTTTTCATTTTCTTTTTCATCAACCATATAATTTTGAAGATAATCATCTACTTTATCTACAGTAGAATCATCAAAGTTATTCATCCTTAAATAAGTATTATCGTTAGATAAAGCATCATAACTTGATTTATTGTTACCTTCATTGACTTTGTTAGTATTTTCCCTATTAACTCCTGAATCTTTAGCAAAACTCTCTGCTACTTTAGGGAGAGTATAATCATCAAAGTCTTTACCATTATTGAATACTACTGTTTTACGAGTTCCATCTTCGCTTGCTAAGTTAACAACCCTTTGATTAGGAGAAGATGTAGGAACATCTATTTGTACCACTGACATATTATCAGGGTCTTTACTTTCTTCAATAAAATCAATAACTGTAGCTTCATCCTCATTGTTGTAATGCTTATTATTGTAATTAATATCTACATCAGAGATACCTACTTCAGTATCTTTTACTTCATCTATAGAATTAATATCTTCTGTTACTTTATCTAATTTAGTATTAGTCATATTCTTATCGCCAGTATCAATCTCAAAGACATTGCCACCTCTATCTTTTTTAACATCATAACCCATTAGTTCTGATATCTCTATAGCTTCTTCTTTAGAATCTGCTACTAAATAGAAATTCTTTATTCCATTTGTATAATTAAATCCTACTTTAAAATCCTTATTGGGAATATTAGGGTCATCATTAACAAATTTATCTTTTAAGCTTTTTAACTCAGGTGGCATTTGTTTTTCATAATCTTTTTCTTTATCAGTATCTTTTATTACTTCAGTGATACTAGTAAACATCTTTTTACCTTGTTCTTGTAATTCTTGACTTGTTAAATTAGGATTATCAACACTTAATGATAAAACTTCTTTACCGCTTGTAGGAATTCTTTTCATTTCTACGTTCATATCTTCTTTATTATCATATAAACTTAGTAATAAATTATCTATGTAAGGTTTAGATTCATAAGTTAATTCTAATGATATTTCTGGAGTACCATTAATGCCAGGATTATTTGATATTACTTTTAATCCTTTAGTAGCTGCATAAGCGATTAACCCACCCATAACAGCATCATTTTCTAATGAAATAGCATCTTCCTTCTTTTTAGGTTCTTCTACTACTGGTTCATTATTGATAGTAGTAATTACCGGCTGTTCAAAGACTACTTCTTCTGTTACTTTTTCTTCTTCTTTTATAGGTTCTTCTGCTTCTACTACTTGTTCTTCTTTAGGTTTATAAAGTTCATCATAACTATCGACGAAATTTCTAAAGTTTACTCTTACTGTTTCTGGTAATCCTTTATTATTAGATAGATTTATAAATATTTTTCTAATCTCACTATTGTAATCATAATCTTTTAGACTAGAAATAATATCTGTTAAATTTGTAGTTGTAACGATACCGTTAGAAACAATATCTTTTATTTCATCTAATGTATATTGCTTACTCATAAACCTCACCTCTATTATTCTATATAAAGGATAACATATTTTTAATAAATTTGCACCATTTTTTATTAATTTATTCTACACTTTTTAAAGACTCTATCATATCTATTTTCTTTAAATTAAAATAATTAATTATTTGTACTATAATTGTAAATATTACGGTTACTATTACTGATACTATATAACACCACATATCTATTTTAGTTGGAAACATTAATATATTAAGTTCACATGTTTTAATAATAACAATAGTTAAGAAATATCCTCCGAATAGTCCTAGAATAATACCTATTATGGTTAAAGCAGTATTTTCTTTTGATACGTAATTGTAAACTTCTTTATCATAAAATCCTAAAACTTTGATTGTTGCAAGTTCTCTTATTCTTTCGCTTATATTTACATTAGATAAATTATATAAAACAGTAAGCGCTAGAATTCCTGCTGATACGATTAAGACTCCTACAACATAGTTCATATTATCTAAGGTATCATCTAGGGCATTAGCAATATCAGTAGTTATAATTACTTTAGAAAAATAATTGCTTTTTAATAATTCTTTGGCAAGATTTTGCTCTTCTTTTTTATTTAGTTCATTTGTATTAACGAGTGCTACATTTAAAAGTGGTTCTTCATTAAATAAATTGTTATAAGTATCACTATTCATATAAATATAATGTCTTAAATAGTTCTCAGTTATTTTTTCTACTTTTACTTTAGCTTTTATTCCTTTAGAATTAGTTATTTCTACAAAGTCATTTTCTTTTATATTTAAGACTCTTGCTACTTTTTTAGTTATGTATACTCCATCTTTTAAACCATCTGGATCGATATTGATGTAATCATTAATATCGTTATCAACTACCATTATTTGAGTGTCTTTTTCTTCTTTTTTATTGAAACTTAGAGTACTGCTTTCCATTTTAACTAATGTATATTTATCTACATCTTCATTATTTAAGACTGGTATTTCTTTATTATTTTGGGCTGTACTTAGTATTAGTTGCATGTCATACTTAAATATTTTTCCATATTGAAGCGGTAAGATACTTCCTACTGAGTTTTTTAATCCAAAACCAGCAAAAATTAGAGAAGTACATCCCATAATACCTATTACAGTCATTAAAAATCTTTTCTTATATCTAAACATATTTCTACATGTTACTTTATTGGTGAAATTTAATCTTTTCCATATAAACGAAATTTTCTCTAACATAATTCTTTTACCTGCTTTAGGTGCTTTAGGGCGCATTAGAACAGCTGGGTTATTTCTCATTTCTTTTAAGCAAGCATATATAACTGCACCAATTATACAGATATACGCAAGTAATAAACCTAAAAGAGAATATTTTAAGTTATAACCTACTATTAAGTTACCAGTATTATACATCAATTGATACATTATAAAGATAATTCTAGGTATTAGATTAACGCCAATTATTATTCCAGATACTCCCCCTATTAATGTTGCAAGGGATGCATATAAAATATATTTTTTAGATATTGCAATATTGCTGTATCCTAAAGCTTTTAAGGTGCCTATTTCACCACGCTGTTCTTCAACCATCCTAGTCATTGAAGTAAGGCTTATAAGAATAGCTACTACAAAGAATATTACTGGGAATATTTTAGCAATATTTTCTATTCTATAAGTATCATCTCTATATGATGAGAATCCAATGTTATCATCTAGATTAAATATGTACCAGTTATTATTTATTTTTTCTATTTTTTTAGTAGTACTATCTATTATATCTTTATATTCATCACTAAATAAATCATAAGTATTATCTAGCGTTAAGTACATATCGGTATAAATGTCTCCTAGGACATTATTGGAATTAATATATAAGAAGTAATCAATAATTCCACTTGCTAGACTGGTAGTACCTCTATCTTTAGATATATATAATGGAGATGAGGCGATACCTACTACTTTTAGTTCTTTATTTTTAATTCTAGGATCATCAGTCTTTAATTCTACAGTGTCTCCAATTGATACTTTAGTATTATTACTATCTATTACGCATTCAGTATCATTTTCTGGTAATCTACCTTCTTCTATTACTAATTTATTTACATTATCATTAATAGTTATTACTTTAAGAGCAAGTTCTCTTGTATTTATTTTACCAATCATATCAAAACTGTTATTTAATTCAATGTTATCTATTTCTTTTATATTATTTAACTTTTCTATATCTTCTTTAGTAAAACCTGTTCTAGACATAATATTTATGTCCATTACGTTAGAATTATCAAAATAGTTATTGATAGTCTCTTGCATATCGGGTGTAGTTGCTCTAATACCTGCAAAGAAACCTACTCCTAACAAAGCCATAAAAAGAATTGATATAAATATTTTAAACTTTTTACGTATTTCTCTTAAAGAGTCTTTAGTTAGTGCTTTCATTACCAATCAATCTCCTCAATAGAAGTTGGATTTTCATTAATTGTTATTTGTTCACTTTTACCATTTTTGAAACTGATTACTTTATCTGCCATAGGTGCTAAAGCTTTATTGTGGGTAATAATAATTACAGTCATACCTAGACTTCTTGCAGTATCTTGTAGTAATTTTAATATTTGTTTACCAGTATTATAATCGAGAGCTCCGGTTGGTTCATCACATAGTAGGATTTTAGGATTTTTAGCAATTGCTCTTGCTATTGCAACACGTTGTTGTTCTCCACCTGACAATTGTGACGGAAAGTTATTAAGTCTATCTTTTAGACCAACTTTTTTTAGTACACTTTTAGGACTTGATGCTTTTCTTTTACAAACTTGAACTGCTAGTTCAACATTTTCTAATGCTGTAAGATTAGGTACTAAATTATAAAATTGAAAAACGAATCCTATATCTTCTCTACGATATTTAATTAGTTCTTTATTTTTTAATTTAGTAATATCTTTATTATCCACTAGAATTGTTCCATTACTAGCTTTATCCATACCTCCTAGTAAGTTTAATGCAGTAGTTTTTCCAGCACCAGATGGACCTACTATTACAACTAATTCTCCTTTATTTATTTCAAAATTAGTTTTATCAAGAGCAGTAATAGTTACTTCTCCCATTTTATATTCTTTAATTACATCACGAAATTCTATATAAGCCATATATCCTCCTTAATTAATGATTTATAGCACAGAAAATATTATTGCAAAAACTAATAAAAAATGCAATAAATAAAAAAAAGTTGATGTAAATCAACTCTTATAATACGTATAAATATATGGCAAAATAATGACAAATGCTACCAAAGATACAGAAGAAATGAAAGACGGAGTGCATATATTTCTTTTTAGAACCAGCTCCATATAATACAGCCCCTAATGAATATAAGAGACCTCCTAGTATTACTAGTAATGCACCACTTAAACTGATGTTATTACTTAAAGGTTTCATAAAAAATAATGCTCCCCAACCATTAACTAAATGGCATACAACTTCAAGTTTTTGATTTTTATCAACGTTAATAGCTGAAAAGGTTATTCCAAGAACTGTAAAGAAAGCACTTATTCCAAAGTAAATCCATCCTAGATATCCTTTTACTCCTACTAATGCAACGGGTATAATTGTTCCAAATACAAGTAAGAACACATTACAGTGATCAATTACTCGCATTACTTTTTTACCAGTTATCTTAGAAGATAAGGCATGATATATACATGATATTGTATATAAAATTATCATTGTAGTAGCAAATAATGTAACGGTTGTTACTGCTAAAGCACTTTCATGTGAAGCCTTTATTATAAGCATTACAAGACCCCAAATACTTAATCCTGCTGCTACACCATGTGATATAGAATTAATTAATTCTTCTGATAAAGTATATTTAGGAACACTTATTCTTTCTTTTTTATTTGTCATTTTATCACCTTACTTAAAAGTTACATAACGAAGTCCTATTTTCTTATATATAGTAGATGCTCTTGGAAGATGAAATATTCTTGCAAATAATAAGTTATAAAATTCATCAATTAATATTATTGAGCATAGAGTAAAACTTATTGTTAAGAATAGCTTTTTATTCATTTTCTTTGCTAGTTTAAAACATAAAGGCACTATTACATACATTAGTAATAAACTAGATAGTGCAAAGAAAGATGCACTTCTTAAACAAACAAATCCGCCAATGTTACCAAAGTTTAATATTTCACTGTTATAGTCCCAACATCTTAATCCATCACCTATAATATACATTCCTAGGCCTGAAAAGTATTCTAAGATACCACAAGCAAAGAAACTTATTACAAATACTTTCCAAGGATATTTACGATGACGATATGTTAAGAAATATAACATAATTGAACCCGTCGCATAGATATTAATCCAAGGTAAGAAATTACCACCACGCCAGTAGAATTCTTTCATACCACCATTAAAAAAATAGAAAATAAATTCATATAACCAACCAAAACATCCAGTTATTACTATTATTAAACTAAATATTCCAAGCATTGTTAATTTATCAAACGAGTGATTATTTTCTAGATAATCTTTTAACTTCTTTTTCATTTGTACTTCTCCTGCTTATTTTTTATTTTAACTTTCAAAAACTTGTCCATTGTATTTAAGTGTTGATAAATAAGTATTACTTTCTTCTTTTAATTCATTAATTATTTCATCTTTTGCTCGATTATCTTCTATATATATATAAAAAGATATAGCATAAAGTCCTTTATCATCATAGTTAACATTTACATAGTAATACTCATTTGGGTATTCTATTGATTTTAATAAATAGATAACTCCTCCTAAGGCAGATGTACTTTTATTTTCTTCTAATATTTCGAAATATCCTTTTAAATATGTTACATAGTCATCAAAAAGTTGTTTACCATCTTCATTTTCTTTGGTTGTATAATAGTCAAGCATTATTTGATATACAGCATCATTTTCATAATTGTTGTTAGAGTATATTATACTTCCTTCCTCTTCTTTATCCTTTACAAATGTATTTGGTATAGTAAGAGAAAGATCTTGATAAGTTATTGTCATATTTTCTATCTTATCATTAACATTGATATTATCTTCACTATTATCCAAAGCAATTACTATTCCTGTTAATATAGCAGATAATAAGATTATTACAAGAATTATAACTACACTGTTTCTAATATCTTTTTTTCTATTTTCTTTTCCTTTTTCTTTATTAGTAACTGCTTCTATATCAAAGTAACTCTTAGTTCCTTTTGGTACAATTATACCTTCTTTTTCAAGACGTCTTAATTCTTTATATGGTACTCTACCTAAGATAAGACTATTAGGTACTGCTTTATCTTTACTAAGTGCTCCATATTCTTCATAAATACTTTGAACATCGTCGCTTGTTAAATCTTTTATTTCAGAACCATTTACTTGGTATGCTTGTTGATTAATACTTCTAATTATTCCCCCAATACCTAAAGCTGTAAATAATAATGATACTAGATAGTCGCTAACTAAGGCACCAATAAATTCACTATTTTGGTACACTAAAGAAATATTTTCAGCATTTATCGCAATATTTTCTTTTAGCATTAAACAAAGAGGAATAAATACAAAAGTTGCTAAAGTAATTGATAATAATGATGAAATTGTAACAACAATACTAGTTTTTTTAGTTATTTCTCCGCCGAATAATTTATAGAAATAAAACGATCCAAAAGCAATTACCATTGCAAGTAAAGATAAAATATAATTTAAATATATATAAGTTATAATCCAAGGAATACTAAATAAAATTGCTCCTATTAATGCTCCTAATATGCCTAAAGCGTTATTCTTTTTCATAATCTCACCTACTTCTTATTAATCAAATATTGTTTGCCAATTATCATCATTAGCTGCTTTGAAACACATTTCAATTTGTTCTTTAGTATTTTTTTCATTTGCTAAGTTATCTGGTAATTCATCTTGTCCAAAATACTTAATTTCTGTTGTTTCAACATTTTCTTTAAAAGTACCACCAAGTAATTCACACAATACAAATACTTTACACATCCCATAAGGGTATGCTGGTTTATTATGCTTATTACGGTCTTGAATAGCAATAATCTTAGTTGCTTTAACATCAAGGCCGGATTCCTCTTTTACTTCTTTTATCGTATTAGAACCGATTGATTGTAATACGTCAACCCAACCACCAGGAAGTGACCACGTATCATTTTTCTCATGAACCAATAATATTTTGTTATCCTTAAATATAGCAGCTCTTGTGCCTAATTTAGGGGTTGGATAACCTATTTCACTACAAAACAATTCTTTTACTTTGTCCTTTGGAATATTAGATTTTTCAGCAATCATTTCATTTGCTATTTCTCTTAACCTTTCATAACGTTCTACATCATAGGGATTATCAGTGTATGTAAGTCCTATTTGGGCTAGGTTTTGAATCTCTATCGCCCATTCTAACCATTTTTCCATTTTTACCTCCATTAGTATAGAATAATTATAACATGCATTACAAAATTAAACTATAATTATGCTTCGTCTTTATAAACTCCTTTGTTTTCCAAATTATTTTGGAAACTTATAATTATGCCTACAATCATTGATACGATTAATCTCGCTAATAAGCTTCTTGGTATATTACTTATATAGAATTTATAATTCTTATATTCACTTTTTAAATCTTCTGTTCCTTTTATCCAGTACTTAGGTGAATTAGAATACCATAAAATATCTATTACAAATACTACAAATATTTTTATGAGAAACCATATTATAAACGAATATATGAATCCAAAAGTAAATGTCTTCGCTACTGTTAGATGTACTAAAGGAGCAAAGATGAATAACAATACTAATAACGCTGGAAATTCCTTTATAATTCTTTCTTTATTAGATAAAATCTTTTTTAGATTTTATATAAATTATCTTCATCTTCTATCTCCACAAATTGATATTTTTTTGCTCGGTTTTGGTTTCTATTTTACTTTAAATAACCTTTTTAAAAAAATTTTTCTTCTAAAACACAACATTTTTCATTCTTTTTATCTGCCGTTGTTATAACATTGTTTAAATCTTTATTTTCTAATTTTGCTAGGAATCTAATTACTTCTGACATCTCAGCTAATTCTTCTATTCGCTCATCACCCGATGATTCAATTATCTCTTTATACTCTTCATATATTTTTCCAATTCATTTTTATATTCAATCTTATCTAACGTTCTTACAACTGGTGTTTCTCCTTGTTTGGTGGTTAATTGTAATTTGTATTATTATTTATTTTTATCTTTTTTTACTTTTTATTTATCCACTCAATAGTATCCTTTATTGTATCTTTCATATTTCTATTTTTAAATCCCAACTTTTCTTTAGCTTTTTCATTACTAAAATTAGCATTAGAAGATAGTGTATATAGTGAATACTTTGTAAAAAGTGGAGTTTGTTTCTTTAAATTATAATATACTTCAAATAAAGGTGCTATTAATTTTGCAAGACCTATCGGTAATACCATTTTAATTTTTTTTCTTTCTTGCACATTGCAAATTAAATCACATAATTCTTTAATTGTTATATATCTATTTGATAAGATATAACATTCACCATTAGTCCCATTTTTACAAGCACTAATAACGCCATTTGCTACATCTCTTACATCAACAAAATCATATCCACCTTTTACACAAGCAAATAACTTGCCAGTTGTAACTTCTTTTACTAGTTGTGTTAAGTGACTATTGCCAAAATCATTTGGACCTATAATACCAGATGGATGAATTATACAAGCATTCAAATTTTTACCCTTTACTGCATCAATTACATACTTCGCAGCTTCTGCTTTTGTTTTTGCATATAATCCCTCAACATTATCAGGGTTAAAATTAGTTATTTCTGTTATTAATTCATTGTTAGGTTGCTCAGGGATTGCATGAACACTACTAATATAGATAAGTTTTGCTTTTGACTCTATTACCTTATCTACTATATTTTTAGTTCCATTAACATTAACATTATAAACAAGTGGATTGTATTTTGATTTTATATATACTACTGCAGCACAATGGATTACAAAAACTTCTTGTCCATCAGTATTTTCAAAAATTGATGTTAAAGTTTCTTTTTTAGTTACATCACCATAGTATATTTTACATTTTAATCCTTCTAGTGATTTAATAGAATCACCTTTTAATACAAAGGCCCTAATTTCATTATCAGCATCTTGCCCTAACTTTCTTATAATGTTATTACCTAAAAAACCATTTGCTCCTGTTATTATATAGATCTTTTTCACAATATTTATCACCTACCACTCCATTCCAAAAAATAAATCTAATATCTTTCTTATATAATTATACCACAACTTAACGCTTTTTTTAAAAAGCATATGAATAGCAAAAAAACATTTCTTTAGTTAAAATACCTTTTAAATGACCTTTTTAAATTCTAATATTGCTTTATTCTAAATTTTATTGCTGTTTTGGCCCAATAGAAATAATCATATCTAAATTATAATAGTCTTTTTTTCTTGAAACTTTTCTATTTCCTTCAAGTTGAATTTTTATCTAATTCTTCATCATATATATATTGTTAATATGTTTTACAATCGCAGTTCTTTGAACATTAAATAAATTTGCAATTGCATTAACATTTAATCAAACTTTATCGTCTTTCAGCAAAATATAATCCTGATTCTTTTGTTAATACTTCAATAACATCATATACTGACTTTCCATCTTCATCAACACAAATACATTCTCCTGGGTTAGAATCGCTAAAGAAAGCCCATGCAGTTACTAAATCTTCCACCTTTTTAATCTTATATTTATCCATTAACTTTTCGTAATTATCAATTTTGTCTTTACCATTAAAAATTTCTATTACATTATATTTGTCAGTCATTATTTCTGCATTACTAACATGATTTCCTATACCAATTTGTGATAATCCATCATTAATAAACAAATTCCCAAATGTTTTTAATAATTCTTTAGCAAATGGTTTGGACATATTATCAAGATAATAAACATCTTTATGAAGTTCTTTGATTATATTCCCTTCAATTCCTTCATCCTTTTCATTGGTAGGAACTTCAATTATTAAAAATAGGTGATCCTTTTGTATATCAACAAAATCGTTAATTATCTTTAATATTTTGTTAGCATCAATATTCGCCATTATACAATTTTCAGTAATCATATATTCCTCATTTAACTTATCTGAATCATTGATTTTTACACCTTTAATCATTTTTAACATATTTAGCTCTATCTCCTCTTAAGAACTGTGATACTTTCGCAATGGTAAGTATTTGGGAACATATCAGCAATAGATACATTACTTATATCGTACTTACCTCTTAACTCCTTTAAGTCTCTAGTTAATGTTGCAGGATCACACGAAATATAAATTATCTCTTTAGGGGCGATAGTCATTATATTAGCAATGCTTTTCTTATCAAGTCCACTTCTTGGTGGATCTACTATAACTAAATCTATATCTTTAAAACTATCTATCCTATTCTCTACTTTGTCACATATAAAGCTTACGTTATTAATATTATTTATTTTCTTGTTATAATTAGCATCTTCTATAGCGTCACTTACTACTTCTATTCCTACTACTTCGCCTACTAAGTCAGAGATTAAAATACCAATAACACCTGTTCCACAATATAAATCAAGAGCTTTATTAAAAGATTTATCCTTAATGTAACTTCTTACTTTTGAAAACATTTTACTAGATACGCTAGTATTTACTTGGAAAAATGACTTGGGTGATACTCTAAAGCGTTTATCTAAAATATTTTCTGTTACTTCATTACCTTTTATCTTTTTATTATTTAAATAAATAAGAGAACAATCAAGAAAATTCTTTAAAAGAAAATCTTTAGAAACATTTCCCTTTATAGATAAGATTAATCCATTATGATATCTAATCATTACTTCATCTATATTGTTATTTTTGGCCAAGTTTTTTACTTTAGGTAATAAATCATTAATTTCTTTTTTAGTAATGTAACATTCATCTATTTCTACTAAATCATGACTTTCTAAAGCATAGAAACCTACTTTTTCACCTTTTATATGAAGATTTATTTTATTACGATAATTACTTTTATCTCCTGTTATAACGTCATCTAAAGTAATATCTAATCCTAAATTTTTCTTAAATAATTCCTTTATCTTTTCTTTTTTAAACTCTAATTGACTAAAATAATCCATATCTATTAAGTGACAGCCACCACAAATATTACTATATTTACAAGGACTTAGTCTTTTTTGCTTTTCTATATACTTAACTACTTTCCCTAAAGCATAAGAAGAATTGTCTTTCACTATTTCTATTACTACAACATCACCTTTTAATGTATTAGGAACAAAAACTATTTTTTCATTTATTTTAGCAATTCCTCTTCCAAAATGATCTAATTTTTCTATTACTACTTGGTTCATATTTATTCGCCTCATATTAATTATAACGTATAAACTGAAATAAAAAAACTAATAATATTATTAATGGTGAAGACTTATGAATAATTTAATAAATGATATAAAAAATAAATGTGGCAATAGTAGTGATATAGTTATAAGAAGTATTGATACCTACTCTAGTACAGTAACAATTATATTTAACGAAGTACTATGTAGTGGTGATGATATAAATGATTTTTTATTAAAGAAGATTACTAAATTAATTAATGTTCCTACTAAAGATACGTACTCCTTAATCCTAAATTCTATACCTTTAAGTAATGTAAAAGAATTAGATGATGTAAATAGTGTTATCGATTATATATTTAAAGGTTTTTGTATTATTTTTGTAGATAACAGTTTTATTGCAGTAGAAGTTAAAGCTAAGCTTGATAGAGGAATAAATACTACTGATAGTGAAGTTTCTATTATTGGACCTAAAGATGCTTTTAATGAAAATTTTAATACTAACGTTGGATTAATTAGAAGAAGAATTAGAAGTAATAACTTATATTTAAAAACTTTATTTATTGGAAAGAATAGCAATACTAAAGTTGGAGTTTGTTATATGAATAATATTGCTAATGATGAGTTAATTACAAAGATAATGAAAAAACTAGAAGAAATAAATATCGATGGAATAATTGATTCTGGTTATATAAGAGAACGTATTATTAAAAAAGATCACTTATTTCCAGTTATTAATATAACAGAACGACCTGATACAGTATCTCAAGCTTTATTAGAAGGAAAAGTTGCAATTGTTGTTGATAACTCTCCTTACGTATTAATTATTCCTACTTTCTTTATTGATTTTTTACATACTCCTGATGATTATTATCAAAAACCAATAAATGCCTCTTTTATTAGAATAATTAGGTTAATTGGATTTATTATAGCAATATTTTTGCCTGCTTATTATGTAAGTGTTACTACTCATAATACCTCTTCGATTCCTATTAACTTATTAGTTAATTTTACATCACAAAGATTAACTGTACCCTTTCCTGCTTTTATAGAAGCTATTTTGATGATTATAAGTTTTGAAATATTAAGAGAAAGTGATACTAGAATACCTTCTAAAATGGGAACATCAGTATCAATACTAGGTGGATTAGTTATTGGCGATGCTGCAGTTAATGCCGGTATTATTTCACCTATTATGATAATAGTAGTAGCAATAAGTGCGATAAGTGGATTAATATTTACAAGTAATGCCCTATCACAAGCGATTAGATATTATCGTATTTTCCTATTAATTATTGCAACATTTTTTGGTATTTATGGAATATTTATTGGACTCGTTTTATTAGTTACTAAACTTTGCAGTATTACTAGTTTTGGCTTTCCTTATATGGCACCATTATCTCCTATTATTAAATCTGAATTAAATGATGCGGTTATAAGAGCTAAAGGCAAAAGACTTCGTAAAAGGAATCCTCTTTTAACTGATAAAAACATTATAAGGGAGCGATAAGATGAAATATATAAAATTATTAATATTAATTCTTTTATTGGTATTTACTACTGGTTGTGTTAGTTATAGTGAATTAAACGAACTAGGAATTGTTGATATGATTTTAATTGATAAAGATAATAATCAATATGTTGTATCTTTAAATATGTTAACGCCTACTGAGGATGATTTAAAAAGTAATAAAGTTTATACTACTAGTGATAAATCTTTGGATAAGTGTTTAACTAATTTATATTTAGAATCAAATAAAAAAATATCTTTTTCCCATTTAGAATTAATTTTATTTACTACTAATTTAGAAAAAGATGACTATGATGAAGTTATTAATCTATTCCTTAATAGGAGTGATTCTAGAAATACTTTTAGTACTGTTATTACTAATCCTAAAACTAATCTTGAAAATTATAGAAAAGATGATATTAATAACTTAATTAATGTTAATCATGAGAACGAAGGAATAGTTGCAATTAAGCAATTTGATGATGTTGTAAAAGATATCCTAGAAATTAAAAATAGTTATATACCTAAAATAGATGATAAGGATTCAATTAAAATAGATGGGTACTACTCTATTTATAATGAAAATAAGTTGCTTACTAAGGATGAAAGTATTGGTTATAACTTTATTACTGATAATATTATAAAGAACGAGTTTGAGGTAAATGATATTAATTTTAAGATAAATTATTCTAAGACAAATTTAAAAATAAATAAGAATAAGATAAATATTAATATTACTAGTACTTATCAAATAATGAGTAATAATACTAAAATAAAAGATGATAAAGAGTTAGATTTATTATTTCAAGAAGGAGTAAAAAAATATATAAATAGTTATCTTGCACTAAATAATTATAACTACTTTAGTAATCTTTTAAAAAAGTATGATTATAAATATTACAAAAATAATAAAGATATCAAGTTTAAATTCAACATTAAGATAAGTTCTAATAAAATAAATAATTCTAATATTAAAGGAGATGATAGCTATGAATAATGATAGTAAAATTTCTCCTTTAGGCATATCTTTCTTATCCACTTTCTTATATCGTTCTTTTTATATAATTGGTCTATTTAATTTAATTATTTCTATATCTAAAAATGATTCTATATTTAGTATTATTCTAGGAAGTATATTCGGACTTATTTTAGTTAAGTGTTATTTCTATATTAATGATAAAATGCCTAGTAAAAATATATTTGAAAAAATTAATGCCTCGTTTCCTAAAGTAATTGCTAAAGTATTTATCTTTATTTTAATTCTATTATTTATTCTTATTTCTTCTTATATTTTGTATAACCTATCACTATTTATTAATTATAATCTTTTAAATGATATTAATATTCTTCCTATAAGTATTCTTCTTGTTTTATCTTGTGTTTACTTATCTAGTAAAGGTATTAATACAATTACAAGGACTAGTGGTATATTTATTTTCATCTTAATATTTTTAGTAATAATTTCATTAGTTGCACTTCTAAACTATAGTAATCCAGTTAATTTGTATCCACTTCTTACAAATAAATTCTTTAATATTTATGAAAGTTCAATATATTATAGTATTTTAAGTGTTACGCCATTATTTCTTTTGTTAATAATTCCTAAGGATAAAATTGAGTGTAATAAAAAGTATTCTAAGTATATGATAACTGCTTATATTGTTAATTCAGTTTATATTCTTATAAACTTTATTTTAGTAATATCTATTCTTGGAATTAAATTAACTAGTATTTTAAATTACCCAGACATTATCGTATTACAAAAGGTATCACTACTTAACTTTATTGAACGTATTGAAGATATTATTTCTTTTAAGTTTATGTTTGATGGCTTTTTAACAATTGCAGTTACAATATTTTATATAAAAGAAGGTATTATTTCATTATTTAAGATTAAGCCACATAACAATATAGTTATAATTCCTGGATTAATTATTCTTATTATAAGTATTTATTTATCTAGTCTTAGTCTTAAAATGGTTATTTGGTTATTACTACCTATTCTAGTTATTCACTTCTTTTTGATGTTATTTATTAGAAAAAAAACATAAATCTTTCACGTTAGTTTCACAAAAGATTATTAGAATATACTTGTATTGATTAAGTCAATATAGTAAAAGACTTACTGAACTCTCACCCAGTAAGTCTTTTTTTTCTTAGTAATTTCTAACAATATTTTTAATTTTCTTTATAACTTTTTTTTCAATTCTTGATATATACGATTGACTTATTCCTAAAAGCTTTGCTACATCTTTCTGAGTCATTTCTTCACCTGATATTAAGCCATATCTTAAAACCATTATTTCTCTATCTCTTGGATCTAATCTATTAATCTCTTCAATTACTATTCTTTTATCAATATCTTCTTCTAATCCTTTTGTTACAATATCAGGGTCAGTTCCTAGGATATCTTCTAAATGTAATTCGTTCCCATCAGGGTCATAACTTAAAGATTCATCAAAACTAACTTCTGTTTTTATTTTCTTATTTTTTCTTAAATACATAAGTATTTCATTATCTATACATCTAGATGCATAAGTTGCTAGTTTAATATTTTTATCCATACTGTAGGTTTTTATTCCTTTAATTAGACCAATTGTACCTATACTTACTAAATCTTCTAAATCCACTTTAGTATTTTCATACTTTTTAGCTAAGAATACAACTAATCTTAAGTTATGTTCAATTAATTTATCTCTTGCTGTTATATCTCCATCATTAGATAACATTAAATAATATTCTTCCATTTCTTTAGATAAAGGTTCTGGTAATTTATCTGTTGCACCTACATAAAATAAAACACTACTTAATTCTAATAAATCCCCTATTAATAATAAAATACTTATCATTTTATTCCTCCTATTATTTCATTATTCAAAAGCATATCTACACCTTCCATTTTGAATTTAGTGATACCTATTAATACGTTTTTTACTTCGTAATTATTATCAATTATTATTTTTTCTGCAACAAAACATTTTAGAATACTTTTACCGCTTGCAGTTTCATAAGGAACTAAAATACTTTCTTCATAATCAATATTTATTTTATTAGTACTTACTAAAATAATTGGTCGTTTTTTGTAGGGATCATAAAGTTTATTTCCAGTATCTAAATAAGCATTAAATTTATATATGTTATCTTTATAATAGACATCTACTTTGTAATAATTATTAAAATTTATTTTCATTTTTTTCATACTTTTAATATAACTATATATTATAAAAGGACTTATTATTAAGAGTACTATTACGTTTATCTCCATACCATTACTAATAAACATTAATCCATTGTTATGATAATTTATTTGAATATCTAATAAGTATATGCCCCCTCCTAGAATAATGCTTGATAGATATAAATAAAGAAGATTATTAAAGAAGTATTTAAAGTTCTTATATGAAAATGTTGTTAATACCATTAAGATGCTTATTAACATTTTAAGAATAAATAAACTGATATTATTAAGTTTTATAAATAAAAGTAGAATTGATATACCTCCAGTAATACTTCCTAGAATTATTCTATAAAACTTAACATTTCTCTTTAGAACCATTGAAACTGATAAAAGTAATAAAAAGTCCATGGCAATATTTAAAAATAATACTAAATCAACATATATTTTCAAGATATCACCACCAAGAATATAATATAAAAAAGACACGTTAAATTGTGTCGATTCTTGTATTATTCTTTTAACAAATCACTTAGTAGAAGCATTTTATATCCTTTTTGATTTAAGTAATTTAGGATAGGAGAAAATTCTCTTATAGTATTTAAATTATTGTTTAAACTTATAATAGAACCACTTACTACATGGTTTTTAATACTGTTGTAAGGAAAAGTTGAAGTAATAATACTAGGTATTATTGTATGCATTTTACTACTTTTACAATTCTTTATTATTTCTTTATCTTCTTCTTCACTATAACAATATTTAAGTTTAGTACCCGTTAATTGCTTTATTAATTTATTATTAGATTTAACATCTTTATAAATATAGTAATCATCTAGTAATTCTATTTCATGACCATTTAAGTATATTTTTTCAATGGTTGATATTTCATTATTAATGATATCGCTTGTTACAAAGAAAGTTGCTCTAGCTTTTTTTTCTTTTAATGTTTCTAATAATTCATCTATATAAGAAATAGTATTAATCTTAAAAACTAGGCTTATACTTTGATTAGTACTGTTACCTTTAATAATAAATTTATCATAATTATTACTTGTACTTATAACAGGAGTTACTTCTTGAAACACTAGTAGGCTTTCATCAAATGAACCATATTTTTTCATTTTTTCGTAACTTCTATCTATATCTACTTTAATGCCATTTATACCTGGAATAATATTGTTATTTATTAATACTGCATCTTGAGAATCTTGTTCATAATTGCTAGCAACAGTCTTTATTTCTTTCATGATAGGGTCGTTTCTTTTAACGATATCTACTGCACTATCAGTATAGTAGAAGCTAAAGCATACCAAAGCCATAACACCTGTAAATGAAAAGAATTTCTTAAACATATACTTATTCACCTATAAAAGTATATGAATAGAAATTCTATATTTTTCCAAAAACTATAAATTAGCTAAAAATAATTCAAATGCTAAGAGGGGATTGTTTTGACCACTTTTTATCATGTAGTCAACATCAAATAATTTTTCTAAGTTCTCCAATAATACTTTAGATGAGTAATTATAACCCTTCTCGGCTGCTAGTTTTACTCGGTATGGATGAATCTTCATTTTACTAGCAATTTGTTCTTGAGTATATCCTTCTTTTAAGAAAGATTTTACTTGATTCATTAATCTAAATTGGTCTGCTACTAAGATTATTATTTTACTTATATCTTCACCTTTATCAATCAATTCATGAGTAATATCATATGCTTTCTTTTTGTTTTTTAAAACGATACTATCAACTAAGGAAAAGATATTATCTCCTGCTAATTTAAAAACTACTTCATTAATGTCATCTATTGTTATTACTTTTTCTTTTAACTTGTAACACTTTAACTTTTCTAATTCATTTAGAATTTTCTCGTTATCTTTATCACAATAATCAATTAAATAATTAGTAGTTTTATAATCCATTTTATAGTCTTCTAAGTTTTTATGTATTAAATCTTCGATAGATACTTCGCCACCTAGAATATATTTTTTATCAATTAATTTAACTAGTTTTTTTCTAGCATCTAATTTATCACAAATTAAGATTAAAATATTATCTTTACTAGGATTATTTAAATATCTTTCTAATTCTTCTTCATTATGAGCGATAGCTCCTTTAGGTTTAGAAGCCGTTAGAAAATATGCATTATCACAGATTACTACTTTATTACTTGATAAGAAATTATAAGTGTCTAAGTCTTCTATAGCAACGCTTATAGGAGTTTCTAATAAGTCATACTTAATAATCATATCTTTATCTAATTTATTACTTTTTAATATATCTTCTATTCTAGTATTAATTACAACATAATCACTAGATTCAATTATATAAGTATGCATAAGTACTCCTCCGTTCTATTTAATTATATCAAAAAAAAGATAAAATAGAAAGTAATGTTGAGGCCTTGTCATTTATTTTAAGACCTTTACTGGTTTAACTTTAGATTTATCTTTTTCATATACTTTATATATTGCAAGTACTTCATCTTCTTTATTAATAAAAATAACTATATCAGATGAATATCTATTCTCTAGTATTCTACCATTTAATACTTTATTAGCAATAAAATCATCTACTTTGATAAATTGATATCCTGCTAGGCAATCTTTTATAGGGATAATTTCATACTTATCATTTTTTATATCGTCTAATGTATAACTATTTTCAATTTTAAAATTTCCTTGACGAGTTCTTATTAATTCTTTCATAGAACAAGGTATACCTAGCTTTTCCCCTATATCTCTAATTAAACTTCTTATATAAGTTCCTTTACTTACAGATACTTTAAAAGTAAATTTTTCTTTATTAAAGCTTAAAAGTTCAATATCAAATATTTCTATTTCTCTTTTAGGTATTTCTACTTCTTCATCTTTTCTTGCGTATTCATATAGTCTTTTACCAGATACTTTAATTGCTGAATATTTTGGAACTTCTTGCAAACTTTTACCGATAAAAGAATTTAATACTTGTTTTAATTTTTCTTCATCTATAACATAGTCTTTTACTTCATCAAGTACTTTTCCTGTTATATCTAAAGTGTCTGTTAAAAGTCCAAATTTAGCAGTTGCAATGTATTCTTTAGTGTCATTTATTAAAAAATCTACTATTTTTACACCTTTATTAATAGCAATTGCTAAGACACCACAAGCGATGGGGTCTAGTGTTCCTGTATGGCCAACACTTCTTGTATCAAACTTTTTACAAAGAATATTAACTACATCTCTACTAGTCATATCTTTTGGTTTATTTACTAATATTATTCCGTCCATAATTACCTCTTAATTAGTAAGATTATTTATATAGTTCTCTATTTTCTCTTTTACAAGGAGAATACTGTTATTTAAATCCTCTTGAAGATAAGTATATTCTAGATATATGGGATATTCTTCTAATAGTTTTAATTTTTTATTAATTTCTTCATCTATTTCGCTAGTGTCATTTTCTAAAGATTGTTCTTTTACAAGGCGTTGTTGAAGAATTTTTATACTGGAAATTAAATTCATAACTTCAGAATTATTCTTCATTTTTTTAGAAATAGTCTGATACTTTTGATATTCATTGCTACTTTCAATAATAGAAATTATTTCATCAATACAATTTAGTAGATTATCCTTCATTTAGTTCTCCATCTAAACTCCAAGTTTTAGCATCTGTTACTTTTACATCAATTATTTTCCCTATTAATGAAGTATCTCCTTTAAAGTTAATCAATTTATTAGTGTCAGTATAACCATATAATTCATTTTTCTTATCACTGATACCTTCGACTAATACAGGTACAATTTTACCTACTAATTTCTTATTGTTCTCTAAGAAATATTTGTTTACTACTTCATTTAATCTATGTAATCTTTCTTCTTTTTCTTCTAGTGTTACATCATCTTTAAGTCTTGCTGCTGCTGTGTTTTCTCTTGGAGAATAGATAAATGTAAAGGCATTATCAAATTTACATGTATCAGCTAGTTCTAAAGTTTTTATAAAGTCTTCTTCAGTCTCACCTGGGAATCCTACTATAATATCAGTTGAAATACTTACATTAGGTACTTTATTCTTAATTTTATTAAATAATTCTAAGTACTCTTCTTTAGTATATCTTCTACCCATTAGTTTTAAAATTCTAGATGACCCTGATTGAACGGGTAAGTGAATTGCCGGCATAATGTTTTTATTATTTGCTATAACATCTATCATTTTGTCAGTAAAGTCCCAAGGATGACTAGTTACAAATCTAATTCTAGGAATATTAGTCTTACTTACTTCTTCTAGTAATTCTTCCATACCGTAGCCTAATCCTAAATCTTTACCATAAGCATTAACATTTTGTCCTAATAAAGTAACTTCTTGATAACCATTATCTACCAGTCCTTTTACTTCAGTAATAATATCTTCCATTAATCTACTTCTTTGTTTTCCTCTAGTAAAAGGCACTATACAGTAAGTACAAAACTTATCACAACCATAAATTATATTTACAAAAGCTTTATATTTACTTTCTCTTTTAACTGGCATACCTTCTATGATATTTCCTTCTTTACTATATACTTCTATCTCACTTTTATTACTTTTCAAGTTTTCATTTATAAGATATGGTAAGCGATGTAAGTTATGAGTACCAAATACAAAATTAACCCATTTATATTTTGTTAATATTTCATTAACTACTCCTTCTTCTTGAGCCATACATCCACATAATCCTACAATAAGATTAGGATTTTTTTCTTTTAAATGTTTTAATCTTCCTAACATACCAAAAGCTTTATTATGAGCATTTTCTCTAATGGAACAAGTATTTAAAAGAACTAAATCACTTTCTTCGTAATTGTCATTATAAGTAAAGCCTAGTTCTTCTAACATTGCTTTAATATTTTCACTATCATGTTCGTTCATTTGACAACCATAAGTTTTAATATGATAAGTTTTATTTAATCCTATATTTTTAATATCATTACTATAATATTCAATAGCAACTTTATCTTTAGTTCTTTTTCTTGCTTCTATATAACTAGGTAGTTCCATAATATCCCTCATTTCTTTTTACATTATACAACAAAACATATTAAAAATAAAAGAAAAAGTAGAACCTACGCTCTACTTTCGTATAATACACTAGTAATAATACTATCTAATTCTTTTGTTTTATTGTTAATTACTTCTTCTTTAATAACATCAAAGTTTTCTTTTACGATATTAATTAACTTAGCCATATTAGGTAATAATGGTTTATCTTCAAGGTTATCTAATATTAATTGTAAGTTAGTTAATTTTGTATATTTACCATAGTTGTTTGTTTTAATGTATGTATCATATAAGTTTTTAAATGACACTACATCAATGTTATTAAATCTTCTATCCTCAAGTATTTTAACTGTTGTATAAATGTAATTATCATTAATAGATTTGTCAAGTATAGTCTCCCCCTTATTGTTTTTTATATTTGGCATAAAATCTTTATTCTTTTTTAATTGGTTAATTATCTCAAGTACATTTACATAATTGTATAGTACTAAGATATGTGCGAATGTATCACCTTCATTGTTTTGATGGTTAACATCCCACTTTTTATTCTTCATATGTTTTAGAACTAATTCATATTGTCCTTTTTTTAGTAATCTAACAAGAACATTATTTCCAAGTTCATCACATATATTAATATCTACTTTTTTCTTAGTTAATAATAAATCAACTATTTGGTAGTGCCCTTCTTTGATAAGTTCAAATATCAGCGAGGGGTCTTCTTCACACGCTTTTATTGCTTGTGTTTCATCATAAAACATTTTAAATACACCTCTTATTTCACGTGACAGATACATATTTTAGCAAATTTTAGCGTTTTTGTCAAATTTTCGTGGCCTTTTTAAGTATCAAATTGGATGTTTTCCTTGATATATAAGGGTTTCAAAGCATTAAAAAAAGCGACTAAAATGTCGCTTTTCTGACCTTTTTACTTAATTCCACATACTTCTTCTGGAGATCTAGTATCATAAGTAATTTCTACTGTTTTAATAGCAAACTTCTTTTCTACTTTAATTTCTTTAATTAAAGAACGAGTATTCTCATTGTAATAGAAAGTTTTTTCTCCTTCAGCGCAACTATAGAATATGAATCCTTCTAAGTATTCATTATAATATTCTTTTAAATATTTTGATTTTCTTAAAGTTACTAGTTTTACTTTATTATCTTTATCTTTTACAAAATAACTAAATCTAGGTATAGAAATATCTATATTATCATTTTTATAGCTAGTTTTAAGGAAAGTACGATTAGATAGAAGCATGATTGCTATAAGTAATAGTACTACTATTATTACAGCTTCAATAATATGTCTTCTTTTTCTAATTTCTAATATTTCTTCACTTGGACCTTTTTTAGCTTTTTCGGTAATTACTACAGTTTCTTTCTTTTCTAATACTTCTTCTTTTTTAACTGCAGGAATTTCTTTTTTAGGTTCTTGTTTCTTTACTTCTTGTTTTTTAGTTACTTTCTTTACAGGTTTAGCTTCTGCTTTTTTCTCTGTTACTTTTTTTTCAGTTACTTTTTTAGTTGTTGTTGCTTTTTTAGCAGGTTTACTAATACTTGATTTAGTTGTTTTTTTAGTTGTTGTCTTTTTCTTTGGAGCAGTTGTCTTTACTTTCTTTTCTTCATTATCCATAGGACACCCTCTACTTTCTATTTAATTATATAATAAGTGTTTATTAATTTCAAGTAGTAAAACTTATTTCAATTTAAATGTCTTATATGCGTATTTGTATACTAAATACAGTGCTACTAAGATGTAGATTACTGAGAATAGCGTTACAAAAGTAGCAAATATTAAAGTTGGATAAGAAAAGTCAATACATAAGTAACAAATAAAGTAAGTTATACCATTTACTATCGAATATGTACTGCTCTTAGCTTTCATGTTTATGTCATAAGGTTGTAATAAATAATAAATAACCAAATGATGAACTGAAAAGAATACTGATAAAGATATAATGGAAATAAATAATAGAATATAGTTTAAGTTATTAGAGGTTCCCCCTGTTACAAATAATAGAAATGGTAGCCCTATTGCTATTACTAAACTAGGTATCATATTAATTTTTATTAATGTTTTTAGTCTTTCTTTAAATAATTCTAGTATTACTTTAGGTTGCCTATAAAAACGATAATTAAGCATACTGCTATCACAGTTTATAAACATTGCTTGAGTAATTACACTTCCCCTATTTATTACATACATGATAAAGACAAAATATGGAAGTGACGTCAATGTCATTTTATTAATATCAGTATATACTTGTTTATCTATCAAAGTTCCTATAAAAGCAATTAATATTACTCCTAATGCAATTAAAGAAGTTATTATAGCAGACCTTGTTAAAATATTTCTATGTCTTTTTATAAATAATTCATTAAAGTAACCATATCCCTTTTTATTGCTGTTAATCATTACTTTAGCATCGATACTTGCTTCATATTGCTTCTTTTTGTTTGCAACATTAGTAGCTTTAGTATCAAAAATTATATTATTAAGTGTTAAGATTTCTTTATATATTTTGTTATAATTGTTACATTTTCTTATATATGTAAGAGAATATAGTGCAAAAGCAATAGATATGATAAGGATTATTATAAATGCTAAATAGTTAAGACAGTAACCTAAAGAAGGAAGAATATATGCTAGAGATATACCAATAAGTCCTGCTATTCCCATAATTAAAAAGTTGTTTTCTGTAATCACTTTTTTCTTATTTTCGTAATATTTTAAATAGAAAAAGTTTCCTATTGGTTTCATACATATTACTAATAACGGTAATAAAAGTAAAATATAGATATTAATGTTAGATATAATTCCATAGACTAAAACAGCTGGATAAAAACTTATAAATAAAGTTATCAAAAAGTAATAAAAGTTATAAAGCGCATATTTTTTGGCATCTGTTTTCATTAGAATAATTGAATAATACTTATCTTTACTAGGATTAAATATAAATGTATTACCGAAAGCTCCTATCAATGTTAAAAATACAAAAATATTTAAAAAAGCATTAGAATTTTTAAAACTAGTAGCAGGTAAATAAATCATTAAACCAACATAAATAAATTTTCCTACAAATAAAGATATTATTTTAAATAATCCAAATATTATGTTTATTATAGTCATTATTACTCTATTACCATATAAATTACTAGGTATTTTTTTACCTATTATTGGTAGTTTTCTAAGATTGTAAATAAAACTATTGGTAGAATAAGCATTTTTTAATTTAAAAGAGTTAATTACTGTATTAAGCATCTTCTTCACCTTTTAATGTATTAATTATCTTATCTTCAAATTGTTTCTTACTTAAATTACCTTTTTCCATTTTCTCTAACTTACCATTATTTAATACAACTATTTCATCACATAAATCTAGTGCTAGTTCCATTATGTGTGTTGAAAATATTAAAATGTGGTCTTTTTTTATTGATTTTAATAGTTTCTTCATTTCATCTGCTACTACTACATCAAAAGAAGTTAATGGTTCATCTAATAATATTATTTTAGGATTATAAATGATATTAATAAGCATTTGCATTTTATTTTTCATACCATGAGAGTATTCTTTCATTAATTTATCACGTGAAGGTATATCCATTTTAATTAAATCAAAGTAATCATCTATTGTTTTATCAGTATTTATTTTGTCTTTATTTATATCTATGAAGAACTTTAAAAATTCTCTTCCAGTTAAAAATTCTGGCACTATTGGTGTAGATAAAACATAGCCAATATCATTAGAAGTTATTTCTTTTTGAATATTATTGTCTAGTAAATAAAACTCACCAGAATTAATATCTATATCTTCATTTAAGCAATTGAAAAGCGTTGTTTTACCTGCACCATTTCTACCTAATAAGCCATAGATTTTTCCTTCTTCAAATGTAAAGTTAATTTCTTTTAATACCTCATTTTTTTCATAATTCTTTTTTAAGTCTTTTACTACTAATTTCATATAACCTCCAATATTACATAGATATTTTATCATAATTTATAGCAAAATAAAACTCTGTACGAATACAGAGTTAATTTTATAATGGCGGAGACGGAGGGATTTGAACCCTCGCACCAGTTACCCGATCTACACCCTTAGCAGGGGCGCCTCTTCAGCCTCTTGAGTACGTCTCCATAACCACGGTTGACATATAACATTATACATGAATATATAAACAATAGTCAACCTTTTATTTGTAATTTTAAATATTAAATATCATCTGATTGAGTTTCAAAATTTAGGTCTTTATCTAGTTTTAATACTTTATAGACTCTTTGATTTTCTTTAGTTGCACCATCAATCATAACAACTATTTTATTGTCTATTAATTGAATTTTATTTGAATTTATTGAAGTAATTTCTGAATCAGTTATGTCTACTTTCTTTTGAACTTTTCCATCATATCCTAGTTTTATGATATAGTCTTTTTTACTATAACCAAATAATAGAATATAATCTTTACACATAACAATTTCATGGTCACTTCCTATTAAAACTGGAGAAATAACGTCACTACCATCAGTTAAATCAATAAGGTATAAATATCCATCCATTACGAAAGTTAAATATTTATTGTTATAGTCGTAATAACCTCTAGCTTTAGAACTATCAATATTACCTTCTTTGTCTAATTCTTTACGCCAAATCTTATTGAAATCTCTATCATAGTATTCCATGTAAACTGTTTCAGTAGCTGTCTCATATGTTAGGATTATAAAATGTTTATAATCATATGCTACATTTACATATTGTTGTGTAGAACTGCATAGTTCATCAAAGTTTTCATTAGTACAATAACCAACTTCTATAAATCCTCCTCCTTTAAATATATTAAACATTGTATAATTAGAATTTTTAGGATTTTCTAATTTTACTAGGTATCCCATTAATGGATAATTCTCACAGTATCTATTGAAAGCACATCCTTTTGGATTATCAAATCTAATATTTTCACCAAAGATATATTTGGCAATCATCCTTACTTCGTCATTACTGAATTTAGCACCGTTCTCTATCCATTTATCAGTTGCAAGTTTAGGCATTGTATATTTTTCATTATTATAGTAAGTTAACTCACTTGTTTCAAAAGTTCCATATGCAGATATGTGGTCACCTTTTTGGAATCTTTTTAATTGCTGATTTCCTTCAATTACACAATAGTGATTTTCATCTTCTAAAATATCGTAGTCATCATCATATAATTTTATGATTGCTTTATAATTTTCGTCATCTGATTCAATAATTTCTAGTACATCACCTTCTACATATAATTTCATATTTTTAAATAGATTTGTGTACTTTTGAGTTACTAGTGCAATATTGCTAGTTAATCTAGTATAACTATTATCAAAATACTCTAATACTAGTTTTTCTTCTCTTGATAAATCTAGTGAATCCATGGACAACATTTTTGTTCTAAAACTAGCCGTACTTTGTTCTGTTTTATTATTTTCATTATTTTTTTCGTTAGTTTTAGTTCCTAAAGTAGATATTAAAATACTACCAAATAAAATAACAGCTATAATTATTCCAACTATTACAGTTTTCTTTTTCATCTTACTACCTCCAAGTTTAATAAGTCTTCCTTATTATCTATGTTTATATTTTAACACGTTATTGATTTTTGTTAAATAGTTTATTAAAAAAAGTCTGGCAAGTAACCCTGTCAGACTTTGCTTGCAAATGGTGGACTGTTAGGGATTCGAACCCTAGACCCACTGATTAAGAGTCAGTGGGCATTAGTTCTAATTAGTTTGGCATTTCAACCGATATTGAATACCTAACTCACCTTTAAGGAATTCGCTTTTTTCCTTGAAATTACAAGGAAAAATTACTCTTTTGATTACTAGATGAATATATCATAATTTTAATTTTTTTACAATACTTTTACATAACTTTTTTTGAAAAGGTGCCGAAAAGGTGCCGAAAAATCAAAATTAATGAAAAATTGCTAAAATATAGTTTCTAATTTTTTTGCTACATCAATTCTATTTGCTTGAAAAATATGTGAGTATGTTCCCATAGTAATATTTAATGATGAGTGTCCCATTCTATCTTGTATTTCTTTTGGGTGTGTATTAAGAGATATTAACATACTAGCACAAGTATGCCTTAAAATATGAAAGTTCTTTTTTGGTAGTCCATATTTTGTAGCAACCTTTTGAAATATTTTGCCACAAGTTGTTGGATACATTGTTTTCCCATTTTTAGCAAGGAAAAGTCTGTTAGTTATAGCCCAATTATCAGTAGTGGCTTGTAATTCTTCTTTGTATTTTTTTAATACTTGAATTGTTTTGTCAGTAAGCACCATATTTCTATATGATGACTCATTTTTTAATTGTTTTAAATATTCTTTTCCGTTAATGACATCAAAGGACTTATTTATTGTTAGTATTCTATTAGTAAAATCTATGTCCTCCCAAGTAATAGCAAGTATTTCACTTCTTCTTGCTCCCGAGTCCAAGCCGAGCCTTATAAGTGCTTGATATTTTAGGCACTCATTGTCAAGTCCTTTTAATAATATCTCAACTTGTTCTTTATCATAGCACTCTACAAGTTTTTTTTCCTTTTTAGGTCTTTTTACTTTCTCATTTGGGTTAGTATCAGTTATACCAAAATCAATAGCAACCTCAAATATAAGGTTAATGAGATTATAATAGTGTAATAATGTGTAGTTTGATATTGTTTCAACTCTTTCGCCTTTTTTTAGTTTGATATATAACTCATTTAAGGTATAAGTATCTATTTTTAGAAATAACCAACAACCTATAATAGCAGTTATCTTTTTTATCATAGATTTATAACCCTCAATAGTTTTAGGGCTTAAATTAGGCTCACAATATTTTGGTATAAACATTTTATAACAAAATTCTTGAAAAGTTAAATCTTGTTTATCAAATAATACTTGTTTATTAGAATATTCTTGTTGTATTTCAAACTCCCTTTTTTCAGCATCTCTTTTAGTGCCATAAAATATTTCAGTTTTTCTTTTTCTTTTTCCGTTAATGTCATAACCAATTTCAGCAATTATTTTATGTTTGTTCTTTGATAGTGTCTTAATCATTTTTCTTCTTCCTCCTTTGAAAAGATTAAGCAAACTACCTATGCTAATTATACCATTTTTGCCCGTTTTTATCAATGTTTTCGGGAATTTTTGGTTAACAAAACAGTGTAGTTTTTTTCTCTTTTTCTTCTAATTTATCAATCCATATATTTATTGACTCAATTTTAAAATAAATCTTATTTCCTATTCTAAAATGTGGTATTCTTCTTTCTCTTACTAATTTTCTTATTTCAGAGATAGATATATTTAGGTTGTTTGATAGTTCTTTTATATTAACTGATTCTTTTATTTCTATCATTATATTTTCCTCCTTTAAATGTCGAGGTATAAGCCCTCTGACTTGTTCGAACAATTAAAGAATACCAACAAAAAGCCTTTAAAACTAGCAAGCAAAAAAGAACTGTTTTTGAAAATAGACCTATTGAAAACAAAAGGAAAAGCAATGAAAAATACTATTATTTCGGACAAAAATAAGTAAAATATAACCCAAAAAAGTTGATGAAAAACTATTTTTTTTTACTCAAAAACCTAGTATGATGAAATCACAAAGCAAGTCGACAAGTTTTGTAAAATCACGAAAGGAGTTGTTAAAATGATAGATATTTTAGACATAAGACAAGAAATGATAAAACTTATGGTTAATAAGTATGCTGGTAAAGAGTTAAGCACTAAAGAATTAAATAAGTTTTATAAATATCTTAATCTTGAGTTTAAAAACAATAATTCAAAAAATAATCTTGATAATAGATTAAATAGTTTTTATAAGATTATTCAAAAGCAATATGATGATTTTATAAAACTAAACGATATTATAACTCAATTAGACTAATCTAAAAGTTAGTTAAAACAAATAAAGACCTTATACAAGCAAGATTAGACTTTAAAAGTTTAATCTTGCTTGTAAAGGCAATTAATAATTATATAGAAAGAAAGGAATTAAGAATTATGAAAAAAAATAGAAGATATACATTAAGCCAATTAGAAAGAATATTTAAAGATTATAAAGAAAGATACAATGTTGAAAATTGTTTTGAACTATTTAAAATGTTTAATATAAAAACTAAAACTGATGAAAAAGGCTTATATTTTATTATTGAAGATTAAGTTGTCTATGATAAGATAACTTTTTTTGTGTTATAATTTATATATGGAGTTGGTACTATGGGTAAATATCATAACAAGTTAGATAAGAAATATTTTAACAAGTCTATTTATATTAAAAAGTTTGAAAGTGCTTTTAATATAAAAATTAAAGACTACCCCTTACAATATGAATTGATATTTGAAACATATAACACTTATATTAGTTTAAATAATATCTTATTTTCTTTAAACTATATACCTATTAATCAAAAAGTAGATAATATAATGCGCTTAATAAATGCTTATTTAAACAAATATAAAAACAAGATTAAAAAGTGTTATGATAGTGAGTGTATTTTAATATATGAGAGTTTAGAAAATACACTTGATGAATTAAATGAGATGAAAGAATTATATACAACTAAAAAGACTAAATATAATCTTAAAAGTCTTGAAAAAGATACCGAGTATTTTATGAATATACTTGATAACCTTAATTTTGATAAATTAGTTGATAGTAAAGATATGCCATATATTAAAAAGCCAAATGATAAACTACCTAAAAAAGTTAATTTAAAAATAATAAATAATTTAGATCCAAAATCATCAACTTTATTTGATAGAGATAAACAAGAACAATTAAACAATGATTTTATAATATCTTATGAAAAAAGAACAGGTATTAATCTTAATGAAGATACAGAGCAAAGATATTTCATATTTGATATTTTAAATAGAATTAAAGACTTAAATAATTCAATGGTAGATTATTACATATACAATGATAAATGCCTTGTAAACTTATTTAATTATTTCTTAAAAGAGTTTTTAAATCAAGATATTTCCTTTGTAAAAGATATAACTTATATAAATGTATTTAATAAATTAAAAGATATTAGTAATTTAATTGATAATGATAATATTGATTTAGCATTTTCAAATATTAAAGAACTTATAGAACAATTTAAAGACTTATACGAAAGGAATAGTTAATATGAGAAAACAAAATATATTAGATTTATTATGTGATGATTTTATTAAACAACATAATTTAGAACAAGACTATTTAACAAATAGTATTAATATTGAGAATACTGATAAAAATGTTAAGTTATATATAATACCTTATTTAGAAAATACATATAAATTATTTGATTTAGATTTTAATTTTAATATTAATTCTAATGATGAAATAGAAAAAAATAAAAGTTTATTATTACTATTACTTATTACTAATGGAACAATAGACTTAATATCTACTAACTCTAATTTATTTAATGCTTATAAAAATAAATATGATATTAAAACAGCTTATGAAGAAATAACATTAAGGGTACTAATAGGAAATATACTAGATATAAAGAAATCATTAAATAAATTAAATACTATACCTAATGAAATGAAAGATATGTTAGATAAGTTTTATAATATATTAAATAATATATAATCTCTATGGAGTGGACTTATATTAAGTCTATTCCTTTTTATTTGATTAATTATATTTATACATATAATTATATATAGAGTAATTAATATTTTTATAATTTTATCTAATGAAAGATACTATTAAGTAAATTAATAAAAATAATATATAAAAATATATTTAATAAAATAATATATATTAAGTTAAATATATAATAATATAAATTATCTTCCATAAGATATAATTATTATAAAATATATTAGATACCTTTTGTAAAGTATGAATATTAACAAAAGATATAAAATACTTAACCAACCTTCAAATACTTATATAAACGATATTTAGGTATATATAATATAAAATACTTAAAATAATATTTTCAGTTGAATACACCACCTTATTTTGCTTTATAATAAGGTGTTTATATATATTAAAAGAGTGATAAAGATTATTTAGTCTTCATCACTCTTATTTTTTATGTCTTCTTCTAATTCATCAAATAAATCTTTCATATGAATACCTAATTTTTTAGATATATAGTAAAGAGTATTTAAAGAACAAGTTTTAAAAGTATTGTTTTCTAAATCGCCAATAAAGTTTTCACTATAACTACATTGTTCGGCTAACTGTTTTTGAGTTATACCCTTTTGTTTACGATACTTTTTAATGTTCTTACCAACCCAATAATACACATAATTGTTATCTTCTTTTGATATACTCGCCATTGGTATCACCCCATACAAATATTATTTCATAAAAAAATATCAACTAACCCCAACAAATAGGAGTGGTTTGTGATATAATAAAATATGAAAGGAGTAAACTAAATGGCTTTAATTAAATGTAGTGAGTGTGGAAAAGAAATAAGTAGCAAAGCAAAATCTTGTCCTAATTGTGGTTGCCCTATCAATGATGAAATCACTTTGCCAAAGAAAAAGATTATTATTAAAAAATGCTTTCATTTAGCATTAAGAACAAGCGTTTTTATTGATAATCAACCTGTGGGAGAAATTGGAGTTGGTGCTAATAAAACAATAGAATTAGAATTGCCAAATGGTACACATTATATAGGACTTAATACTGGAGTAAGACACGGAGATGTATTTACACCTATGGCTGTATCAAATGCCAGTGATGGAAAGCAATTTATTATTAATGAAAATGATGAAATTATAGAAATTGAGATATTAGCAAAAGGTAGTTGGTCTAATTCAACAGGTAGATGTATTGTTGGTAATATTAGAAAATGTGATGAAAATACAATATCAACAAAAGAAATAGAAACATCTAATATTTTTGAAAAACACAAAGCACTTATAATAAGTTTAATTGGTATTGGAATAATGCTTGCTTCATTTTATGTTTTACATTTAAATATAACTATTTCAATGCTATTTACATTATTAGTAGTTATAATAATTGCTTTATTAACCAAGAAAAAATAAGGAGTGTGATTAAAATGATTTTTATGCTTATTATACTATTAATAGCAGTTGTTATTATTGGTGCAATAATTATAGATAAAAAAAGAAAAAAATAAGTTATATAAGTATATAGTAATTGCTATATGCTTTTTTTATTTTTCTGAATCTAATTTAGAGCACATATACCTTTTAGAGAACAAAATACCTTTTTCTATTTTACCCAATCCCCACCATTAAATAAAACACCGACATTTTTAGCCCTATTTTAGACACTTTTAGCCCCGAGTAATATAAATATACTAAAAAGATATTTTCAAAACAGGAAGATAGCGGAAAATGGTGTTTTTTAGGTATATTCTAATTTGATTATTCTTTGATTTTTTCGTTCGTTTCACTATATAACTATTATATATATACTATCAATAACTTTTTGTATTCTCATAATCATTTTGCTACTAATATGTAGGGAGATGATACAAAGTGAAGTTTTACAATTTAAAACAAGTTAGTGAGATTTTACTAACACCTATACCTTATTTAAGAACACTTATAAAAGAACATAAGTTAAAAGGAAAGTTTATAGGAAGACAATATATAGTTAGTGATGAAGAATTAAAAAGATTTGTAAGTTCATTGGGGGTTAAAAATGAAAGATAAAAAGATTAGTATTGATTTAGATATTGAAGATTTATTAGGACTAACAGAGCCTAATAAGAATAGTCTTGAATATGATTTAAACTTTATAATTGACAATGGTATAGAAGAATATTTAAGACTACAAGAGGAAGAAAAACAAAAAGATAAAGAGTTTGTAGAAATGTTTAAAAGGAATTATGATGAAATAGTAAAATTCATTTCACTTGACCCTAAACAAAGAATAGCCGTTGACTGTTTTACTTGTATTAAGGGTATGGACTTAACCAAACAATATGGCAAGCCAAAACAAAAGAGATAAGTAGTTAATTGATAACTTGCTTATCTCTTATTTTTTTTACTTATTCATCAGTTCGTTGTATTGCTTAATTTCTTTTTTGTTATTATTTTTGAACTCTTGCGTAAACTCTTTCATTAACTCTTGTTTATGATTTTCTAATAAGATTTTATCTTCCTTATCAATTCTATCATCTTTTAACATTTGTTGAGTGATTAAAAGTTCTATCATCATGTTATTCATATCTTCGGTTAGATTAAATCTTAAATCTTGTATTTTTTTCATACATTGCTCCTTTTTTATCAAACTATCATAAGATTACACCATTATTTTGATAATCTTTTTAATTGTTAGGTAGTTTGCTAAATAAAAGTGCCGATAAGGTGCCGAAAAGGAAACACACTTATAATACTTTATGATAGTTTATATTACTTTAATTGTTTATTATTTCTTTTCTTTTTTCACATTTATTTATACTTTTTAGGCACTTTTTTGTAAATGGTGCCGTAATTTTTAATCCTCAAAGAACAAAAAAATATCTAATAAAGCGATTTTTATTAGATATTTCAATACTTTTAATGGTGGGGCGTTAGGGATTCGAACCCTAGACCCACTGATTAAGAGTCAGTTGCTCTACCAACTGAGCTAACGCCCCATTAAAATGACCTATAAGTACTAGGCAACCGATTAAGAGTCAGTTGCTCTACCAACTGAGCTAACAGTCCATTTATCACCAATGCTCTTTGATTATAACATATTTTTATTATTTTTGAATACATAAATTTAACTTTTTTTATAATTTAATGAAAAAAGTGACTTATACAAGCCACTTTAATCAAGTTTAATTTGTTTTAATAACGTATGGATTATCAATTGTTCCGTCACCACTTGTAATTTCAACTGTGGATTTAAGATTGATGACTGGATAAACTCCTATATTGTAATTAACAACATCATTATAGCCACCAAGCATTCCGTTTGAACTAATATACCATACGCTGGAACCAAAACTCCTTGTATTACCAGGAGTTATTGTCCAGAAATTTTCGCCACGGACCAAATAATACGTTTCATTTACTGTCGTATCTACACCACCTGCATAAGCAGCCTCATCAGCTGTTATTAATCCTATCGGATATGTTAATGCCTTATTTCCCTTTGTACTAGTTGATGTAGTATATAAATCATTATTTTGTGAGCATCCGAATTGTGGGTTTTTGTTTTCACCCAATCTTTCGTACGCTCTATAGATAGTATATATTCCTATTTCGCCGCTCCATATACCTCTATCTCCACAAAATCCTGCATCTGCTATTGATGATGAGTAATTGATTAGATTTATTTTATACCAATTGTCTAATACCGTCTTGATTGTACTTGAATTAATATTTGCGTGTACGACCTCATACGTTGTTGAACCAGCTGTTCCATACATGTATCCTACATCTGATGCATCTCTATTATTACTATTAAAGTAACTTTTGCCTATTGAATCTTGTTTGATAATTCTTATACTTCCATCCTCGTTTATTCTTACTATTTGCCATTGCATTAATTTATAAGCAAAAGTTGCTTTCTCATTTGTCCATACCGCCATTAAGCCTTTATTAACAAAATCTGCATTGCTATTTTCAGAAAGACAAGCTTCTTCATTGATACCAATCATAGCTCCAATTAATTCATCATTATGATGTACTTCACAAACGTTTGTTGACTGGCATAACGATTTAGTGGTAGTAGAACCTTCTTCATTAGAATTATAAATCTGATTCCCATCTGAATCTAAAATTATTATTTGCGCATTTTTATATGTACACATTCCTTCATCTGTTTCCCCAAATGCTACATAATTATTTTCTACTGCACCTCTAAAATAGTAAGTTGTTTTACCATCTTCAGTATTTTTATTTGTGTAATACAACCCTTTTCCATTTGTATCACTACTTATTTGTGAAAAATCTATATTTGTATCCGGTTGGGCATTATTGTCTTTTAGTATTACGGCAGATAATTTAGTTGTTTCAACTGTTAAGTCTTCTGATTTTACTGTTTGATTTACATCTTGCACATAGTTAATACTCATTGTTAAAGTATTGTCAGTTACGTTAGGTTGACTTATTACATTTGAGTCATAACTTATTGTTACATTAAAAGTTGTTGTTGTTGATTTTGCTAGTTTATCTCCTTTTTTAATACCTGTTATTTCAAACTTAATTGCGTCACTTCCAGTTTCACTTGCAGTAATATCGTTTATTATCGCATCTAATGTTCCTTGGTTTGCTACTGTTATTTTGTAAATTATTTTATCTCCAGGACTTTTTAAATCTACATTAAATGTTGCGTTTGTTCCTTCTGCTGTTGGTACTTTGGTAATAGTTACTCCACTTGTTTTAGATACTTCTTCTATCTTAGTAAATAGTACCTTCCAAGTTGAAGTAATATTTGCTGTACCATTAATAGTTAGATTCGTTGCAAATGCTGCATATCCTATTGCCATTACACATATTAAACAGCACATCGTTATCATAATTATTTTCTTACTCTTCATATACTTCTCTTCCATTTCCTTCTCCGAATATTATTTTATCTATACTCATTATACCCCCCCCCCCTAGGGATTTGGCAATAAAAAAAGACAACTTTTTTAATTTTTAATTTGTCTTTATAACATACGGGCTGATTTCGGTGCCATCTCCACTTGTAATTTCTACAGTCGATTTCATATTTATTACAGGTCTCACAAACCATTCGTAAGTGATACGGCCATAACCTATACTACCATTTCCTCCTACATACCACATACGAGATATAGCACCAGAGTAACTAGGCGACATCGTCCATGATTCTACTCCTATATGAAGATAACAAGTATCATTTACAGCATCATTTACTATTCCCGCATAAATAACTTCGTCAGCTGTTATTAATCCTACCGGATAAGTTAAAGCTTTGTTACCTTTGTCTGAAGTTATTGTTGTATATAAATCATTTTCTTGTGGGCATTTAAATTCTGGATTTACTCCGCTGGGTCCATAAACTGGCATCAGCCTTGCTAAAGCACCATAAACTGTAAAATTGCTTCCATAGCCTAATGCAGTATCACTAGCATTCCATGTTTTGGCAGTCGGTGCTATAGTTCTATCACCACAAAATCCAGCATCAGCTATTACTGACGAGTAATTAATCAAGTTATTTTGATACCACGTATCGATTTTACTTTTAATTGTGCTGGAATTAATATTTTTGTGTGTCTCTTCATATGTTGTTGAACCTGCTGTTCCAAACATATACCCTACGTGTGCATTATCTGTAGCAGTTTCATTGAATTCGGTTTTTTCTAATGAAACCTGTTTAATTAGCCTTACACTTCCATCTTCATTTATCCTTATTATTCGCCATAGTTCATTTGCAAATTTAACATAATTATTTTCTACTGCTCCTCTAAAGTAATATGTTACTTTATTATCTTCGGTATTAGTGCTTGTATAATAAAGTCCTTTCCCATTTGTATCACTACTTATTTGTGAAAAGTCTATATTTGTATCTGGCAGTGCTGTATTGTCGTTTAATATTTTTAATCCTAATCTTCTTGATTTTATCATTATATCTTCACTAGGTACATCCTGACCTGCATATTGAATATAATTTATCTCCATTGTTAATGCCTCATTTAAATCAGTTGGTTGCTTAGTCGTATTAATATCATATGTTATTTCTACATTGAAAGTTGTACTTGTTCCTTTTGTTAAAACATCTCCTTTTTTAATACCTGTTATATTAAACTTAATAGCATCGTTTCCTGCTTTACTGGCAGTAATATCGTTTATTATTGCATCTATTGTGCCTTGGTTTTCTACTGTTATTTTATAGACTATAGTATCACCAGGAAATTGTACATCTAAATTAAATGTTGCTGTTGTACCACTTGCAGTTGGTGCAGATTTAATAGTTACTCCACTTGATTTTGATACCTCTTCTATCTTAGTAAATAATACCTGCCAAGTGGAGGCAATGTTTGCTGTACCATTAATATTTAAGTTTGCACTAAATGCTGCATACCCTACTATCATGAAAAGAATTGCTATACACATTATAATCATTACTGTTTTCTTTCTCATATCGCTCACTCCGAATTTATTTTTTACTACAATCATTATACCCCCTCCCCCTAAGGAATTGGCAAGTATAATTTTATACCTTTTATATAACTCATTATAATCTATAATTATGTAGAACTTTGTTGGTAAATTTTGCCATTTAAAAAGACAACTTTCGTTGCCTTTACATTATTCTTTTACTAATGCGGAAATAATATCTTTACTGTATGATATGTGTTCTACTCCTAGTTTATCTTTATATTTAATATACCCTCTAGCAAAGAATCTGTCATTTATATTTATATTATTTTTTCTAATTGCATAAATGTTACCTAGTTCACAATTATTATTAGATTTTCCTGTCATTACCCCTGGCGTTTCGGTAGTAATATCTACTTTAGTTGCTGTATTATTTTTTATTATTAATGCTCCACACTCAGTAATTGTATAATTATCATTATCAGGATATATTGCCATCATATTCCACATCAATAGTTTTTTATCATTATCTGTTACTACTTTAGCATTTTTATTCATTACTATAATAGGAATAGAATCATATATCATATCTTCATTTGAATAGTTATTATCACTATTAATGACTCCTCCTGCATAACTCTTGTTATAAGTAACAAAACTTCCATAGTACTCTAAATCATCTTTATTTGGAAATGATATATATCTAAACATACCATTTATATCGTTTAAATATCCACTTGCTAGTACTGAATTATCATATCTAATTGTACCGTTATTAATAATCGCTTCTTTGTTATAAATACTTGTATCAATATTTTTTATTAATTCATCATAAATCTTATAAGTATCTGCTTTAAAAGAATATGCGACACTTAATTTTCCACTAAGGGGCACTAATAAAATATTTTTATCATCTTGTTTACTTTTTTCATTTTTCTTAAAAATAGTACTTGCTATATATAAATTATCTATTGAAGAAATTCTATTAATACCTGTAAGACGTGATTTACCATATACTACTGAATCTATAGTTAGTTCTTCATCTTTTACAATAGGAATACCATAATTAGATGTATCTATCCCTGCAAAGTAATACTCATAGAAATCTCCCATATTTATTACTATTACATAACTATATTCTTTCTTAAAGTTACCATAAGGAGAACTCTTCTTTGTTTTTAGATTAGATAAAGGCACTACTAAAGCTTCCCCTTCTTGTGGTATTTGCTTATATTCTAGTGCATTAATTGATTCTTTTACTTCAGTTATATATTCCTTAGCAACTTCTACATAATTAGTTTTATTATTCTTCTCTATCCAAGAAATAGTTTTAGGTATTACTGTAAAGAATAGTATTCCAATTATAAAAATGATTGCTAATAATTTTACTTGTATTACACCCTTATTATTCATATTTACACACTAACCCTTTATTTCAAAATGATTACCAGAATCTAAGTATAGAATACCCTTTCTACCTTCTAGAGTTGGATATATTTCATTATACTTATTGATTAAATTAAATCTAGTAATTGTTACATATACTTCGTTACCATCGTTCATATATAATAAAAATCTTTGTTTGTCATAATCGTTTGGTTTATATTCAATGCTTGATATTTTATCTTTTACTTTAACATTTACCTTTTTCATTTCACTTACAAATTTATCATATACAGTATCAGGTACATAATTAACTAATATAGGAACTCCAACTATTTCTTTATCTAGTAATAATTCTTTATTTACATCTACTACTACAGCATTATTATCTTCTCTTGTAAAAAGGAAATCATATTCTGTAACTTCAATTGTTACTGTTGCAATTAAACTTTTTGTTACTTTTACATCTTTTATGATTTGATTTTTCTTTATTTTTTTCTCAATAGAATTTGTGGTTGTTTTAATAAAACTAGGATAATCTTCTATATTTGCTAGTTCTATTATTTCTTGGTCGCTTAATAGCTTATTGCCTTTTACAAAGATGTTTTTTATTTTTACATTCATAAAAAAAGATACAAGAAAATAACCTATTACTAATAATATAATAAGTAATAGAATTGGAATAAACTTAATTTTAGTTTTTTTCTTGATCTTTTTAGCCATATTTACTCCCAATTTACAAATTCTTGTTCACATTTTAATTCGACATTATATCTATCTAGTACTGCTTCTTTAGTAAAATCTATTAATTCTTTTATGTCTTTTGCCTTGGCATTACCTATATTAATAATAAAGTTTGCATGTTTAGTACTTATTTGTGCTCCACCTTTAGTTAATCCTTTTAATCCTAGGTCTTCTATTAATTTACCTGCAAATAGTCCTTCAGGATTACGAAATACTGAACCTGCTGAAGGATATTCTAGAGGTTGGGATTCTAATCTTCTTTTTTTACGCTCGCGGTTTACTTCATATAATTCTTCTTTTTTACCTTTTGCAAGTCCTAGAGTTGCTTCTAAGCATATATAGTCTTTATTCTTTTGAAAGAAAGAACTACGATAATGGAAATCTAATTCTTTATTAGTCATAGTAATAACTCTATAGTCAGGAGTTAGTACTTTAACACGTTTTACAATGTAACCCATATCACTTTTATAGGCTCCAGCATTCATATATACTGCTCCACCTATAGTACCTGGTATACCACTAGCAAATTCTAATCCTGCTAAAGATTTTCTTGCAGCTAATTGAGCTAATTTCATTAAATTGTAACCTGCTCCTACTACAATAATTGTTTTCTTAACTTCAACATAATCAAATTTATCTAATTTAATTATTATACCTTCATATTTATTATCACTAAATAAAGTATTAGAACCATTTCCTAAGACTTTATGTTTTATATTATTTTCTTTAGCATACTTTAATAACGTTATTAATTGTTTTACGTTTTCTGGATATATAAAACAACTAGCTACTCCACCAACTTTATAAGTAGTATGTTCTTTTAACGGTACTTTTTCTACTATTTTACCTACATTCATCTTCTTTAATTCTTTTATTGCTTCCTTCATCTTATCCCTCGTCTACTAATGCTTTAATTATTTCATAAATTCTAGAAGCGCTATTATTTACTCCTAAAGCCTTACTATTCTTTTTCATTATATCATATTTTTTAGAATCGTTTAATATATCATCTATTGTTTTTGTAAGAATTTCACCATTAAATTTATCTTCTTCAATAATTACTGCTGCATTATTTTTTTCTAATACTAAGGCATTTTTATATTGATGATTATGAGTAACATAAGGTGATGGTACTAAAATACTAGGAATTCCTAAAGCAGTTATTTCAGCTATAGTAGATGCTCCTGTTCTAGTTACCATTAAATCAGTTCGCTTCATTACTGATAACATATCATCTAGATATGGTACTATTTTAACATTAGATGGGATATTAATAGTTTTTTTGTAATCATCGAAATAGTTTTTACCCGTTACAAATAAAACTTCATAATCTTTGTCTTTAAAACATGAAATAGCTTCTTTTAATTTGTTGTTCATAGTCATAGATCCTAGGCTTCCCATGACAATTAAAACTAATTTTTTATTAGCTTTAAGACCATATTTACTTTTAATAACTGGTTTAGCATTTATTACTTCTTCACTTCTAGGGTTGCCCGTAAATACAGTTTTGTTTTTATCAAAATATTTGATGCTGTCTTCTAGTGATACACCTATTTTGTCTACTTTATGACTTAGAATTTTATTTGATAGTCCTGGTATTGAATTTTGTTCATGAATAAAGGTCTTAATTCCTAAGCTGTGAGCCACTTCAATAACGGGTAATGTAATATATCCACCTATTCCTAAAACAATATCAGGTTTAAATTCTTGTAGTGTTTGTTTTATTTTCTTTTTAGCTTTTAGATATATGGAAAGAACTTTAAAGTTTTTGAATAGATTTTTTCTATTAAGTCCTTTCATTTCTACACCTACGTAGTTTATTCCGGCTTTTGGAACGATGGTTGCTTCCATCCTATCAGTTGTTCCTATATATAAAATTTCACTATTTTTATCCATTTCTTTAATTTTAGATATTATTGATAATGCTGGATATATATGACCTCCAGTACCACCGGCACTTATAACAACTTTCATGTTATCACTTCCTACTATTCATTATACCATAAGTATATGTTTTAGAAAAAGAAAAAAGAAATCAATAAACTGATTCCCATTTTTATTTCTATTTACTAACTAAAGTCCAACCTTCAGTTTTTCCTATACAGCTAGTAGCATCACTAGAGTATTTTTTGCTAGTTGCATCACATATTCTAATGTTTTTACCTTCGTTAGTATTGTGAACTGGACACCAAACATAGGTTTCTTCTTGGGCTCCGCATATTGAACAAGTAATGTAATATGCTTTAAATACTCCTAATGTCATTTGATAATCAGGAATACAAATATTTTTATGACCAGTTGCTGTACATCCGTAATTATCTTTACCTACTGTGTTCCATGGCCAACTTGTACTGTTACCTTTGTTTACAATTCGCATACGATCGTTACTACTTCTTGCATTAAAGTTATGTGTATGTGCCTTTTGAGTCCATTGTGCATATAGTGTTGTTGAATATGTAACGGTATAACTAGCACCAGCTTTTCCTACTAATCCGCCACCACTTGCTGCTGTATACCAACCATTAAATGTATATCCATCTCTAGTTGGTGTTGGTAATGTTATTGAAGAACCATAATTTGCTTTTGTATTACTAGGACTTACACTTCCTCCATTGGCATTAAATGTTATTGTGTAACTATCAACGGTCCAGTTTACATACATTGTTGCTATACAATCGCCTCGAGTTGCATCGCATAAATCTTTAGCTGGATAAACCATATTGTGGTCGAACGTTCTACCATCTTGGTTTTTCCACTCCGCACCAACTACTGCATGATATCCTATCTTTTTCAAATTAATCCAGTCTGGATTATTATAATTTGCAAGTCCACCGCTGCTTAAGCTTTCTCCATAATTGTAAGTTTCTTGATTAATGTTTCCATAAAGAGTTAAGTATCCACTGGATGCTAAGGCAATAGCACTACTATGTTGAGAATCTAGTGAACCTCCATTTGCATGATAACGAACAGTTATAGTATTAATATCCCAGTTAACGTACATTATTGCAGTACAATCACCTTTTGTTGCATCACATAAATCTTTAGCTGGATAATCTTTATCGTGATCAAATGTTTTTCCGTCTTGGTTTTTCCACTCGGCTCCATCTATTCCGTGATATCCTGTTTTTTGAATATTTATCCAGCCTGGGTTATTGTAATTAGCAAGTCCACCGCTACCTAAGTTATCTCCATAATTGTAAGTTGAATGGATTAAGTTGCCATTTATTGTTACATAACTACCACTGATTCCGATATTAGCACCTCCAGATGATGCTAAATTTCCTCCATTTACGTGGTACATAACATTTATTTTATTAGCTTCCCAGTTAACATACATAACTACAGTACAATCACCTTGAGTAGCATCACATAAGTCATTAGCCTTGTAATTGGTTTCTTGACTAAATGTTCTTTGAGAGTTAGTCCACTCAGCACCAGCTACAGCATGGAATCCTGCGTTTTCTATGTTAATTCTTGATGTGTCATTGTAATCTTCTAATCCATTAGAACCTATATATTCGTCATAGTTATATGTTCCTATAGTATTACTACTATTAATTGTAATTAAATTGGAAATAGTACCAATATCAGGATGATTACTACTTAATTTACCACCACTCAAATGATATTTAACATAGATTTTATTTGGTTGCCATACAGCGTATAGTTTTATTGCTTTTTCTTTGTTATATATCCAACCAGCGGTATAAGTAGGACTTTTAGCATTTTTATTGGTACTCCATCCTACAAATTTGTAGCCAGTTCTTGTTGGTCTAGTTGTAGTTAATTTAAGTGTTTTTCCATAGTATTTATATTGAGTTGATACATTACCGGTTCCACCGTTTACATCATACACGATTTCGTATTTTGTCCAGAAAGCATTTGATGGATATACTTCTTCTGATTTATTACCAGCATTATCTTCTACTATTGCCCATACATATTTCTTGCAACCTTTATAGTCTTTTGAATATGTATATGTATCGACATTGAAACTTGTTAATTCTTCATCTTTATATTCTTTATTGCTATCACTTAAAACAAATTTCCTATTCTTTATTTCACTTCCCCCGGTATCACTTGTTGTTAAAGTAAAGCTTATTTTTGCCTCTTCACTTCCTACTTTTATGATTGGTTCTATACCATTTGGCGTTATTTTAACTACTGGTTTATTCATATCTATTTTGATATTGTAACCAGAGCTTTCATCACTTATTTGATTTTTATTTGTTACTATTCTAAATCTATAGTCTTTATCTTGATTCTCTTTTATTGCTATTGTACAACTACTACTTGAACTCATATCACATTTTATATTTTCCCATTTACCATCTTTATACCATTGGAAATGTGATACTTCAGTATTGGTTAATTCATAGAAATTCCAATTACTACTGTAATCGGTATCTAATCTAATTGTTATTCCGTTCGCCCATGTTCCTTTTTCGTATTTACTTCCATCTGATAATCTTGTCATTGTTACTCTTGGTGCTTTATACTTGTATACCACTGCTTCCATTGTCTTTTCAGTATCATTTATCTTATATCTTAATATATTTACTTTTTTATTATCTTTATCTAATTCTGGTGTAGTATCTAATTCATCAATATTTAATGGTAAAATGTTTTGCTGTGTGTCTTCTGCTAGAACACTTTCTAATACTGTTCCTTCGTTATTTAGTTTTACTATATGTAATGAACTCATTAATTCATTTCTTATTTCTTCTCTTGGTGAATTGTAATAAACATATAATCTATCTTTATCACTAAATTGATATTTTATATTATCATTTGTTTTCCATGCTTCATCACAATATGTCTCTTTTGTATCACTTACATACTTATCGTTACTACACTTTAGACAAGTTTTATATTTATAATTATCTTTTCCGAAGTATATTATTACTACATAACTATCTGTTAATGAACAAGTCTTTCCTTTATAATCTACTACCTCATCTACATATTTGTTTTTAGTTAGCGCTTCTAATGTTGTATATGAAGAGTGTAATATCCCATCTGGTTTATATAATTTGTTATCTGTATAGAACTCTTTAGCTGATGCGGTTATTGATTCTTCTAATTTTGAATAATAATCTCTTCTAAATTGTTTCATTAAGTTAGATATTCCTGGTATTGCTATACCTAACAAAACACCTAGTATTATTATTGCTGCTAGAAGTTCTATCATTGTAAAACCTTTTTGATTCTTTTTCATATTATCACCATCGCTCTACTATATATTATATTTTATCATAACCATTTTAAAATGTATAGAAATTTAGATAGAAAAAAAGAACCAATAATAATATTGATTCTACTTAGAAACTAGTGTCCAACCTAAGTCTTTTCCAATACAATTAGTAGCGTCAGCTGAGTATTTTTTTTCGTTGGCATCACATATTGGATATCCTTTACCTCCACCACCAGTTATTGAATTACCTGACGCCCCATGAACCGGACACCAATAGCCTCCTACTTCTTTACCGCAAACAGAGCAAGTTACTTTATAAAGTGTAACATAGTTGGTAGCATTAGTAGGAATACAGCTTTCTGTAGTTCTTGGACTTGTACACCAATGGTCATGTGCATTTAATCCAAAATATGCTCTTATATCACTTATACTTTTATTTAGTGTTGAATAAGTTCTAGCGTCACCATCACATTTATGCGCTACTTCAGCAATTGTCCAATTAGCATGCATAGTAATTGAAGCCGTAGCTTTATATTTATCGTTTCCTTTTCCAATATAACCTCCACCAGATGTTGCAGTATACCATCCTTTAAATATATAACCACTTCTAGTTGGGGTTGGTAATGTTATTGAAGAACCATAAGTTGCTTTCATACTAGTAGGACTTACTGTTCCTCCATTAGGATTAAAGGTTATAGTATAATTATCTATTTCCCAATTTACATACATTGTTGCTGTACAATCATTTCTAGTTGCATCACATAAGTCATTAACTGGATAATTTATGTTATGGTCAAATGTTTTTCCATCTTGGTTTTTCCACTCAGCACCAGTTACTGCATGATATCCTGTTTTTTGGATATTTATCCAGCTTGGATTATTATAATTTGCAAGACCACCACTACCTAAATAGTCTCCATAATTATAAGTTGATATTACAGTGTTATTATTAAGAGTTATATAGTTTCCAATGGTACTTATACTTGAATTATTAGTGCTTAATTTACCACCACTTAAATTGTATTTAACATAGATTTTATTCGGTTCCCATATAGCGTATAGTATTACAGCTTTATCATCATTATAGTTTGAGCCTGCTATATAGTTGGCAGTTTTAGAGGATTTATTAGTACTCCATCCTACAAATTTATATCCTGTTCTTGTTGGTCTAGTTGTAGTTAATTTAAGTGTTTTTCCATAATATTTATATTGAGTTGATATATTACCAGTTCCTCCATTTACATCATACACGATTTCATATTTTGTCCAAAAAACATTTGATGGATATACTTCTTCTGATTTATTACCAGCATTATCTTCTACTATTGCCCATACATATTTCTTACAACCTTTATAGTCTTTTGAATATGTATATGTATCGACATTGAAACTTGTTAATTCTTCATCTTTATATTCTTTGTCACTATCACTTAAGACAAATTTTCTACTCTTTATTCCACTTCCCCCGGTATCACTTGTTGTTAAAGTAAAGCTTATTTTTGCCTCTTCACTTCCTACTTTTATGATTGGTTCTATACCATTTGGCGTTATTTTAACTACTGGTTTATTCATATCTATTTTGATATTGTAACCAGAGCTTTCATCACTTATTTGATTTTTATTTGTTACTATTCTAAATCTATAGTCTTTATCTTGATTCTCTTTTATTGCTATTGTACAACTACTACTTGAACTCATATCACATTTTATATTTTCCCATTTACCATCTTTATACCATTGGAAATGTGATACTTCAGTATTGGTTAATTCATAGAAATTCCAATTACTACTGTAATCGGTATCTAATCTAATTGTTATTCCGTTCGCCCATGTTCCTTTTTCGTATTTACTTCCATCTGATAATCTTGTCATTGTTACTCTTGGTGCTTTATACTTGTATACCACTGCTTCCATTGTCTTTTCAGTATCATTTATCTTATATCTTAATATATTTACTTTTTTATTATCTTTATCTAATTCTGGTGTAGTATCTAATTCATCAATATTTAATGGTAAAATGTTTTGCTGTGTGTCTTCTGCTAGAACACTTTCTAATACTGTTCCTTCGTTATTTAGTTTTACTATATGTAATGAACTCATTAATTCATTTCTTATTTCTTCTCTTGGTGAATTGTAATAAACATATAATCTATCTTTATCACTAAATTGATATTTTATATTATCATTTGTTTTCCATGCTTCATCACAATATGTCTCTTTTGTATCACTTACATACTTATCGTTACTACACTTTAGACAAGTTTTATATTTATAATTGTCTTTTCCAAAATATATTATTACTACATAACTATCTGTTAATGAACAAGTCTTTCCTTTATAATCTACTACTTCGTCTACATATTTATTTTTAACTAATGTATCAAGACTAATTACAGTTGAATTCAACACACCATTAGGACGATACAACTTTTCATCATTAATAAAGTCTTTTGCTGACGTTGTTATGGATTCTTCTAGTTTCCCATAATAGTCTCTTCTAAATTGTTTCATTAATTTAGATACTCCTGGTATTGCTATACCTAACAAAACACCCAGTATTATTATTGCCGCTAGAAGTTCTATCATTGTAAAACCTTTTTGATTCTTTTTCATCAACATCACTCCATACCTTTATTATCTAGTTCTATTTTAACATAAATTTAGTCAAAAAAAAGAAAGTAATTTTACTTTCTTTAAAATTTATCTAGTTTTACCAGTAGTTTCTTCAACTTGGTTACCGTAAGCAGCTTCCCATTGCTCATCTGAAAGATAAGTTGCAGGTTGTTTTATTACAGGTGGCTCATAAGGGATTTCATCATCATTTTTATGACCAGGGTCTAAATTTGGATCATCTGGTTCAGTTGGTTGTGATGGTTGATTATTATTATTGTCGTTTTCATTACCCTTATTTATTTCATCTTGTGCTTTTTTATATTCAGTTTCAGCAGTTTCTCTTATTTGAGCACCCATAGCTCTAGCTTCTCTTAATGAACCATCTACTTGTTTAGCAAAACCATCTTTATAAGATTCTTCCATTAATTGACTACGCCAATTGCTTCCATATTTATTTTGTAAATATTGTTTAGCTTCTTGAGATAGTGAATCTAATTCACCTTCTACACCTTTAGCATCTTTATTCATACGTTCTTGAACTTGAGCATCTTTACTATTAATTTCATTAGCTCCGTCTCCGAACGCACTTGCATATGCAACAATGTTAAATAATGACATGTTGTTAGTATCTAATTTTTGATTGTTATATGGAATAACAATGTCTTTAGAATATTTATATGCGCCTGCTTCATCAGTGTATGTTACAGCGTCATCAACACCTTTTATAATAAGTTCATTTTTCTTAGCTTCGATTTCTTGTAAGATTTTTTCTTCAGATTCAACTTGTTTTTGTTCATCTTTAGTTAAATCATCTTTTTTAACTTCTTCTTCAGTAGTCTTAGTTGTTTCATTAACTAATTTACCTTCTTCTTTGATAAGGTCGTTTTGTTTATCTTTATCTAAAGATTCAAATTTATCTCTATCAACTACAGGAATGTCTTTATCATCTTTACCAATTACTGCTTCGTTATCTTTTTCAAGTTCTCTAGTTCTAAATCTATTATTTATTAAGTCTGGTAAGTCAATTTCAGATGTCATACCATATTTTTGTTGAGCGATTTCTAGAACAGCCATTACTTTAGCTTCTTTATCAGTAGTAGAATTTAATCTTCCACGATAATCTTCTGCTAATCTATTAGCTTGACTACTGCTCTTACTTATTTCTTCTAATAAGTCTGCACTAAGGTTACTGTCACTAGCAAGAACTTTATTTGCTAAGTTGTTAGCACCAATTTGTCTTAATCCTTCAACTAAATAGTCTTTAGCATTTGTTGAAATAATTGTTGTTGCTATTTGTTGTTTCATACGTAATGCTTCAACTTTATCACGAGTTTCTGCAGTTACAGCAGCACATAAGCTCTTATTATTAATTTCATCAATTATATCAAGATCTATTTTTTCATTGATACCGTTAAGTAGTTCGCTTGTTGTGATTGTATTTAATGACATTCCTACTTTAGCAGCAGCTTCTTGATATTTAGCAATCTCGGCTTCACTAACGTTATTTATTCTTAAGAATTCTTCAATATTTCTATTAGCTAATTCAAATCCAAATCCTGATGCTGTTGAAAGCCATGCTACACCATTATTATTGATTTTAGCATATTCTCCAGTAGAACCACCATATACATAATCATAGTATAAACCTTTGATTACTTCATCTGATAATTCAACTGATGGATTGTTATTGAATTCGATTACTGCATTTTCATGTCTTTCGAAGAAAGCACGTGCAGTTTCATCATTAATTATTGATGATAAACCACTAGCTTTAGTAGCATTCATATAGTATGCTGAAAGTTTTGAATATGAACTACGAGCTAAATCCATTAAGTTAGTAGTATCAAACTCTAATGTTCCAAATATATCATACAATTCTTCAGCAGTATAATTATTCATAATAATGTTTAATGCTACTGCTTCGTCAACAGTGATATGTAATGTTGAGTTATCTTTATCTAATTTAAACGTTCCATCTTCTGTAGTTCTTTGATTAAATGCTTCTACAGCTTCAAAAGTAGGTTTGAAGAAAGCTTTTTGCTCTTCAGTCATATTTTTATATAAGTCTTCTAAGTCTTGTTTGTCTTTCTCATCATCTACTTGTTGTTTACTACAACTATGTGCTGCAAATAATACACCACCAATTGCTCCTGCTGCTAATACACCAGCTGCTACTCTTTTAGCAACATGATGATCATTTTCTACTTCTTCTTCATTAGCATATTCAGCATCATCATCTAATTCGTTTGCACCTGGTACTAAAGGAACAACAACAGTTTCATCGTCTTTATCTTTATATTCCTCATCATCGTCCATTGCATTAGGGTCATTATTAGTTGGTTCTTCATCTAGAGAAGATTCAACTTCTCTAGATTCGTTACCATTTAAGAACTCAATTGCATCTTGATAATCATTTGCATTTGTTCTTTTAAATATTCCTTTTTCTTCAGCTTCGTCTATACTTGAAACACCGTTTGCTTGAAAAAATTCTCCAAGTAATTCGATATCTGTTTCAGGATTGAAAGCTCTATCTTCAATGCTACCATCGGTATGAGCAACATAAATTCTATCTATTGATGGATTTCCTTGCTCATCTAATGAATATGTAATTAATATTTTTTTATTATCATTCATATCATTCACCCCTTTTAACCAGCTAACCTATAGTTACCAGTCATTTTATATCCTTGTCCTAACAATATTGGATCATTAAATGAACTCCATTTGATATCAGTATAGGCACTGTGGATTAATGTACGATATTTAATTCTATAGTTATATGATTCTTCTAATACTTTAACTTTTTCATATCCTACGATTTGTGATAATGTATTGAAAGTTATAATAGGAGTATCAGTATATGATGTACATTTAACTACTACACCATTATTTGTTGTAATTGTATCAGTAGCTGTTACTGTAGATACTGTTCTTGTATATTTTTGCCATACTGTATATGGAGTTGTTGTACAAGAATCACCACATCTATTCCAATCCATTCCTACAAATACATATTTAACTGATAATGTATCAGAAGGTGTACCAGATAATGATACTAGTCCTTCATATTTCCAATCATCTGTTAACTTAATTGCATAAGTTTTACTTGTATTTGTTTTACTTCTATAGTAAGTATATCCAGCACATGTCTTAGTTGATACACTTGTTGTTTCAACTAATTTATCGGCAAATATTGCATTTCCTGGTTTTTCGATATATTTAGTTGTTTTTCCTAAATCTTCTGTATATGATAATCCATCGCTTGATAATCCCCATTTAGGTGGGTTACTTGGATTATATTGTTTATTTGTCCAGCCACCCCATTCACTATATGAAGCTTCAAATTTCTTACTATATTCATATTCATAAGTTTGAGCTACTTTAGTAAATGTGATACCACATACATTTGTATTTCCAGCGTTATCTTTAACGTAACCTTTGATTGTATGAGTTCCGTTTTCACTAATAGTTAATTTAGTTGAACCATTGTAATTAACTGTATTATTTGCAGTCATTCCGAAAGCATTCATACCACTAGTTACATCATATTTATTAGCAAATCCTACTACAACGTTACTTGTATAGTTTCCACTACTATTTTTAGTACCACTAATTATTGCTAAGTCACAATTTGGTTTAGTTGCATCACGTTTAACTGTAATACTACATGTAGCAGTATTTCCGTTTGAGTCTTTAACATAACCGTTAATTACGTAGTTACCATCTTTATCAAGAGTATAACTTGAATTTCCTCCATATGTTGCACTTGTTCCTATACCAAATGCTGTAATACTTGCACCATTAGTAGTTGATTTATTCTTGAATCCTACTACAACGTTACTTGTATACCAGTTATTTGTTCCCATTACACCACTAGTTACTTGTAAGCTACATGATGGAACAGAACCTGTTTCACTTGCTTTTCTTTCAACTGTAATACTACATGTTTTAGTATGTCCAGCTGCATCTTTAACATAACCATATACTTTAGTTGTACCATTTTTATTTACTGTATAACGATCTTTACTATTGAATACTGTTTTAGATGAAGTATCCATACCAAATGCTGCTACACCGCTTGTTGCATCAGTTTTGCTCTTGAATCCTACTACTACATCAGTAATATAAGTTCCATTTGCTCCCACGCTTCCGCTTAATACAGATAATTCACAGCTTGGCTCTTTAGTATCTTTTTTAACATCTATACTACAAACAGCAGTTTTACCATTTGAGTCTTTGATATAACCATATACTTTAGTAGTTCCATCAGCTGTTACTGTATAAGAATTTTTACCATCATAGTTATTAGTTAATCCAATACCATATTTAGTAATCTTAGCTCCGCCTGTTGTACTCTTACTCTTGAACTTAACTGTTACATCACCTAGGTACCAACCATTTTCTCCTAATTTACCAGAAGAAATCATCAAAGTACATGATGGTCCAGAAGGTACTGGAGTTTTATCATCATCTCTTCTTTCACAGACAGTACCAGAACAGTAATCGTAGCATCCTAAGTGTACTACTATTTCATCTTCTTGACCTTTACATTTTAAATGTACAGTCATTAAGTATTCTGTTTCTTTCTTTTCAAGTGTTACATATGATTTTTCAACATCACAAGTATCACCATTCTTATCAGTGAAAGGTAAAAGTAATTTCATATCTAACATTTCTTTTAATGATAATGTTACTTTATCTCCCACATTTTTTGGCAATCTCTCAGTTGTAAAATAACTGATAGCTGCATCTTTCATTGTTTGAACATTGGCATTAAATATTGTATTATTTAATCCTTTTAAATTAGGTATTGGTAATAACCAAAATAAAAGTAATACAAATACAACGATTAATACTAATTTGATTAGAAAGTCTCTAATCGGAAAACCTTTTTTCTCTTCGTACTCGGTATACATTAATATCCCCCCTCCAAGTTATGTTGCATATTATAGCACACACTCTCATTTTTGTCAACTTTGACACCCAGTCTTACTAAGGTGCAACCTGGATTAAACATATCTAATCCAAATTCAGCTACTAGCTTACTATTTTTTAGCACTCTATGCACTTCCTTTTTCAATATTCCTTCTCCAATTCCATGGATAATAACTAATTCTAGTTGCCCTAATTTATAATTATATTCTAAAAACTCTTCTACTAATATTCTTGCTATATCTTTTGGCTCACCATGCAAATCAAGTCGTGGAAGACTATCGCGGTTTACTACATTCATCGTATTTTCTTCTTACTTCATCTAAAGTAGGAATAGATAACTGCCCTCCCATTTTTCTTACTGATAGCGAACCTGCTATATTAGCGTATTTTAGAGTCTTTATCATATCAAATTTATTTGCAATAGCATACGTAAAAGCACCGTGGAATATATCTCCAGCACCAGTTGTATCTACTGCTTTTGCTTTTAATGTCGGTACTAGCTTGTAACCATTATCATACACAAAGCACCCCTTATCTTCTAACGTAATAATTATACTATTCTTAAAATCCTTTTTTAGAATATTGTATATTACTACTAGTGAAGTCAAATCATTATAATCAACATTTTTTCTTGTATAATCTTCAGCAAAATCTTTAGAACATACTACATAATCTACTTTTTTAGATAATTCTATAGTTGCTTCTTTTAGTGATCCTGCATCAATTATTTTAATCGCATCAGGATTAGCTTCTATTATTTTGTTAGAAAAACTTCTTTCGTAACCATCTAATAATATAACATCAAACTTTTCTTGTACATCTTTGTCTTCTAAGATTAATTCTTTAGGTCTATTAGTGATAATAGTCCTGCTTCCTATTGTAGTATTTGCTATTATATAACTAGAAGTTGTTTGATAAGATTTATTAATTTCTAAGTACTTGGTATTTATACCTATCTTATCTAGTTCTTCTTTAATCTTGTTACCGTAGTAGTCATCTCCAACTACACCAGCAAAATAAGTATCAATTCCCCACTTTGCCAGTAAATAAGCACAGTTACAAGCGCTGCCCCCACTACATTCAACCTTGGCTTGTGACCTCATCTTTTTATTCTCAATTGGAAAGTGATCTACAGGTAAAGTTATATCATAGGCGGCTTGTCCTATACATATTGCTCTCATACCTTATCACCTTATTTTTATTATAACAAAAGACAAATAAAGTTCAAAGTCTTTTTTTGAAATTATTTGCCTTTTTTACTTATTTTTTTCATTTTTTACTTCTTCTTGCAAAGTCCATGCTTTTTTTGAATTTTGTCCAGTTGTCTGTACACCTTTATTTAAAGTTACAAGAACTCTTACTCCGTATGAACCAACATGGTCTACAGCTAGAGAACCACCTTCAGTTACATACCACATATAATATGTTTCATATTTACTTGCTAACCAATATGGATTATCGATTGCAATTAAATCATTGGAAATTCTTTGAAAACTAGAATCACTCTCAGTAAATTTATCAATATCTTCTTTAGATAATATTCTTACACTACTTGCAAATTTATCATTTATAAAGTAGTCATATTTAATATTTTCATCAGTATTATTTAGTATTGCTACAGTTCTATCATTAGTTGATGCTCCATACCCATGATAATAACACATAGATATTCCTGATTGAATCAAAGTTATAACTCCGTCTTCATTACTAAATACTCGCCAACCAGAATTTTCTTTGTCGTTGTAGTTACATGTTACTCCAGTATTTCTTGATGCATCTTTTTTATATCCACCAAAAGTAAATTCGGTTCCTCTATTAGGGATATCTTTGTCTTCTTCCCAAACTCCAGCATCATAATCCACGTAGTCACCTATTCTAACCCATTCTGCTAAAGTATATAATTTAGGTCCTCTCTCTTTTTGATAAGGTATTACTCCAATTCCCATTAATAATAGAATTAATCCCGCAATAATAAAGATGGTTGATATAAATATTAAAATCCAACTTTTAATTCTTCTTTTCTTTTTAGGTGGTTTTTCTTTTTTTACTTTCTCTTTTTTAATTTTTTCCTTTTTTATTTTAGAAACTTTCTCTTTTTTAGGTTTTGTTTCTTTTCCTTCTTTTTTCTTCATAATACAACCTCACTACCATACTCTTAAATTCTATCATTGATAGGATTTTTCTTCAAGAAAAAAAGTGCTAAAAGCACTAACTAAATTAATTATTTTGTTTAATTCTAATATTATGAATAAAATGTATTTCCGAAAGAATCCTTTTTTGCAGATGTTCCATCAGAAAATTCTTCATCTCCACGATAATTAGTATTACTAGAAGTTATGTTTCCATCTTTATCTGTGTATACAGTTTGACCTAGTCCATTACTAAATCCTTCACCTGCATAATTACCCTCAGCGTCAGTAAATACTTTTTTACCAAATCCATTATCTGTTGAACTTCCTATAAAATTTCCTTCGTCATCATAATATGCTGTTTTACCAGATACATCAGTAAATGCTCTTGCTGGTTTTTTCTTTTCAGTTTTCTTCGGTTCATCAAAAGTTGGAATATCATAAGAAGCAACCGAATGAGCATTAGTAGTGCTCGAAGAATTTTTCCCATGATAGCTAGTTACTTCAAAACTATTTCTAAAAAACTTATAAATCAAAAGTGCAATCCCACACGTTGCTACTGTTGGTATAACTAGTAAAATTGCTGTTGTTGTCTTTATTGGTTTACAAACTTTTTTAATTAATGCAAATACTCCTATTGATATTATAATTATTATTAAGATTATTAAAAATGTCCCGTCCAATTTTCTCACCTCTATTATAATAATAGTATATCATAAAGTAAAAGAAAACTCCATCGTTTAATGGAGTTATTCTACACTTTTGACACGTAATATTTTTTCTACAGTCTCTTCAACAGTTAAATTAGAACTATCTATAATGTACTTGTTATCGTAATTGCAATTTATAAATTCTTTTAAAAGAATTAAACTTCTTTCATGCATCTGACAATCTTCTGGTCTTAATAAATCCCTTTTAATAATTGTTGGTTCATCTACTAATAAACAGCTAAATATAAAGTCATAATCTTTAAATGTTTCTTTTAAATTTTCTAATTGTTTATTTTTTATTATATAATTGAATACTACATCATATCCGTTTTCCAAATATGATTTTATTAGCATAATAGAATTTTTCCAGAATAAATCGAGCGGTGCATTGGGATACCATGGTTTAATTCTACCACCAACAAAAAAATTATAAATTGTATCTCCTTCTATTACTACAGACTTGTCCAATCTTTTACCAAGCTCATAGCTAACAGTACTTTTACCTACTCCAGCAGGTCCTGTTATAACATATAATTTATTCATTTTTATTTCTCCTATCTCGAGAAATCACACTATTTAATATCTATAGTATGATTTATCTGATTATATTTTTTTGTAATTCTTTTCATATAAATCACACTCCTTTCTTAAAATTACAATTATATTTTACCATAAAAAAGTCAAAATAATAAACGTGTAAATTTTGCACATAAAAAGAAGTATTTCTACTTCTTTAAACTTTATAATACATTTGATTTTTACTAGTTGGTTTATCGGGTATTGTTAATGTTACAACTCCCTCTTTTATTGCTGGATCAAGATACGTTGACCTTAATGTTTCTTTTGATTTAATACCCAATTTATCCATAATTTCATTAGCAGTCATTGGAACATTGTATTCCATAACACTAAGTAATTTATTAATATTAATTCCTATTTCTGTAATTGGAGTTAAACTTGTTTTAATTGTTTCATCTAAAACTTCATCAATCATTTTAAGCATAAATTCAATAAATTCGGTAGATTCTCCACTGTGATTGCAATTATTAATTGATTTATAATAATCATCTTGAAATTTATGTATTTGTGATTCGAGCGGTAAATATTCAAATACTTTTTTCCATTTAGACAAAATAATATTTTGCCATAATCTTGCAGTTCTACCATTACCATCTGAAAATGGATGTATAAATACAAATTCATAATGAAATATAGATGATAATATCAACGGATGAATTTCTTCTTTATTTTTTTTCATCCAATCAAATAATTGTTTCATTAATTCAGCAACTTGTTCAGGTGGTGGACATACATGAATACAATTACCTTTTTCATCAAATACTCCTTCGTTACCCTTTCTAAACTTTCCGGATTCATCAACTGTTAAATACGTCATTACTCCATGGATTTTTTTTAAATCTGTTATAGAATATGCATCTATGTTACTAATCATTTCATATGCATTATATGCATTTTTCACTTCTTGTATTTCCTTTTGAGGACCTATAACAGTTCTACCAGCAATTACATCCTTAACTTGTTCTAAGGATAATGAGTTTGCTTCAATTGCTAAGGACGAATGAATAGATTTAATCCTATTATTTTCCCTCAATACTGGCATTTTATTAAAACTAGTATAGTTATCTAGTTTACCAACTTTTTCCATTATGTTAGAAACATAATCTAACATTTTGTTTGTAATTGTAAATGGTGGTACATAATTAATCATTAAAATCGCCTCTATTTCATGTATATTATTATACTACACGCACACTTTTTAATCAATATATCTTACTTAATTCTTGCTTAATTCTTGCTTAATCAAAATAATTCTATCTTTTCTTTTTCTAGTAATTTTTACTTAAAACAAAAGAAAACTCTATCATAAGATAAAGTTTTCAAACATTTTCGACCGAGATTATTTATAACTCGCACCCCTCGGAAGCGGCTAACATTTTTAGTATATTGCTAAAACTTATATTATGTTTGTAAATTAACAAAAAAGGTTAAGATAATATTTTGACCTTTTGAAACTATTTATTATTTTTTGCTTTAATTGCAGTTTGTACCATAGCTTAGTTCGGAATGCTTTGATTTTTTTCAACTAATTGACTTAATGTTTTTTATTTTTAATTTTTTGCACAAAAATAGGGCTCTATCCTAAAATAGACCCCTTACAAAAATGATTTAACATTTTTTCCTTGCATAGATAATATATCA